>CAZOJG010000009.1:98675-101389 GCA_964580115.1 uncultured Rhizobium sp.
GCCCATAAAAAAGGAGGAGAGCACCCGCTAGTGGGTAATTAGTGGAGAGCTTCTGTCGCCCGGTGCTCCCATGCAAAGCGGTCTGCCGCTTTGCCCATAAAAAAGGAGGAGAGCACCCGCTAAGTGGGTAAATTAGTGGAGAGCTTCTGTTGCCCGGTGCTCTCCGAACCGCGCTTGGCTAACTAAAGTTAGGCAGCGAGGGCCATTTCATTGTCGTTGGCACCTGTACAGACAGCCCGATAACGGCGGATACCATACCGAGCAAAAGGTCAGCCTTTACACGTCTGTCGATCCTGTTTCGCCCCCACAAATACCCTCAAAAGACTAAGGGCATATGGTGGAGGCGCCGGGTACCGCCCCCGGGTCCAGTCCGCTTATTACGCAGCCGTTTATCGCCATAGTCCGGGCAAGCCCGAACAAAACCAATATAGGGTGTGTGGATGAAGAATGGTAGATGTCGCGCGAATACATGCCGGCGGCTAAACTTCCCACCGGAATCGCCGGAAAGAACAGCTATTGCGCCAATATCTTGATTTGTTGGAGCTGGTATTAGCCAGCGGCACCAAAAAAACCGATCGCACAGGCACCGGCACACTGTCTGTTTTCGGTCCGCAAATGCGTTTCGATCTTCAATCCGGGTTCCCGCTTCTCACCACCAAGAAATTATTCACCAAAGCCATCATTGGCGAACTTCTGTGGTTCCTCAGCGGCAATACGAATGTGCGCTGGCTCCAGGAACGCGGCATATCGATCTGGGATGAATGGGCCGATCAGAACGGCGATCTGGGCCCGGTCTATGGCCATCAATGGCGCTCATGGCCCGATAATAAGGGTGGCACCATAGACCAGATCGGCAATCTCATCGCTGACATAAAGCGTAACCCTGATTCCCGCCGCCTGATGGTCACAGCCTGGAATCCCGCCGATGTGCCGAAAATGGCTCTGCCACCATGCCACTGCCTGTTTCAGTTTTATGTCGCGGACGGAAAATTAAGCTGCCAACTTTATCAACGCAGCGCCGATATTTTCCTCGGTGTCCCCTTCAATATCGCCAGCTATGCGCTCCTCACGCTTATGGTTGCACAGGTCACGGGCCTCAAACCCGGCCATTTCATCCATACGATGGGCGACGCCCATCTCTATCTCAATCATCTCGATCAGGCGCGGGAACAGCTTGGCCGCACCCCTTACGCTTTGCCGCAAATAACCCTCAATCCGGATGTGACCGATATTTTCGCCTTCCGCATGGAAGATTTCAAACTCGAAAACTATCAATCGCATCCGCATATCAAAGCACGTGTCGCGGTCTAAAATCACAAATCAACCTTGATCAATAAGGCCGCAGAGATGACGTCAATCACACTCGTTCTTGCGCTCAGCGATAATGGCGTGATCGGCGATCAGAACACGATCCCCTGGCGCATCAAGGAAGATATGCGCCGCTTCAAACAGCTCACCCTTGCTAAGCCAAATATTATGGGCCGCAAAACATGGGAAAGCCTGCCCAAAAAACCTCTGCCCGGCCGCAGCAATATCGTGGTGACACGTAACAAAGCCTATCAGGCCGAGGGCGCAAAAATAGCCACCAGTCTGGAACATGCGCTGGATATCGCGCGCGCCGAAACAACAGACGAGATCATGATCATCGGCGGTGCCGATCTCTATTGGGCCGCCTTGCCGCTCGCCACCCATATCCAGCTCACCGAAGTCCATGCCGATATCAAAGGCGACACGCATTTCACGTTTGATCGTACAGGCTGGGCTGAAACAGCCCGTAGCCGGCACCAAACCGATGAAGGTCTGGCCTATAGCTATGTCACGCTGGAAAAAATCTAGCCCTATTCAATCACGATTTTCGGTGCTGCCCGCATAGGCGCCGAAATCGCCTGCGCCACGCGGTCCGCCACAGCAATAAAAGCCTGCGCTTCAACACTCTCAGGCCGCAAGGCCACAATCGGCGTCCCCGCATCCGAGGTCTCGCGGATCAGCGGCATCAGCGGAATTTCCCCCAGAAACGGCACAGCCAAAGTCGCCGCCGTGTCCTTCGCGCCGCCATGGCCAAAAATATGCGTCTCATGCCCGCAATGGCTGCACACGAAGGCGCTCATATTCTCCACAATGCCCAATACCGGCACATGGGTTTTGTTGAACATGGCAATGCCCTTGCGCGCATCAATCAGCGCAATGTCCTGCGGCGTCGACACAACCACCGCGCCTTTCAGCGGCACACGCTGGGCAATGGCAAGCTGCGCATCACCCGTGCCGGGCGGCATATCAATCACCAGCACATCCAGCGGTGCCCAGGCCACATCATTCAGCATCTGGGTCAATGCCGATTGCACCATAGGCCCGCGCCAGATCATGGCCTGATCTTCCTTGACCAGAAAACCAATCGACATCGCCTTGATACCCAGCTTCTCAATCGGCTTCAGCTTTTTGCCGTCGGTTTCCGGCTTATGCGTAATGTCCAGAAGCCGCGGCACGCTGGGGCCATACACATCGGCATCCAGCAAACCCACTTTCAGCCCCAGCCGCGCCAGCGCCAGCGCCAGATTCACCGCCACGGTCGATTTGCCAACGCCGCCCTTGCCGCTGGAAACCGCGATGATGCTCTGCACCCCTTCGATACCGACAGAAGGCCCAGCAGCAGGCGCAGGTCTGGCCCCCCCCGTTCTGGCCCCCCCCGGTCTGCCCCCCCCCGGTCTGCCCCCCCC
>CAZOJG010000010.1:0-35061 GCA_964580115.1 uncultured Rhizobium sp.
TCGCCAGCTTCGGCATAACCGGCATCACCGATACATCGGCGGATAATGATCCGGCGCAATATGCGCTTTTCGCGGCGGCGCAAGCGCAGGGCCAATTGCTGCAAGATGTAACGCTGATGGGGCAACCCAGCCTGAACAAAATGCCCAACAGCCCCGCGCTAAACATTGGCGCCGTCAAATTTCATCTGCATGAACATGATCTGCCAGATCCGCAGGATCTCACCACGGCATTCCGCGCCGCGCATCAATCGGGCAGACCTGTCGCGGTCCATTGTGTCACCCTGTCCGATCTGGCGCTCACATTGGATTGTCTGGAACAGGCGGGTGCTCATGCTGGAGATCGCATAGAACATGCCTCAATCTGCCCGCCGGATTTTTATCCCCGCATAAAGCAACTCGGCCTCACCATCATCACCCAGCCCAATTTCATCTCAGAACGCGGCGATATTTATCGGCGCGACGTGGATATTATGGAACAGGCTTGGCTCTATCCCTGCTCCAGCCTGATGGACGCGGGCATAGGCGTGGCGTTTGGTACGGATGCGCCTTTCGGCCATGCCGATTGCTGGGCCGCGATGCACAGCGCCACAATGCGGCAAACCCAAAGCGGGCATGTTATCGGCAAAGCAGAAAGCGTCAGCCCAGATACGGCGCTGCAGTTTTTCCTGACCCCACGCGATGCACCATCGGGCCCGCCCCGTAAAATCGAAACAGGTGCCCAAGCGGACTTGTGTTTGCTGGACCGCAGTTGGGAAAAAGCACGGCCAAATCTCAGTGCCGTCAAAATCAGCCATACATGGAAATCAGGTCAGCTGATCTGGGCCAGCGCATCCTGATCAATCCAGCAGCGCATCCACCAACCCCCAGGCCAAAGCGGTATGTGCCGAAATCCGCCGCGTCGATAGCGCCAGATAGGCCATGCGCTGCCGCCCGATCCGGCGTGTCACACTCACCGTGCCGCCTGCGCCGGGGATCAGGCCGAATTTGATTTCCGGCAATTGAAAAAACGCATCCCGCCGCGCCCGCACATGGCCCGCAAAGGCGGCCATTTCTATGCCGCTGCCAATCACCGCCCCATGCAGATCGGCCTGCACACGCGCCGCAATGGGCAATAATTCATGGGCGGGCATCCGCAAGCTGCGCACAGCATGCGCCATCACATTATCCGGCGCAGTACCAAATTCCCGCAGATCGCCACCCACGCTGAAACAAGCACCCGCACCGCTTAATTCTATCATGTGAATGCTGTCATCGAGCTGGGCCATTTGAAACGCTTCCACAAGCGCATCGCGCATCTCCACCGAAATGGCATTGCGGTTCAGGGGCCGGTTTAAGCACAGATCTAAAACATCCCCGCGCCGTTCCAATAAAAGAGCAGGGCCGTCTTCTATCGGGGCCTCCTGAACCGACCCGCGTTTGCCCAGCCAATCTTTAAATTCAGCTCCCGCCTGCAACATGCCATAGGCCATAGATTCCAGAATCAAAGCCTGCTCTATAGCCATGCCCCTGCCTGCGCGTAGCACCTGCACCAAAGTCATGGCCGCCAGCGGGGCGCGGGCAATATGCTGAATCACGCTGTGCAATTGCTCCGGCTCCGGCACCAGAATATCTGCCACCCTGCCCAAAGGATGATCAGGATCACCAACACATAAAACAGGGCAGGGCAGGCGCGTAATCGCCTCTGCCACCGGGGCATCAGCTTGCGGCCAGTCATTTAAATTCAGCGCGCAATAGGTCTGGCCAAATGGACCGAAAACATCCTTAGCGGATGAATCCAGCAGCAGATGCCGATCCGCATATGGCAAAAAGTTCAGCACCACGCCGCCTCAACCGAAACGGGCCTGCCCTCCATCCAAAGGAATGGTGGCCCCCGTCAGATAGGCGGCATCCGGTGAACACAGAAACACCACCGCCTTGCCTATATCCTGTTCGCAATCACCAATCCGGCGCAATGGCACGGTTTTGAAAAAGGCGGCGGCTTCATCGGGGTAAGCTTTGGTCCAGCCATTCAGCGCAGGTGAATTGGCCAGCGGACACACCGTATTGACCCGGATATTTTCAGGCCCCCATTCCGCCGCCGCCGTGCGTGTCAAAACCCGCACCGCTTCCTTGGCCGCGCCATAGGCCCCGTAATTGCTCATATCCCAGCGCACCGCCGCCGATGTCGCCAGATTGATGATCGAACCGCCGCCCCGCGCCCGCAAAAAGGGCAGGCTGGCTTTCATAAAGCGGAAGGTGGCGAAGGGTCCGGCAATAAAGCCTTTCTGGAAACCCGCATCATCCACATGTTCCAGCGGCCCGAAGGCCCCGTCATAGGCATTGTTCACGACGATATCCAAACCGCCCAAAGCCGCCGCCGCTTTCTCGACTGTGGCCTTGATCTGCTCCAGCGAACTCACATCGCAGGTCAGTGGCACCGCCCTGCCTCCGGCAGCTTCGATCTCGCCGCAAACATCCAGCAATTTGGCCTCAGTCCGCCCCGTCACCGCAACATCCGCCCCGGCCTTCGCCAGCGCCAGCGCAATCCCCCGCCCGACACCCTGGCCGGCCCCGGTTATAATTGCGCATTTCCCTTCGAGAATAGGCATGAATCCTCCATAATTTGTGCAATATCGTTTGTTTTGAGTCATATTTTTACGCATATTGGTGGAAATACACATATGTGTCGATCCGTGAATCGGCACCGGGAAGAAAGGTCAAAATCATGTCCAAAGAGCAAAATCTGGTCGCTGTGGTGACAGGCGCCAGCCGTGGCGCAGGTGCGGGCATCGCGCGGGCTTTGGGCGCGGCTGGGGCCACTGTCTATGTTACGGGCCGCACAACCACCCCCGGCAGCGCACCGCTCCCCGGCACAATCGGTGAAACCGCCGCCGCCATCACCGAAGCGGGCGGCAAGGGCGTGGCCGTGCAGGTCGATCATTCCAAAGATGCCGACATCGCCCGCCTGTTTGAACAGGTGCGCGACGAAACGGGCCGTCTCGATATTCTCGTGAACAATGCCGCCTCCTTGCATGATGAACTCATCACACCGGGTGGCTTCTGGGAAAAACCTTTGGGCATGGCCGATATTCTGGATGTCGGCTTACGCTGCCACTATGTCGCCAGTTGGCATGCCGCGAAAATGATGGTGCCGGCCCGCTCCGGACTGATCGCTTTCACCTCATCCTTCGGCTCGGTGTGCTATATGCATGGCCCCGCCTATGGCGCGCAAAAAGCCGGTGTCGATAAATTCGCCGCTGATATGGCGGTCGATCTGCGGGATCATAACGTCGCCACAACGTCGATCTGGATGGGCCCCCTCATCACCGAACGCACCAAAGTGGCGCTCAATGCACGGCCTGACCAATATCAGGAATTCATGGCCTATGCCGAAACGCCCGAATTTACCGGCAAGATCATTCTCGCCATCCATAATGATCCGGAAAGGATGAAACTCTCCGGCCTCACCCAGATTGGCGCAGAGATTTCACAACAATATGGCCTCACCGATATGGGCGGAAAAAGCCCGCCATCGCATCGTTCCATGCTGGGCGATCCGCGCGTGCCCCATCCAGCCATTGTCCGCTAAGCCTGTTCCTCGACAATTTTCAGAAAGAGCGGCGTCTCCCCGCCGCCATGCACCGCCAATTGTGCGCCGCTGACATAGGACGATAATTCCGACGCCAGATACATCACCGCATGGGCAATGTCCTCGCCGCGCCCCATACGTTTCAGAGGCAGCGTTTCCTCGATCCGTGCCTGACTCTCGGCCGATCCATAGGTCTGTTCAGCAGTCTCTGTCGCCAGCAGGCCCGCGACAATCGCATTGACGCGGACTTTCGGTCCCCATTCCTGCGCCAGACTTTGCGTCAGGCTCAGCAGGCCAGCCTTAGCCGCGCCATATGCCGCCGTGCCGGGCGAGGGCCGTATAGCCGATATGCTGGCTATATTGATGATCGCGCCGCCATGATCCTGCGCCTGCATATATTTATTCGCGGCCTGCGCGATATGCAGCGGGGCCAGCAGATTTAGTCCGATAATCGCCTCGGAAAAGCGCGGCGAGGCACTGGCGGCCTCTGCCTGCGGCGAGCCGCCTGCATTATTCACCACAATATCCAGCCGCCCATATTTGGTGGCCACGTCGTCGACAAAGGCCCGCGCCTGATCCGCCTGCCTGACATCACAGGGATAAAATTCCGGCGCTGCGGCATCCTGCATCTCAGGGGGGGTGCGCCCACAGACGGCCACCTGACAACCCGCCTGTTGCAGAAGCCGCGCCACAACCAGCCCGATCCCCCGCGTGCCCCCGGTCACAATCGCCACCCGCCCGGCAAGGCCAAAAGACTGAAGGTCCGCCATATTCTCTCTTCCATTCATGCGTTGACAGCTTCCACGGATAAAGGAAGATAGACCATATTAAAATGCAAAATTGCGTAAGGATATTTCTTCTAAAATGCGAATTTCACAGGTTGAAACCATCCCTGGCGTGGCACAGACCGCCGCAGAAATTTTCACCACGGCGCTTGCGGTCCGCGATGGCGAAAAAACCTATTCCTTTCAGGCCCTGTTCGATGCGGCGCTGAATGCAGGCGCTGCCTTCATTGCCGCCGGCCTGCAAAAGGGGGATCGCGTCTGCCTCTGGGCGCCCAATAGCGTGGACTGGATCATCGCCTGTCTCGGCGCACAAATCGCGGGCGGTGTCATCGTGCCGCTCAATACGCGGCTCAAAGGCAGGGAAGCACAATTCATCCTCAATAAAAGCCGTGTCCGTTTTCTGATCACCGTCGATACATTTCTGGGTCAGAATTATCCTGCGCAACTCGAAAATCTCGATCTGCCACATCTCGAAAAAATCATCCGCTTCGAACAGGACTGGGCAGGTTTCCTCGCCACCGCCACAGACCAAACACGCGTGGAAGCGAAAACGCGCTTGGCCAATCTCAAAGGCAGCGATCCTTCCGACATCATCTTCACCAGCGGCACCACGGGCGAACCCAAAGGCGTGGTCCTCGCCCATCATCAAACCGTGACTGTTTTTCAAACATGGTCTGATCGCATCGGCCTGCGTCGGGGCGATCGCTATCTCATCGTCAATCCGTTTTTCCATGTCTTTGGTTATAAGGCTGGCTGGTTCGCCTGCCTGCTCACAGGAGCCACCGCCTATCCGCTCTCCAGCCTGAATGTGCCGGATTTACTGGCTTTGGTGAAATCCGAGAAAATCACCGTATTGCCCGGCCCACCGGCCATTTTTCAAACTTTGCTTGCCTCTGACATAGATCGCGCCGACTTGGCCAGCTTACGTCTCGCCGTCACGGGGGCGGCCTCCATCGCGCCGATCTTGATCGAGCGGATGCGCAAAGATCTGGGCATCGCCACCGTCCTCACGGGCTATGGCTTGACCGAATCCACCGGCGTCGTCTCTCTGAGCGACGCCCATGACCCGGCGGAAATTGTCGCCACGCGCTGCGGCAAAGCCATACCCGGCATTGAAGTGCGCATCGCCGATGATCAGGGCCAAACACTCCCCGCCGAACAGGAGGGCGAAATCCTCGTGCGCGGTCCCAATGTCATGCAAGGCTATTTCGAAGATCCCGAAGCCACCGCCAAAGCCATCGACAGTGATGGCTGGTTACATACAGGCGATGTCGGCTGTTTCGACGCCAATGGCTATCTGCGCATCACCGACCGGCTGAAGGACATGTATATCACCGGCGGCTTCAACTGTTATCCGGCCGAAATCGAGCGCATCATCGAACGCCATCCCCATGTGGCGCAGGCCGCGGTGATCGGCGTTGCCGATGAACGTATGGGCGAGGTCGGCAAGGCCTTTGTCGTGGCCCGCGCCGGCGCAGCCCTGAACTCAGAGGATCTGCTGATCTGGTGCAAGGCGGAAATGGCCAATTACAAAGCCCCCCGCTTCATCAGCATTGTGGACAAATTGCCCCTCAATGCCTCGGGAAAAGTGCAGAAATTCGCCCTCCCGTCCTGATCGCGGCATTGTGCAGCGCAGCAATTGTCTAAATGCGTATTGAAAGAGTCAAAATAATACGAAAACTGTTGGATGCAGGTCGCGCACAGGTCTAATGTCGTGGCCATTCACGGGTGGAGATTTCACATATGTCAGACCAAAATATTCCCAGCCCCGCAGAACTGGTGGCCCGTGCCCGGGCGATGATCCCGGTTTTGAAAGAGCGGGCGGCCAAAGCCGATACGCTGCGCCGCATTCCCGATGAGACGATCCGGGAGATGCAGGACGCCGGACTTTTCCGCGTGCTCCAGCCCAAACGCTGGGGCGGCTACGAAATGGACCCGCATGTCCTGTTCGATATCCAAATGGCGCTGTCCGAAGGCTGTGTCTCCACCGGCTGGACCTATGGCGTGCTTGCGGGCCATGCGTTTGAAATCGCGCTATTTCACGACGATGCGCAACAAGCCATCTGGTCGAAGGATACATCCGTTCTGGCCTCATCCTCCTATCAACCAGTCGGCAAGGTGGAACGGGTCGATGGCGGCTTCAAACTAAGCGGCCATTGGAAATTCTCCAGCGGCAGCGAACATTGCGAATGGATTTTGCTGGGCGCGATCGTGCCGCCCGCCGGTCCGGGCGAACCGCCGGACATGCGCACCTTCTTCCTGCCGCGCAAAGATTATGAAATCGTCGATGCCTGGCATGTCTTCGGCCTCAAGGCCACGGGCAGTCAGGACATCATTGTCAAGGACGCTTATGTCCCCGACCATTTCACCCATCGCGCGGTTGATGGTTTCCTCTGCACCAATCATGGCCAGAAAGAAAACACTGCCCCGCTTTTCGCCATTCCATGGGCGCAGGTGTTTTTACGCCTTGTCTCCACCGCCGCCATTGGTGGCGCGCGCGGCGCCATCAATGCCTGCGTGGAAATGACCAAGACCAAAATCTCCACCAATACAGGCAAGGTGGCCAAATCCGATCCGATCATGCTCAACGCCATCGCCCGCGCCTGGGCGCAGGTCGATGAAATGGATGCCGTCCTGCATCGCAATTTCGCCGAACTGATCGAAGCCGCCCGCAAAGGTGAGCAGCTTCCGATGGAACGCCGCCAGACCTTCCGCGCGCAAACTTCCTCGGTCGCGCGCCGTTGCTCCGATCTGGTGGACGAGTTGCTGGGTCTTCTGGGTGGCCGCGCCATCTATAATGACAGCGAAATCGTGCGCTATTGGCTCGATCTCAAAGCCATGCGGGCGCATGTCGCCAATGATCCCAATAATTGGGGCCCCGATCTGGCCAATGTGCTTCTGGGTCAGGAGCCCACCATTCTGTTTGTCTGACGGGAGTAACTGTCGATGACGGCAGAGCAATATACAGGTATCACACGCAAAATCGCCGTACAGGGCGGTTATGAACTCAATCTGTTCGATACAGGACCGCGTTCAACGGGGGCAGCTGTGCCGCTGGTTTTCATCCACGGAAGTGGACCGGGAGCCAGCGGCATATCCAATTTCCGCGAAAATTGGCGCGTCTTTGTCGATGCCGGTTTCCGTGTGATCCTGCCTGATCTGATCGGCTATGGCGCGTCCTCAAAGCCCGAAAATATCGATTACACACTCGATCTCTTCACCAACACGCTCTATGAGGCGCTCCAGGAATTAGGCATCGCCAAAGCCACGCTGATCGGCAATTCGCTGGGCGGCGGTATCGCCATCCAGATGGCCTATGACCATCCCGAATTTATCGATCGTCTCGTGCTCATGTCGCCGGGCTGTATCGAAGAATTGCCGGTCTATTTCGCCATGCCGGGCATCAAGAAAATGGTCAGCGATTTCGGTGGCCCCAATTTCACGATGGAAGACCAGCGCCGCCTTGTCACCAATCTGGTCTATGACCCCAAACATGTGACCGACGATCTGGTGGCCGAACGATTTGCCGTCGCCCGCACCCAGCCCAAAGATGTGCTGGCCCGTATGCGCACGCCCAATCTCGCACCGCGCCTTGCCGAATTGACCATGCCCATCCTCGGTTTCTGGGGCGCGCAGGATGAATTTCTGCCAGTCTCGGGTGCCCAGCGTCTGCTCGATGCCTGTGCCGATGCGCGTTTCATGATCTTTAACAAGGTCGGTCATTGGGTGCAGGTCGAACGGGCGGCAGAATTCAATCATTACACAATCGACTTCCTTAAAACCGAAATCGGGGGCTGACACGTGGTCGATCACGCCGCCTATGGTGCTGAATTATTTTCGGCCTTGCGCAATCGCCGCGTGGTTCCGCCTCTTATCGCGCGCGATCCATCGCTGACCATCGACGACGCCTATAAAATATCGCTCGATTTTCTGGCGCGCCGCAAAGCCGAAGGCGAAGTCATCGTTGGCAAGAAAATCGGCGTCACCTCCAAAGCCGTGCAGGATATGCTGGGCGTGCATCAGCCCGATTTCGGTTTCCTGACCGATTTTATGACGGTGGAAAATGACAGCACAGTCTATCTGGCTGATAATGGCCTGATCCAACCACGCGCCGAAGCGGAAATCGCCTTCATCCTGAAAAGCGATCTCACCGGCCCCGGCGTCACCGATGCCGATGTGCTGGCGGCAACGGAATTCATTGCCCCCTGTTTTGAAATCGTCGATTCCCGCATTCGCGATTGGAAAATCGGCATTGTCGATACGGTGGCCGATAATGCCTCTTGCGGCGTCTATGTGCTGGGCGATGCACGTGTCTCGCCAAAGGGGCTGGATCTCGCCGCGCTGAAAGTGCGTGTCCGCAAAAATGGTCAGCCGCTCAGCGAAGGCATAGGGGCCGCTGTTCAAGGCTCGCCCCTCACGGCGGTGGCCTGGCTCGCCAACACGCTGGGCAAATATGGTGTGCCCTTGCTGGCTGGCGAAGTGATCCTGTCCGGATCCCTCGTGCCGCTCGAACCCGCGCGCCCGGGTGATCATTTTGAAATGGAATTAGAAAATATCGGCCGCACCAGCGTCCGTTTTGCAGAGTAAGGATATAGTCGTGTCAAAGATCAAAGCGGCGATCATCGGGTCGGGTAATATCGGCACCGATCTCATGGTCAAGATCGTAAAAAACTCCAAACATCTCGAACTCGCAGCCATGGTCGGCATCGATCCGAATTCCGAAGGGTTGGAACGCGCCCGCGCCATGGGTGTGCCCACGACCCATGAAGGGATCGAAGGTCTGCAGAAAATGCCGTCCTATCCCGATATCAAAGTCGTGTTCGATGCCACATCCGCCTATGCCCATAAGGCGCATGATGATGTGCTGCGCCGCGATGGCAAACGCGTGATCGATCTCACCCCCGCCGCGATCGGCCCCTTCACCGTACCCGCCGTGAATATGACCGAACATCTGGCTGCAGGTAATGTGAATATGGTGACCTGCGGCGGTCAGGCGACCATTCCCATCGTCGCTGCGGTCAGCCGCGTCGCCAAAGTCCATTATGCTGAAATCGTGGCCTCGGTCTCCTCGCGCTCTGCCGGTCCCGGTACACGCGCCAATATCGATGAATTCACCCGCACCACCGCGCGCGGTGTCGAAGTGGTGGGCGGCGCCGATAAGGGCAAGGCCATCATCATCCTCAATCCGGCCGAGCCGCCCATGATCATGCGCGACACGGTATTTACTTTGAGCGCAGGCGACGACCGCGAGGCTATTCGCGCTTCGGTCGATGCCATGGTGAAAAGCGTGCAATCCTATGTGCCCGGCTATCGTTTGAAACAGGACGTCCAGTTCGAACGGTTTGGCGATAATAACCCGCTTAAAATACCCGGCTTCGGCGAATTTACCGGTCTCAAAACATCGGTCTTCCTCGAAGTGGAAGGCGCAGGCCATTATCTGCCGCCCTATGCCGGCAATCTCGACATCATGACAGCCGCCGCTCAGGCCACAGGCGAATTGATCGCCGAAGGTCTCCTCGCGGGAAAGGCATAAAACAATGATCAATCCCGTGACCGATAAAATCTATATTCAGGATGTTACTTTGCGCGATGGCATGCATGCCATCCGCCATATGTATGGCATCGACCATGTGCGCGCGATCGCCCGCGCGCTGGATCAGGCCGGTGTCGATGCTATCGAAGTCGCCCATGGCGACGGATTGAACGGCTCCTCGTTCAATTATGGTTTCGGTGCCCATACGGATTGGGAATGGATCGAAGCCGTGGCCGATGTGCTGGAGAAATCCGTCCTCACCACACTGCTTTTACCCGGCGTCGGCACGGTGGAAGAATTGAAACGCGCCCATGGTTTGGGCGTGCGCTCGGTCCGCATCGCCACCCATTGCACCGAAGCCGATGTCTCCAAACAACATATCGGCGCGGCCCGTGATCTGGGGATGGATGTCTCCGGCTTCCTGATGATGTCCCATATGATCGAACCCGATGCTTTGGCACAGCAAGCCAAGCTGATGGAATCTTACGGTGTGCATTGCGTCTATGTGGTCGATTCCGGCGGCGCGCTGGATATGGATGGCGTGGCCGCCCGCTTTCAAGCCTATGATCGTGTGCTGAAGCCCGAAACCCAGCGCGGCATGCATGCCCATCACAATCTGGCACTCGGCGTCGCCAATTCCATCGTCGCGGTGCAAAACGGCGCGGTGCGGATCGATGCCTCGCTGGCAGGTATGGGCGCAGGTGCAGGCAATGCCCCGCTCGAAGTCTTCATCGCCGCCGCCGCGCGCAAAGACTGGCAGCATGGCTGCGATCTCCACATGCTGATGGATGCCGCCGAAGATCTCGTCCGTCCGCTACAGGATCGCCCCGTCCGCGTGGACCGCGAAACGCTGAGCCTTGGCTATGCGGGCGTCTATTCCAGCTTCCTGCGCCATGCTGAAACCGCATCGCAAACCTATGGCATCGACACGCGCGTCATTCTGGAAGAGTTGGGCCGCCGCCGCATGGTGGGCGGTCAGGAAGATATGATCGTCGATGTCGCGCTCGATCTCGTGAAACAGGGAAAATCCGCCTCCTGATTTTTGCAATTTGGGGGAAGTCAGTCGGGGGAAGAATGAAAGCGACGCCGGGAACACAAAACTGGTTTTCAGCGGTTGAACCCGCGCAAGTCATCACCACTGAAACGGATATCAAATGGGATGATGAAGCCGACCTCGTCATTGCGGGCTATGGCGGCGCAGGCGTCGCCGCAGCGGTCGAAGGCGTGGAACGCGGTCTCAAAGTCATTGCGATAGATCGCTATCACGGCGGCGGCGCCACCTCGATGAATGGCGGCGTGGTCTATCTCGGCGGCGGCACCAAAACCCAACAGGAAGCCGGCGTCAGCGACACACCGCAAGAGATGTTCAAATATCTCCAGATGGAAGTGCAGGGTGTGGTCAGCGATAAAACGCTGCAACGCTTCTGCGATGAAAGTCCCGCCTTGCATGATTGGCTTACCGATCACGGCGTCCAGTTCAACAGCAGGCTCTACAAGAAAAAAACGTCTTATCCCAATACCTCCTATTATCTCTATCATTCCGACAGTTCGCTCGCCCCGACTTACGCTGCACAGGCAAAACCCGCCGCACGAGGCCACCGCGTCTATATGCAGGCCGGCACCTCTGCCACCGGCTATGGCATCGGCCTTTACGATCCGCTGAAAGACTATGCGGCGCAACGCGGCGTCACCTTCCTGCCAAAATCCGAAGTCCGCCGCCTTGTGATGGATCAAGCGGGCAGGGTGCTTGGCGTCGTCATTCTGCAAATCCCGCCGGGCACAGCCGAAGCCGCCCAACACGACAAGCTGGAAACAAAAGGCCTGAAATATCTCATGATGTTTCCGCCCGCATTTCCAGGCGCCTCGATCACGCGATCCATCGCAGAACGTTACCTAAGCAAAGCCCGCGCGCTGGAACAAAATCACCGGGTCGAACGCTTCATCCGCGCCCGCAAAGGTGTCTGCCTCAGCGCCGGCGGTTTTATCTTCAACCGCCCCATGGTCAGCCATTACGCCCCGAATTACGACAAAGGTATGCCACTTGGCTCACCGGGCGATGATGGCAGCGGCATCCGCCTCGGCCAAACTGCAGGCGGCGCTGTCGAACGCCTCAGCCATATCAGCGCCTGGCGTTTCATCAATCCGCCCCATGCCTGGGCGCAAGGCATCATCGTCGATGATCGCGGCGAACGCTATGTCAATGAAACACTCTATGGCGCAACGCTGGGCTATAAGATGTGCGAAGAACATCGTGGCCGCGCCTATCTGATCCTCGATGCCGAAGTCTATAAATCCGCATGGCAGCAAACCCGCGCGGGCGATATTCTTCCCTTCCAGAAATATCCCGCCCAACTCGCCATGTTATTCGGTCGCCAAAAGGCCAAAACGCTGGATGAACTGGCAAAGAAATGCGGCTTCGATCCGCAAACCTTCCGCCGCTCCGTCGCCGCCAATAATCGCGCCATCAATGGCGGCGCTACAGATAGTTTCGGCAAAGCCCAGGCCGATATAAGGCCCATCGAAAAAGGCCCGTTCTACGCCATCGACATGTCGATCGACGCAAAACTTTCTCCCCTGCCTACCCTCACATTGGGCGGCCTGAAAGTGGATGAAGACACAGGTCAGGTTTTAAACGAAAGCGGCAATGCCATCACGGGCCTCTACGCGGCGGGCCGCAACGCCATCGGCATCTGCTCCAACATCTATGTCAGCGGCTTGTCTGCATCAGACTGCATCTTCTCCGGCCGCCGCGCGGCCATACATATCGCAACCCAATAAATATATTTTTTGCCCAATAAAAAGCCCGGCTAAGATCACTCCTAGCCGGGCTTTTCTTTTAACATGGCCGTTTAAATATCGGCGTCATTCGCACCGGTATAAAACTGCTTGAACCAGGCGCGATATTGCAGGATCGGACCATCGCCATCGCACAAAATCGGGCGCGCGCGATATTTCTTGTTATTCCAAACAATCATATCGACCGATTCAAAGCCTGCGGATTCTTCCCCATCGGCTTCACCCACCATATGATCGACCAGCTTTTTGGCGATCATGGCTTCCTTGGTGCCTTCTTCATAACGCCGATGCGTAAAGCTCATCCGCATCATGGTCTTTTCGCGTGTGATCGGCTGCGAATAGCTCAGCATCGTGGCGGTCACGCCCTGCTGCTGAAAGCGGAATGTGGCAAAGCCCGGTCCGCATTGATGACCGACATTATATCCGCCCATCATATTCACATGATAATTCGGACCATCGAACGACCATTCGGCAGTCGGCATTTGCGGGTAACCATGCAGGAATTGCAGATGCGGGAAGTCCACACCATTTTCGGCCAATTCCTGAATCGCCGTGTTGATCGGCGAAGACCAGCGATGCGGCGTGACGTGCGAATCTTTTTCGCCTTCGAATTCAGGCACATCCGGCAGATCCCAGGACGGCGGCTCACCTTTCGGATGATGCCAGACCCAGATCAAACCATAACGTTCGGTCGTGGGCAGCGCGCGCAGAATGGCTTGGCGCTGCGTAATCTGCGGCATCACCTTGGCATAGGGAATATGTTTGCACCAACCATCCGGCCCGAATTGCCAATGATGGAACGGGCAACGCACGGTCTCACCCACAACCTTGCCACCATGGCCGATATGCGCGCCCAAATGCGGGCAGAACGGGTCAGTCACACCAACCTGTCCGCTTTCCGTGCGGAACAGAACCCATTCCTGATCCAGCATTTCAACATTTTTCATTTCGCCGGGCTGAATGGCGTCAGAATATTCAATAAAAAACCAACCTGTGGGGATCGGGAAGGGGCAACGCACCAGCTCCTTTGAACCCTCAAGAATATTTCGGTCTACGGCGTTCATAATAATTTTCCTCCCAAATCTCCCCCCGGACCCCGCAATTATTGGCTTCTTATAGGGGATCCGAATTGAAGCCTGCGCTTAACTTAGGGCGGCTATAAGGGTGCGACAAGGCCGAAAATTGCTATTTTTCAGCGCATGAAAAGCATAATTGCGTGATTAATTTGTAATATCATTACGCAAATGAACATCAGCCTTATTAAGAAAAATTGACAAATCCCCCTATTGGGTGACAATCCCGCCTATGCTTTGCCGAGGGTAATGCGATTTCACACCGCGCGGACAGGATCGCTTGGATTTCCACGGAAATCCTCCCGCATGAGCGGGATGTCCGCGGCTGGCTCCGGGCCAGCTTCCGCGCCAATGATGAAGACGACATTATCCAGGAAGCCTATTATCTCATCGCCCGGATTGAGAACGTCTCGCATATACAGTCGGGTCGGGCCTATTTATTCACCGTGGTCCGCAACATCGTGCTGGAACAACTCCGCCGTTCCCGCACCGTCAGCATAAGTAGTTTGGCGGAAATTGAATCCTTGAACATCGTTGATAATGGGCCATCCCCGGAACAGACAACCGGTGCCCGCCAGGAATTATTGCGCGTCCAGACCTTGATCGATGAGCTGCCCCCCAAATGCCGAACCATTTTCCGAATGCGCAAAGTACAGGAGCTGCCCCAGGCCGAGGTATCGCGCCTATTGGGCATTCCCGAAAGCACGGTGGAAAAGCAGGTAGCCAAGGGTTTACGTTTGCTTCTCAAAGGTCTGGCCAGTGGGGCCGGCTATGACCACCTTCCGGGGCAGGGAAAACAATTCGGCATCCGGCAAAGAAAGCAGCGCCGAGATTGACCGCATAGCCGCCGACTGGGTGGCGAAGGAAGATCGCGCGCCCCTAAGCATGGCGGATCAGGCAGCTTTGGATCACTGGCTCAGCGGCGATATCCGCCGTGAAGGGGCCTATATCCGCGCCAAAGCCGTCTGGCTGCGCATGAATAATGCCCGCGCCCTTCAACATAGCGATGAGCCCAAACCACATTATCCCCGCCTGCCAGATCTCAGCCGTCGCCAACTCTTCAAAGCAGGTGGCGGTGCCGCCATTGCGGCCATGGCCGCCGGGGCAGGGGCCTTTTGGATTTTGTCCCCGTCCTTCGACACATTCACCACCGGCATTGGCGAAATCCGCAGCGTTCCCTTACGCGACGGCAGCACCGCCTCCATCAGCACCCATAGCGGCATCGCCATATCTCTCGACGAAAAGCGCCGCCTTATCCGCCTGAAATCCGGTGAAGTCTGGTTCGACGTGGCGAAAGATGCCTCCCGCCCCTTCATCGTAGAATCCGGCAATGTGCAGGTGCGCGCTATTGGCACCGCCTTTTCCGTCCGCAAACATGAGCGCGGTTCGCAGGTCATTGTTACAGAAGGCATTGTGGAAGCGCGGGCAAATAACGGCGCCCCTATTCGCCTCTCCGCAGATATGGGTGCCTTCCTGTCCAACACGTCGCAAACCATAACGCCCACACAATATTCGCCCTCCACAATGAAACGTCTTATGGCATGGCGACAGGGTATTATTGCGCTGGATGGCCAGACGCTGGCCGAAGCTGCCAGCGAATTTAATCGCTTCAACCTGCAACAGATCATCGTGCATGATGACTTACTGGGTCAGGAACGCGTGGTCGGCGTCTTCCGCGCAACAGATCCCGAAAGCTTTGCCAAAGCTGCCGCTGCAACTATGGGGGCCTATATGTTTAAAAGTGAAAAAGGTCTTCTCTTATCGCGCAACCGCAATCCCATAATGCTCTGATAAATATTTTATCTGAAAGCTGGAGGAAATGTTCGACCCATCCATCGTCTGTCTGTAGCCACCTCATAAAGGTGGTGCCGATCAACGGGGGAAATATGTCCAGCTTTCGCACATTTATATTAGCCAGCACCGCGCTCTATTGTGCAGCGCTCACCACAGCCATGGCCCAATCCGGTTCTTTTGACGTCGCCGCTGGCCCAGCCGGCCAGGCCGTACAGGAATTTGCCCAACAGGCTGGCCTGCAAATCATGGTGCGGGAAGCCGATATCCGCAGCCTGCGTGTGAATAAGATCAAAGGTGAATTTGAAACCCGCGAAGGCCTGCGCCAATTATTGCGCGGCACCAATCTGAAAATCGCATCAGATGACGGTCGCACCATCATTCTGGCGCCGCAGAAACAATCTACATCGCTTGAAAAACTCTCCATTAATCCGCTGCAACTGGCGCAGGCTGCTGTTCCTTCCGGCCGTATCGAGGAAGTCCTCGTCACCGCCCGCAAACGCGAAGAAGCGGTCGAGAATATTCCAATCTCGATCACCGCGCTCAGCTCAGAAGATCTGAAGCAATATGGCGTGCGTAACTTCGCCGATCTCGAAGGTGTTGTCCCCGGCCTCAACCTAGGCGGCGGCGGCAATGGCGTGAAAAAAGACTCCAGCCCCTTCATCCGCGGCGTCGGCCAACGTGAAACCAAAGTGACATTGGATGCCGCGGTTGGTACCTATATTGACGGCATCTATATCGGCCGCGCCGCGGGCGCCATGCTCGACGTCACCGATGTGCAAAACATTCAGGTTCTGCGCGGTCCGCAAGGCACATTATATGGCCGAAACGCAACTGGCGGCGCGCTCTCCGTCACGCTGAAAAAGCCTACGAATGAATGGGAAGCCAATATCAGTGCAAATATCGGCAATTATGGCCGCCGCGATATTTCCGGCGTGATCAATGTGCCCTTCATCGAAGATATGCTGATGGGACGTCTCTTCCTCGCCAGCACCAATAGCAATGGCTATTTCACCAATGTCGTCGACAATACCAAATGGGGCGGCGACAATCGTGTCACCGGCATCGCGCAATTGCGCTTCATGCCGACCGATAGGATCACCTTTGATCTTCTTGGCGAACGCACACGGATCCGCGAAACCCCGCGTCCCCAGAAATGTACCTTCGTGCGTGAATCAGGGTTTAAAACGGAACAATCGGCTGTTACAGGCAATGGCGATCAGTATCCACCCTATTATCACAATACATTCGAGGATTTCTGCAACGAATCCAATGCGCTTCCCAGCAGCCAATTTGCCAGTGATCTGGCCGTTGGCGATCGGCTTCAGCCAAAGGGGCGCTATTGGGTGGATACAAGCACGCTTGGCGTGACAGCCAATTGGGATATTGGCGATGTCGGGCCCATCACGGGCCTCAATGCGAAGAGCATCAGCGCCTGGCGTAAAACATTGCAGATTGCCGACGAAGATTTGGATGCCGTCGGGGCGCCCACGCTCATGCGCATTCAGCCGCAATTCGACAGAACGACGCAGCTTTCACAAGAGTTGCAATTCTCAGGCCGGACATTCAATGACCGCCTTTTCCTGAGCACCGGCTTATACTTCTTTAAAGAGAGAACGCCGCAAAATATGCTTCATCTCTCCGCCGGCATCAGTCCTGAATATCATGGTCCAGAAGTTGGTATGCCCGCAGGCATATACGGGACCATTTTCACAGAAAGTGCCAAAGAAATCCTGTCAACTAAAAACACTGCCTATGCATGGTATGGTCAGGCGGATTTCGAAATCACCAAACAAATTGAGCTTTCTGCCGGTATACGCTGGACGCAGGAAGAGCGCTGGAGCCACTACTCTAAGGGCTACTCAATTCCCAGCAGCATGTTCAAAGACATCATGATCGCCTTCAATACAAATTCTATTGGCGTCGCCATGTACACGACCCCTGGCGTTGCACCCATTCTTGACTGGGTATACGGCTCCAGCACCTTCAATCTGGTTGAATATCCTAATGGCGACAGAATTATTGAAGGCTCCGCCACATTCGTGCCGGGTCTTTTCCCGGGCGACTCTCTATCCACCACCGATGTGGCTTGGACGCCCATGTTCAACCTGAAATACAAATTAGACGATAAAATGCTTGATCAATTTTCGCTCGATCAAGCCATGTTCTACGCCACCTATAGCCAGGGCTTTCATGCTGGCGGCGTGACTGCGGGCGCAATTGATCACGATCAAATTAATGCCGTCATCGTGAACTATCCACCCTGGACTGGTGTCCCCTGTCCTCAAGGGAGGGACATTTGTCAGTTAGATACACTTGCAGAAGAGGGCGGCGGCACGGCCGATCCGCAAATCTTCAGGCCTGAAAAAGTGACCAATTACGAAATCGGCTTCAAACTCGCAGCTCTGGATCGCAGATTACAGGCGAATCTATCCGCCTTCTACATGGACTATACCGACATGCAGGTCTCTGCCACGGCCACACGCCTTGGTATCCCCATTCCCTTCATCGAAAATGTCGGCGCCTCCGTCATCAAAGGCGTTGAATGGGAATTTGTGGCGCTTCCCACCCCTGAATGGCGCATCCTGTTCAATGGTAGCTTTACGGATGCCAAAATCACGAAATGGGACTCTGAAGTGGTCCATTTGAATCCCTTCACTGGTCAAGCCTCTGGTATTGTTTACAACATCGACCGTAAAGATGAGAGAATGCCCCGCGTCCCCCGCTGGCAGTTCTTTGCCTCCACCGATTACAGCTTCCGTCTGCCGGGTGGTGGGGCCATTACACCGTCCGTCGCGGTCAGGTTCACCTCATCCATCTATCACGGCTTCGATCGCGGCAGCTGGATCTATACCTATGGCGGTCAATATTATAATCACGATGGCCACTTACCGCCGTCTTATGCACCTGACGATTACCACTGCAGACCGCCAGCCACTCCCAATATTCAATGTGACTGGTATGGCGGCGGCACTGAAAACCCGGCTGATCCTATGATCACGCCCGATCCAGAGACCAAATACACGACCACTTCACGTCCGACGGCCTTCTTGGATGCCCGCCTGACATGGATCTCTGATGATGGCAAAATGGAAGCAGCTCTCTGGGGTAAAAACATCACCAACAAGACCGACTATCTGGTCGGCGGTATCCCCCTTGCAGATGTCACGGGCGGCGTGGGTATGATTTATGCCAATCCCAGAACCTTTGGCCTGAACTTCACCTATCATTTCGGCCAGTAAACATCACAAAATCCAAACTGACCAAGGGCGGCCCCTCAAAAGGCCGCCCTTTTTCTTTTTCGCGCTGCAATATATTTTTATCATCGCCACGGCGAAATTTATCCTGAAACGACCCCTACATCCGCCACAGCCCAACCGTTCTTCTTAATAAGGACTAAGCTCTAACCCCGAACAAAGGCTTGGCGGGGATGGTTGGAAACGCGGGTTCAGGACGTGATGGCACCGACTTACGCTTTGTCGGCCAGCCAATGACGGCCTTTTCTCTGGACGCTTGGTTCACGCGTGAGGTTTTGCCCCTCGAAGGAACCCTAATGGCCTATCTCCGTCGCACAATACGCAGCGAAAGCGATGCAGCGGATATCCGTCAGGAAACCTATATCCGCATCTATGAGGCGGCAAAAGAAAAGCCGCCCCATCCGGTCAAGCCCTATCTCATGACCATCGCGCGCAACCTGACCATAGATCGCCTGCGCCGTGATCAGATCATCTCCATCGAAGCCATGGCCGATCTGGAAATGCTCGATATCGCGGCCGATGAACCCGGCCCCGATCGCGGCGTCATCGCCCGCCAGGAACTTCGCCGCCTGCAAAACGCCCTTGATCTCCTCCCTCCTCGCGCGCGCGAAGCCGTGATGCTGCGCAAATTGGAAGACCTGCCCCGCAAAGAAATCGCCGCCCGCATGGGGATCACCGAAGCCACCGTGGCCGAACATCTGTCCATGGGGATGCATGTCCTCAGCGAAATTTTTCATGGCGGTCAGGACCTGGCCGACACGCCAAACCCGGTCTCAAAATCATGAGCAACCTCGCGCCCCCGGACGAGATTACCCGTAAAGCCATAGGTTTCGTGGAATTGCAGGACCGTGAAACATGGGCCGCGCAAGACCAACAGGCACTGGATCAATGGCTGGCGCAATCGACCAGCCACAAAATCGCATATTTGCGCGTGCGTGATGCCTGGCAAAAGGCTGATCGTCTGGTGGCTTTGCGCCGCCCCATGAAGGCCCCTTCGCGCCGCGCAGCTCTGGGCAATTGGGTCAAAGTCGCCGCTGCTTTGGCCATTTTCGCAACGATCAGTGTCCTATACGCCCCGCAATTCTTCGCGGAAAAAGGCCAGCTTTACACCACTTTAGTGGGCGCTCAGCAGATCATCACATTGCGAGATGGCTCCACCATCGAAATGAATACAGACACAGCCATTCGTGTCGGTGCCGATCACCGCACTGCATGGCTGGAGAAGGGCGAAGCCTATTTCCGTATCGTGCATAACGATAAACACCCCTTCATCGTCAATACCGGCCATCACCGGGTCACTGATCTGGGCACAGAATTTCTGGTCCAGAATGTCGGCAGCCGCATCGAGGTGGCGCTGGTGGAGGGCAGGGCGGCTTTTGATGCATTGGATGGCCGCATGCGCAATCGGGTCATCGATATGCAGCCCGGTAATCTCATTGTGGCGGAAAACGATCTTGTCGTGGTCACCCAGCATTCCGTGCCGGAATTGCAAACAAAGCTGGCCTGGCAAAAAGGCATGCTGATCTTCGACCGCACGACGCTGGAAGAAGCAGCAGCACAATTCAACCGCTACAATCAGAAGAAACTGGTGATCACAGATCCCGTTGTCGCAAAACGTAAAATCGGCGGCACTTTCCCGGTCATGAATACCGAACTCTTCGCCCATACAGCCCGCAATCTCATGGGTCTGCATGTCGAATACCAGGACAATAGAATTTTAATTTCACGCTGAATTTAAAAGCTCAATCGGCGCATTAGCCGAAACAGGGGGGTATAATGAAGTTCAATAAATATATAGCTATTCTTCTCAGCAGCGCCTGCGCCGTAAGTTTCGCAGGTTACGCCCATGCCGCTGAATTCAATATCGCAGGCGGCGATCTGAAATCCGCCTTGAAATCCTATGCATCCAGCACCGGTTTGCCGCTGATCTATCTTGATGATGATGTTGCGGGCGTGCGCACCAAAGGCGTTCGGGGTGACCTTTCCCCTGATCAGGCTCTCACCCGTTTGCTCTCCGGCACGGGCTTCACCATCCGCCGGGAGCAAGGCGCTGTTTCCATCATTCGTGACCAGCACTCGTTGAATATCAATCCTCTGCAATTGGCACAGGCCAGTCCCGCCACAGGCCGCATCGAGGAAGTCCTCGTGACCGCGCGTAAACGTGAAGAATCGGTCGAGAATATTCCCATCTCCATCACCGCGCTGAATTCTGAAGATCTCAAACAATTCGGTGTCCGTAACTTCGCCGATCTCGAAGGCGTCGTCCCCGGCCTCAATCTCGGCGGCGGCGGCAATGGCGTGAAGAAAGACTCTTCGCCCTTCATCCGCGGCGTCGGTCAGCGCGAAACCAAAGTCACCCTCGATCCCGCGGTCGGCACCTATATTGATGGCATCTATATCGGCCGCGCCTCCGGGGGCATGCTCGATGTCACAGATGTCGCCGGTATTCAGGTCTTGCGCGGGCCGCAAGGCACTTTGTTCGGCCGTAACGCCACCGGCGGCGCCATCTCCGTCACACTCAACAAGCCCAATAATAATTGGGAAGCGAGCGTCTCTGCCAATATCGGCAATTATGGTCGCCGCGATATTTCCGGCATGATCAATCTGCCCTTTGTCGAAGATATGCTGATGGGCCGCTTGTTCATCTCCAGCACCAATAGCAATGGCTATTTCACCAATATCGTCGACAATACCAAATGGGGCGGCGACAACCGCGTCAGCGGCATCGCGCAATTGCGCTTCCTGCCCACCGATAACATAACCATCGACCTGCTGGGCGAGCGCACCCGCATCCGCGAAACACCGCGCCCCCAGAAATGTGCCTTCATTCGCAATCCGGGTTTCAAAACGATCCAGTCGCAGATCACGGGTTTTGGCGAGGTTATGCCTGGCATTTATTACAAGACCTTCGAGGATTATTGCCGCGAATCCAACGCCCTGCCGCCAAGCCAATTCTCCAGTGATCTTGCGATTGGCGACCGGTTGCAACCCAAGGGCCGTTACTGGGTCGATACCAGCACAATCGGCGCGACAGCCACCTGGGATATTGGCGATGTCGGGCCAATTTCCGGTCTTACCGCCAAAAGCATCAGCGCCTGGCGCAAGGCCTTGCAGATCGCCGACGAAGATCTGGACGGTATTGGAGCACCTACCTTGATGCGCATTCAGCCGACTTTCGACCGGACGACGCAGCTTTCCGAAGAACTGCAATTCTCGGGGCGGACCTTTAACGACCGTCTCTTCCTGAGTACCGGCCTCTACTTCTTTAAGGAAAGAACCCCGCAAAACGTTCTCCATCTCTCGGCGGGCGTCAGCCCGGAATATCCCGGCGATGTGATGGGCCTTCCGGACGGCTATTACGCCACGCTTTTCACCGAAGGTTCCAGAGAGGTGCTGGAAACCAGAAACAAGGCTTATGCCTGGTACGGGCAAGCCGACTTTGATCTGACACCGGAGATCGAAGTCTCAGCAGGCATCCGCTGGACGCAGGAAACGCGCTGGAGCCGCTACTCCAAAGGCTATGCCGATCCATACAGTATGTTCGATGGCATCGTACAAGCGCTGAACTCCAATGGTCTGGGGACGGCCATGTACACCGTGCCGGGCATCACGCCTATTCTGGACTGGGTCTACGGCTCCAATGTCTATACGCTGGAACTGAGACCTAATGGTACCATACCGGATGGTAACGTCATGCTGTCTCCGACCGGCACATTTGTCCCCGGCCTGTTTCCAGGCGATGACTTGAGCACCACGGATGTGGCCTGGACGCCGATGTTCAACCTCAAATACAAATTCAGCGAACGGATGCTGGACCGGTTCTCCCTGGACCAGGCGATGTTCTATCTCACCTATAGCCAGGGTTTCCATGCCGGCGGCGTGACAGCGGGTGCGGTGGATTACGACACCATGAATGCCATCGTAAACAATTTCCCCGCTCAATCTGGTATCCCATGTCCCGGTAACGCGACTGGTTGCCGGATGGACACCTTGGCTGGCCCAGGTGGCGGCACGGCGGACCCGCAAATCTTCAGGCCCGAAAAAGTTACCAATTACGAAGCGGGCTTCAAGCTGGCGGCGCTGGATCGCCGGTTGCAGGCAAATTTCTCAGCCTTCTACATGGACTACACCGACATGCAGGTGACAGCCACGGCTTCGCGCCTTGGCATTCCTATCCCCTTCATCGAGAATGTTGGCAGTTCTGTTATCAAAGGCATTGAATGGGAATTGACGGCCCTGCCGACGCCTGAGTGGCGCATCCTGCTGAACGGCAGCTATACGGATGCGGATATCAAGGAATGGACCTCTCTCCAGGTCTCATTGAATCCCTTCACCGGGCAGGATACAGGCGTCCGCTACAGTATCGACCGCAGCGAAGAACGGATGCCGCGCGTCCCTCGCTGGCAGTTTTTTGCTTCGACGGATTACAGTATCCGTCTCCCGGGCGGTGGAATGATCACACCATCGGTCGGTGTCCGCTTCACCTCCTCGATCTATCACGGCTTCGATCGCGGAAGCTGGACCTATTCTTACGGCGGCTTGTACTACAATCATGGTGGCGATCTCCCGCCTTATGGCAGCCATACGGATTGGTGGCAGGATCGGGAGAATGCCTCGGCCACACCCATCGATCCCGATGCATTGGGATTTGATCCGGATGTCACGCCTTCCGCCAACGCCAAATGGGCCACCACCTCGCGCCCGACCGCCTTCATCGATGCCCGTCTGTCCTGGGTTTCCGATGACGGCAAAATGGAAGCGGCCTTGTGGGGCAAAAACCTCACCAACAAGGAAGACTATCTCGTGGGCGGTATTCCGCTTGCCGATGTTACCGGTGGTGTTGGCATGGTTTTCGCCAATCCAAGAACCTTCGGTCTCAGCTTCACCTATCACTTCGGCGAATAATCTTCTCCGCTGTCACATCACAAAGGGCGGTCCGCATTGGGCCGCCCTTTTGGCATTTTCTGCTTGAGCTATCGAACACCTTAAAAACCCAGCTAAACTCCTATTTCCGCCCCAGCATCCTTGCCCATAGATGGAGGCAGCCCCCCCCACCCTTGGGCAAAGTGAGGTTCAATTGGGCATGGGGATGATGGCTTGATTTTCTTATACCCCCTTTCCCTCCGGTCTTCGTCTCATCAGATGTAAGCCTTCGCATAAGAACCCTCTAAAGGCAGGCAGCTGGCGGGGACATGGGAGATACGTCTGGTTCAGATCGTGAAAAAGGCCCCGGCCCCGAGTGCCGGCCTATGAACACGCCTGATATAGACGCCTGGTTCTGCCGCGAAGTGCTTCCGCTAGAGGCAATTCTGATGCAGTACCTGCGCCGTAACTGGGCCAATACAAACGATCTGGGAGATCTGCGCCAGGATGTTTACATCCGCGCCTATGAATCTGCCCTGCATCAGCTGCCGGATACGCCCAAGGCCTTCATCATCACGATAGCGCGCAATCTGCTGATAGATCGCATCCGCCGCGAACGCGTAGTGCCCATCGAAGCCGTCACAGATCTCGAATTGCAGGATATTCCATCTGGCGAAGTCGCCGCCGACCGGGTGGTGATAGCGCGGGATTCTTTACGCCGCCTACAAATCGCGCTCGACCGTCTGCCGCCCCGCTGCCGCGAGGCTGTGGTGATGAGCAAGGTAGAGGGCATGTCCCGCCGCGAAATCGCTACCCGCATGAACATCGCCGAAGACACCGTCCGCCAACATCTCATCCATGGGATGCGTATCCTGGCAGGAACGCTTTACGGCGAACAACTCGATAGCCGGAGGAAATTATGATCCTAGGCACCGCCGATCAGATCGAAATGGAAGCGGCTTCCTGGTTGGAACGCCGCCTCTATATGCCCTGGAGCACTGAAGACCAAAACGCTCTCGACCTATGGCTCGCTACTTCAATCGCTCATCATATTGCTTACCTGCGTCTTGAAGAAGCCTGGCGCGTAGCTGACCGTCTGGCCGCCCTGCGTCCGGCTCCGCGCAAAACATCGACAATATGGCCCAACCTGCGCAAAGCCGCTGCAAGTATGGCCATCATCGCCCTGCTGGCGGGTGTCGCCTATCAGCAATCCAAACCACCAGGTGAAGATGTTTACGTCACTGCATTAGGTGGCCATAAAATCGTTACCTTCACAGATGGTACCCGTGTCGAACTCAATACAGACACTGTACTTCGTGTCTCCAAAGATCCCGCTGAACGCAAAGCCTGGCTCGAAAAAGGCGAAGCCTATTTCGATGTAGTGCATGATGCCTCACGGCCATTCATTGTCATGGCCAATGGCCGACGTGTCACCGATCTGGGCACCAAATTTATTGTGCGCCAGGATATAGATCATCTCAGCGTCGCGGTGGTGGAAGGGCTCGTCGAAGTCGCCGCAAAGGATAGTCAGTCTCAATCCCTGCTTAAACCTGGCGATGTATTCAAAGCCACAGATAAAACTCAGGCCGTCTCACATAAGCCGTTAAAATCGCTCATCGCATCGCTGTCTTGGCAGTATGGGAAGCTGACATTCGATAACACCACGCTGGCCCAAGCCATTGCGGAATTCAATCGCTACAACGCCAGTAAACTCGTTATCAGCGATCCAAAAATTGCCGATCTGACCATTGCTGGCTCCTTCCAGTCCCGAAATCTGGAGACTTTCACCCATGCGGTGCGGGACGTATTTGGTCTGAAAATCGAAATACATAAAACTGAAAACCAAAACGACCAAATTATTTTAACACGTTGATTTTTAAGCACGCGGAATATCTGCGCGCGAAGAGGGGGAATATGAACTATATGAATTTAAAATCCATACTCGCCATGAGCACCTGCGCCATGGCTGTCGCGATTTCAAGCGGCGCCAGTGCCGATAGTTTCAACATTCCGGCCGGCGATCTCAAAACCGCTCTCGATCTTTATATTCACCAATCCGGTGCACAGCTCGTTATATCCTATGATGCAGTAAAGGGCGCGCGCACTCAGGGCGTAAAAGGTGACTTGCCATCAGATGCAGCTCTCACCCGAATCCTCTCCGGCACAGGCTTCACCGTGCATCGCTATGGCGAAGGGTCCATGGCGATTGTCCGTGGAAAACAATCTTCGCTGGAAATCCAGTCTCTCCAGCTTGCGCAAGCTGCACCATCAGGCCGCATTGAAGAAGTTCTTGTCACAGCGCGCCGCCGCGAAGAAGCAGTTGAAAATATCCCGATTTCGATCACAGCTCTCAGCTCAGAAGACCTCAAAACTTTCGGAATTCGTAACTTCGCCGATCTGGAAGGCGTGGTCCCTGGCCTCAGTATGGGCGGCGGTGGCAATGGCGTGAAGAAGGATAGCAATCCCTTCATTCGCGGCATTGGCCAGCGCGAAACCAAAGTGACACTCGATCCTGCGGTCGCCACCTATATTGACGGCATCTATATCGGCCGCGCCGCGGGCGCCATGCTCGATATCGTGGACGTGCAAAATGTACAGGTTCTGCGCGGTCCGCAAGGCACCCTGTTCGGCCGCAATGCCACGGGCGGCGCACTGTCGGTGCAGCTCAAAAAACCCAATAATAATTGGGAAGCGCAGGTCAGCGCCAATATCGGCAATTATGGCCGCCGTGATCTGATGGGCATCATCAATGTGCCCTTCATGGAAGATGTGTTGATGGGCCGGTTGATGGTGTCCAGTACCAACAGCAATGGCTATTTCACCAATATCGTTGATAACACCAAATGGGGCGGCGACAATCGCGTTAGCGGTATTGCGCAGTTGCGTTTTGCACCAACGGATAACCTGACTTTCGATCTGTTGGGCGAACGCACCCGCATCCGTGAAACACCGCGCCCTCAAAAATGTATGTTTGTGCGGGACCCTGGGTTCATCACATTTCAATCAAACGTTGTTGGCGCTGGACAAATTACATCTACGCATTACTTCAAAACATTTGAAGATCATTGTCGTGACTCTCAGGCACTTCCGCCAAGCATGTTTGCCAGTGATCTTGCCATCGGTGATCGCTTGCAACCCAAGGGTCGTTACTGGGTGGATACAAGCACGCTGGGACTGACCAGCAACTGGGATGTGGGCGATGTCGGCCCTGTTTCTGAACTAACCATCAAAAGCATAACCGCCTGGCGTAAAACCATGCAGATCGCTGACGAAGATCTTGACGGAATTCCTGCGCCAGGTCTCTTGCGTATCCAGCCATCTTTCGATCGCACCACGCAGCTTTCACAAGAGCTGCAATTCTCCGGGCGCGCCTTGAATGATCGTCTGTTTTTCAGCACGGGCATATATTTCTTCAAGGAAAAGACCCCTGAAAATTTCCTGCATCTGTCTGCAGGCGTAAGCCCCATGTATGGTGGTACAGAATTGGGCCCTGAATCCGGCCTGGAGCCAGGCGCTTACACGGTTTTCATGACAGAATCCGCGCGTGAAAAGCTTGAGACCAATAACAAAGCCAAAGCTTGGTATGGCCAAGTGGACTATGACATCACGCCAGAATTCCAGCTCACAGCAGGCGCACGCTGGACCGAAGAAAACCGTTGGAGCCGCTATTCCAAAAGCTATGTCGATCCACGCAGCGTCTATCCGGGTTATGTCTTAGGTATCAATATACCAGGTATTATCTTAGGCGTTCTAAATTCGCCTGATACTAATCCCATATTGGATTGGGTCTATGGTACAACTGTATACAGTCTTGCCACACGGCCAAATGGTGACATTGTCTTAGACTCTCCGACTTTTGTGCGCGACATGATGCAAGGTGACGAATTAGACACCACAGATGTCTCATGGACGCCGATGGCAAGTCTTAAATATAAAGCCGATGATCGTATGTTACATCGGCTGTCATTAGACCAGTTGATGGTCTATGGCACATATAGCCATGGCTTTCATGCTGGCGGCGTTACGGCCGGCGCTCTTGATTTTGATCAAAACAACTGGCCCCATTTGAATGTGCCTGCAAATACAGGCATACCTTGCCCTAATAATAGAACAAGCTGCTTTATTGATAAGTTGGCAGAACCGGGTGCTGGTACGGCCGATCCGCAAATCTTTGAACCTGAAAAAGTGGTCAATTACGAATTAGGCTTCAAACTGGCCGCGTTCGATCGCCGGCTTCAGGCAAATTTCGCTGCGTTTTATATGAACTACTCAAATATGCAGGTGACTGCCACTGCATCTCGCATGGGTATTCCAATTCCATTCATTGAGAATGTCGGTAAATCAATCATCAAAGGTATTGAACTCGAGATGGTGGCCATGCCGACATCCGACTGGCGTGTTATCTTCAACGGCAGCTATACGGATGCAGACATCAAGGAATGGGACTCTAACCAAATTCCTTTAGGTTTGCTGGATGGTGCCGATTTGGGGCTGCGCTACACGATTGATCGCAGCGAAGAACGTCTCCCGCGGGTCCCCCGCTGGCAATTCTTTGCCTCGACCGATTACAGCTTCCGGCTTCCCGGTGGCGGTACGCTTACACCCTCCGTCGGTGTGCGGTTCACCTCCTCGATCTATCACGGCTTTGATCGTGGTAGTTGGGTCTATACGTATGGCGGTCACTACTACAACCATGATGGAGATATTCCTCCTTCAAGTGCTCCCAATAGCCCCGCATGTACCCAGCCTGTTCCTGCCACCTCATGCGGCTGGAGTGGTGGCAACAGTTCGCCACAGGCCGATCCAAGGATAGAACCTGCAGCCGAAGACAAATGGAAAGCGACCTCTCGCCCAACAGCCTTTGTCGATGCCCGTCTTGCCTGGGTTTCAAGCGACGGAAAAATGGAAGCTTCACTTTGGGGGCGTAATCTCACCAATAAGGATGATTATCTGGTGGGTGGGATCTCCCTGGCAGATGTCACCGGCGCGGTTGGCCAAATTTATGCCAACCCCCGCACTTTCGGCCTGAACTTTACCTATCATTTTGGAGAATAAGCCCAATATTTAGTCTCTAACCCTAGCTTTTGTAGGGGCAGGAAGGGGCGACCCTCCATATTAAGTCTAAAGCAAATACAAAAGGGGCGGTTCAAACCGCCCCTTTTTTTGCTTTGCGCCCTAAAATAAATCTCGTTCAGTCTCCCAATCCAGCCCGGCTCGCTTGTTGTAACAGGCAGGGACAAACTCAAATCCTCACAGCCTTTCAGCGAAGGAGGGTGAGATAACGGACACACCGCGTGAGACTTCCGCCACCAGCATTCCCGGCCCCGCCGTGAGTGCCTCGGATGTTAATGCCTGGTTCGTCCGCGAGGTGCTCCCTCTGGAGGCCGCGTTGATGCATTTCCTGCGCCTGTCACGCCGTAGCCAAGGCGATGCCGAAGACCTCTGTCAGGAGGTCTATGTCCGCATCTATCAGGCTGCCCAAAAGGAAATCCCGCATCCGGTGAAACCCTATCTCTTCACCGTGGCCCGTAATCTGCTGATCAACCACGCCAAACGCGATCAGATCGTCTCCATTCAATCCATGGCAGACCCGGACGAGCTTGGCATCGCGCTCGATGAGCCGTCCGCCGATCGTACCATCATGGCCCGTCAGGAATTACACCGCCTGGAAACGGCCTTGGAAAAACTGCCGCCCCGCTGCCGCGAAGTGGTGCAGCTCAGCCGCATAGAAGGCCTCACCCGAAGCGAAATCGCCGCGCGCATGAACATCACGGAAGCCACCGTCTCCGCCCATATCACCGATGGCATGAATGCCCTGGCCGATCATCTCTATGGCGGAGAAAAAGCATGAACGCCCAAACCATCCGCCACACCGCTGCCCAATGGCTGGAACGCCGCCAGCGCGCCGATTGGTCCGCCGCAGATCAGGCCGATCTCGAAACATGGCTGACGGCCCCCCATAATATGGTGGCCTATTTGCGTGTGGAATCCGCCTGGCAGCGCGCCGAGCGGCTCACCGCCCTGCGTCCGCCACAAGCCCTGCCCGCACCCATGCGCGCGCAAAAGCCCGCATCCCGTAACATGTTGAAAAACCTCGCCGCAGGCCTCGCTCTTATTGGTCTCATCGCAGGTGTTTTCTATCAGCAATACACACCTGCCACGCAGGATTATTACGCGACAGAAATCGGCGGCCGCAAAGCCATCACCTTCGCCGATGGCACCCGCATTGAAATGAACACGGATACAGTGCTCCGCGTCTCCAAAAAAAATGCCGAGCGCAAAGTCTGGCTGGACAAGGGCGAAGCCTATTTTCAGATCACGCATAATGCCATGCGCCCCTTCACCGTCATGGCCAATGGCCGCCGCGTCACCGATCTGGGTACAAAATTTGTCGTCAGGCAGGATGAGCAGAAGCTCCATGTCGCCGTGGTCGAAGGTCTGGTCGAAGTCGCCGCCAAAGACCACCAGCCCCAATCCCTGCTCAAACCGGGCGATGTACTCACCGCGACACAAGATCAGCAATCCATCCGTAAAAAACCACTACCCGCCATCTTCGCCGCGCTGGATTGGCAATATGGAAAACTGTTTCTGGATAACGCCACGCTGGCCGAAGCCGCTGCTGAATTCAATCGCTACAATATTCGGAAACTGGTCATCACCGATCCGAAAATCGCCAAGCTGACCATCGCCGGAACATTCCAGACAACCAATCTGGAAGCCTTTGCCAATGTGGCGAAAGATATTTTCAAACTTCGCCTCAATCAACAGGGCGATCAGATCATTTTAACACGCTGATTTAACAAACGCCGGGTTATCCCGGCGGAAGAGGGGGAATTTATTGTGACACGGTTTAAAGCCATCCTGACAACGACCGTCTGCAGCTTTGCTCTGTGCGGTACAGCCTTCGCCGCCAGCTTCGATATACCTGCGGGCGATCTGAAAACCGCGCTCGACCTCTATGCGCGTCAAAGCGGTGCCCAACTCGCCGTCTCTGCCGAAGCGGTAAAGGGTGCCCAGACCAAAGGTGTAAGGGGGGACCTATCCTCCAACGACGCCCTGACAAAAATCCTCTCCGGCACCGGCTTCACCGCCCGCAATCATTCCGGCTCGCTGGCGATCATTCGCAATGATCAATCCTCGCTGAACATTCAACCTCTCCAACTTGCCCAGGCCACGCCGCCCGGCCGCATCGAAGAAGTCCTCGTCACCGCCCGCAAACGCGAGGAAGCGATCGAGAACATTCCCATCTCCATCACGGCCTTGAACGCCGAAGACCTGAAACAATTCGGCGTACGTAACTTTTCTGATCTCGAGGGCATCGTCCCTGGCCTCAATCTCGGCGGCGGCGGCAATGGCGTGAAGCGCGACAGCTCGCCCTTCATCCGGGGCGTCGGCCAGCGCGAAACCAAAGTCACCCTCGATCCCGCTGTGGGTACATATATCGACGGCGTCTATATCGGCCGCGCCGCGGGCGCCATGCTCGATGTTGTGGATGTCGATAATATCCAGGTTCTGCGCGGCCCGCAGGGAACCCTGTTCGGGCGCAATGCCACGGGCGGCGCGCTGTCAGTCACCCTCAAGAAACCCAACAACACCTGGGAAGCCAATATAAGCGCCAATATCGGTAATTATGGCCGCCGCGATATTTCCGGCACCATCAATCTGCCCTTTGTTGAAGACATGCTGATGGGCCGCCTCACCATCTCCAGTGCCAACAGCAATGGCTATTTCACCAATATCGTCGACAATACCAAATGGGGCGGCGACAACCGCATCACCGGCATCGCGCAGCTTCGCTTCCTTCCCACCGATCGCATCACCATCGATGTTCTGGGCGAACGCACTCGCATCCGCGAAACCCCGCGCCCGCAACGTTGCGCCTATGTGCGCGATAGTGGATTTTCGACGACCCATCTGGCCTTGATCGATGGTACATCTATAGACCCATCCTATATGGTGGACGGCCTTCGTCGTTATGAAGGCCTATGCAAACGTTCTCAGGCATTGCCTCCGAGCCAGTTCGCAAGTGATGCATCGCATAATGCAGACTCTATCATTCCGCCCGGCCGCTATTGGGTGGATACAAGCACAGCCGCAGTCACGGCCAATTGGGATGTGGGCAAACTGGGCTTCCTGTCCGATGTCAGCGTCAAGAACATCGCCGCCTGGCGCAAGACCAGGCAGATTGCCGATGAAGATCTGGATGCCGTGCCCTCTACCTATCTCATCCGTATCCAACCCGATTTCGATGAAACAACCCAATGGTCTGATGAGCTGACTTTCTCGGCAAAAACCCTGAATGATCGGCTTTTCGTGAATACGGGATTCTACTATTTCAAAGAAGTCACGCCCAACAACGAACTCATACTCTCGGCGGGGATTACGCCCCCCTTTGTCAGTGATATTTTCGGGGCCCCGGGAACTTATCTGTATCTTCTTGCTGAATCCGCCAAGGAACGTCTGCAGACCGACAACCATGCCATTGCCTGGTTTGGCCAGGCGGATTTTGATGTGACCTCGCAAATCCAGATCACCGGCGGTCTGCGCTGGACGCAAGAAAAGCGCTGGAGTCGTTATTCCAAAACCTATGCCAACTCAAACAGCATATTTGAAGGCGATATCCTCGATGAAAATAATCTGTCTGGCCTGCAATTGACGCAGGTCAACCAGATAGGCCTGAAACCGGTCATGGACTGGACCTTCGCTAATAAGCAATGGTTCTTCACGAACCCTGCCGGTGGGCCAGCGCCAGTCGATTATATATGGGTTCCAAACCTGTATATTGGTGATGAATTGAGCTCCACTGATGCGGCATGGACCCCCATGGTGAGTGTAAAATACAAAGCCAGCGAACGAATTCTGGATAGGCTTCATCTCGATCAGGCCATGATCTACGCAACCTATAGCGTGGGCTTTCACTCAGGTGGCGTGACTGCGGGCGGGATTGATCTGGACTCTGGGCCTATTTTTACGAGCCCTTTGACGAACAATGTTACTGCTACGACAGGCATTCCATGCCCCACATTAAATTCCCTCGCAGCCAATCCACCGTCTCCGACCTGCTCTAATTATCAATCAAATGCAGAGCCTGGTTATGGCACAGCCGATCCGGTCATTTTCCGGCCGGAAAAAGTGAAGAACTATGAGCTTGGGATTAAACTCACCGGCCTGGATCGCCGTATTCAAGCCAATATCGCAGCCTTCTATATGGATTACACCGATATGCAGACGACTGCCGTGGGCAACCGCTTCGGTGTCCCTGTTCCCTATATCGAGAATGTCGGGAAATCCATCATCCAGGGCATTGAGGCAGAAGTGACGGTTATGCCTACGCCCCTATGGCGTATTTTCATGAGCGGCTCTTATACCGATGCGGATATCAAGGAATGGGATTCGCAGAATATTCCGCTTAGTTCGGACGGCACTGTTAATGCAACCCAGCCTATCTATTATGTGGACCGCAGCGATGAACGCATGCCGCGTGTGCCGCGTTGGCAGTTCTTCGCCTCATCCGAATATAATTTCCGCCTGCCCGGCGGCGGTTCGATCACACCTTCGGTGGGCGTCCGCTTCACCTCCTCGATCTATCATGGGTTTGATCGCGGAAGCTGGGTCTTTACCAATGGCGGCTATTACTACAATCACGGTGGAGACAGGCCGCCATCACGATTGCCCTCACATTCCTCCTGTACTACTGCGACCCCGAATGCCGCGTGCGGTTGGAATGGCGCGGACCGTACTCCCGTGCAGGCCGATCCTCTCATCACGCCTTCTGCCGACGCCAAGTGGAAAACCACTTCACGACCAGTTGCCTTCCTCGATGCGCGGCTGAACTGGATTTCCGATGACGGAAAAATGGAGGCCGCGCTCTGGGGCAAGAACCTCACCAATAAGGATGACTATCTGGTGGGCGGTATCCCGCTGGCGGATGTTCTGGGAGCGACCGGCCAGGTCTACGCCAACCCCCGCACCTTCGGCCTGACCTTCACCTATCACTTCGGAGAATAATCAGCCCTGAAATGCCACAATCCGGGGAGCGGCAGGATCTGCCGCTCCCCCTTTTGCTTTGGAGGCGGGTTCGGAGTATCGGGTGGGGCTTATGGTGCCCCCCAGGGTGCCGGTCTCCCGAAGGACAGTTTCTTGGCATTCAAAACACTACCCGTCGCCATCGCCCGCGCCCTGCGTGAACGTGAATATAGTGACGCGACCCCCGTCCAGATCGCAGTGCTGGATCCCGAGGCTGAGGAGCGCGATCTGCTGGTTTCAGCCCAAACTGGCTCCGGTAAGACCGTGGCCTATGGGTTGGCCATTGCGCAGACTCTGCTGGATGGGGCTGAATCGATGGGGCCGCCCAATATGCCGCTGGGGCTGATCGTGGCACCCACCCGCGAATTGGCGCTTCAGGTGCAGCGCGAATTGAACTGGCTCTATCAATATGCGGGCGCCCGCGTGATCTCCTGTGTCGGTGGCATGGACCCGGGGCGCGAGCGGCGTCAACTGGCCGATGGCGTACATATTGTCGTGGGCACGCCCGGGCGCTTGCGCGATCATCTGGAGCGCGGGGCGCTTAAAGTTTCAGGGCTGAAAGCCGTCGTGCTGGATGAAGCAGATGAAATGCTCGATCTGGGTTTCCGCGAGGATTTACAATTCATTCTGGAAACCACACCAGAAACCCGCCGCACACTGCTATTCTCGGCAACATTGCCCAAGGCGATTATCTCGCTGGCGCAACATTATCAAAATGACGCCTTCCGCATCGAAACACGCAGCGAAGCGCGTGGTCACGCTGACATCGAATATCGGGCTATCCGCATTGCCCAAAATCGTGGCGAAAGTGCCGTGGTAAATCTGTTGCGCTTTATCGATCCACCAGGCGCTTTGGTTTTCTGCAATACCCGCCAATCCGTGCGCCATTTGGAAGCCATGTTGTTGGAACGCGGTTTTTCCGCGGTATCGCTCTCAGGCGAATTGAGCCAGAGCGAACGCAACCATGCGCTGCAAGCCTTACGCGATGGTCGGGCCCGTGTATGTGTCGCCACCGATGTGGCGGCCCGCGGCATCGACCTGCCCAATCTCGGTTTGGTGATCCATGCCGATCTGCCCAATGATGCGGAAGTGATGCAGCATCGCAGCGGCCGCACAGGCCGCGCTGGGCGCAAAGGCGTCAGTATTCTGCTTGTGCCGCCGTCCCGCCGCCGCCGCGCCGAGGAAATGCTGGCTCGGGCAAAAGTCACCTATGTCTGGGCTGATCCCCCATCGGCCGATGACATCCGTAAGCTCGATCACCAAAGGCTGCTGCAAAATCCGTTGCTGACCGAACCGGGCAGCGAGGATGACCTCACCATGGCCGATGCAATGGCGCGCGGTGGTAATGCGGCTAGTAAAGCATCGGCCA
>CAZOJG010000010.1:35071-89604 GCA_964580115.1 uncultured Rhizobium sp.
GCCGATGCTTTACTAGCCGCATTACCACCGCGCGCCATTGCATCGGCATTCGTGAAACTCTATCGCGCGCAATTACCTGCGCCAGAAGATATTCAGCCCGTTCCAGAACCGCGGGGCAATCAGCGCCAAGACAAGCGCGGATCACAGGATCGTGAAAAATCGCCCCGTGAAAAGCCGCCCCATGAAAAGCCAGCCCGCGAAAAGCCGCAGCGGGAGAAGCCCTCACGTGCAGGCATGGCAAATGGTGTTTGGTTCAAAATCACTGTCGGGCGCGAACGCAACGCCGACCCAAAATGGCTGCTGCCGGAAATCTGTCGGCAGGGCGACATTACCAAACAGGATATCGGCTCAATCTGTGTCTATGACACGGAAACCAGATTTGAAGTTGATCCTCGCGTCGCCGAACAATTCACCACGCTCGTCGCAGCCCGTAAAAAAGGTGGCGTGCGCATTTTCCCTGCACCAGATGCGCCCCCTCAGGTCAGTGCGCCGGAATATGCCCCGGAGAAATTGAAATATTCTCCTTACCCCAAACGCCCAGCGTCCAAAGGTAAGCCACAAGGTTCGCCTAAAGAGCCTGTTACTGGACCACAGAAATCCAAGAACAATCGGACCTTTGCAAAAAAGCGCAAAGAGCGGCGCTAATATCCGGGCGAGACAAAATATGCATCATATGCGCGGCAAAAACTTGCCGGCTTTACGCATTCACTAAACTAGGCTTAGTCTCAGCGGGAATCCTGCCGGGTGGATATCCTGTCTGAGCGATCACCCAATGCGCAACCACCTTTGCTCCCGCCGGGCAGTGAGGATGCGCTGCTCTGGCAGGAATTGGCCCTGCGCTACCAAACATCCTTGCGTGGCTTTTTCGCCCGCCGGGTCGCGCGTCAGGCCGATGTAGATGATCTTATTCAAGAAGTTTTTCTAAGGCTTATGGCCCGCGCCAGCGGCGAACCCATCGCCCATGCCGAGCAATATATTTTCCAGACCGCCGCCAATGTCCTGCGTGATCGCCATCGTCGCGACGCCGCCCGCGCCGCCAGCCTGCATGACTCTTTTGACGAAATTCTTCACCAAGCTGCTTCGGAAATCACGCCCGAGCGCGTCTTAATTGGGAAGGAACAGGTCAAGCAGGTGGCAGAGGCCTTAAAACAGCTCCCCGAACGCACGCGCGATGTTTTCATCCTGCGCGCCTTCGAACATAGAAAAATTGCCGATATCGCAGCTCTCCTGAAAATCTCCACCCGCGCAGTCGAACAACATATGGCTAAAGCCTTGGCCCATCTTGCGAAAGTGCTAGAGCGGTGAATATGACCCTTCACACAAGCGAAAGTCTTGAAGAACAGGCAGCTCTCTGGAGTGAACGCCTGCGTGAACAAGCGGGCGATGCCAAACTGCGCCAGACTTTTGAACTCTGGCGCGACGCCGATCCTGCCCATGCGGCTGCCTTTGAACGTGTGGAATTTACCCGTGCCGCCATACAAGCTATGGCCGAAAGCCCAGAATTACAGGCCCTTCGCCAACAAACGCGCGCCCGCACTGCCCCCTTGGCAAAACCAAACTGGCGCCGCCCCGCAGCCATTGCCGCCAGCCTTGTTCTTCTGCTGGGCGGGCTCTGGCTTGCTCAACCGATGTGGAACAATCCCGGGGCAGGGCAGGGCAAAACCTATTCCACCGCCACGGGCGAACGCCTTGTCGCCACGCTGGACGATGGTTCAATCTTGAAACTCAACACAAATACCCGTGCCACCGTGCATTTTAACGAAGGCGCCCGCGCCATCACATTGGAACGGGGCCAGGCGCTGTTCGAAGTGGCGCATAATAAATCCCGCCCCTTCATCGTGACCGCAGGTCAGGAAACGATCACCGCGCTTGGTACCGCGTTCGATATTAATCTGGATCGCAAAAATACAACTGTGACTCTGATAAAAGGCCGTGTTCGCGTGGCAAATCAGGCCTATAAAGCGGTGCTGGAGCCGGGTCAGCAATATTTAGCCCGTACCGACCAGCGCCCCCTGATCCGGGATATAGACCCGAAACAGATCACCAGCTGGACCAATGGCCAGATCATTTTCGAAAACACCCCGCTCGCCGATGCGGTGGCCGAAATGAACCGTTACGCCAGCCGCAAAACCATTTTAGCAGATTCCAAATTGGCGTCCTTGCGCATCAGCGGCTCCTTTGAGTCCAGCCAACCCTCTGTTTTCATTGAAGCCCTGACCCAATATTTCCCCATCGATGTGGAAAAACAGGACGCAGAACACACAATCCTGGCCTTGCGTAAATAAATTAAGCTATCCCCGCTTCGGGTTTTAAAATCCCCTGCGTCTAACCTTTAGGGAGAGCAGCCGCGCCATTTGTCCGGCTGCCCCACTATTGGGGGAAATATATTTAAATGAATATTCTCAATCTTAAGCCCACACGCATCGCCGCGCTTATGCTGGGCACTGCGCTTATCCTCGCCGCAGCGCCCACCCAATATGCTGATGCTGCCGTGGCCACGGTGACATTCGACATTCCGTCACAAAGCCTGTCCTCCGCGCTGTCCGAATATGCGCGCCAGAGTTCGCGACAAATCCTGTTCTCCCCCAATATCGCCGAAGGCAAAAAAGCCCCCGCTGTCACCGGCGCAAAGCAGCCGCTCGAAGCCCTGGAAATGCTTCTGCGCGGCAGTGGTCTCGACTACCAGGTGACCGATACGGGCGCGGTGCTAATCGCCAAAACGCCGGCTCAAACGCCGATGAATCTGAAACTGGCCGCCGCAGGCCCTGCTCAAGGCAGCATCGAGGAAGTCCTCGTCACCGCCCGCCGCCGCGAGGAAGCGGTGCAGGATATCCCGATCTCCATCACGGCCTTGTCGGCGGAAGACCTAAAAACCTTCGGTGTCCGCAACTTTGCTGATCTTGAAGGCATCGTGCCGGGCCTGAATCTCGGCGGCGGTGGCAATGGTGTGAAGAAGGATTCATCGCCCTTCATTCGCGGCATCGGTCAGCGCGAAACCAAGGTCACGCTGGATTCCGCTGTCTCTACCTATATTGACGGTATCTATATCGGTCGTGCGGCTGGTGCGATGCTCGACATCAGCGATGTTTCCAGCGTGCAGGTGCTGCGTGGACCGCAAGGTACGCTGTTCGGGCGCAATGCCACAGGCGGCGCAATTTCCGTATCGCTGAACAAGCCTACCAACAATTGGGAAGGGCGAGTCAGCGCCAATATCGGAAATTATGGCCGCCACGATGTGAGTGGCCTCATCAATGTGCCAATCATTAGCGATGTTCTGGCCGCCACGATGTGAGTGGCCTCATCAATGTGCCAATCATTAGCGATGTTCTGGCGGGCCGTCTCTTTGTTAGCAGCATGAACAGCAATGGCTTTTTCACCAATGTCGTCGACAACACCAAATGGGGTGGGGACAACAGGATCAGCGGTATTGCGCAACTACGCTTCACCCCAAATGATCAAATCACTATCGATGTGCTTGGTGAGCGCACACATATTCGTGAAACGCCAAGACCATAAAAATGCGCTCTTGTTCAAGATCCGATGACATGGTCCGGTACAGCTCAAATGGCCTATATGGGAGGGCTCCAACGGATCGTAGATGCCTGTAATGCCAACGGTCCGGCGGCTCTGCCGCCGAGCGAATTTACAAGCGATTTGGCGATTGGCAACGGGCTGCTGCCGCGAGGCCGCTATTGGGTGGATACCAGCACGGTTGGAATCACTGGCACTTGGGATATCGGCAATCGCGGGCCTTTCTCTGATCTGCAGATGAAAAGCATCAGCGCCTGGCGTGAGACCCAGCAGATTGCAGATGAAGATCTGGATGCGATGGCGATCCCTTATATCGTCCGAGTTCAGCCCACGCCCACGGAAACCGTACAGCTTTCCCAAGAAGTCCAGCTCTCCGGCAAGACCCTGCATGATCGGCTGTTTCTGACCACTGGTTTCCTATACTTCAAGGAAAAGACTCCACATGACGACTTGCTACTGTCGGCTGGTGTAAACAACTTCCCCAATTACGGGTCTGCATTGTTGGAGCCAGTTCACGAGCGGCTAAGTACCGACAACCATTCATATTCCTGGTATGGCCAGGTAGATTCCGATGTGACGTCGCAGATACAGCTTACGGTTGGCGTGCGTTGGACTACGGAAACCCATTGGAGCCGTTATGAAAAAGGGCAAGTGATCCCTTTCAGTGCAATTTATGACACCAACGCAACTGCTTCCGCTTCTCCAGGGGTACTTGTTTTAACGAGACCGGGTGGAGCTCCATTGCACTTTAAACCGATGTTCGATTGGCAATATGGAGCCCCTCGCTTTTCTGATACACCTTTTACCACCACCATTTCTGGTACCCAGCGTACATTTTATTTGCCACTAGACCCGATTCCAGGAAAATTCTCCGGTGACGAGTTGGAGTATAGTAATAGCGCGTGGACGCCAATGGTCAGCCTTAAGTATAAGGCAAGTGACAGCGCGCTTGAGATGCTCAGTCTGGATGAAGGGATGGCCTACGTCACTTACAATACAGGCTTTCATTCTGGTGGTGTAACATCTGGTGCGGTTGATACGGATATTCGCACATTTCCAGGCTATGTTTATTTTCCCGCTTTTAGTTCTACTCCGAGCGTGCACTGCCCCGGTAACACCTCCAGCTGTAATGTTTCTGGCACTCCTGTGTCGGAAGGTTATGGAACGGCTGACCCTATCACTTTTCGACCCGAAAAGGCGGTCAATTATGAAGTTGGCTTCAAAATTTCTGCATTGAATCGCCGTCTGCAGATAAATGCCGATGCATTCTACATGCTTTACACCGACATGCAGGTGACAGCGACAGGCAATCGTTTCGGTGTTCCTATTCCTTACGTCGACAATGTTGGGAAATCCATTATTAAGGGGTTCGAGCTGGAAGCCGTTGCGTTGCCTACACCCCAATGGCGCGTAACCTTCAATGGCAGCTACACCGATGCCGACATCAAGGAGTGGCAATCAAAGATAGTTCTTCTCGACACTGACGGAACGGGAAATATATCTCATATAGCTTACACTCTTGATCGCAGCGATGAGCGCATGCCGCGCGTGCCACGTTGGCAGTTTTTCGTCGCTAGCGAGTATAACATTGTGCTGCCTGGCGGCAGCACGCTGACACCATCCTTTGCGGTGCGCTTCACGTCCAGCATTTATCACGGTTTTGATCGCGGTAGCTGGAACCGTAGCTATGGCGGCTACTACTTTAACAATGGCGGGCTTATATCCTATGATGGGGGGACTGCTCCCGGCGATGCTCTGGTTCCAAAGAACATCAACAAGTGGGCCACAACAGCGAGGCCAACAGCATTTCTTGATGGGCGGATCAACTGGGTATCTGAAGACGGAAAACTGGACGCCGCATTGTGGGCCAAAAACATCATGAACAAGGAAGATTACCTTGTGGGTGGCATTCCACTGGCAGATGTTACGGGTGGTGTGGGACAGGTTTATGCCAACCCCCGCACCTTCGGCCTAACGGTGACTTATCACTTCGGCGAGTAACCCTCCGTTCCCAGAGCCAAGCTGGAAGGGGCGGCAGCGATGCCGCCCCTTTTTATTTCACAAAACTCACCATGCCGGGTCCAGCTCGGCCATGGTGACAGAGAAGCTATTTCGCCGTGCGTCCATAAACATCTTCGAGCCGGACAATATCATCCTCGCCCAAATAGGGACCAGATTGTACCTCGATAAGCCTGAGCGGCTCCCTGCCCAGATTTTCCAACCGATGCGTCGAACCCAGCGGAATAAAAGTGGATTCATTCTCCTTCAGCGGAAACACCCGGTCATCGCATGTCACCTGCGCCGTGCCTTGCACCACCACCCAATGTTCCGCCCGCTTGTGATGCTTTTGCAGGGATAATCGTCCGCCCGGCTTTACGACGATCTGTTTCACCTGATAGCCCGGTCCGCGATCCACGGTCTGGTAGCTGCCCCAGGGGCGGTGGACCACCGCATGGGTTTCGGCTTCCTCGCGCCCCTTGGCGCGCAGCCGGTCCACGATGAGTTTCACGTCCTGTGATCTGTCCTTGCCCGCCACCATGACGGCATCGTCGGTCACGACCACGGCTAGGTCTTTCGCCCCCACCACCGCCGCCAAGCCGCGTTCTGCGCGGACGAAACATCCCGATGATCCTTCCGCAATCACATCGCCGATCAGCACATTCCCATCCGCATCCTGCTGCGAAACATCCCACAGCGCGGACCAGGAGCCCACATCGCTCCAGCCGATCTCGCAAGGTACCACCGCCGCGCGATCCGTCTTTTCCATCACCGCATAGTCGATGGAGATATTCGGCGCTCTACCGAAAGCCTCCTTGTCCAGCCGCACGAAATCGAGATCGCGTTCCGCCGCCGCCAGCGCCGCTTTGGCCGCCGCCAGAATCTCCGGCGCATGTCGCTCCAATTCGGCAAGGAAAATATCGGCCCGAAACGCGAACATGCCGCTATTCCAGCAATAATTCCCGCTCTCAAGATAAGCCTGGGCTGTTTCCAAATCTGGCTTTTCAACAAATGCAGCGACATCGAAAGCGCCGCAATCACTCCTTGCTGCGCCCTGTTTGATATAGCCATATCCAGTTTCGGGCTGGGTAGCCTGTATGCCGAAAGTCACCAATTGTCCGGTCTTCGCAGCACCAGCAGCAATCTCCACGGCTTGATGAAATGCCACTTCGTTTTGCACAAAATGGTCAGAGGGCAGCAACAGAACAATCCCTTCGGGATCATGTTCTGCCGTGATCAGTGCGGCGATAGCAGCGGCAGGCGCAGTATTGCGGGCCACTGGCTCTAGCACGATGGATTGGACTTGAACGCCAATTTCCAACATCTGCTCAGCCACCAAGAAGCGGTGGCCGTCATTGCAGATAAGCACAGGGGGGGCGGCACCAGGCATAGTGGTGCGCAAAACGGTTTCCTGAATCATAGTCCGGTCGCCACGCAGTTTAAGCAATTGTTTAGGCAGGGCGGTGCGGGACAGTGGCCAAAGCCTGGTTCCGGATCCGCCGGATAGAATGACCGGATAAATGAAATGTCCCATATATTAACCGCCGCTTTGCTGTCTTTGTCTATAAATTGTCATGCCATGATACGGGGTCAAGCCCCCTCGGCCTCTCTATACGGCCTTGCCCCAATTGTGTCAGAGGGTTATGTGAACCGGTAACTGGAAACAAAGCGTGACTGCAAGTTAATATGCCGCAAGATCATCACCGTATCTATGCTGTTGGCGATATTCATGGCCGGGCCGATCTGCTCGACCAATTGATGGATAAAATCTTCCATGATGCTTTGAATGCGTCTTGCTCCTCCAGCCTCGTTTTTGTTGGAGACTATATTGACCGGGGATCAGACTCCAAAGGGGTGATCGATCGTTTGCTGGTCCCGCCCACTGGATTCGAGACCTATTGCTTACGCGGCAATCACGATCAGGCTTTATTGGATTTTCTGGAAGACCCCGATACCTATCCTAACTGGCAACGTTTTGGCGCCGATGCGACATTGATGAGCTATGGTGTCATGCCGCCTTTAATGGATTCTGAAGCCTACAGAAATGATGTGCGGGATGAACTGGCGGATGCTATTTCCGAAAATCATCTTCAATTTTACCAGAATCTTCTGCCCTATGTGGAGATAGACGAATATCTTTTCGTCCATGCCGGTATCAGGCCTGGCATCGCGCTGGAAGACCAGACGCTGGAAGACATGATGTGGATCCGTAGCGAGTTTTTGGATTCAGATGAAAATTTTGGCAAAGTGGTGGTGCATGGTCACACCCCCACCGATCGTCCTGTCTGCAAACGTAATCGCATAGGCATAGACACCCGCGCCTATGACAGCAATGTTCTCACGGCCGTGGTGCTGGATGGGATTGGTGCACGTTTTCTGAACACTTGAAGCTCAGCGGGCTTTAAGGTTTTTCAGCCTTTGTTGTACCATTCCCATGGCGTCTTTTTCTGCTGTGGGAGGTTTGCCGCTGAGCCACCACAGCCCCAAGGCAATTGCGGGATAGGTAATTCCCCCCACAATTACATCAATCAGCAATCGTAAGGCCCCCTCCAAGGGGAGCTGTGCGTTGACCACGTAAATTGCCAGCGCCATTCCACCCGCTGCCACTAATGGTCGCCATAAAATCGCCAGATAATCATTGGGCGTAGCGCCGATCCGGCTTCCTACAGCAAAGAAGAGGCTGGGTACAAAAATGACGGTCACAATTAGTCGGGTTGCCGCGATTATTTCGGGATCTTTGGTGATCATCGCCACAGGTATCATAGCCAGCGCCAGTAGGCCTAAGCGTACCCATTGCATACGGGCCCCAACTTGCGGCGCATTCAGATTGTCCAAAGTGCCATAAGCATTCGCCGTTAGCGCAAAAACACCTGCAGCAAAAGCCAGCCACACCATTAATGGTGCCGTATCTGCCCATTGCGGACCCAGCAGCACTCCCACAAGATCAGTCGTTACCATAGCCACGCCCGTACTGGTAGCGGCGCATATCAGTGCTGACCAACTCAAGGTGCGCAAATAAAGCCCGCGCATTTTATCTAAATCATTTTGTACCGTGGCCATCACCGGGAATAGTGCCGCCACCATAGGGGTGTTCAATTCGGCGGATGGGCTGGAGGCCACATCATTCGCTACGGCATAACGGCCCATTTGGCTGGCACCGCTTATGCCGCCAATGATGACGAGATCAATTTGATTACTGGAATAGGTTCCCAGCGACCGTAACAAGGTCCAAAGAGAAAAAGATCGTATTTCGTGCATTTTCACAAAAGAGATACGCGGTCGATACTCACTGAGTATATAGCTCAGCAAATTGCTCGCCGTTACTTGCACCAGAATGCCAATGACCAAGGCCCAATAATTACGCAGCCAGAATGCCAGACCTAATGTGGCAACAAATGAAATTATTTTGGAATAAATATTGAAGTTGTAAAATCGATTGAATTGAAGGTCCCTTCGCATATCGACAATGCCGATATTCTCGAATCCGCCAACCACCGCTCGCAATGCCAGACACTGAATCACGGTTACGGCGCGCGGATCGTTGAAGTAATGGCTGGATAACGGAGCTATCAGAAAAATAACGATCCCCACAATCAAGCCCATGATGATAGAAAGCGTCCAGGCCGCGTCGTAATGTTCGCGGGTAGGATTTGGCATGCGGATGATGGCCAGGCGCTGCCCGGTCTGGCTGAAATTCTCCAAAAGCCCCACGACGATCATGGCCATGGCGACAACGCCAAAATCTGCGGGCGTTAAAAGTCTGGCCAAGATAACCGTGCTGACCAATCCGATCAGCCTTATGCTCCAGCGCATGGCAATCATCCAGAAGGAGCCATGCAGCATATGGCCACCCAAACTGCGATTTGGTCGTTTGTCGGAATTAGACATGTTGGGAAGATCAATCAGGTAAGGTGACGAGTTGTCACCAGATAAGGCAGGCCGGGGGCAGCGCAAAGCCCAAAGTTGCACTTAGGTCATCAGATTAAAACTTTTCTACCGTCCCAATTTGGCACTGTGTTAAAATTGATCCGGCTCATAATGAAGGTGCTGACCCGCCTTATTTGCCCTGTTCAAGCCGCGATATGGGCGCACGCCCCCTCTATATATTGCCCTAAAAGCTCTAACCGTCGCTATTGCTGGAGTAGGGATATTTTTAAGCGCCTATACGTTGTGGGAGGTGATCTTATACATGGGGGCCTCACCTGACCTAAAAAGTGTTAATATCTGTACGGGGTTATGGGATTACAATTAACTCCAATCCAGCACCTCGCTTGCGGATTTATCTTTACTCGACCTATTTTCCGCGCAATAGGTGCGGGACTCATCCTTTATTAGTTAGGCCAGTATTAGTTAGGACGTCTGGACCTCAAGTTTGGCAATGGGTCATTGCCATGCTTCAGAGGGTGGGCGAGGTGTTCAATGCAGAGTTGGAAAGTTCAGTTACTCAGCTATTTGAGTAGCACTTGGCAATATCGCTGGTACGGCATCGCCGCTGCTTGGGCGATATGTTTTGTTGGCTGGGTTGCAGTCAGCTTTATTCCGGACAAATATCAGTCTGAAGCCAAAGTTTATATCGATACGGATACGCTGTTGCGCCCATTGCTGCGCGGCCTGGCGGTCAGCACCAATGCTGATCAGCAGGTTTCTGTCATGCTGCGCACCCTGATCTCCCGCCCGAATATCGAGCAGGCCGTTCGCCTGACCGAGCCGAACGCCTCTTCTATGAGTGCCCGGGAGTTGCAGGAAAAAATTACTGTAATGCAACGGGATGTGTCCTTACGCTCATTGGGTGCTAAAAACCTTTTCGGCATTTCATACTCGAATCATGATCCGGCTTATGCGCAGGCGGTCACCCAATCACTTGTCACCATTCTGGTGGACTCCAATGTGGGTGACGCGCGGCGCGATGTTGAAGGTGTACAATCCTTCATTGGTGAGCGGGTCTCCGAATATGAACGTCAGTTACGGGAAACCGAAAAGCGCCGCTCCACTTTCAAATCCGCCAATCTGGATTATTTCACAGGTACGTCGGCGGAATCCCGTCTGGAAAAAGCCAAACAGGATTTAACGCAGGCTCAGGCCGATCTGGATGCCTCGATGACCCGTCGCAACAGCCTGCTTGGGCAATTGGGCGGCACCGCTGCGGTCCTGAATGTGGCCGCGGCCCCCGCCATTGTGATGGGCGGCGGTAATTTTGCGCGGGGCACGTCTTTGGGTGAAGCCCAGAACCGCCTGGAGGAACTTCGTTCCCGCTATACGGACTCTCATCCTGACGTTGTCGCGGCTCAGAAGCTGGTCGAGCGTTACAAGAAGGACGCCGCTAGCGGCGGGAATGCTTCTTATGGCGGTGGCGTGCAGGGTATTTCCAATCCGGTCTATGTCAGCATCAAGGCCAAATTATCGGATGAAGAAACCAATGTTGCCTTGAACCGCCATCGGGTATCTCAGGCGCAGTCTAATCTCGATAATACTAAGCAGATGCTGGAAAAGGCGATCACGGTCGAACGGCAATATGCCGATATTAACCGGGATTATGAAGTCCTGAATAAGCAATATCAGGAATTGTTGCAGCGCCGTGAATCTGCCCGCCTGTCACAAGCTGTCGGTGATCAGCAATCTTCGATGGTCTTCCGTATTGTGGAGCCGCCGCAGCAGCCGGATAATCCTGTGTCTCCCAATCGCTTCCTGTTCAACTCGATTGTGCTTCTGGCCGGTCTGGGCGGTGGTTTTGCTTTGGCCTTCCTCTTGGGTCAGAACTCGGAACGCTTTGTGGTTAGTGACCAATTGCGGGCCTCATTCGATGTGCCCATTATCGGGGTGATCACCAATGTGCGCCACGCGGCGGATGCCGAAAAATTGCGCAAAGCCATCATGGCCACATCTGGTGCAATAGGTTTACTATTCTTGGGCTATATAACAGTCCTGCTGGTGTTCCAGTCATCCGTAGCAGGTAGCGTAGTAGGTGGATTGACATGAGCGAGAGTTCTGAACGGCTCAACTTGATCCAGCGCGCTGCCAAGCGCTTGGGTGAGCAACCTGTCTCGGAGACCCGTACGCAACCTGTGGAGCCCGCTCCCGCACAGGTACGCCGCGAGCCTGTGGCAGCTCCTATTGCGCGGGCAGAAGCTCCGGCTCCGCGCAGCCCGGCTTATAATCAGACCAGCGCTCAACCCGCCAATATTCCGGGCGTGCATGTGAGCCATCCAGTCAGGCTTAATCTCACCCGTATCCGTCAGTCGCAGATCGTGACACCGGATAATACATCTTCCACGACCTTCAACGAGTTCCGTGCCATCAAACGCAAGCTGATGCCGCTGGCCAAAGGGCCTAATGGTGCGGTGAGCAATAATTTGTTCATGGTCACAAGCGCGCTGCCGGGTGAGGGAAAAACCTTCACCGCCATGAATTTGGCGATCAGTCTGGCTGCCGAGCGCAATCTGCATGTCGTGCTGATTGATGGTGACGTGGTGCGTTGCTCGTTGGATGCCTATTTTGATGGCGCTACGGGTAAGGGGCTCACCGATCTGTTGTCAGGTAAATGCCAGCAGGTCAGCGAAGTCATGCATCAATGCACTGATATACCAAATCTGCGGGTGATTTTCGCGGGCAAACATGATGCTGGCGCCCCGGAAATGCTGGCCAGTAAGCGTATGGCGGATATCTGTCACGATCTCTCCACGCGTTATCCCGATCGTATCATCCTGATCGATGCGCCGCCGGTTCTGGCTGCAGCCGAGCCCACGGCGCTGGCCACCCATATGCATCACCTGATCATGGTAGTGGCGGCACAACATCCTTCACGCCATCATGTCGAGGAAGCGCTTACCCGCATTTCTTCATGTCGCAGCGTGATGATGCTGTTCAATAAATCACCGCATTGGCGTCATACGTCTGCGGCGTCTTATTATTACTATTACCGGAAAGACACGGACGCCGCCTCGGTCTAGGCCTGCGGTAATCTGATTTCGGTAGCGAGGACGCGATGTATACGGAATTCTATGGCCTGTCTGGTGAGCCCTTTCTGCTCACGCCTGACCATAAGTTCTATTTCGATAGCACGGTCCATTCACAGGCCATGGCACATCTCAGCTATGGGCTGAGCCGTGGTGAAGGCTTTATCGTCATCACTGGCGAAGTAGGTGCGGGCAAGACCACCATGGTCAAGCATCTGCTCAGCAATATTGATCATGACAAAATTGTTGCCGCCCATGTGGTGACAACGCTGCTTGCTGGTTCCGAATTGCTTCGCATGGTTGCGGCGGCTTTTGGCATCAAGGATATTCCGGTCGATAAGGCCTCCATGTTGCTGCGTTTGCAGCGTTTCTTTGAAACGCTATATCGCGATGGACGTCGCGCGCTGCTGGTGGTGGACGAAGCGCAGAATCTTTCTATTAACGCGCTGGAAGAATTGCGTATGCTCTCCAATTTTCAGGTGGGTAATGCGGCACCTTTCCAAAGCTTCCTTGTGGGCCAGCCGCAATTCCGGGATATCATTGCTCACCCTGATCTTGAACAGCTGCGTCAGCGGGTTATTGCCTCTTATCATCTGGGGCCGATGAGCCGCGCCGAATGCGGTGAATATCTCCCCCATCGCCTGAAACATGTGGGCTGGAACAATGATCCTGTATTTGAAGAAAGTGCTGTCGATGCGGTGTATGAACATACGTCCGGCATCCCGCGCCAGATTAATACGCTGTGCAATCGGCTGCTGCTGCTAGGCTTTCTTGATAATCTGCATCGCTTCACAGGCGAAGATGTCAATAAAGTCGCCGCTGATTTACGGGCCGAAAATTCTCCGCGTCCTGCGGCCCAGATAAGCAGCGCGCCTTCACTTTATTCCGGCGGCGAAAATCTGGATCAGCTATCCCATGGCGATCTGGTGCAGCGCGTCAGCGATTTGGAAAAGAGGCTTAACCGCCAGGATAAGTCGTTACGTCAGATTGCATCCGCTTTTTACGATCTTCTGGGCTTCAATGGGCCAGATTCACGTAATCGCGGTTGACCAGTGCCAATGAGCCAGACGCCACACCTAACAGGGCCAGCCAGCGCAGAGGTTATTGCTGGATGGTCGCAGCGTCCGTTTAAAGTCACGCCTGATGGTCGTAAAAACGCGCTCACTGTAGATGTAGAAGATTATTTTCAGGTTGAAGCCTTCGCTGACCGTATTTCCCGCGATCAGTGGGATAAATATGATTGCCGGGTCGAAGATAATGTGGATCGTATCCTCGATTTGTTTGCCCGGAATAATGCAACAGCCACATTTTTCACGCTGGGTTGGGTTGCCCGTAAATATCCTTCCATGGTCCGGCGTATTGTGGCTTCCGGCCATGAACTGGCTTCGCATGGCACGATGCATTTACGCGCAGCCGCGCAATCTCCGGCGGATTTTTTACAAGACGTGACATCAGCTAAATCTCTGCTCGAAGATTTGGGCGGGGTTGAAGTGGCTGGGTATCGTGCGCCGTCCTTTTCTATCACGCGTGATTCCTTATGGATTTTCGATGTGCTGCGTGACAGCGGCTATCGCTATAGTTCCAGCACCTATCCGATACAGCATGATCTTTATGGTATTCCCGAAGCGCCGCGTTTTGCCTTTCATCCCATAGAAAATAGCGATTTCGTGGAAATTCCTGTGACATCCATGCGTATGTTCAACAGAAATTTTCCATCGGGTGGGGGCGGTTATTTTCGGTTGCTGCCCTATTGGTTCAGCCGCATGAGCCTGAACCGTGTTAGCCGTAAAGAAAATCGTTCCTGCATGTTTTATTTCCATCCTTGGGAAATAGATCCAGGTCAGCCCCGCATAAAAGGTGCGCCTTTTAAAACGCGCGCCCGCCATTACACAAATCTGGGCCGGATGGAAAAACGTCTGGGGAAATTACTCACGGCTTATTCTTGGGATCGTATCGATAATATCTATCCCATCCATCCGGCACAGTCTTAGTTGCTGCCGTGGACATATTGTTCCTCAGTCACCGGATCCCCTTTCCTCCTAATAAGGGCGATAAAATCCGCAGCCACGCCATGCTCACACATTTGGCGGCACGTCATCGTGTGCATCTGGCCTGTTTCGTGGATGATAAGGATGACTTCGCGCATACAGAAACACTGCGCTCTATCGTCAAAGGCGAATGCCTGTTTGTGCCGCTGAATCCCCAGCTGGTTTATCCGATGGGGATCATGGCTTTATTGAAGCAGCAGCCCATTACCACATCCTATTTCGCCAGCAATCTGATTGAACGTTGGCTCACGAATTTGTTTAAGAAGCGCAAAATAGATTGCGCGGTTGTTTTTAGCTCTGCCATGGCGCCCTTTTTGTTGGATCGCAAAGATTTTTCGCCTGGGCAGGTGGTGCTTGATCTTGTGGATGTCGATTCCGACAAATGGGCACAATATGCGCAAAGTTCTTCTGGCCCTAAGGGCTGGCTTTATGCGCGCGAGGCCGAGAGGTTATTAGAGTTGGAGCGCCGTGCGGCCCGGCAGTTTCATTCAACCATCCTTGTCTCTCCATTTGAAGCGCAAACTTTCGCGCGGTTGGCACCTGAATCTTCAGGCCATATTCACAACGTACCCAATGGCGTGGATCATACACATTTCTCGCCGCAACACAGTTTTCCGTCCCCATTTCCAGCCGGGCAAATTCCCGTCGTCATGACCGGTGCCATGGATTACCGCCCCAATATCGATGGGGCGGTCTGGTTTGCGCAGGACGTGCTGCCGCTGGTTCTGCAAACAGTACCCAATGCCCATTTCTATATTGTGGGCTCAAACCCGCCGCGGAGCCTGAGCGCGCTGGCAAATAAGCATATCACTATCACGGGCCGTGTTCCCGATATACGGCCGTATATCGCCCATGCCTCTGTTGCCGTGGCGCCGCTGCGGATCGCGCGCGGTGTTCAGAACAAGGTTCTGGAAGCCATGGCGATGGAGAAACCTGTTGTGGCGACGCTTGCAGCGTCCCGCGCATTGGATGTTACACCGGGCAGTGATCTTCTGGTGGAAGACAGTCGCGAAGCTTTTGCCGCTGCTGTGGTGGAGGCCGCCCGTGGCTCCGCCCGTGATAAACTGGCCCGCAATGGCCGCATTTTTGTCGAACGACATCATGATTGGGCACGCAATCTCGCTTATCTTGATGCGTTGCTTGAACGTGCTGCTGCTGCTCAACAGGCAGATGTGGCAGACTATACCGCTTTCCCATCCACTCCGCTGGCAGGTGCGCACTAATGCAGGCAGACGCAGAACAATCCGAATTGGTCCAAATCTCCCTTCGGTCAAATTGGGGCCTGCACATAGCGGCTTTCGCGGCTTTGCTTATTCTGATGGGCGTATTGTTCTGGCCCAATATCGAAGCGGCTTTGAATGTCTGGTGGGTATCTCCCACATTTTCGCATTGCTATTTGATTATTCCGATCTCGGCCTATCTGGTCTGGGCTAAACGGGCTGAACTGCGTGTCGTGCAGCCCAGCTTCAATCTGCCAGCTTTATTGTTGATGCTGCCACTTGGCCTTGTCTGGTATCTCGGCCATCAAATGGCGATCAATGAGGCTCAGCAATTCATGCTGATGTCGATGGTGCAGGTTCTCATCTTCGCCATGTTTGGCTGGAGCGTTTATCGCATCATCCTGTTCCCGGCATTGTTTCTGTTCTTCCTTGTGCCGACTGGGGAATATCTGGTTCCGCCGCTGCAAAGCTTTACCACATGGTTCATCACGCTCTTCCTCGATCTGTTGCAGATTCCTTATTTTGTCGAAGGCACGATTATTGAGTTGGCCTCTGGCCGTTATCAGGTCGAGGAAGCTTGCGCGGGCTTGCGTTTTCTTATCGCGACAGTCGCGTTGGGCGCGCTTTTTGCCTATCTCACCTATACGAAATGGCACAAAATCATTCTCTTTGTTCTGGCCTGTATTGCCGTGCCGATCATTGGCAATGGTTTCCGCGCGCTGGGTATTGTGCTGATTGCGCGCGCTACGGATAATACGGTCGCGGTCGGTTTCGATCATCTGGTCTATGGCTGGGGCTTTTCGGTTGTCATCATGCTGGGCCTGTTTTTTGTCGGCTCGCTTTTCCGGGATGAGGTTCCCGCGCCGGCCGCACCGGCCAATCTGGCTCCGGCATCGTCGCCCGCCACAGTTCTGGTTTCCACAGTGGTTGCGGCGCTGGCAATTTCCATTGGTCCTGTCTTGTCTATGTGGAATGCCAGTCTTCCCTTCGTCGTCAATCAAGCTGCATTCAAATCTCCTGAATTGGAAAACTGGACTGTGGGCGAAGCCTCGGATGTCTGGCAGCCGCAATTCGCTGGAGCGGATGCGAAATCATCTTTCAGCCTGATCCGCGACCTGCATGTGGCACCGCCTGTCGATGTTTTTGTTCATTATTATGGCCGTAGCCGCGATGGTCATACGCTGATCGAATCCACCAATCGTTTGTGGAATGAATCGGACTGGAACCCGGCGCGCCGGGCCTTGGTCAAAGCGCGTCTTGGCTCTAGCGAGGTGCAATTCGCCGAGATGGAACTGGCGGGCCATTATCAGCGTCGCATGATCTGGTGGACCTATTGGGTCAATGGTCGCTTCACCACCAGCGGTCTTAAGGCAAAGTTGGAACGTTTGAGGTCCTCCTTTGGTGGCCAGGATGGCAGCGCGCTGATTGCTCTGTCCATTTCCATCAATGGCAGCACACCCGAATTGGCCCGTGCTGAATTGCAAAAAGCTGCTGCTGCCTTGACCGATCTGCCTCAGCATTTAAGCCAGGCTCAAACGCAGCCCTGATCTCCTCTGACGGAATAATAGCAGCATGTGTGGTATCAGTGGCTGGTTCGATCTGACTGGCGAACGCCAAGCTAATAAAGCGCTACTCAAGGCGATGAACGACGCCCTGATCCATCGTGGGCCGGATGGCGAGGGGTTTCATTTTGAACCCGGTCTGGGTTTAGGCCATCGCCGCCTTGCCATTATCGATCTGGCTACAGGCGCTCAGCCAATGTCTGATCCTGAGGGGCGTTATTGCATCACCTTCAACGGCGAAATTTTTAACTATCGCGAATTACGTGCCGAACTCATCGCCCGCCAACACCATTTCCAGACGGCCTCTGATACTGAGGTTATTCTGCATGCCTGGATGGAATGGGGCGAAGACTGTGTTCAGCATCTGGTCGGACAATTCGCATTCGCCATTTGGGATGCGCAGGAAAAAACATTATTTCTGGCGCGTGACAGGCTGGGGGAGAAGCCGCTTTATTATGCCACTTTACCAGACCAGACTTTTATCTTTGCCTCCGAGTTAAAGTCTCTCATCCATCATCCTGATCTGCCGCGCGAGATTGATCCTTGTGCTGTCGAAGAGTTTTTTGCGCTGGGCTATATCGCCGATCCGCGCAGCATCTATGACAGCGTGAAAAAACTATGTGCGGGTTACACACTGACTTTGCGGCGTGGCCAAACTGCGCGTCTGTCTCAATATTGGGATGCCCATGCAGGACCGAATGACAGTACCTCGCTTGATGATGCCGCCGGGCAGTTGCTCGATCGGTTGGGTGCCGCTGTAAAATCACAACTCGTGGCCGATGTGCCGATCGGTGCTTTCCTTTCAGGTGGCACGGACTCCAGTGCCACGATGGCGTTGATGGCTAAATCACGCAGCGAGCCAGTGGATTGCTTCACGATCGGCTTCGAAAACCCGCAATTCGATGAACGCGGCTATGCCACCGAGGTGGCCCAGCGCTATGGGGGCCGTCAGCATATCGAAACCATGACCGGTCTTGAGACCGATAGTGTTGAGCGCCTTCCCGGAATTTTCGACGAACCTTTTGGCGATAGTTCAGCCTTGCCGACCTATCATGTCGCCCATCTGGCCAGCAAACATGTCACCGTCGCCTTGTCGGGGGACGCGGGTGATGAATTATTTGCTGGCTATCGCCGCTATGCTTTTCATGCGCGCGAAGAAGCCTGGCGGGCAAGGCTGCCACAGGCTATTCGCGGGCCATTGTTCAGCACATTGGGCAGGCTTTATCCGCAGCTCGATTGGGCGCCACGTCCTTTGCGGGCGCGTCAGACTTTTCAGGAATTAAGCCAGGATACAGCGCTGGGCTATTTCCATAATCTTGCAGTGGTCGATGATGGCTTGCGGCGCACTTTGTTTTCCCCGCGTCTGCATGGCCAGTTACAATCCTATCATGCCAGTGAGGTGATCAAACATTATCTCGCTAAAGCCCCGTTTGAAGATGCGGTGGCCAAGGCGCAATATGTCGATCTCAAAACCTGGCTCTGCGGCGATATATTGACCAAGGTGGACCGCACCGCCATGGCCAATAGTTTAGAAGTTCGCGTTCCGATGCTGGATCATCGCTTTGTCGAATGGTCGCTGGGGCTGCCGCGTGAATTTAAATTCGCCAAAGGGCAGGGCAAGGCCGTGCTGAAGCGTGCGCTTGAACCATTGCTTCCGCATGATCTGCTCTATCGCGCCAAGAAAGGTTTCTCCGTTCCGCTGGCGGACTGGTTTCGTGGTCAGATGGGGGCGCATTTTCGCACCAGTATGAATGATGGCGGCGGACTTGCTCAATCCGGCCTGTTCAATATGGGTCAGATCGAGGTTTTGATGAACCAGCACCAAAGCGGCATGCGGGATCACAGCCGCAGCTTATGGCTGCTCTGGATGTTTCAGCGTTTTCTGGAGCGCGAAATTGGCATTGAGGCTCAGAGCGCGGCGCAGCTTTCCGCTAAGTAGCTTAGATCAAGTAGCTTAGATATCGTTGAGCCGACGTTCCCAGTTAAAGGCTGATCGTACGATCTTATCCAGATCGTCATGGACCGGCTTCCAATGCAGCAAGGTCTTGAGACGATCCGAATTGGCGATAATCGCCGGCGGGTCGCCCGCGCGGCGGGGGCCTTCCCTGACAGGGAGAGGCTGGCCGCTTACGCGTTCAACGGCCTGCACCACTTCGCGCACCGAGAAGCCGTGGCCATAGCCGCAATTGCTGGTCAGCGGAGCCCCGCCATCGCGCAGATAATCCAGTGCCAGAAGATGGGCCTCAATCAGATCCATCACATGAATATAATCGCGGATCCCCGTGCCGTCTGGCGTGGGGTAATCGAAGCCGAAAATATCCAGATGCGGCACCCGCCCTAGGGACGCCTGACAGGCCCGCTTGATCAGATGGGTGGCGCGCGGGGTCGATTGACCCGTTCGGCCTTTTTCATCCGCTCCAGCCACATTGAAGTAGCGTAAGGCGGCATAGCGAAAATCATGCGCGGCTGCGGTGTCTCGCAGCATCCATTCGGTCATCAGCTTTGACCGCCCATAGGGATTGATCGGGTCGGTCGGCGTGTCCTCGGCCACCGGCATGGTTTCCGGTGTCCCGTAAACCGCAGCGGTGGAGGAGAAAACGAAATGTTTTACCCCTTCGGCGATGCAGGCTTCGATCAGGCTGCGGGAAGCGGCCGTATTATTGGCATAATAGAACAGCGGATTTTCAACCGAGTCCGGCACCACCACCGAACCCGCGAAATGGATCACCGCATCGATCTGTAGATCCTGAATCAGGGCCCGTATGGTGGCCTGATCGGCGATGTCGCCTTCATGGAAGGTCGCCTCTTCGGAAACTAAACCCCGTATGCCTGTACAAAGATTATCCAGAACAACCGGATGCTCCCCCCGGTCAATCAGGGCATGGACCATGTGGCTGCCGATATAACCCGCACCACCCGTGACAAGAACGCTCACAGCAAGAGACCCAAAACTGTAATTGCGTCTCGTTGCTATCTTCCCGCGTGGCAGGTGGCAAGGGCTGGAAGGCTTCCGGCCGGTTTTTCATTTTAAAATGTGGGTATGTTTTTTGGATGCAGTTCTGGAGATCGCTATTATGTGGGGAGGAGCGATGCGCTGTTCAAGGTGGGGCAGGGTGATATTTCAGGTTAAGATCACTATTTAGTCAATTGATCATATTATCCTTTAAGGCAAAGAAAAAAGGCCGGTCCTGCGACCGGCCTTTTAATCAGAACCTTGAAAACCTGATTTAGGCTTTCGCGGCCTTGCGGCGACGGATCATGCCCAAGCCAGCCAGACCAGCGCCCAACAGGGCGAGGGAAGCGGGTTCAGGGACCGGGACTGGAGCCACATTGGAGTCGAAGGTGAAGATCGCACCAGTGGTGGTCGTGGCCGACAGGTTCCATGTACCTTTGGTGTCAGCGAAGCCAGCCAATTTCAGTGTGCCGGTGCCGGACAGGTCGAGATGCGTGGAGGTACGCGGATTGCCAACATCGATCGTTTCCAGATCGAAGGAGAGAAGACCAGCGTTGACCGTCACTGTGAAGAAATCAGTGATCGGCGCGAAGGTTGTGAAGTCGAGATCTTTGATTGTGACCGTCACGCCATTAGCAACTGTCAGATCGCCTGTGGAGCCAGCTGTAAAAGCAAAGAAGCCAGTCAGTTTGGTGGCCAGAGCGAGATCGATGTTGTCAGCGGTTGTGCCGCCAGCCATACCAATTTCACCATTGATCAGCGGAAGAGCTGAAGCAGGCGCCGTCATGGTCAGTGCGCCAATGGCGAATGCCGCAGCTGCGACTAAAGATTTAATACCCATTTTCTTTTACCCTTTAAGAACCCATGCATGCCTGCTTAGGCTGCTGTGTTGTTAATAAGCAGGTGTTGTGCCAAGTCAGGGAAACCAAGGAAAAATCGGGTTTTCATGGGTCAAATCTTAACAAGGTGTAAATTTTTTAAACAGTAGTTTATTAACCATTCCGCGCGCATGATCCCACTAAGGTATTGATATAATTGGTCGTTATCATACTTCCCTGGTTTGGGTTGTAGTGTTAACAAATGTCACGCACAAAGCGCATTAAAGAAGGGGCAGACGTGTCATCCATTCAGGCTCAACTTTTTCGGCCCAGCGCTTTAACGGCTGAGGATATTGAGCTTTGGAGCGAGTGGATGCGGGCCAGCCCGGGCCTTGCCTCGCCTTTTCTGGCTTATCGTTATGCCCTTGTTGCGGAAGAGGTTTTTCCAAAAGTTCGGGTTGCCCGGATCGGTCAGGATGGCCGTGTAGCGGCATTCTTTGTCATTCAATATAAAAATGCGCTGCATCAGCTATTTGGTATCGGCCAGCGGCTGGCCGGTGAACTAAGTGATTATTTTGGGCTGGTCGCCAAACCGGGTTTCCAGATCACGCCGCCGCAGCTTCTTTCCTTGTGTGGTCTGAGCAGTCTCTATTTCACCCATCTCGATGAAGGGCAGGTGGCATGGGGCCTGAGCGGCGAACAGCCCGAGCCGGGGGTGCAGATCGCTTTCCCGGATGGCGGCCCAGCCTTTTGGGAGGTCCATCGCCAGAAGGACAAGAAATTCACCAGCGACACCGAACGGCGTGAGCGAAAGCTGATCGAGAGCCACGGCCCCCTTCGCTTCATCTACCGCCATAGCCAGCCAGAGCAGGCGCTGGAGGAGCTGATTGCCGCCAAGCGGGCGCAATATGCCCGAACGGGGGTGAAGGACTCGCTTGCCGCGCCTCAGGCGCTGGCCTTTTTGCGCGCCCTTGCGCGGGACACGGATTCTGATCCGGATTGCCATGCCGTGCTGTCCACCTTGCATGCGGGCGAGGAATGGGTGGCATCGCATTTCGGCCTGCGTAGCGGCGGCACGCTGCATTACTGGTTTCCGGTCTATAATCCGCATATGCGCGCCTTTGCACCGGGGCGTCTGCTGGTGAAGGCCATCCTGCAGAGCGCCGCCGAGACCGGCCTCACTATGATTGATCGCGGTTCGGGAGATTCTCCGGCCAAGCTCGATTTCGCGACGTCCAAACATTATTTTCAGCGTGGCCTGTGGAGCAGGCCGGGCCTCAGCTCGGCTTTATATCGCGCGGGACTATCCGCCCAGTGGCGGCTTCAGGCGCTGCGTTCTGCCCGAGATGATCGACAAGCCGATAAATCTGTAACTCCCTCCTAAGCACTGGATTGCTAAATTTCGTGGCCTCTTGCACAAAACGGCCCTCATGATGACCTCTGCTTCTCATCCTATGCTCCCGGCACATCTGGACGATCGCGTGATCCTTCCGGCAGGGGTACGGCCACGCCTGGTCGTCATCGTGGATGCGGAGGAGGAGTTCGATTGGACGGCTCCCTTTTCGCGCAGCAATCACAGCGTCTACACGATCAAAGCGCAGATTCTGGCCAATCATATTTTTGAGCGTTTCGGGATCGTGCCGACTTATGCGGTAGATTACCCGGTCGCCAGCCAGCCGGAAGGCTATCTCCCTCTGCAGGAGATGATGCAGTCTGGCCGATGCGAAATTGGCGCACAATTGCACACTTGGGTGACGCCGCCATTCGAGGAAGATGTAAACGAAATCAATTCATTCGCGAGCAATCTTCCAGTAGAACTTGAACGTCAGAAATTGATTGCCCTAACCAATGTTATCGAGAGAAACTTTGGCCGGAAACCCAAACTTTATCGTGCCGGCCGCTATGGCGCGGGCTGTCATACGGCAGCTCTGTTGGAAGAGCTGGGCTATGAAATAGATTGCAGCGTGCTGCCGGGCGGGCCCACCGTGGCCCTGGGGCCGGATTATTCCGGCGGCACATCGCATCTCTATTGGCTGGGTCAGAAGCGCTCGATTCTCGAAATTCCGGTTACGGTTGGCACGCTCGGGCTGGTCCGCGATTTTGGCGACACGCTCTATGGCAAGCTGATCTCGCCCCTGGGGCGGAAATTCCGTGTCCCGGCGATCATGGCGCGGCTGGGTATCATGGAGCGCATTCGCCTGACGCCCGAAGGCAGCACGCTGGCGGAATCGAAAAGGCTGACCCGGCAGATGCTGGAAGACGGCCACCGGGTTTTTGCCATCAGCTATCACAGCCCGTCCTTGGTGCCGGGCCACACCCAATATGTCCAGAACGAGAAAGATCTCCAAACTTTCCTGGGCTGGATCGAAGGCTATCTTGAATTCTTTTTCGGCGAATTGCGGGGGGAGGCGGCGACGCCCGGCTCGATCCGGGAATGGGCCATGTCCTATGCCCCGCCGCGTAAACCCGTCATGGCGAATGAAATGCATGAACTGCGTGAGTTAGATATAAAAACGCCGCCGCGCGTATCGGTGGTGATTCCGGCGCATAATTCCGCCGCAACATTAGGCCGGGCGCTGGATTCTGTGCTCGGTCAGACTTTGCCGCCGCTTGAGACGATCGTGGTCGATGATTGCAGCAGCGATGATACGGTCGCTCTCGCCCAAACTTATGCCCAGCATGGGGTGCGGGTTGTGGCCTTGACCGAAAGATCGGGCGCTGCGGGGGCCCGCAATGCCGGGATCGTGGCTGCGGCTGGCGATTATATCGCTTTCCTTGATTCCGATGATGAATGGCTGCCTGAAAAAATGGCCCGGCAGATGCCTCTGCTGGAAAGCAATGCGCGGGTTACTTTTGTCTCCTGTTGCTCCAACCTGTTCGCGCCGGATGGGCGGGATCTGGGCGATACATATCGGGGGCATCGGCCCACGACCGGGATCGAGGCGTGGAAAGCGCTGCTGGACACCAATTTTGTCGCCACCCCTACTGTGGTGGCGCGGCGTGAGAAATTATTATCTTTGGGTAATTTCGATCGCAGCCTGAAAATCGGCGAAGATCAGGATATGTGGATAAGGCTGGCTCTGGCGGGGGAGCTGGGCTTTGTCCATGAAAGTCTGGTGCGGGTGCATCAGCGGGTGAAAAGCCTTTCCAATTGGGAATTGGGCGATCAATTGCGCTATACGCTGCCGATGATTGAACGGCATGTCGCGGCGCTGGCCGATCGGTTGACCCATGGGGAGGTTCGCGCCATACGCGGCGAGCGTATCGGGCGCATGGGGCGCGTGGCCTATGCCACGGATCAGCGCTTTACCGGCCTGAAAATGATCCTCCAATCCATGTTGCTGGGAAATAAGCCGCTGGAAAGTGTTTATTACCTCGCCAATGCCTCTCCGCCCGTGGTCTGGCTGAAGCGCCGCTTGCGTGGGGAAGGTTCGCGTTGATGGTCAAGAAGCTGATCAAATCCGCGGCTTTTCAACTTGGCGGCTTTAAACTTTGGCATCGCAGTCGTAATCGCGATTGTCTCAGCGTGCTGATGTTTCATCGGGTTCTGCCGCAGGACGAGATGGAGCGGCTGAACGCCGATCCGCTTTATACGGTGACACCCGAATTGCTGGGTCAGGTCGCGGAATTTCTGAAGCGCTATTATACGCCGGTCGGGCTGGAAGATGTTCTGGCTTCGCGCGAAGGCATTCGCCCGCTGCCGCCCTATCCGGTGCTGATCACCTTTGATGATGGCTGGCGCGATAATCTGGATTATGCCGCTCCGGTTCTGGAAAAGGCGGGCATGCCATGGGTGCTGTTCGCCGCGACCGAGGCTGTTTCTGCCCCGGAATCGTGGTGGCAGGAGGTGCTGCAATGGGCGCTTCGGTCTGAACGTGTCAGCTATGATGAATTATGGGCTGCTGCATCCGGTAATGGCGATGCGCGTTCCTCACAAAGCATGATCTCGCTTTTGCTGCGCTATGGGGCTTTGTCCGACGAGCGGCGCACAGAAATTCTGGAGCCCTTTGCGGCGGAGATGCGTGCTCTTTATGGGGGCGATCTGGCCCTCGGTGCTGATGGATTGCGCCTTTTGCGCAAGGGGCGTGTGGGGATCGGGGCGCATGGTTCGTCGCATCTGCCTCTGGCGCTGGTGGATCGGGCGGAAAAAGACATCGCCATGGCCAAAAGCTGGCTGAGCGAACATGTGGATGTGACGACGGAACATTCTATTTCCTTCCCCCATGGCCGTTATGACGCCCGTGCGCTGCGGGCCGCGCGTGATGCTGGTTATCGTTTATTGTTCACCAGTGATCCTGTGCTTAATCCTTGCCCCAGGGGCTGGCTGGCCAGCGATCTTTTGGGCCGCATTCCTATTTCGACCCATAGTGTGGTTCAGGAGGGCAGGGTGGCAGGCGAGAAAATTGCGCCCTGGCTGTTTCTGCGTGATCGGCAGGCGCCATACGGTTAGGTTTTCGCGTGGCGTGTGTCACAGAGCTAAACTAGATTATGTGCTAAACCAGATTTCGACCAGTTTCTTGAAAGGGTTTTCCAATGCAGGGCTATATCACGCTTGCCCTAGACCGTGATCGTTATGTGGACATGGCGCTTAATCTTGCCCGGTCTCTTAAATATTTCGATCCCAAACGGCCGCGCTGTATTGTGATCAATCATAAGGTCAGCCTGCCTAAAGAAGCGGCGTCTCTTTATGATCATGTCGTGACGATGGAAGATCTGGCCGATTATATCGGCTGTATGAACAAGCTGCGTTTGTATGAGGTCACGCCATTTGAGGAAACGCTTTATATCGATGCAGACTGTATGCTGGTTAAAAACGATATAGATCGCCATTGGAACCAGATGGTTGGAAATTATTTCACCATGACCGGGGAAAAGCGCAATAAGGGGCGCTGGAACAGCCTGGATTTTGAAACGGTCTGCCGCACATTGAATATCCCCTATGTGGTGCAGATGAATAGCGGTGTTTTTTACTTCACCAAAAGCGCAGAGACCGAGAAATTCTTCGCAAGGCTGCATGAGCTGTTTCGCGATTATCGCGATCTTCTTTCCAATATTCATCAGGGCCGCAGCGGCCAATATGCGGATGAGCCTTTTCTGGGAACGGCCATGGGCGAATTTGGGCTTAGTCCTCTGGCCGGGACGGCAGAAGAAGGCTCGCTTATGGTCACGACATGGCGCGCCAAGAATTGCAGATTCGATCCGGCCAAGAATCTTTCGCGGATCGATAAGCCAAGCCGCTACTGGTTTGGCATTTCGCATCTGCCGCGCGAATGGGCGCAGCATTCACCCAGCATTGCGCATTTCATCGCGCTGAAACCGCAAAAGGTTTATGCGCAGACGGCTGATTTTTTCACACAGGCTTTGAAAGCTTCAGCTTAGCGCGTGCCCCAAGGCAGGATAGCCCATTCGGCATTAAAGCCGTCTTTGGGTTTGACCGGGCGCGCCTGAAATTTATCCCACGCTTCCTGCGCACCGGGAACGTCCAGATCCACCGCTGCCGCCAAAGCAGGCTGTAAATTTGCCGGATAGCCGCCGCCCGAACGCGCGGTGCCCATCATTTCACCAGCCTCTTTGAGCCCCAGGGCAAAGGCCATTTCTGAGCTGCCGCATTGTGTGAGGGATGCGTCGCCATTTTTGGCAAAGCGCTGAACCGTATAGCGGTAGGCATCGCGCCATTCGGTGATCATGGATTTATCCGGATGCTGCATCACCATGCGATAGGGCGTGGCGGCGATCCAGCAATAGTCAGGATGGATCATCCTGTTTACCGGATAGAGCGCCTTCCACTTGGCGAAGGGGCGCGCGGAGTCAAAGCCAAGATTCACGATATAGCCGATGGACCATGTAAAATAATCATCCATCCACGGGGACATGATGAATTTGGTGTCCGATTTTGTGTGCATTGTATGCAGCTTATGCGCCGCGGGATTGTTGGTGAAACGCCGATCATATTCGGCGATATTGGCTTTCAATTGCCGTAACAAAACCTGTTTCAGCGGATTGTTTTCAGGCGTGATATAGGCGGCCTGTGCCAATGTGCGTAACGACCAGGCCTGACCGCGCACTTCATCCCAGTGCACCAGACTGTCCTTGCCATTGCGATAGGCAGGGGCCGTGCTCCAGGCATTCCATTGTGACCAGAAGAGCAATTCTTCGAGGTAATATTTCTCGCCGGTCACGAGATAGGGGATGAATGCCAGCGATGGCTCATGCGCGGTTTGCGGCGTCAAAGGGTTTTTATATCCCCCCTTATCGGGGGCTTCGAGCTGACCGGGCCGCCCTACATAATTGGAATGAACTGTGAGATCGGGATATTCCTCGCCCGTTGCCGGATGACCGGTTTTTTCGCTGCGATAATGCGATGTGAAACCGCCAGCCAGATCGCCGGCAGAGAGGGTCATCTCATAGCCTCGTTTATCCATGGTGGTCAGATAAAGCGCAGCCCAGCTTGGTAAGGGTGCAATATCAGAGCGGCCACCTGTTGCTGGCATATAGGGATAGATGATGCCCGGCCCCAGGGGATCACGATCATTCTTTAAAAACCGCGCATATAAGCGATCCAGTGGCTTATCTTTATTGTCCAACGTCATGTCGTAATTCGGAATCACGCGCATCTTTTTGAGATAGGCGAGGTTCTGGATGACATAGCTATCGGCTGCGTCACCCCACCAGAATACTTTGCGCCAGCGCGAATGGCTGGGCTGTTTCATATCGGTTTTGGAGAAGACAAGGCGTTCGCCCAGTTTGATCGTTGCATCGTAAAAGGCGGTATAGGGTTTGGGCACGAAAATGCGCGTATTCTCGACCACCACTTCCACACGCAGCGGTTTACCTTTGCCATAGCTGCGGATACCGAACAGGGCTGTCAGATGTGGCTCTGTCTTGCCGGACTGATCCTTGAAGGAGCCGGAAATCCACCATTCGGTTACGAGAGCGCCAGAGAGCCAGACATCCGGCTTGGACTTAGCCAAGAGTTCTCGGGCCGAGATGCGCAGCTTCCCTTTGCGGCTGTTCAATTCCACGACGGCATCAAAGTTTGCGGGCAGGTCGGCCAGATTAAGCGGGGCCGACGGAGCAGCGGAGCCACGCGACAGGCTGATCTCGGCGCGGCGGTTCTCGGCCAGTTTCGGCATCACGGTGGTGACGACGGCATGGCGCAATGAGCCATCAAAATGTTTGGTCTTTATGTCCACCTGCAAGGGCAGGCGATTGCCCGCTCCATCGCTGGCGACGACCGAGGTTCCCGGGGGGACATCGCCGCGGGCAAAGCCTGCCCCGAAGGTGACAGGAACATTGCTTTGCAAACCGCTGCCGCCTTCGACCCCATAGGTCACGATGGCCGGGGCGGCCCCGGCTTCCATGAATGCTGCGCCTGAAGCCGCGCAGGAGATTATTAACGCTAGCAGGAATGAGCGGGCGGTCTGGGCCATGCGGATGGTTTCAACCTCAAAGGGGGCGGGAACAGCAAAGGGTGGGGACGTTGGACCGCCTTTTTGCCCAAGACAAGCCCATCAGGACGATTTGGTCCCGTCTCTTATTTTAGACTCATCTCATATTAATGTCGTCTTCAGCCCTTGCGGACGAGACTGGGTTCGGGGTTTTTGTCTCAAAGGATGTATGATCCCGGTGGCGGGCAAGGGCTTGTTTTGCTATCTCCCCAGATGAACTTGCCCTTGTGTGTAGGCCTCTGTCGCTTAAGTCAGTGTCGGCATTCCAGTGGGTTTCGCTTAATGGTCCAGGAGGCCAGACATGAACAGCGCATGGTACGCCTTATCGATGGTGGGCATTTTTCTGGTCATCAGATGGTACATTATGAATGATGGCGCTGACGCCAATGGGGGAAAAGGCTTTCTCGCCATGAAGCGCGAACAGAAGCCGCGAAAGTTAAAGCGGGACCGCGTGAAATTTTCCTTAGATAACGTCCGGTAATATGCGCGATATAGTTCTTGTCTCCGCCATTCTGATTGGGGTTTGGGCGACCTTACGTTACCCCTTCGTTGGTGTGCTGCTCTGGGCCTGGTTGTCCATTGCCTCACCGCATCAGGAAGCCTGGGGTTTTTCCAAATCGATTCCGCTTAATCTCATTGTCGCGGGTGTCACGATTGGCGCGTGGTTCGCACAACCCAATCGGCGATTGCCGCCGCCGAATTTTCTCTACGGGGCCTTTATAGCTTTTCTCTTATGGGTGACGCTCGCATCTTTCTTCGCGACTTATCCGGGTTGGTCCTGGCAATTCTGGGATCGCTGCTGGAAGACCATTATTCTTGGCCTTTTCGTAGCTGCCCTGGCTGATAACAAAGTTCGCATTCATGCCCTTGTCTGGGTGATTGTGGTCTCGCTTTTCCATTATGGCGTAAAGGGCGGTCTTTTCACCCTTGTCACGGGGGGGCAATTCCATGTCGTGGGGCCGTCTGGAACATATATCACCGATAATAACAGCCTGGCGCTGGCCTTGCTGCTTGGCTTGCCGCTGGCCAATTATTTGCGCATGCAGACCGAAGCCAAATGGCTATCGACCGGTATTCTGATTGCGATGGGTCTGACGGTGATCGCTATTTTCGGAAGCCAATCACGCGGCGCTTTTCTGGGGCTGGCGGCGCTGTTATTTGCCGGGGTGCTGCGGGTTCGCCATCGTTTCCTCTATATAGCGATCGCTTTGGCGCTGATTTATCCCGTGCTGCAATTTATGCCGGAGCAATATCACGAGCGGATAGCCAGTATTGCTTCGGCCACCGATGATGGCTCGTTCATGGGGCGTGTCGTGGCCTGGAAAGTGGCTTTCTATTGCGCCATGGACCACTTCCCCTTCGGGGCGGGTTTTTATACGCCGCAGCTTCCCAGCGTTTACAATGCTTATTTTCCCACCGAACATCCACATGCTGCCCATAGTATCTATTTTCAGGTATTGGGTGAGCATGGCTTTATCGGTTTTGGGATTTATCTCTCTTTGATCATAGGCAGCTTCATTCAGGCCGCCCGTATTCGAAAATTATCCCGCCATCATGTCGAGCTGAACTGGGCTTATGACCTTGCCTCTATGATCCAGCTTAGTCTGATCGCTTTCTGCGTGGGTGGGGCGGCGCTTAGCATGGCGTATTATGATGTGTTCATCATCAGTGCCGCTTTGCTGATGCCGATGTCGGTCTTGGTCCGAAAACATTTGGCGAATGAGACAGAAGCCAAGCAGGCCGCGCCTCCGATCAATGCCGCCATAGGGATGCAAGCCTGATGTCTGATCATCACACACAAGACGAGGCTTCGGAAGATCAGGGGCCCCCTCATCAGGAACGTAAATTCGGCCCGCCCGAATGGACGAAAACCAATCTAAGTCCGATGGCCTCTTTCCTGTTTTATTTTATGCTGATCATTTGCGTGTTGATTTCATTGTTCCTGCGGTTCTTTGCGTCGCCCTCGGCACCACCTAAGAGCGCGATATCCTCGGAAATAACGATGAGTAAGCCATAAAAAAACGGCGCCTTGCGGCGCCGTTTTTCTGGCTACCCCCCATGAAAGCCTTATTTCCGGCGGCGACGCGCCAGCAGCATCAGGCCGCCACCCAGCAGCAGGATCGATGCCGGTTCAGGCGCCGGGACAGTGGGGCGCTCATAGGCTGCAAAGATCGGATCATTGGCGCAATCGCCTGTGCCCCAGAGGATGTCGAGATAATTGCCGCTAAGCAGTGCAAAGGCCGCTGCATCTGCCGCGCTGAGCGTGATGGTCAATTCGTAAGGATGGCTACCGCCCACATTGGTGATCGAGCTCGCCACAGTCCAACCGGCGAGCAATTCGCCACCGGTGATGACTGTGGGGGCCAGTTGCGGGGTTACTTCCCCGGGGGCGATATAACGGCCGCCATACGTATAGCTGGTTTTGGACTTCCAAATATCGACAGAGGTTTTGTAGTCTCCGGCGTCCAGCGCATACAGGCCGCTGGCCACGCCGCCTTTGGACAATTGATAGCCCAGCGATACGCCAAAGCCATAAGAGGCCGGAGAGCCCGACGCGTCGTTCACGGCCAGAAAGACATCCGCATAATTCGCAGTCAGCTCATTGCCATCGAACTGGGTCAGATATTTCAGGGTAATTGTGTTGCTGGTCTCAGAAACGGTCAGGCTTTTCGTATCGAAACGCGCGCCGACGACATCTCCAACCGAGCTACCGCCAAAATGGTTGGTCGGGTTGGATTTGTTATAGGCAACCAGTTTGGTGGTGTCGGTAAACACGACTTCGGCTTGAACCGATGTTGCCGCGAACAGCGCGCAGGCCGAAACGACCGCTATACTCAGATACTTCATTTTTACCCCAAGAACCATTTGGCTTGTCGCGATACATGAGACAAAGCCGTTGTTGTTGGGGGGTAAATTGCAATCACCATGCCATGCGGGATTAACCCGCGGTTAAGCTGGTGTTAACTATACAGCGCAGGATTGTACTGTTAGCTCTATTTTACAGTTTTGAATGCGGCAAAGTTAATTAGTGTCAAATCGTATGACGCATCTGATCAGGCAACATGGCTTGATCATAAGGCGTTGCCTCGCGGATATGGACGTGACGAGTGCTCGCTAATGCGCGGCCAATCAGCGGAGAGGCCAGGAAGGAGATCAAGGTCCAGGCAGTCAGGGCGATAATCCAGGTCATCGGACAGCGTCTCCAGAGGCACCAAAGTGATGCGCCCAGAGTCGCGGAATCGCATTAAAGGGGTGTTAAATCGCCATGGTTACGAAGGGGCGGGGCCTTATCTGCGGATAGGCTTAGACTGCTCGGTTTCGATAGTTAATTTCGCATTTGCGGGTTTTGTGCCGTAAATATTTGCTGTGCAAAAGCTGGACAGAAAGCCTCTCGGCACTCATGACCTCTGACACCCTAGTCCGGATTATGCCGCTGCTATCTGCGCCTGAGCAGAGCAGAAATCTGTTTCTCAGGGCACCCGATCCTGAGGGGTCTTGGCCCTGGTTCGAAGCTCTGGCCCGCACCACCTTGACGCCGGGGGAGGAGGCTGTTCTGGCTCAGCTTGGGCAAGCCGCGCTCCCCTTGGTCAGGTTGTCTGGCGGCAGATACCGCGCCCTTACGGCCCCCTATACGACCCTATATGCCCCTGCGCTTGGCTCGGCAGAGCAGGCTTTTGCTTTAGGGCAGGGATTGAAGCGCAGCGGCGTCGATAGTTTGCGGTTGGATTGTCTGGATGAGGACAACCCTCTCATGGAGGCCTTTATCCGGGGGGGAGGGAGGGCTGGATTTGTGTCCGCCCGCTATCGCCATTTTGCCAATTTCTACGATGAGGGGACGGACTTCGCGTCGTTCTGGGAAAGCCGTGAAGGCAAGCTGCAAAACACGGTGCGTCGTAAGACGAAGCAAGTAGCGCGTGACCACATTTGCTCTTATGAGATTTTCAGCACCCCCGGCGAAATACCTCAAGCTATTGATATTTATGAAGAAATATATGCATCAAGTTGGAAAGAGGCCGAGCCTGATCCGGATTTTATCCGTCTTATGGCCATGGAGCTGGCCGAGATCGGCGCGATCCGGCTGGGTATTATGAGGATTGATGGGGTGCCGGCCGCAGCGCAGATCTGGCTGATAGGGGCGGCGCGGGCGACAATTTTCAAGCTGGCCCATAGCCCGACCTATGAACGGCTGTCGCCGGGCACGCTTCTGAGCCACTGGCTCTTGCAACAGGTCATGCAGGAGGGGGTGCGTTGCATAGATTTTGGGCGGGGAGATGATCCCTATAAGCGAAACTGGTTGCAGCGCCGCCGCTATCGGCAGGGCGCGATTGTTAGCAATTCATTAAGTTTAGTTGGCATGAACGATGCCATCCGCTATGTGCTGCCCACCCGTTTGAGTCAGGCGTTTAAAGGACGATAATCGGGCAGGGATAAGCCGCAGGGACGGCACAGGCATATAATGGGCGAGATCACACATCTGTTCGACAGGCTTGTCTCATGGGGGGATTTTCTCTTCCTCCATGTGCTCCCCATCGCTGTGGGGCAGATATACGAATGGATTTATGAGTGGCAGATCCTTGTGCTGGGGATTGTGGCGCTTGTCTGTCTGCGATTCTGGTCTCTTCTCATCATCCGCAATGCCCGCAAGGCAGCCCGCGAAACCGTGCTCTCTGAAATGCGCACGATGGATGGCAGTTTGAAATTGCTACGCCGGCAGGTGGAGCAATTTCAGGCCGAACAAAGCGCGCGCCTTGCAGTGCAGGGCAATGTTGAGCCTGGGCGGGCAGCGGTGGGCGCGGTGCCAAAAGTTGCCGCAGCGGTGCCGGCCTTCGTTCCGCCGGCTGATCCTGATGCTGCGGTAGAGGCTTTACGCCATGCTATTCGCAAAGCGCTCGGGGTTATTCCGATTTCAGATGAGGCGCTTTCGGATGAAAGCAGCCGACTTTATTTCGAGGCCATCCGTAGTTTTGATGGAGCCGAAAATTGGGACAGCGCTAAAAGTGGCCCCGCCATCGCGGCGCTTCAGGGCGAGGTTAAATCCCTGCGGGAGAGTTATCCGCCTGCCTCCTGTCGCACGGCCTGGCAATCGCTGGTCAAAATTAATGCACTGGCGAGGGACTATCAGGATCAGCTGGAGACCCCGCCATCTTCAAAGCTCGGATCTACCGTGCTCACACCCATCTCAGTGGTGCGATGATCGTCCCATTTTAGGACGTCACAAAGACTTGAATATTTCGCCATTAATATGTGGCATTCTTGCCTAATTCTTATTAACCAAAGAACATATTGATTTAGGCGGTCCTTAGGCGTCGCTATGGGCTTAATTTATAATAGTTCTAAGGGATTTGGGCCATCGACCTCAAGAAAATTCACTTTAATTTAGGCAAAGCATTGCGCAGGCTGAACGACATGCTAGTGCAATGCGTTGTGAGTTTTTGATTTCGGTATGTTCCCGTTAGCGTAATTCCTTCACAGGGGTAGTTCGTGGCGCACGAGGAAAATCTGGCTCGCTTAATCACGCCTGAAAAGCGTGATCAAGTGATCGAGCCTGCGAGACTATTGAGGCGGAGCGTGCGCGAAGAGCGGGGGCCATTCATAAATCCCGGCGCGCGATCCCCTGAAGCACAATCGGCTAAAAAGTCCGGCAAATCCATGCCGCGCTATGTGCCTAATTCAGTACTTGTACTGTTTTTGCTGGATTTTGTTTTTCTCGGCATAGCGCAGGCAGGGCTGTTTGGGGGCATTGGCAGCCGTCTGGACATCGCAAACCCTTTGCAGCTCTGGGTCATTGTTTTTATGACTTTGGCTGTGCATCTGGCCTTTCTCTATGGGGCAGGCTGCTTTAGACGTGACACCTTAGTCAACTTTGTTTCCGCCACATCGCGTCTTGCTGTGGCGCTGGGCTTCAGTGCCTTTGTTCTGCTGCTCCTGATGTATTTCGTGATGCAGCCTCTGTTTCCGGATGCGATCACCTTTCGCAGCATCAGCCGGTCTGTGACAATCGCCTTCCTTGGGATGGGGGTGTCGCTCTGTGCGGGGCTTTACAGCCGCGTGGTGTTTTTCGCCATGGTGCGCAGGCATTGGTTCAGGCGGCGGGTTCTGATCGTGGGGACGGGTGCGCGCGCCCTCTATCTGCACAGTCTGCTCAGTCAGGAATCCCATCGCCAATTATGTGAGCTGGCCTTTGTGCCGGAAGTGGTTCTGGGCGGCGAGCTGGCCCCCATTCCTTCCGTCATCGCAGATTCCGTTGTGCCTGTGACCGGGCGGTCGATTGAAAATTTGGCGTCTGAACTTCTGGTCGATGAAGTTGTTGTGGCCGTCGACGAACAGCGCGGTCTGGCGCTGGAACGCTTATTGTCCTGGAAGACAAGTGGCATTCCGGTGTTTGATTTCAACTCTTTTATCGAACGTGAGACAGGTCGTGTCGATCTGCGCTGGCTCGAATTATCCTATCTGCTGTTTTCCAGTGGCTTTCAGATCCGACTGATGGATTCCTTATTGAAACGCGGGCTGGATATAGTTGTCAGCGCTATCGGTTTGTTGATTGCGCTGCCCATGCTGGTGCTGGCCAGCATCGCCATTTTGCTCGAAGACTTTGGTCCCGTCGTCTATCGCCAGACGCGGGTGACGCAGGGTGGCCGGAATTTCTGGATTTACAAATTAAGAACCATGCGCACCGATGCCGAAAAGTTTGGCGCGCAATGGGCCGAGGAAGACGACCCACGTATTACACGGGTTGGCCGAATCCTGCGCCGCTCCCGGTTGGACGAAATTCCGCAGCTTTTCAATGTGCTGGTCGGGCATATGTCGCTTGTCGGACCGCGCCCAGAACGACCTGTTTTTGTTGATAATTTGTCCCAGAAAATCCGGCTTTACAGTTTACGCCATAATGTGAAATCCGGCCTGACCGGCTGGGCCCAGATCAATTACCCCTATGGCGCCTCGGAAGAGGATGCCAAGCGCAAGCTGGAATACGATCTTTACTACATGAAGAATTACAGCCTGTTGCGCGACCTTTCCATCATGTTACAGACATTCCGGGTTTTGATTTGGCCGCAAGGCGTACGCTGAAACTGTGGATATGGCTGACAGACATCTCCCCGCGGCAACGCGCGGGCTGAAAATTCTTTACAATCATCGCACCCGTTCGCGTGACGGGCAGTCAATCCATATTGACGAGCTGATCCATGCCTTGCGCGCTCAGGGGCATGAGGTGATTGTGGTCGAGCCGACCCGTGTCGATGCCATGGCCAGTACGTTTGAACGGCAGCTTTTACCCAAGGCGCTCTATGAGCTGGCAGAGCTGGCCTATAGCGGCTTGGAATTCATGCAATTGTCGCTTGCGTTGATCAAGCACAGGCCCGACGCATTTTATCAACGGGCTAATCTCTACATGCTTTCGGGCGCTGCCTTGTGCCGGGTTTTCAATATACCCTATCTGCTGGAAGTGAATGCGCCACTGGCACAGGAGCGCGGTAAGTTCGGTGGTTTGTCCTGGCCGCGGCTGGCGGCATGGTCGGAACGCGTGATGTGGCGAAGCGCTACTGTTGTTCTGCCGGTGACCAAAGTCTTGGCGCGCATTGTGATGCAGGGTGGGGCGCGGGAGGATCAGATTGTCGTCACGCCGAACGGTGTTGATACAAAACGTTTTGCCCCGGTGGATAGCCAGATTGCCAAACAGGCTTTGGGTCTGGATCAAAAACTGGTTCTGGGCTTTGTCGGCTATGTGCGGGAATGGCATGGTTTGGAACAGGTCATTGATCTTTTGGCGCAAGAGCCAGCTTTGGCCGATGCGCAATTGCTCATCGTGGGAGATGGCCCGGCGCGGCAGGCCTTGGAAGAACGGGCGCGTCATGGCGGCGTTCAGGACCGTGTGACCATCACAGGTGTGGTGGCCCATCCCGATTTGCCGCGTTTTCTGGCTGTTTTTGACATTGCGCTTCAGCCAGAGGTCACATCTTACGCCAGCCCATTAAAGCTGTTTGAATATATGGCCATGGCACGCGCCATTGTTGCCCCCGCCACGCCGAATATTCTTGAAGTGCTGGAAGATGGCGAGGATTCGCTGCTTTTCCCGCATGGCGATATGGCTGGATTTGCTGGCGCTATTCAGCGTCTGGCCAGCGATAAAGATTTGCGGACAAGAATAGGCGAGGGGGCGGCCGCTAAAATTGCGCGCCGCGATCTGACATGGCAAGGCAATGCTATGCGCGTTGCAGCCTTGGCCAAAAGCCATTCACAAAAGCTGTCCATGCGTAAGCAGGTTGCCTGATATGGCGAAAATTTCGCTGCTGACGGTCACGACATTATTTCCCAATCCTGTGCAAACCGCCCATGGTATGTTTGTGGAAACGCGGCTGCGAAAATTAATCGCGAGCGGGGGCGTGTCTGCTCATGTATTGGCACCCATTCCCTATATGCCGCCCATGTTACGCTATGGCGCTTATGGCGATTTAAAGACTGTGCCGCAAAAATTAGTGCGCAATGGACTTGTGATCGAACATCCGCGCTATGTCGTGATCCCCAAGCTGGGCATGAATGTTACGCCCTATTTGCTGTATCGGGCGATGCGAAAGCGGCTGAAGCAATTGCTCAAGGCGGGGCATCGGTTCGATTTGATAGATGCCCATTATTTCTATCCGGACGGTGTTGCCGCCGTATGGCTGGGGCGCGAATTTGGCCTGCCGGTTACCGTCACCGCGCGCGGCACAGATCTGAGCCTCATTCCGGATTTCGCCGCGCCGCGCCGCATGATTTTGGATGCCGCCGAAAAAGCTGATGGCTTGATCACGGTGTGTCAGGCCCTGAAAGATCGGCTGGTCGAATTGGGGACGGTTGAACAGCGCGTGACCGTGCTGCGTAATGGGGTGGATTTGGACCTGTTTCGCCCGATAGACCGGGCTGAGGCCCGTAAGGCCATGCAGGTGACGCGGCGAACCTTGGTCTCGGTGGGATTGCTGATCGATCGGAAAGGGCATCACCATATTATTCGCGCCATGCCCCATCTGCCGGACACGGATTTGCTGATTGCTGGGAATGGCCCTGATCGCCGGGCATTGGAAAAACTGGCCAGCGATATGGGTGTCGCAGAGAGGGTGCGGTTCTTGGGATCGCTGGATCAGCAGGCCCTGCGGATCGTCTATAATGCTGCCGATGCATTGATCTTGGCGTCCAGCCGCGAGGGATGGGCCAATGTTCTGCTGGAATCTATGGCCTGTGGCACGCCGGTTGTGGCGTCCTCGGTTTGGGGTACGCCTGAAGTGGTGGCGGCCCCGGAAGCCGGGGTTCTGATGACCAGCCTGGACCCGGACGGGGTGGTGCAGGGCGTCGAGCAATTGTTCGGGGCCTATCCCGACAGAGGCGATACGCGCCTCTATGCCGAGAGGTTCAATTGGGATGCGACGACCCAGGGGCAGTTGACGCTGTTTCGGTCCATTCTTGAAAAAAGTCAGCCAAAAAGCGCCGCATAGCGCTCGGCCATTATTTTTTCGTCAAACATCTCCAAGGCCCGCTGCCGATTGGCGCTGCCCAGTTGCCCCCGCAATTCGGCATGGGCCAACAAATCCTGAATGGCCTGTCGATAGCCGCGCTCATCCTGGAGCGAGGTGAGGACATAGGGCTGGTTCTCCACCGACACCATATTCGGCACATCCCCAACAGCCAGCGATGCGACCGGCAATCCCGCCGCCATGGCTTCTAACAGGCTGAGGGGCATTTGTTCGGTGTCTGAGGACAGGGCGAATATATCCATCTGGGCGAGATGGATTTCAGGCTGGCTGGACGCCCCGGCAAAATGGATCCGCGCCCCATACCCGGATTGCCGGGCAGCTGCTTCCAGCGCCGCCCGTTCCGGCCCATCGCCCACGATCAGCAGGCGGAGATTCTCCCATTCACCCGCCAAGGCGGCAAAGGCACCAATCAGCCGCTCAAGATTTTTCTCGCGCCGGAGGGTTGCCACCGTGCCGATCACCAGATCGTCATGGGGGACGGGCATAACTCCGAAGCGGCGGCAATCAATGCCATTTGGAATATAGCGAATGGAGCCAGCGGGCAGCCGCCAGATCGACCTGGCTATGGTCTCCAAGGTCCGGGACGGGACGATGACCGTGGTCTGGCGCCCCGACAGGGCCACGCGCCGGGTCCAGACCCGCCGCTTAAGCTGGTGATGGCGTTCCTCGGGGCCGAAGCCGTCCTCGATGTGAATATGGCGCGCAATCGGGGACAGCAGATTGGCCAGGCACCAATTCATCGCCCCCCAATTATAGGTGACAAGGGTGTCGGGTTTGAGCGCCTGTAAAGCGGCGCGGCTGGCGCGCACAGATTGCCATAAAGCCCCCGTGATTTTGGGGGGGGGCGCATAGTGCACCGGGGCAGTATCGGCTAGCCGGGCCTGCATCTGGCGCTCGCCATCCAGCGATATAACCGTATGGCGATAGCGCGCGCCATGCGCCGCCACCAACTGGCCAAAACGCATCTGTGAGCCGCCTATCGCGAAGGTCGGGAATATATGCAGGAGATGCTTCATATGCTTATTTTCATCATCCATGCCCGCCCTTAAGCCCCCATTCATGTACCAGTCACCATCTTGTTGAAGAAAAACAGGAAAATTGTGGGGTATGGGGGCGGGTCTTAACTCTCATCGAAGATTTGCCCGCTATAGCAGATTACTTTCAGGGGGTAGTCATGGTATCAATCGCAGCGTTTAATTTTTGGGTTTCATATCCTTAATGTCGCTTTCGGCTGCGTTCTATACTCATGCAGCGGCGGCGCTCGGCTATGCCATTTTTCTCGCACTTTTGGCATTTCGGGGGGCTCGCTCACAGCTGATGTTGCTGCTGGCCTTGGCGGCAGGCTTAACCTCGGCCTGGGGCCTGATCTGGAGTCTGGCCCATATCGGCACCGTGCCGGTCTGGCTGGAAGCGCTGTCCGCCTGTCTGCGTGACGCGGCATGGCTGACTGTTATTCTGGGCATTCTCCGCAGCGAAGACGCGCAGCAATCTTTATGGCCGCGTCTGGCGCTCGTCACGCTTCTTGTTGTCAGTGTAGATATTATTTTCAATGTCAGTTTTCTAAATCTGGGTACATTTGCCGGTATTCAGATAGATCAGCAGATCACGCGGATCAGCGTGGCGATATTGGGGCTGATCCTTGCTGAAAATTTGTTGCGCAATGTGAATTCAGATCAGTTCTGGTCTGTGAAGACGCTTGGTATCGGGCTGATTGCGATTTTTGCGTTCAATCTGACCTTGCGTATTCCGCAATTTGTTACCCATACGGTGGATGAAGGTTTGATGGCGGCACAGCCGCTGGTTTTCCTGCTCGCCCTGCCGCTTTTTATTGTGACCGCTGTACGAAGCCCTGCTTTAAAACTGGGCATACATTCTTCGCGCAAGATCGTTTTTCATACGGCGACCCTGATCTCGGCTGGGATATTGCTGCAAGGCACGGCTGTGGCGGCCTATTATGTGCGCAATTACGGTGGCACCACCGCGACCATTATTTCGGTGGTTCTGGTGTTTGGCACAGTGGTGGCTTTCGCTGTCGCTATTACGTCAAAAAGTTTGCGCTCCTATATCAGCAAATTCATCAACGAGAATTTCTTCAGCTACAAATATGATTACCGCATTGAATGGCAGAAATTCATTCAATCGCTTTCTGCTTGGGAAGATGGCGGCATTGCGTTACGGGTATTGCGGACTTTATCTGAATTGCTGGATAGCCCTGGTGGGGCGCTTTGGTCTTTTCGGGATCGCTGGGGCCAGTTCATGCCGGCGGCAGAATGGTCCTTTCCCACAGAGCAGGCCCCTATCGCCAAAGACGATCCTGCTTTGGATGTGTTTGACGACGATAAAATATCCTATTTGCTGCTTTCGGGCGCTGATCAGAACCCAGCCGCGGCTTTGTGGGCTGAGCGTTATCCGGCGGCCTGGCTGATTGTGCCGCTTCGCTATCGCAGTGGTCTGGTGGGGATCGCAGTTTTGAACCCGCCGCGCATTACCAAAGACCTTACTTGGGAAGACCAGAACCTGATTGCGCTGGTGGCGATGCAATTGGCGGTTTATCTGGTTCAGGAAGAAACCACGCAGGCTTTGGCGGATGCACGCCAGCTTGAGGAATTTAACAAGCGTGTGGCCTTTATTCTGCACGATATTAAAAACACCATCGGCCAATTAAGCCTGATTGCCCGCAATGCCGAGAAGTTTGGTCATAATGAAGACTTCCGCAAAGATATGGTGCTCACCATCGAGCATTCTGTCGAGAAATTGCAGGAGCTGTTATCGCGTCTTCGTGGAGAGGCCGGGGCCATTCCTGAAGCGGCCCATAAGCTGGGGACAAATGTCACATCTCTGGTCGCCGAATTTATATCGCGTAAGCGCAACCTAGGCATGGACATAACGTTAACTGAAGATACAGAGCCCGCCTTTGCCCAGTTGGTAGACCGAAAATTGTTTATTGATGTTCTTGAACATGTGGTCGCCAACGCTGTGGAAGCTGCCCCGGTGGGGAAATCTGTGCGGCTGCAGGTACAGGATAATGCGGGCAAGATACATGTGAGCGTCGAAGATCAGGGCAGGGGGATGACACCCCAATTTATCGAAGAAGAACTTTTCCGGCCTTTGCGGACGACCAAAGGCAAGGGGCTTGGCATTGGGGCCTATCAGGCAAAAGAAACTATGCGGGACCTTGGCGGGGATATTGAGGTCAGTAGTCAATTGGGTAAGGGGACATCGGTTACGCTGATCCTGCCTGGTATTATGCAAAAGCAACGGATTTCGGCATGAACGAAGCGATCGTGAAGGATATGACGGAGGTGGGGCAGGCCATTTTATTGGTTGAAGATGATCCTGGTTTGCAGCGGCAAATGAAATGGGCGCTGGCTCCGCATCTTGCGACGGTGGCTGGCTCGCGGGCCGAGGCACTGCGCCAATTCAAAAACGGGATCTATAATATTGTTTTGCTCGACCTGGGCTTGCCTCCCGATCAGGATGGGGCCAGCGAAGGCCTCAAGACATTGGAAGAAATCCTGATCTCTGCCCCGCGCACCAAAGTGATTGTGGTCAGTGGCAATGCTGATCGGACAAATGCCGTTAAAGCCGTTGGCAAAGGGGCCTTTGATTTTGTTCAAAAGCCCGTTGATATCGATGTTCTGAAGCTCATCATTGATCGCGCCCTGCGCATGCATGAGCTGGAGGAAGAAAACCGCGCATTGCGGGAGACCAGTAATTTAAGCCTTCCGGGCCTGGTATTTGGGTCTTCGCAAATGACCAAGGTTAAGCGCATGATCGAACGGGTTGGCCCTACCGAGGTCAGCGTTCTGATCATGGGTGAAAGCGGCACCGGTAAAGAGGTGGTGGCGCATGGGCTGCATGAAATGTCCAACCGGCGTACCGGGAAATTTATCGCGATTAACTGCGCCTCCATTCCCGAAAATCTGCTTGAAAGCGAATTATTCGGGCATGAGCGCGGGGCTTTTACGGGGGCTGTGAAACAAACCCCCGGTAAGTTCGAGCTTGCGCATAATGGCACGCTGTTTCTCGATGAAATTGGCGATATGCCGATGCCTTTGCAGGCAAAGCTGTTGCGGTTTTTGCAGGAACGGCAATTTGAACGTGTTGGTGGCCGGCAAACCATCAGCGTGGATGTACGGGTCGTATCGGCTACGAATAAGCATTTGGAGACGCTGGTTTCGGAAGGGCTGTTCCGTGAGGATTTATATTACCGCCTGAATGAAGTGCGTATCGAGCTGCCGCCTTTGCGCGATCGCGAGAGCGATTCTGTTATTCTGGCGCATCATTTTTTCAATATTTATAACCGCGCCAATCATCGCAATTTGCGTGGGCTTGCGGATGATGCAGTGGCATCGATTGGTGCGTATCGCTGGCCCGGCAATGTGCGCGAACTCGAAAATCGTCTCAAGCGGGCCATTGTCATGGCTGAAGGCCCCATGGTTATGGCGGTCGATCTGGATCTGGCGATTGCAGATGTTGAAACACGAAATCTGAATTTGAAAAGTGAGACAGAAAAGCTGGAACGGGCTTTGCTGAATGAAGCCTTGGCTGTCTCTCAAGGAAATATATCTAAAGCGGCTAAATTATTGGGGATCAGCCGTCCTCATCTTTATAACTTAAAGCGGCTTCACGATGTTTGAAGTTGTCCATGGGAGAAGGTACTTGAGCACTTTGGCACCAAAACTTGGTATGAGCGCGCGCCTTTTAATGGGGGCGGCGATTATTGGCGGGTTCACTCTCAGCGGCGCGATGGCCGCGGTTGATAATTCGCCCACCGTTCCTGGAAAACCCGCGGTCAAGGTTGGCGGTGCTGATGCGCCGGGCCTGCGCAATATGGTTGAGCAGGGACATGCAGCCCTACGCAAAGGCGATGTGCGTACGGCGATCATCTATTTCAAGAACGCTGTGAATATGGCTCCCAAGAACGGCCAAGTGCGCGCTGAGCTGGGATATCTTCTGCTGCGCACGGGCGATGCGGCATCAGCCGAACGTGAATTGCGACAGGCGCGCACGGATGGGGCGAGCGACACGGTTGTTCTGCCCAGCCTTTTGCAGGCCATGCTGACGCGCAAAAAAGAGCAGGAATTGCTGGAGCAATTCGCCGAGCCAGCAGCATCTGATCGCAGCACGCGCGCGGCGGATATTTTGCGGGCGCGCGCAATTGCGCATCAGAAGCTTGGCAAACCGGCGCTGGCCAGCAGTTCCATGGAGCGTTCGCTTAGCATCCGCCGCGATGCGCCGAGCCTGCTTACGCGGGCGTCCCTAGCACAGCAACAGAATGATCTGGCGGTTGCCAATAAAGCCACCGATGATGCGCTGAAATTGGCGCCGACCGACGCTGGCGCGTTGATGATGAAAATATCGCTTTTGCAAGCCATGGGCGATGACAAAAGGGCTATCGATTACGCCAATCAATTGGTGAAATATTATCCTGATACGGCTGCGCCAAAAGTGGCCCGTATTGGTGTTTTGTTGAAGCTAAAACAAGACGATAAAGCGCAAGCTGACGTGAATGCTATTTTGAAGCGTCAGCCCAATCTGCCGATCGGCGTTTATTATCAGGCCATCATCAAAGCCCGCGCGAAGGACATTCAGACCGCCTGGAAATTGGTGCAAACGCTGCCGCCGGAATTTGTGCGGTCGCAGCCAGCCATTGGTATTGCCGTATCTCAAATCGGTCTGGATGCCGGTCATAAAGAGACTGCGCATTCGGTTTTATCTTCGGTGGTGGCGCAATATCCGCAAGATGTTGATGCGCGTTTGCGCCTGGGGGCCTTGCGTTTGCAAATGCGTTCGGGGCAGCAAGCTTTGGATGTTTTGCTGCCGTTGAAAGATTCCAAAGACCCGCGGGCTATGGCGCTGTTGGGGCAGTCCTATGCAAGGTTGAAGCAATATAGCCTGGCGACGGAGTATTTTGAAAAAGCCAATGCGGCTGGTCTTTCCAGCGAAGCGTTGAAAAAGCAATTGGCGCTTTCGGAAATGCGGTCTGGCCGATCTGATAAGGCCATTGCTCAGTTGCAGGAAATCAATGACGCCAATCCCGGCAGTATCGAAAATGCCGGGCCGCTGATTGCTGCGTATTTGCAGGCCGGGCGTTATGCGGATGCAGATAAGATTGCCGAAAGTTTGGTGAAGCAAAATAAAGGGGCGATGCCGCTGTTATATCGCGGGCAGGTGGCCATGTATCAAGGCGCCTTCCCAAAAGCGCTGCAAAGTTTTGACGAGGCGCTGAAAATTGATCCAAAATTTGCGCCCGCGCGTTTTTATCGTGCGCAAACTTTGACTTCGCTCGGCGATAGCAAGGGCGCTCAGGCGGAGCTTAGCCGCATTGTGGCGCAGGATCCCAAAAGCTCGCTAGCTTTCATCAAGATGGCGCAGCTCGCCATTCAGGATGGTCGGGATAGTGAAGTTGTTCCTCTGTTGCAGAAGGCTGCTGCTGCCGCACCCAAAGATGTCACGCCTAATCTGGTGATGGCGACATATCAATTGTCCAAGGGGAATTATAAGCAAGCTCAGGCTGCTGCGGACCGCGTTCTAAAAATTTCGCCGAATAATGATGAAGCCACAGCGGTGATTGGTCAGGTACAATTTGCCCAAGGTTTGAAAGATCAATCTTTGATGACTTTCCGCCGATTGGTCACGCGGTTGCCGCGATCTTCGGGGGCGCAGCTTTTGCTGGGTAATGTACTTGCTTCCATCAAAGATACAGATGGGGCTGTCAGTTCATTCTCGCGGGCCATTGAATTGGATCCGGCCTCTATTGGGGCACGCAATGCATTGATCGATCTTTTTATCAGTACCGGTGATAAAGAGCGTGCGATGACGGCTGCGCGCGATTATGCCAAAGCATATCCCGGCCCGAATTCCGACATGGTGTTGGCTGATACATTTATCAAGCTGAAGCGGCCGGAAGACGCCAAGGCCCATTTGGCAAAAAGCTATGCTGCCAAGCCTGATGCCTCGGTGATGATGGCCTATGTCCGCGTTTCAATGGCGACCGGTGATCATAAACGGGCGCGGGAATTGCTGTCGAATTGGTTGAGTAAGAATCCGAAAGATGTGGATGCCATGCGGGAATATGGCAGCCTGTTGCTGATGTCCGGTGATGAGGCTGGCTCGCTTCAGCAATTCGAAGCCGTGCTGAAGGCGCGCCCCTATGACGTTATTTCATTGAATAATGTCGCCTGGCTTATTCAGAAGAAAGATCTGAAGCGTGCTATTACGCTGGTTGAGCGGGCCGTGAAAATTCAGCCCAATGCGGCGGCGATTATAGACACATTGGGTTGGCTCAAATGGCAGGCGAATGCCAAGCCTGAAGCACTGGATTTGTTGCAACGGGCGCATAAATTGGCTCCGCAGGATCCCGATATCGCCTATCATCTGGTCATCGCTTTGGATGGTTCAGGTAAGCGCAATGAGGCCAAGGCGCTGCTGACCAAACTGCTTGGCTCTAAAACCAAGTTTACGGATCGGGAAGCTGCGCAAAAGCTTGCTGCGCAGTGGAAGTAATCTAAACGCGGCGCGGCGCGAGGCGATGCTTCGCGCCGCGAGCGGTTCTCTCTAAGGCGAGAACCAGACCGGTTTTTTGTGCCCGGCACCATAGAAAATCTGTTTCGGCTTGACCCAGGCTTTGCTTGTAGCGCATCGATCCGGCCAGCAGATCATATTTCCCAAAACCGCTTTTACGTGCCTGGTCTATGCAAAGCCGGTGGGTGACAAGGCCGGGGCGGTGGCGGTTATCAGGTAATTTCAAGAAACCGCTTTGATAATTATAGATGGTGCCATTAGCGCTGAAATTATAGAGATAGCCCAGTAATTGGGGGCCTGCTGTGGCGCGCAATAATGCGACACTGCCATTTTGAATACCGCGCGCGATCAATGTGTGATGAAAGCTGCGAATTTTCTCGGATGAGAAGGCGCCGCCATTTTGCGCCGCTTTCCAGCGATCTTCATGCAGAACTGCCATTTCTTCAAAGAAGCTATAGGCTTCCTGAGCATTCTGCGCCGCTGTCAGTTTCAAGGGGCCGAATTGTTCGGCGTGGCGGATGGCTTGCTGCATCTGGGAGCGGGTGTTGCGCGACAGGCTGGTGAGCCAGTCTTTCTCCGGCATTGTCAGCGAAACAACAAAATTTGTGTGCTGCCTATCCCGTTCAATATGCAGCCCGGCACTTTGCGCCGCATCGGCCAGGCTTTGTGGCACGCCGCCCAGAAGCAATTCATCCCATTCGGGATATTGCTGCAAATGTTCGAACAGTTGATGGGGGAGGTTTTGATCAGCCGCCGGGTCTATCAGGAAACCATTATGTTCGATGGTGAGCCGATCCATCGCGGGATCGCCGGTTTCATGCAGGCAGAGCTGGCGGGCGCGCACTATTACATGACGTCTCGCCATATGCGGTGTGAGCAGGGCCAAGCCAATAATCTGCGAACCCTGCTGGGCTTTAAGCAAAAGCGGCGTGGCACCGCTGGCATCCAGCCATGTTTCAATCCAGAGCCATGACAAAAAGAAATTGGGTTTCGCGCGCTGTTCTAAAGCGCGCCATTGTTCTGCCAGTTCTGAACGAGCGGGCAGGGGGGAAATGGTTATGGTTGCGGACATGGCGTCAGCCCAGGCTGCGCACAATGAATGGCCCGATAAAATTGGCCACCGGCAAGGGCAGTTTTTTCCATGCCTTGATCACCAAAGCATATTTCGGATTATTGGGGTTCTTCTCGGGCATGGTTTCACCTGGCTTCAGGTAAAACTCATATTCCAGCCATTCAGGCTCAAAGCCCCAATTCTTTTTGAAGGCGAAGGCACCGCTGCCTGCTTTGCTGCGGCCGAAATCGAACCGGCGATAGCCGCGCGCCACGGCGCGGCGCATGGTTTCCCAATAGAGGAAATCATTGGCGCCGCTTTTGCGGGCTGCAAATGTGCCACCGCCATAATAGGGCAGCACCGTATCGCGGAAATAAAAATTGAGGACGGAGCTAACCGGTACGCCATCATCCAGAATGGTGACGATATCGCATTCATCGCCAAAGACGCGCAGCAAAGCCTCGAAATATTTGCGCGGGAAAACCGGGGTTCCAAGATTGCGCACACTTTCGGCATAGACTCGAAACAGGCGGCGCGCATCGTGGTCTATTTCGCTGGTGAGCGTGCCTTGCAAGGTTTTGCGCACCACCGCCCTTTGTTTGCGCGGAATGGCGAGGAGATTATCCTCGTCCTTTTCCGACAGCGGGCGGCTGAATGTGGCATAGAGGTCTTTCTTAGAGACCCAACCAGGGCGGGTGGCTTTGCGGCTGCGATATTCGAGGGCGCTTGCACCGGCTTTCTGCATTAAGATGATTGCAGCCTGATCCAATGCGGCGCGGGCTTCTGGATCGGCAGTTAAGGGCCCGCCTTCCACGCAGAAGGGGGCAGCGCTCATCACATTGCCGAAGAGCAGGCTTTTCTGATGCGCCAAGGGCAGCACCCCCACAATTTCTGAACCACGTTCGGCGATCAGAAAATGCGGGGTCAGGCCAAAAACATCTCGAATGATGATCCGCCAGCCCGCGCGATGGAAAAAGGTGGCATCCGGGGATTGATCTACAAACCTATCCCAGGCGGCCGCTTTGTCTTCGGTAAAGGGGATAATGCGCAAGGCGGCATCTCCGGGCTGTCCGGCATGTGTAACCGGAGCGCCATTTGCAGACCTAGAGATCAAACTAGAAAGCCTTGGTTACGCCAATCGTCACGCGGGTGTCGATCAGATTACCATTCTCAAAGCCACCAATCAGGTTTTTCGAATCCCGGTGCAATATGGCGGTGTCGGCATAGAAGCTTAAGGTTGGTGACGCGGAATAACGCGCACCGATATGGCCTTCAAGCAATGTGTGATGACCGTTGAACTCGTTAGAGCGGGAAGCCCCGACCGAGGCGGTGCCGATGATCTGCTGCGTGATATTGCGGGAAACGCCGGCGCGGATGCCAATACTGTCGGAACGGGTATTCAGGCCTGGGAACAGCGCATCATTCAGGCGATCCTGCAATGTGCCATAGACCGACAGGCTGTAACGCATGCGCTCTGTTGTATGTAAAAATGTTGCGGTCAGGCGGCGATAGCGCGAAATCGAATTGTCCATCGACAAGCCGTCTGATGGCAGCGGGCTGCCGATCGGCGTGCCGGGATTGCTCACCGGGTTCTCGCCGGGCGTAAAGCCACCGCCATTGCGCAGATTGCCCATCAGGCGTTCCTGCGGTGTTTCCACCTTGTCCTGAACGTCCAAGGCAAAGCTGGTCATCGGAGAAAGGTGCCATTGCAAGGCGCCCATATAGGTCGGGAAATTGTTCTGCGTCCCGCCCATGACATAGAGCATGAAATTCGGCGTCGGGGTGAATTGGAGGCCGCCCAACAAGGTGGGGCCGTCCAAATCCTTATTGACGGAATAGGTGCTGTGATAGGTCTGATAGCCGCCCGTGAAAATCGCGCGGATATCATGGGTGATGCCATAGCTCAGATTGACCAGAGCCATGCGCTGCTTATGGGCATTGTGATTGGACTGATAGGTGTCATTCGCCGTGGCGCTGACCGACCATTGCAGCCGCGTGAAATCGCTCAGGCTGCCGATGCGAATGCCAATGGCGGTGGATTGCGAATTGGATGGCGGGATGAAGAAGCCCGGCAGAGGAACCGTGTTGGCGGTCGAGGGCGTGACATAGAACACGCCGCTTTGTGAGGCCCACAGATTCACCTCGGCAAAGCTGCCGAATTGATGGATCAGGGTGGGGCGCACCGCATAGCCATAAGTATCGCGGTAATTATTGCGCGAGGGGGACGTGCCACCAGCAACCAGCGAGCCTGCGCGGCTGAGGGCTGTAGGTTTGGCAAAGGCCTGCGCGTCCAGAAACAGAATTTCAGACAATAATTCCGCATTGGCCGAAGCATTCAGATCATGGGTAAGCTGATCCAGCCGGTGATTGCGGGCATACCATTCGCCGCTCAAGGAATAATCCAGCATCGCGCTGAGCCGGGCCGATTGCTGGCGCACGGCGAGGTTCAGGCGAGGGCGGGTATAGAAGTCGGATTTATTGCTGCCAGCGACGGTGCCGCCAGCATTGGATGTGTAGATTTCGGCCAGATCCACAGCGGCGAAGATTTGTAATTCTGGCAGCGGTGCCGAAGGGCCCTTGCCCGCTGGGAGGCGCTTGGCCTCCTCAGCGGATTTCTGTTGCCGGGCTTGCGGCGTGTCCTGGGATGTATAGGAGCCACGTTTGTCATATTGGGCCTGGGCCGGAATGGCCGTCAGCGTCAGAAGGACAGAACTGGCCACAGCCAACTTCAAGGCTGCCGCCCGATTCAGGCGCACGGCCTTGCAGAGGTGAAGCTTTACAGAATTCATGTGCACTCGCCCCGTAGCGGCACCAGATGTTTCAAATCTGGCTATCAGCAAGAAGTACCGCTTAGAAGTAAGTTTGCGGAATGATCAGGACGTCGCCCGGCTGCAATTGCACATTGGCCGACATGTCGCCGCTTTTCAGCAGATCGCCAAGACGGACAGTGTAGCTTTGCTGGCGACCATTGACGGACCGCACCAGCGTGGCGCGATTGCCGGCTGCATAGGGGGTGAGACCACCAACCGCGATCAGGGCATCCAGCGCCGACATATTCTGGCGATAAGGAACGGCCATCGGCTGCGAGGCTTCACCCACTACGCGGATTTGCTGTGTGAAGGGGCCAACGAAATTGCTGACGATCACGGTGACAACCGGATCGGTCACGAATTTTTTCAGGCGGGTTTCAATGTCACGCGCAAGTTCGGTGGGCGTTTTGCCGGCGGAATTGATGTCTTCCACCAGCGGAATGGAGATGCGGCCATCGGGGCGCACCGGAACCGACGTGGAGAGGTCCGGATTGCGCCAGACGAAAATTTGCAGCGTGTCGCCAGGGCCGATCTGGTAGCCGGCTGTTTCAGCCGGAGCCGCAGAAACCGGCGGAGGCGCCCCGCGGCTGGCGCAACCAGCCATGACCAGCGCCACAGCGCCTAGGCCCAAAATCCCGAAACGGCGCATGGCCGAAAAAGTGCTCGCACGCATGAGAGAGAAGCCCCCTATTAAGGCAATGGGGGCCGCCCCCCGTTGCAAATATTGATACACGGTCAACCGGTTAGGACCAAATGCTTTGTTTGGTTTCCAGTGAAAAACAAACAGCTTTTGGCAGAAATCCCACATCAGAGTGGTTTATGGAGGTTAAGATTCAGGAAAATATGACTGTTCGGCGTCCATTTAGCAGGATTCTGTGCTCTGCATGCCATTTCACGGCACGGGCCAGAACCACACTTTCGATATCGCGGCCCACGGCGGCGTAATCTTCGGGACTCAGTGCGTGGGTTACTCGTTCGACTTCTTGTTCGATGATCGGGCCTTCGTCCAGTTCGGCGGTGACATAATGGGCCGTGGCCCCGATCAGCTTCACCCCCCGGCCATGGGCCTGACTATAGGGGCGGGCACCCTGAAAGCTGGGCAGGAAGGAGTGATGAATATTGATCGCCCGACCTGAAAGCTTGGCGCAAAGATCGGCCGACAGGATTTGCATATAGCGGGCGAGCACCACCAGATCGATGGATTGCTGCTCTATCATTTGCAGCAGCTTGCTTTCCTGTTCGGCTTTATTGGTTTTGCTGACCGGCAGATGCAGGAAGGGCAGGCCCTGCGCCCTGACCATGTCTTCGTAATCCGTATGATTGGAGATCACGGCGGCAATCTCGATCGGCAGCGCGCCAATGCGGTGGCGATAAAGCAGATCCACCAGACAATGGCCGAATTTCGACACCATGACGATGGTGCGGATTTTGCGCGTTTGATCGTGGAATTGCGCATCCATCTCGAACATGTCCGCAATGGGGCGGAAGGCGGATTCCAGCGTTTGCGCCGCGCTGGCTTTTTCGGACTGAAACACCATGCGCAGGAAGAAGCGTCCATTATCCGGGTCACCGAATTGGGCGCTATGAATGATGTTGCAATCCTGCTCGACCAGAAAACGTGACACCGCGGCCACAATGCCCTTGCGGTCGGGGCAGGCGAGGGTCAATACGAAGCGACCGGACACAGGCTGGGGCGGGGGCGGCACAGGTTGAGGCTCTGGCATGATATATTTCTTGATAGGTTTCCGGTTTATCTGGTCAGGGGAATAGAGCCTGCTGGCGCGTTGCGCTAGTCTCCTGTGCAAAGACGGTTATCAGCCCCAAAAACAAGGGATTACCATAGATGAAGACCAAAGCAGCCGTGGCCTGGAAAGCTGGTGAGAAACTCTCGATCGAGGAGGTGGAACTCGATGGGCCGCGGGCCGGTGAAGTTTTGGTTGAAATGAAGGCGACAGGTATTTGTCATACGGATGCTTTCACCCTGTCTGGCGCGGATCCGGAGGGGATTTTCCCGTCTATTCTGGGCCATGAAGGGGCGGGTGTGGTTCTTGAGGTAGGGCCGGGCGTTTTTGGCCTGAAGCCGGGCGACCATGTGATCCCACTCTACACGCCGGAATGCCGCCAGTGCAAAACCTGTCTGTCGCGGCGGTCCAATCTCTGTACCTCTATCCGTACGACGCAGGGGCAGGGTTTGATGCCCGATGGCACCAGCCGTTTCCGCATCGGGAAAGAGGTGATCCATCACTATATGGGCTGTTCCACCTTCGCCCAGCATACGGTCATGCCGGAAATCGCGCTGGCCAAGGTGCGGCCGGACGCGCCTTTCGACAAGATTTGTTACATAGGCTGCGGTGTCACCACGGGTATTGGCGCGGTGCTTTATACCGGCAAGGTCTGGCCGGGGGCGAATGTCGCCGTGTTCGGTTTGGGCGGTATCGGCCTTAACGTGATTCAGGGCGCGCGCATGGTGGGCGCCGACAAGATTATTGGCATCGACACCAATCCGTCCAAGCGCGCCATGGCTGAAAAATTCGGCATGACGCATTTCATCAATCCCGATGAGGTGGGCCGGGACAAGGTGGTGCAGGCCGTGGTAGATGCCACCGGCGGCGGCGCGGATTTCTCCTTCGAATGTATCGGCAATGTGCACACGATGCGCCAAGCGCTGGAATGCGCGCATCGCGGTTGGGGCGAAAGCATTGTCATCGGCGTGGCGGGTGCTGGGCAGGAAATTTCCACACGTCCCTTCCAGCTTGTGACGGGCCGGGTCTGGAAAGGCAGCGCCTTTGGCGGCGCACGCGGCCGGACTGATGTGCCCAAAATTGTCGATTGGTATATGGACGGTAAGATCAATATTGACGATCTGATCACCCATAAAATGCCGCTGGACAAGATCAATGACGCGTTTGATCTGATGCATGAAGGCAAATCTATTCGGTCGGTCGTGGTATATTAGAGGGAATTGGCCAATATATCCTTGGCCAATGCATGCCATACGGCTTCATTCCAGTTCCAATGGGCGGCGGGTGAGGGAGAGGGGAGGATCCAGACCTCTGTCTCGCCCAGCTTTTCTGGTTGTTTGCCGAATTGCGCTTTGCTGCCCAAGACACGGCGGCCGCCTGTCAGGCTCGTGAAGGCCAGGATTTGCGGTACATAGTGGCTGATACGGGCGCGTAAAGCTTGGCTTGCTTCGCGGCCCAGAGCGCCGGGCGGAAGCTGATTGTCTGTGCCGGAGACGAATTTGGCGATGTCTGTCAGGCCGATTTTATAATCGAGCAGCCGCGCATATTCGGCCGGTGTAAGGCGCTCAGGCGTGAGGCCGATCTTGTGCAGAGTTGGCCAGAATTTATTTTGCGGATGCGCGTAATAGGCCCGACGTGCCGCGGAAACATTGCCCGGCGCCGTGCCGCAAAAGACCAGCTTTAAATTGGGGCGCAGCAGATCGGGAAGGATGGGGGTTTTCATGTCTTCAACTGATGCAACAAGGCTTGTGCTGCGGCGGGGGCGCGTTCTTTCGCGCCGTTGATCATATAGATGAAAATATCGCGTTTGTTTTTATGTGCTTCCTTTGCACGGGCTGCCCATGTTTTGAGTGCTGTTTTTTTATAGCCGGTCGGACAATCGGCCTGCGCCTGTTGCAGCCTGACATAGGTGAAATCGCCGGTGGTCTCTGTGATGGTCGGGTATTTCGCGGAGTCGGCCAGCACGATCGCCACTTTATATTTACGGGCGAGCGCCACAAATTCTGTGCAGACAAAACTTTCATGGCGGACTTCCACCGCATGCCGGAATGTGTTTGGCAACAGGGCGAGGAATGCGCCGAAATCTTCCGCATCGAATTTTTTGGTCGGCATGAATTGCCAGAGGATCGGGCCGAGTTTGCTGCCTAATTCGGTGACGCCGCCAGTGAAAAATTTTTCTATGGACGGGCCGGCTTCAGAAAGTATCCGGCGATTGGTTGCGAAGCGGGAGGCCTTCACGGAAAATATGAAATCATCCGGCGTTTCATCGGCCCAGCGGCGAAAGCTTTCAGGTTTCTGGCTGCTATAATAGGTGCCGTTGATTTCAATGCTGCTAACCTGACGGCTTGCATATTCCAGTTCATCTGCCTGTTTGAGGCCGGGCGGATAGAAGGTGCCGCGCCAGGGTTCATAGGTCCAGCCGCCAATGCCAACACGAATGCCGGCTTTTTTCTTATATGGCTGGGATTTAGCCGGGGGCATGGGGTGACCTTGTAGGTGATCCGCGCTCTACTTATATATCATCATTCTGGACAATGTGATTCATGATCCCCGCACTTTCTATTTCCGATCTGCGCAAAGTTTATAAACGCGGCACTGTCGCGATTGATGGCCTGTCGCTGGAAATACAACCGGGGGATTTTTTCGGGTTTCTGGGGCCGAACGGAGCCGGGAAATCGACCACCATTCACTGTGTCACCGGGATCGCCACCGTCACATCGGGCACAATCAAAATCTATGGTGTCGATGCGGTGAAGGATTATCGTGAGGCGCGGCGGCATATCGGCCTGTCGCCGCAGGAATTCAATGTCGATACATTCGCCACCTGTGTGCAGATATTGGACTGGATGGGTGGCTATTTCGGCATGAGCCGGCAAGATCGCAAGATCAGGGCGGATATGCTGATCGAAAAATTCGATCTTTCCGCCCATACAAAAAAACAGTTCAGGGATTTATCGGGCGGGCTGAAGCGGCGGGTTATTCTGGCGCGAGCGCTGATCCATGATCCGCAATTGCTTATTCTGGATGAGCCGACGGCTGGGGTGGATGTGGAATTGCGCCGTGATCTGTGGCGCTATCTGCAGGAATTGAACGCCGAAGGTAAAACGATCCTGCTGACCTCGCATTATCTCGAAGAGGTGGAGCGGTTATGCCGAACAATCGCCATCGTAAATAAGGGACGTATTGTGCAGCACGGCCCGAGGGAAGAATTTTTCACCGAGCCGGGTGGGCTGGAAGCGGCCTATCTGCGGGCGACCTCGGCGAATGAGGCAGTGGCATGATCATCAACTGGATCGGTCTGGAAACCATTATCCGGCGCGATAAACACCTGAATGGGCACACGCATCAGCCGCGCCATTTCGCGCC
>CAZOJG010000011.1:0-46341 GCA_964580115.1 uncultured Rhizobium sp.
CTCGCCGACGTAGCCGGCTTCGGTCAGCGTCGTGGCGTCGGCCATGGTGAAGGGCACATCGAGAATGCGGGCCAGCGTTTGTGCCAGCAGCGTTTTACCGCAACCGGTCGGGCCGATCAGCATGATGTTGGACTTCGCCAGCTCGACATCCTGATTTTTGCCGGAGGCATTGATGCGCTTGTAGTGATTGTGGACGGCGACCGAGAGCACTTTTTTGGCGTGCTGCTGGCCAACGACGTAATCGTCCAGAACCTTGAAAATTTCCTGAGGTGTGGGGACACCCTCCTTGGATTTCATGAAGGAGGTCTTGTTTTCCTCCTTGATGATTTCCATGCAGAGTTCCACGCATTCATCACAGATGAATACGGTGGGGCCCGCAATGAGCTTGCGCACTTCGTGCTGGCTCTTGCCGCAGAACGAACAATAGAGCGTGTTCTTAGAGTCGCCGCCGCTCGCCTTACTCATGACCTATGGGGTCTCCTGAAGCACCGCTGCCCCAAAAGGGGGCTTTGGCTGCAATTCTTGCATTACTAAGCACGTTTTACGCCAACCAATTGAAAGGCTTTGTAGGCCGAAGCAATCAACCCATACGACCACGTTAGATGGCGGCGGATCAAGATTTGTTTAAACCGAGCGCAAGCATATGTTTTCACTCGGCTAAAAAGGCCCCTTAAAGCATATCAGCTGGCTGCGGACGCTTCCTCCGGTCTGCGGGCCAGTACCTGATCGATAAGACCGAAGGTTTTTGCCTCTTCCGCAGTCATATAAGTATCGCGATCGAGGGCTTTTTCAACCACCTCAACCGGTTGGCCGGTATGTTTCGAGTAAATCTCGTTCAATCGGCGTTTCAGTTTGAGAATTTCCTGTGCGTGGCGGGCAATATCCGCGGCCTGACCGTAATAGGAGGCCGAGGGCTGATGCACCATCATGCGGGAATTGGGCAGGGAGAAGCGTTCACCCTTATTCCCCGCGCAAAGCAGCAGGGAGGCGGCGGAACTCGCCTGACCGACGCACAGGGTCTGCACTTTGGGGCGGATATATTGCATCGTGTCATAAATCGCGAGGCCAGCCGTAACGACGCCGCCGGGCGAATTTATATACATTGAGATCTCTTTTTTGGGGTTTTCGGCCTCTAGAAAGAGCAATTGGGCGGTGATCAGGCTGGCGCCATAATCTTCGATCGGGCCCGTGATGAAGATAATACGTTCCTTCAACAGCCGGGAATAAATATCATAAGCCCGCTCACCCCGGGCGGATTGCTCCACCACCATGGGGACCAGTGTGTTCATATAGACGTCGCGGGAGTCTCTCATGCGCCTCAGCCGTTGATTTGGTCCCTGCGAACATAGGATGCAGGGACGCCCTGTCAATCTCGCCGGACTATGCTTAGGTTCGGGAACATCAATTTTATCACCCTTAATTACCTTAGGGTTATTCAGTGATTGCCCGCATTCATGAATGAAGCGCTTCTTCTGTCCATCATCGCCGCTGGTTTTACCGTGGCATTTTTCCACGCCGCCCTGCCCACCCATTGGCTGCCTTTTGTCGTGGCCTCACGCAATCAGTCCTGGAGCAGGTCGCGCACATTGGCCATCACGGCCTTTGCCGGGATCGGCCATATTCTGATCACCACCCTGCTGGGGGCGCTGCTGCTGTGGTTCGGGATGAATGTCGACCGTTTGACGGGGAGCATTTTTCCGCTGCTGGGCGGGGGGCTACTGGTGCTGCTGGGGGCGTTTTATATTTATCGCGGCATGAAGGGGCGGCATATGCATTTGCTGCCCGGTAGCCACGGCCATGATGATGCGCATGAACATGAGGGGCATAGTCATGCGGCAGGTCACGCGCATCGGATCATGACATCCAAGCCACGGGCACCGGACCGGGTGGTGATCGTGGGCTTGTTCACCTTGCTGACGCTATCGCCCTGTGAGGCCTTTCTGCCGGTCTATCTGTCGGCTGCGCGTTATGGCTGGACTGGCTTTGCTTTGCTCAGTGTAGTGCTGGCCATAGCGACGATTGTGGGCATGGTGACTTTTACAGCACTGACCTTGGCAGGATTGGAAAAGATCAATCTCGGGCTGCTGGAAAAATATGAAGGTGTGGTGCTGGGCAGCGTTCTATGCCTGCTTGGTATCGCGCTTGTGGTGTTGGAGCATTAAAGATGGCCGATCACCATCATGAACATGGGCATGGACATGATCATGGGCATCATGGTCACAGCCATGCGCCGGTGGATTTTGGCAAAGCTTTTATCATTGGTATCTCGCTCAATCTGATTTTTGTTTTCGTGGAAGTTGGATATGGAATTTATGCCAATTCCATGTCGCTGATCGCCGATGCGGGACATAATCTGGGTGATGTGCTGGGGCTGGTGGTGGCGTGGATCGCCAGCATTCTGGCGAAGCGTAAACCCAGCGCGCGTTTTACCTATGGCTTGCGCAGTTCTTCCATTCTTGCGGCGCTGACCAATGCGGTTCTGCTCTTGGTGGCGACAGGCGCTATTGCGGTGGAGGCGGTGCAGCGCTTTGTGAACCCTGAACCAGTGGCAGGCGGCACGATTATTATCGTCGCGGCGATCGGGATTCTGATCAACGGGCTGACGGCGCTGATGTTCATGCGCGGGCGACATAATGATTTGAATATTCGCGGGGCTTATCTGCATCTGATGGCGGATGCCGGTGTATCGGCCGGGGTTGTGATCGCGGGGATCGCCATTCTCTACACGGACCTGAACTGGATCGACCCGGTAGCAAGCTTGCTGATCGGGGTGATTATTCTGGTCGGGACATGGGGACTGTTGCGCGATTCCATGAAGATGAGCCTGCATGGCGTACCGCCGGGCATTGATCCGATTGCGGTGCGGGCTTATCTGGATTCACAGCCCGGCGTGAAGGCGATCCATGATCTGCACATCTGGTCGATGAGCACGACGGAAGTGGCTTTGACCTGTCATCTGATCATGCCGGCGGGGCATCCGGGCGATGCTGTTTTGCGCAGGATCAGCGATGAATTGACCCGGCGCTTTCGCATTGAACATGCGACCTTGCAGATTGAAACCGACGATACGGACTGCGCCTTGCAGGATCATGCCGTTTAAGCGGCCATAAAAAAGGGCAGCGTTTTTGGCGCTGCCCTTTTTAAAACATTTTACCCGACTTTACTTGCCGAGTTTTTCAGCGGCTTCATCGGGATCGAGGAACAGTGTTTCACGATCCACCACCCGGTCATTGACCTGAGCCAGTTCGGCAATGAAATCGACGACCTTGTCTTCGAAGATAGGGGCGCGGATTTCGTTCATCGCCTGCGCGTTGCGCGTGTAGAATTCAAACACGCGTTGTTCCTGACCCGGGAATTGGCGGGCGCGCTGGGCGATGGCCTGCTGCACTTCATTGGGCTGCACCGCGACACCATTCTGTTCGCCGATACGGGCCAGAACGAGGCCGAGGCGGACGCGGCGTTCGGCGATGGTCTGATATTCTTTTTTCAGCTCGTCTTCGCTTTTGCCTTCGTCTTCGGCGGACTTGCCTTCACGGGCCAGTTCATCCTGCACCTGTTTCCAGATGCCTTCGAATTCGCCTTCCACCATGGTGGGGGGCAGTTCGAAACTATGGGCCTGATCCAGCGCGTCCAGAATACGGCGCTTCAGATGCAGGCGGCTGGCGCGGGCGAAATCGCTTTTGAGCTGATCGCGGACGCGATCTTTCATATTGGCGAGATTTTCGAGACCGAAATTTTCGGCCAGCTTGTCGTCCAGGGTGATCGGGTCGGGTTGCTTGACCTCTTTCACGGTGACGGTGAATTCAGCATCCTGACCGGCCAGCTTTTCGCTGCCATAATCGGCCGGGAAGGTGACTTTCACCAGACGTTCTTCGCCGGCTTTGACGCCGATCAACTGATCTTCAAAGCCCGGGATGAATTGGCCGGAGCCGAGGGTCAGATTGAAGTCATCGGCTTTGCCGCCTTCAAATTCTTCGCCGCCGGTACGACCAACAAAATTGATCACCAGAAGATCGCCATTTTCAGCTGCGCCATCGCGGGCCGAGAAGGTGCGGCCCTGTTCGGCCAGACGGTTCAGGGCTTCGTCGATTTCGGCATCGGTGACTTCGGCCGTGAGCTTTTCAACCTTGACCTGCGAGAGATCGGTCAGCTCGAATTCCGGCATCAGATCGACCTTGATCAGAAATTCGAGGTCGCTGGCACCGTCTACAACTTTTTCAATTTCGCTGACGAGATCGACACGCGGCGGGAAAGCCGGCTTCAGGTCGTTATCCTTGATGACCTGCTGGCCCGACTGATTCACGACATCTTCCACCACTTCGCTCATCATGGATTTGCCATAAGCGCGCTTGAGGTAGGACACCGGTGCTTTGCCGGGGCGGAAACCGCGCAGATTCACTTTGGGCGCCATCTCGGTGAGTTTGCCGGAGAGGCGCGAATCCAGATCATTCGCGGCGATGATGATTTTATATTCCCGGCGAAGGCCTTCGTTGACGGTCTCGGTGATTTGCATGTCGATCTCTTGCTGATGCTTTCTATATGCAATTGGCTATATGCAACTGGCTGAGGCGAAACTGGTGCGGGCGAAGGGACTTGAACCCCCACGACTTTCGTCACTGGAACCTAAATCCAGCGCGTCTACCTGTTCCGCCACGCCCGCGCCCGGAGCAGACGGCGTTTTGGAACAACCGCCACGCCGGAAGGGCGCCCCTATAACAGGGGTTTTCCGGGGTGGCTAGAGCGGTGATCAGCCACAATCCATGCTTCTTTGCATTTCCTGCAATTGGGCCAGAACCTCTGGGAGCTGTTCGGGCAAATCCTCGGCGATGAGGCCGGGGCCGAAATGATTGGCGGCCTCGCCATGGAGCCATGCCCCCATGGCGGCAGCCTCGAAACCGGGGACATGCTGGGCCAGAAAGCCGGCGATCAGCCCGGCCAGCACATCACCCGACCCGGCTGTGGCCAAGGTGGGTGGCGCATTGGCGGTGATCGTGGCCCGGCCATCGGGGCTGGCGATCACCGTATCCCCGCCCTTGAGGAGAATTGTGCAGCCTGACTGATCGGCGGCGCGGATGGCGGCATCCAGTTTGGTGGCGCATTGGGCCAGCAGACCCGGGAAGAGCCGCTCAAATTCGCCAGCATGGGGGGTGAGGATATCGCGGGGGCGTAAAAGCGCGAACAAAGCATGGGGCGCGTTTTTGAAACTGCTGAGGGCATCGGCATCGAGGACGCAGGCTGCCGGGCTGGCCAGCGCAGTTTCCACCATCTGGCGGGTGATCTCGCCCAAGCCGGTGCCCGGGCCGATCACCACCGTATTGATGCGGCTGTCTGTAAACATCTGAGCGAATTGATCCGGGCCGTCGAAGATTTTGACCATCACGGCGGTGAGATTGATGGCATTGACCAGCGCGGCTTCGGGTGGGCTGGCGACACTGACCACCCCTGCCCCGGCCCGCAGCGCGGCACGCGCGGCCAGACGGGCTGCGCCAGTGGCATCGGCCGGGCCGCTAATCACGATACAATGGCCGCGGCTATATTTATGGCTGTCCGCGCGGGGCCAGGGAAAGTGACCGCCCCAGAGAGCCGGGCTGTTTTCACGCAGACGCGCATATGTGGGAGCAAGCGCTGTGTCAGGGATGCCGATATCCATAATTGTGATTGATCCGCAGGCCTGACGTGCGGGCAGTAAAAGATGAGCCGGTTTCTTGCGGAAGAAGCTGATCGTGCGCTGCGCCTCGACCCAGACATGATCAAGGCCGCGCCCCAGATCGCCATGGATGCCGCTGGGCACATCCACCGCGACGACGGGGATGGCGCTGGCATTGAGGACCCGGACGATGTCATGCAAGGCGGGCTCGAGGGGGCGGCTGAGCCCCGCGCCGAACAGCGCGTCGATCACGATGTCGGCATCATCAAAACTTGTGACATGGAGGTCTTCGCTCGCGCCGTCCCATTGATCGGCCATGTGACGGGCGGCGTCTGTGGCAGGTGCGCCCCAGCGGGCGACACGCACGGGCCAATCATACTGTTTGAGAATACGTGCCGCGACCCAGCCATCGCCGCCATTATTGCCCGGCCCGCAGAGCACCAGAACTTTGGATTGGGTGTAATTTTTAATGACCTCCATTGCGACCGCGCGGCCTGCATTTTCCATCAGCTCCAGAAAGGGCGTGCCATTCTGCACCGCATGGGCATCTGCGGCTTGTGATTGGGCGACGCTGAGGATTTCGGTGCTCATCTGGCCCCATATGTCTGGCGGAGACGTTGCAGCGCAGCGCGCAGGACATCCGGCTTTTTACAAAAAGCAAAACGGATAAGGGCGGGCGATGTTCCTTCAGCATTTAATGCGCTGGTTGTTTCGCGCGCATAAAATGCGCTGAGGGGGATGGCGGCGACACCGGCTTCGATCACCATGTCCTTGCAGAATTGATCATCGCGATGGCTGCTGAAGCGGCTGTAATCGGCGGTTAGAAAATAGGTTCCCTGACTGGGCAATATGTCAAAACCGATCTGACGCAGGCCGTCACTCAACAGATCCCGATTATTTTGCAGGCTACGCGCGAGATTGAGGGTGAAGTCCATTTCCTGTTGCAGCCCATGGGCCACACCCAATTGCAAAGCAGGGCATGTGGTGAAGGTGAGGAATTGATGGGCCTTGGCCACGACCTCGATCAATGGCGCGCCGCCCGTGACCCAGCCGACTTTCCAACCGGTGAGGGAAAACATTTTACCGGCAGAGCCGACGCGCAGCACACGATCCTGCATATCAGGCAGAGACAGGAGCGGGATGTGCTGGTGTTGATCGAAGGTGAGATGTTCATAGACTTCATCGCATAGGACCATTGTCTGCGTATCGCGCACGCATCTGGCGATGAGATCCAGCTCGGTCCGGTCAAAGACACGGCCTATCGGGTTGAGCGGGCTGTTGATGATGAGCAGGCGGGTTTTGGTGGTGAGCGCGTCTGTGAGGGCTTGTTCGGTTAGTCGCCAATGGGGTGGCTGGAGCTGGATGGTGCGGATTGTGGCACCGGCGGCTTCTGCGATGGGGCGATAGGAATCATAAGCAGGTTCGATCAGTACGACCTCATCGCCCTGCCCCACCAGGCCAAAAATAGCGGCCGTGAGGGCTTCGGTCCCACCTGAGGTCACGACGACATTCTGGTCGGGGTCAAAATCGAAGCCGTAGAATTGTTTTGCATGGGCGGCGATGGCCCGGCGCAGTTCTGGCAGGCCGCGCATGGGGGGATATTGATTGGGGCCATCCTGCAGGGCCTGCGCGGCAGCCCGCCGGATGGAGAGGGGGCCGTCTTCATCCGGGAAGCCCTGCCCCAGATTGATGGCGCTGTAATTCTGGGCCAGCGCGGACATGACCGTGAAGACGGTGGTGGGGAGTGCGGAGAAAACCGGGTTGAACTGGGTGTTGATCTGGATGTTGATCTGGGACATGGGGCCATAATCTTGCAGAAAGCGGGAGGTTTCGCAGCTGCCATTTATTTGTGCCTTAGTTTTAGGCAGACTGCCTAATTCACAGGCGTTCAATAAACAGGCATCTTCTTAAGTCATTGATTTATATTGTTGATAATGCTGGCACAAGGTCTGCAATCATATCGTCAGATGCAGGTTAGCGGCGTGATTACCGCAGCGGTCTGTGAGGGAGTTCATGCATGAAAAAAATTGAAGCCATTATCAAACCTTTCAAGCTCGACGAGGTGAAGGAAGCCCTGCAGGACGTGGGCGTTCAGGGCATCACCGTCACGGAAGCCAAGGGTTTTGGCCGTCAAAAAGGCCATACCGAGCTTTATCGTGGTGCGGAATATGTCGTGGATTTCCTTCCGAAAGTGAAAATCGAAATCGTGGTGGCCGACGAAAATCTGAATGCCTGCGTGGAGGCCATTCAGAAGGCCGCGCGCACTGGCCGCATCGGCGACGGCAAGATTTTCATCCTCAATGTCGAGGAAGCCATCCGAATCCGTACCGGCGAAAACGGTGTGGATGCGATTTAACGCCTGAACAGCATTAACTGCCTGAATAACAACATCTGAAGGGGTAGACCCAATCATGGCCGACGCTAAAACCATTCTCGATATGATCAAGGAAAAGGACGTCAAATTTGTTGACCTCCGTTTTTCTGACCCACTTGGTAAGTGGCACCATGTCACATTCGATCTGTCGCTGGTGGATGAAGACCTGCTGGTCAATGGCACCATGTTCGACGGTTCGTCGATCGGTGGCTGGAAAGCCATCAATGAATCCGACATGACGCTGATCCCGGACTGCAACACGGCGTTTATCGATCCGTTCTTCGCGCAAACCACGCTGGTGCTGTTCTGCGATATCGCCGAGCCGACCACGGGCCAACCCTATGGCCGCTGCCCGCGTTCGATCGCCAAGGCCGCTGAAAATTATGTCAATGCTTCGGGCATTGGCGACACGACCTATTTCGGTCCGGAAGCCGAATTCTTTATGTTCGACGATGTGCGTTACGACGTGCAGATGAACAAAGGCTATTACGCGCTGGATTCAAACGAAGGTCCGTATAATTCCGGCACGAAAATGGAAGGTGGCAATCTGGGCCACCGTCCGGGCGTGAAGGGTGGATATTTCCCCGTTCCGCCGGTGGACAGCGCGCAGGATATCCGCAGCGAAATGCTGGCGATCATGGGCGATCTGGGACTTGAACCAGAAAAGCATCACCATGAAGTGGCTGGTTCACAGCATGAACTTGGTTTCAAGTTCAACACGCTGACCAAGTGCGGCGACAATATGATGATCTACAAATATGTGGTTCATCAGGTGGCTGCGGCTTATGGCAAATCAGCGACCTTCATGCCGAAGCCGATCTATGGCGACAATGGCTCGGGCATGCATGTCCATCAGTCGATCTGGAAAGCTGGCAAGCCGCTTTTTGCCGGTTCGGGTTATGCCGATCTTTCGGACACCTGCCTGTATTATATCGGCGGCATCATTAAACATGCCAAATCGCTGAATGCCTTTACCAATCCGCTAACCAATTCTTACAAGCGGTTGATCCCAGGCTTTGAAGCGCCGGTTTTGCTGGCCTATTCGTCGCGTAACCGTTCGGCGTCTTGCCGCATTCCGTTCTCGGCATCGCCGAAAGGCAAGCGCGTGGAAGTGCGTTTCCCTGATCCGGGTGCCAATCCGTATCTCGCCTATGCAGCTTTGCTGATGGCTGGTCTGGATGGCATTGAGAACAAAATCCATCCGGGCGACCCGATGGACAAGGATCTTTACGCCCTGCCGCCGGAAGAGCTGAAGGAAGTACCGCAGGTTTGCGGGTCCTTGCGCGAAGCGCTGGACAGCCTGGATCGTGATCGCGCCTATCTGAAGAAGGGTGGCGTGTTCAGTGATGACTTCATCGATGCTTACATCGAACTGAAAATGGAAGAAGTGTATGCGTTTGAGCACACACCGCATCCGATCGAGTTCAAGATGTATTATTCGGTCTGATTTCAACCGATCAGATAAAGTGAAGAGCGCGGTTTATACCGCGCTCTTTTTTATGGCCGCAGCTAATGTTTACGCTGCCCTGGTAGCATCCGCATTGAAGGGGAAATTCGTCGGGTCAGATGGCAGCACGACATAGGCGACGCAGCCTTTGCCCGGCTCGCTTTCCAGCCAGGCACGGCCACCATGCAATTCGGCGAGGCCCCGCACCAGCGCCAAACCAAGGCCGGTGCCGCCTGATTGACGATCATAGCGATTATCGACCTGACTAAAGGGCATAAAGATACGGTCCAGCTTTTCAAGCGGGATGCCGGGGCCATTATCTTCCACCATCAGTTGGAAGGCGCCATCCGGCGCTTTGCTGGCAACCATGCTGATCGTGCCGCCTTCGGGTGTGAATTTCACCGCATTGGAAAGCAGATTGATGAGAATCTGCTTGAGGGCGCGTTCGTCGGCAAAGAGAGACGGTGCGTCTTCTTCGACCCGGATATTGAGCTGCTGGTTCTTTTCGCGGGATTTGGGGCCCATGATCTTCATCGCGCTATCGAACAATCCATCCACTTCGATCGGGTTGGGTTCGATATCCATGCGGCCTGCCTCGATCTTGGCGACGTCGAGCAGATCGTTGATGAGGGAGAGCAAATGGGAGCCGGATATATTGATGTCCGAGGCATATTCGCGGTAGCGCGGTGAGCCCACGGGACCGAAACATTCCTGCGCGATGATTTCCGAGAAGCCAAGGATAGCATTGAGCGGGGTGCGCAGTTCATGACTCATATTCGCGAGAAAAGCGGTTTTAGAGGCATTGGCGGTTTCCGCCTCGAAACGTTTGCGCAGGGCTTCGTCGCGGGTTTCTTCCAGTTCGCGGGCAAGATCCTCGACCTGGAAACGCAGCCGGGCATCTTCGCTGATGCGTTGGGTGAGGCGTTTGCCGTCGATATAGAATTGCGTGACATAGAGTAAGAGCAGGCCTGCGATGACGTGATCGAGTGTACTATCGCCGGTGGCGAACCGCAGAATGGCAAGTGTGCCGACAGGCACCAGACTGGCCAGACACATATGGAAATGATTGACCCGCATGATCACCTGGGTGGCGATAACACCCGACATCAGACCGCCGATATAAAGATGGCTGAAAACATTGCCCGGTTCCCATAGCAACCATGGCATGAGGCCCCAGACAAAGCTGATGAGCACCTGCAAGCCGATGAAGCGCCCGAACCATGTTTGCATCAGCTCATAGTCCTGACTGATGCGGGCGGCGCGCGTATAGGCGCGGACGGTGAAGCTCATGAGCAATGTCACCAAGGTGACGAGGCCGACGAGTATTAAACAGCGCAGTGTGGAGATCTGGCTGACAAGACCGAAGCTGGATGAGGCGACAAACGCGAAAATACAGGCCCAGACCGGGGCCGTATAACGAGCAGAATAGACATCCTTACAAATGAAATCGAGCTGCGCACGAATGACGCGCCCGTCCATTGTATGGTGACCGAATAGCCGCCTTTTAAAATTCACGGCTGCATTCCTTGCGCTAATCTGAACATGTCCGATGATCCGGGACACTTTTCCAGATATAAGCTTAAGCAATGGTTCTTAAGAATCTCTGAGATCAGGCGCTATAAAGTTGCAACTCCGACTGCATATTTATAGCTAACGGAAAGTAAATAAATACTTTGGTGCCTGCGCCCTCCTCGCTTTCGATCCAGCTCTGGCCGCCGTGAAGCTGTACCAGACCGCGGACCAGTGCCAGACCTAGCCCTGTACCACCTGTATACCGGTTATATTGATTATCGACCTGGGCAAAGGGTTCGAAAATGCTCTCCAGACGGTCTGGCGCTATACCGATGCCGTTATCTGTGACCGTCAGCAGGAAACCGCCATCATCTGCACGGCTACATTCCAGCCTTATATGCCCGCCATCCGACGCAAATTTATTGGCATTGGAAACCAGATTGATGACGATCTGCATAAATGCCCGCTCATCTGCGTAAAGCCGGGGTATGTCCTCGGCGATCACATAATCCAGAATTTGATTTTTGCTGAGAATACGGGGCGAGGTTAGCCTTTTGATCGTCTCTAAGATGGCGGCAAGATCTATGAAGGTTGGATTGATTTCCATACGTGCGGCTTCGATCTTGGCTACATCCAGAATGTCATTGATCAAAGATAGCAAGTGCGAGCCGGATTCATGAATATCTTTAGCATATTCCCTGTATCGATCCGGCACTTTTTCGCCCATGACCTCGTTCTGGATCATATCGGAGAACCCTAGAATAGCATTGAGCGGTGTGCGCAATTCATGGCTCATATTTGCCAAGAAATTGGTTTTTGTGCGATTGGCTTCCTCAGCCTCACGGCGGCCTATCATGGCGCTGTCGCGGGCCACGCGCAGAGCCTCTACAAGGTCTTCATTGCTGTAGCGCATACGCAGCATTTCCATCACTGTTCGGCGCACCGAAAAACTGACGATCAAGATATGCGCAAGCCAGATCAGCATGATCAGGCCAATCAACTGCGCTGCCAATGTACCAAATAAGAGCAATTTATATTCGACAAAGGTCGCAATCAGCACGATATTGATAGTGAACAGGCGCCTATCCGCACCGCGTGAAAGCGTTACTGACCAGAGGATGTTCTGCATAAGCAGGCCAATGGAGATGTTATTGATGTCATTTCCTTGGACCCAGAACAGCCAGCTCGTGAGGCCCCATGTCACCGCTACCCATATTTGCAGCAAGATCAGCTTGGTTTCGATCTTATCGAGGGGCTGCCTCATCAGGTAGAGGCTGAAGATCGCGGCGCAGCTTTGCAGCGCCAAAATAATCAGGAAATTTCGTAAGGGGACGTGGCCAAAATATTCCGGCAGATAATAGATAGGGGAATAACTGAAAATAACGGCAACGGGGCTTATGAAGACGGAGTAGTACAGCCCATTTACGACCAATTGAAGTCGATTATGTGAGACTCTTGGGTCTTCCTGCGCTGTAGAAGACGTCGTCATGTTCCACAAGAAAGGCATGTAAAGCCTTTGTTTTTTATACACAATCCCCCGTTGTTAAACCCTATCCAGAATTTATTAAGAATTTATAGACATTGCCCTGAGTGGCTGGCACTGGCGTCAGCAAGGTCTTATGGCTAAGCCTAGTCCGGTCTCCCTTTCCTGATTCATGTTATGGCAAAAGCACCCGATTTATTCGATTCTTCTCCCGCCACGTCCAAAGCCTATACGGCGAAGGATATTGAAGTTCTGGAAGGGCTGGAGCCGGTTCGCCGCCGCCCCGGCATGTATATTGGCGGCACGGATGACCGCGCGCTGCATCATTTGGCAGCAGAAATTCTGGACAATGCGATGGACGAAGCCGTAGCTGGCTTTGCGACACGTATCGAATTTGAATTGCAGCCTGAGAATGTGCTGATCGTGCGGGATAATGGGCGCGGCATTCCGGTCGACCCCCATCCGAAATTCAAGAATAAGTCGGCGCTGGAAGTGATTATGACCACGCTGCATGCCGGCGGTAAGTTTGGCGGCAAGGCGTATGAGACGTCTGGCGGTTTGCATGGGGTTGGCTCGTCCGTGGTCAATGCTCTGTCCGAATGGATGGAAGTTGAAGTTGCCCGCGATAAGCAAGCGCATCTGATGCGTTTTGAGCGTGGCAAGCCCATTGGCAGATTGAAGGATCTGGGTTCAGCCAATCGCCGAGGCACGCGGGTGAGCTTCAGGCCGGATGAGGAGATTTTTGGCAAGGATCTGCATTTCTCTCCTGCCCGGCTTTATCGCATGGCGCGGTCCAAGGCATATTTGTTTCGCGGCGTGGAAATTCACTGGAAATGCGATCCTTCGCTGATCAAAACAGCGGGAACGACACCCACCGAGGATGTTCTGAAATTCCCTGGCGGTTTGCTGGACTTTTTGCGCAGTGAAATCGAGAACCGCGCCACTGTCACGCCGCGCGAATTTTTTGGCCGCACCGAAAACAAGGACGGCAAGGGCGCCGTGGAATGGGCCGTGGCATGGGTGCCGGCATCCGATCCGTTTTTGCATTCCTATTGTAACACGATCCCGACACCGCAGGGTGGCACCCATGAACAGGGTTTGCGCAATGCGCTGACCCGCGCCCTGCGCGCGCATGGGGAGCGGGTGAATAATCGCAAGACCGCGCTGATCACGCCGGAAGATTTGATGGCATCGGCGTGTTCGGTGTTGTCTGTATTTATTCGCGAGCCTGAATTTCAAGGCCAGACCAAAGAAAAGCTTTCGACGCAGGAAGCACAGCGGCTGGTGGAATCTGTCATCCGTGACCATTTTGAACATTGGCTGGCGGAGAACCCGCAGGATGCCAATAAGTTGCTGGATTTTGTGGTCGATCAGGCGGAAGAGCGGCTTAAGCGCAAGCAGGAAAAGGAAGTCAGCCGCAAATCGGCGACACGCAAATTGCGGCTGCCGGGCAAGCTGGCGGATTGCAGCCGTGATGCGCCGGGGGGCACCGAGATTTTTCTGGTCGAAGGCGATAGCGCCGGTGGCTCGGCCAAACAGGCGCGTGATCGTGCGACACAGGCGATTTTGCCTTTGCGCGGCAAGATTTTGAACGTAGCCAGTGCAGGCGCAGGCAAGCTGGCGCAAAATCAGGAATTATCCGATCTCGTATTGGCGCTGGGTTGTGGGGCCGGATCGAAATATCGGGATGAGGATTTGCGCTATGAGCGTGTGATCATCATGACCGACGCCGATGTGGACGGGGCGCATATCGCATCGCTTCTATTGACCTTTTTCTATCGGGAAATGCCGCGACTGATTGCGAATGGTCATCTGTTTCTGGCCATGCCGCCACTTTATCGCTTGGCGCAGGGCGGCAAGACGATTTACGCCCGTGATGATGCGCATCGCCAAGAATTGTTGAAGAGCTTTTTCCGCGCCAATGCGAAAGTGGAAGTTTCCCGCTTTAAAGGTTTGGGCGAAATGTTGCCCGCGCAGTTGAAGGAAACCACCATGCGGCCCGGGCATCGCACCCTCATTCGGGTGGAAATTGCCGAAGATGAGCGCGAGGAAACGGGGGACATCGTGGAACGGCTGATGGGTAAAAAGCCGGAGCTGCGCTTCCAGTTCATTCAGGAAAATGCGCATTTCGCAGCAGAAGCGGTGGACGTTTAAGTTTCAGGGCTTGACGTGCAGTCGGTTTAACAAAATCGTGCCATCGCCCATTCTGTTCGGCATGGCGGTGGCGGGTCGTGCTTTCAACGGACCGGACGCAAAGCTGGGCAGGCCATGACTGCGGCTGCCGATCAGAATCTCAAATGGTTTGTCTGGCTGGCGCAATTTCAGGGTGATCTGATCGCAATCCGTTCTTATGCAGCCGATAAGGGTTTTGCCTGTGCTGGAAGGTTGAACTTCTATCAATGTGGATTTAATGGCCACTTGCTGCAAGCCCGCTTCATCAGGGATGGCGACAAAGACCATATCGGCAGTGGCAGGGCTGGCGAGATTTAAGATGAGTTTTGCGCCTGTCCGCTGATAGCGGGCCGCTGGCGGCGTGAGGCGTATGGAGCCTGCCGGGGCGATATAGCTTTTCATAAAGCCGATTGGAATGATCTGCTGACGGTCGGCAGAAAAGTTTGCAGCGCTACGCAATGTGGGGGGCAAGGGGGCCGCTGTATCGGCAGTCCATACCGCTTTTTGGGCGGCATGGTCTTCGACATAGTGAAGATTGAGCTGCTGGGGCGCCTGTTCGTTATAGCTGGGCAGGAGGCCTGCCAGTGTGGCGAAACCTATTGCCAGCACAGTTAAAGTGCTTACGGCGATGCCCCATTGTTTGCCGGTCCAGAAGCGGGTGCCCAAAACCGGGATCAGTGCAATAACGCCCAGTGCAGCCGTGGCCATGAATAGCGGATGGAGTTGCAGGCCCATCAAATCTTCGACCACGGCAAGAAGCGCAAACCAGATCACAAGATTGATCAGCCCCGCCACCAACAAAAATATTTGTCCGCCCGCGCTGAGCCAGCCATGGCGGAATTTTGCGGCGAGCAGCAGTAAGGCCACCGCGCAGGCTCCGGGGATTAAGAAATAAGGGCTTATTCCCGGTGCCAGAAGGGCAGTGAGCAGACCGAGCAGGGATAGCCACAGCCAAATGCTGCGTGTAGCAGCGACGGATGTTGCGAGTGGGGCCACCAAGAGCGCCATGGCGGCGACAGCAAAAGATAGTGCCACGCGTAATGCCCAGGGATGGGCAAAGCTGGGATCAGGCATATGGGACAATAGCTGCGCCCAGCCATGGCCAGCAAAGCCCAGCGCAATACAACCAATAAGGAAAAGCGGTGGCAAAGCGAAAGCGCGTAAATGCTGATCCCAGCGCAATGGGCGGGCGCGCATGGAATGGACCGCAAGTAGAGTGAGGAGGACAAGGCCGATGGCGATCGGCAGCGCTAAATAGGCAGGGGCGTGGAGGACGGTGCGGTTGAAAAGAGAGAGATAGATGGCTTCACTTTTGTTCAGCGCCGCGAAATTGGCTTCGCCCATGACCAAGGTGGTGGAGAGAAGGTTTTCACCCTGATGTTGCAGGCTTTCCAGGCTGAGATTGGCCCGCTTATCCAGGGGCGAATGATAATGGGCGACATTGCCGATAAAGGCGAAATTCAAGGATGGGATATTGGCGGCGATAAAGGGGCTGAGATCGGTGTCGTTGGGCAGGCGTTTATAGATTTCGACAAAGAGCGAACTGGTGAGCGGGCGCGGCGCGTGCTGCGCATACAGATTGATGAGTTCTGCATTGTTTTGACTGGTTTGAAAAAGGATGCTGGGGCCTTTGTTGCCGCGGGCTTCGACATTGATCACCACGCCAACCCGCGCTTTGAGACCCGGGTCTTTGAGAAAAGCCTTGGCACCCAGCAGGCCATATTCTTCGCCGTCGGTCAGCAAGGCGATGATCGGATGTTTGCCGGGCATATTGCGCGCCTTAAGGGCACGGATGACTTCTAAGATCGCAACAATGCCGGAACCATCATCGGCGGCACCCGGGCCTGCGGCTACAGAGTCGTAATGGGCCATCAGCACAATTGCTTTGCCAGTGCCGGGCTTCACTTCCGCAATAATATTGGTGAGGCGGGCGCATTGGATAGCGCCATAGGATTTGGCGTAAGTGCAGCTATCGCTGGTTTGCAACGTAGTGGGGATTTGTAATCGCTTAAATTCATTCAGGATGCGCGCGCGCAGAAGGAGGTTTTCTTCGGAGCCCAAAGGATGGGGATTTTCGGACGCCAGAAGGCGCGCGAGCATTTGGTCGGCGCGCTGGGCCGAAAAACTGGTCTTCGGCGCCTGGAGGCCCGCATAGTCATGCGGCTGCAACTGCCAGCCGCAGAAAAACCAGATAGCGATGGCCAATAAAGCCAAAGTGATGAAACGTGCCGTGGCACCCATAGCCCGCCCTGCCCGTTTTGGTCTCCGAATCAAGACAATAGCCTGTCGTATTGACTTTTTGGACTTCCTTCCTATGTTGCAGCGCATAAATGAGAGTCGTTGCCAATGCGGGCTGCGGCTTGGGCGCCTCGAAATGCGCCCCGATTTAGGAGCGTATGACGAGTGAAACGAGCGCCGGCGCGGAAGCCGGCTTGGAAGCCATTTCTCAGGAAATCCCTTCCCTAACAGATAGTTCTGAAGCAAACCCAGCTGCGGAACTGCCAAAATTTGACACGCTGGGCCTATCGCCGGAAGTGATGCGGGCCATCACCGAGAGCGGTTACACGACCCCCACGCCCATTCAGGCACAGAGCATCCCTCATGTGCTTAAGGGCAAGGATATTATTGGGATCGCCCAAACGGGCACGGGTAAGACCGCTTCCTTCACCTTGCCGATGATTGAGCTTTTGGCGCGTGGCCGCGCCAAGGCGCGCATGCCGCGTTCGCTTATTCTGGAGCCAACCCGCGAATTGGCGGCACAGGTGGCCGAGAGCTTTGAGCGCTATGGCAAATATAACAAGCTGTCGATGGCGCTGCTGATTGGCGGCGTGTCGTTTGAAGATCAGGAAAAAAAACTGGATCGCGGCGTTGATGTGTTGATCGCGACACCTGGACGGCTTCTAGATCATTTTGGGCGCGGCAAGCTGATGCTCAGCCAGGTTCAGGTTCTGGTGATCGACGAAGCTGACCGCATGCTGGATATGGGTTTCGTTCCGGATGTGGAAAAGATTTGTAAGCTCATCCCCTTCACCCGGCAGACGTTGTTTTATTCTGCGACTATGCCGCCGGAAATTCAGCGGCTGACAGAACAGTTTTTGCAGGCCCCCATACGTGTGGAAGTTTCGCGGCCTGCGACGGCGGCTTCGACCATTACACAGCAAATTGTGGAAGTGCCGCATAATGATTGGGCCAAACGTGAAGCCCTGCGTCGGCTGATCCGCGATAATCCGGTGAATAACGGCATTATCTTCTGCAATCGCAAACGCGATGTAGATGTGGTGGCGCGTTCACTGAGCAAGCATGGATTCAATGCCGCTCCTTTGCATGGTGATCTGGAGCAATCCACCCGTATGAAAACGCTGGAAGCGTTTAAATCTGGCGAGATCCAGTTGCTGGTGGCGAGTGATGTGGCGGCGCGCGGGCTGGATATTCCAGCGGTCAGCCATGTCTTTAATTTCGACGTGCCCTATCATGCGGATGATTATGTGCATCGTATCGGGCGCACGGGCCGCGCGGGGCGTTTGGGCTTTGCCTTTATGCTGGCCAGCCGCAATGACCAGAAAGCGGTTGATGCGATTGAGAAGCTGCTGAGCACCTCGATTAATCGCACCGTTATGGCAGACCTTGAAATACGTGAAGATTTGCAGCAACGCGGGCGCAGTAATGACCGTTCGCGCCGCGAAGGTGGACGTGGGCGCAGCCGTGAGCGCCGTCCACGCGATCCCGTGCCGCATGGGCATGAGGCTGCGATGGAACCTGCGAAAGCGACGCCTGCTGCCGAGGTTGCGCCTGTGATGTCGGCTGAGCCTGCTGTCAAACAGACCCATAGTGACAAAACTGAGTCTGCGGCGCGGCAAGAGCCGATACGCCACGCATCACGCCCTGCCCGTAATGCGTCAAGCGGCCGTGACAAGCCTGCACGAGCCGACACTAAAACGCAGAAGCCGCGGGTTCAGGGCGAGAAGCCGGACATTTCGGAATTGCCAGCCTTTTTATTGCGGCCAGTGAAATTCCCCAGTTCTGAAGCGCGGGCTGCGAAGAAAAACGATGATACCGATCTTAACGCCTGATCTGTGTGCGCAGTAATTTGAGGATTTTTGGCCCATAGGGTGGGCGCAGCATTGCGGTGATATCCGCACTGGCTTGCGTGTAGATGGCTTTGGCATGACTGAAAGTACGAAAGCCATCTATTCCATGATAGGCACCCATGCCTGAGGGGCCTATGCCACCAAAGGGTAAATCCTCCATTGAGACATGCATCATCACATCATTGACCGTAACGCCGCCCGATACGGTGCGCGTGAGAGCTATATTTTTCTCGTCAGAATTACGTCCGAAATAATAGAGCCCTAAGGGGCGGGGGTGGCTGTTCACATAGTCGACTGCCTCGTCTACCCGACTATAGGTTTTAACGGGTAGCAGGGGGCCGAAGATTTCGTCCTGCATGACCTGCATATCGTCTGTCGGATTTAGGATGAGGGTGGGCGGAATTTTATGAAATATCTGTTGGGTAAAATTCTCGCCTGCAGGATTGAGGGGCATGATTTCCGCACCCTTGTTGCGTGCATCTTCGAGATAGGATTGCAGCCGATCAAAATGACGGCGATTGATCACCGAACTATAATCAGGATTATCCTTGAGCGTTGGGAACATAGTGGAGACCACTTTTTCAGCGGTATGTACAAATTCGGCTAAACGTTCCTGGGGTACAAAAGCATAATCAGGGGCAAGGCAGATTTGACCGGCATTCAAGGTTTTGCCCATCATGATCCGTTTTGTCGCCAGCTCCATATCGGCAGATTGACCGATGATCACGGGGGATTTTCCGCCTAGTTCCAGTGTGACCGGCACAAGATTTTCGGCAGCGGCGCACGCAACATGGCGGCCAATAGAGGTGGAGCCGGTGAACAGCAGATGGTCGAATTGTAATGCGGAGAAGGCTGTACCGATTTCGGGGCCACCCTGAATGACGGCGACTTCGGTTTCATCATAGGCAAGTTTAAAAAGGCGGCCCATGAGAGCGGCGCTATGAGGCGCAAATTCGCTGGGTTTAATCATCACCCGATTGCCGGCCGCGAATATGCCAGCAAGTGGCGTGAATGTGAGATTGACCGGGAAATTCCATGGGCTGATCACACCCACCACACCTTTTGGTTGATAGGACACGCGCGCATTTGCACCGAACAAACGTAATAGCGCCGGGGATACGGAGCGGCGTTCACCGCGCATCCAATGGCGCAGATTATGTTTGGCATGTTTAAGTGCGCTGATGGGGCTGTAGATATCGGTTATCAGCGTCGCGTGTTTGGAGCGATGGCCAAAATCTTCGCTGAGGGCTTCTGCGATATCGTTTTGGTAATCCACTAGAAGGGTAATGGCCTTATCCAGCCATTCAAGACGTTTTTCCGCACTGACTATACCAGCCTGTTTATGGGCCGTTTGCTGACGAGCCAGAGTTTCGGCCATCGCCAGAATAGGTGCCGTACCAACCGGGGGCGGCGAGTTTTCGAGCACGGTCATTTTCATCCCTCCCCTTTAAGCAATTGTCGGGGGCAGATCGGATGATCAATCCCCTTTAATGGATATTAACCTGATTTAGGCATAGTTCATATGCGCGCCTAAATGTGGGTGCAGATGAGGATGACGCCGTGGGGGCGAAGCTACGCGAACAGACTATTGCGGAAACAGCGTTTGCGCTGATGGCGACGCATCATGTAGCCCCGACCCCAGAACATTATCAGATATTTTATCTGCACGCATTCAATCCTCAATCACCTGTTTCGCCTATTATTGATGTCTGTATTCGGGAGGGAAAGGACTTTACCCCCCAATTACTGGGTCAGCTTTATAGGCAGATTGCGCCTGAAAATATGGCGCTCAGCGCAACTGATCTTTTAGGCAAAGATATTTCCTCTGTGCTTGGCAGCGTGCTGAACACGATGGAGCGCGCAGGTCAGGATGCTGCCAGCTATTCGCAGACATTAAAAACCGCCAGCGGGGAAATGGCTGGCACGCAATCGCCCCAAGATATGCAAAAACTTATGGAAGGGTTGATTGGGGCCACCAAGGCGATGGAATATCGCACGCGTATGCTGGAAGAAGAATTGAACAGATCTTCGACCGAAGTGGCAGATCTGAAAATTAAGATGGATGATCTGCGCAAGGAAAGCATGACTGACATGCTGACCAATATTCCCAACCGGAAATCATTTGAAATGGCGCTGCAAATGGCGCTTTCCGAAGCCGAATCTGAGGGGGAGCATTTTTCCCTGCTGATGTGCGACATTGATCATTTTAAACGCTTCAATGACACATGGGGCCACCAGACAGGGGATCAGGTTTTACGACTGGTTGGGGCCTGCCTTTCAGAAAATGTAAAGGGGCGGGATACGGCGGCGCGCTTTGGCGGCGAGGAATTTACGGTCCTGCTGCGGCACACACATTTAGAAGATGCGCTGAATCTGGCCAATCAGATACGTGGCCATGTCGAGCGCAAAAAGCTGGTCAAAAAGTCAACCGGAGATATTCTGGGCACCCTCACCATATCCATAGGGGTAGCGCAATATCGACCGGGTGACACGGCTTCCAGCCTGCTTCAGCGGGCGGATGAGCGGCTTTATGCGGCCAAAAGAGAGGGTCGTAATCGCGTTATGGGCGAAGAGACGCCTGCCCCCTCTCCAGAATCTGTTTTCGGCTCCAGTGCGGCTTGAGCAAAGCTACTTTTGCTGCCTATTCTCCTGTCCTGAAAAGTTTGAACATTTTGGGACTATTTTATGCGCAAAGATTTTGAGCGCGCCTATGTAACGGCGCATGATAAAGTGGCGGTTCTGACCTTGAACCACCCTGAGGCCATGAATGCCGCCTCGTTAAAGTTGATGGCCGGGGCCAGTGAGGCTTTGAAATATATTAAGGCCAGCGGCTTTCGGGCCATGGTGATTACGGGTGAAGGTCGGGGCTTTTGTTCTGGCGCTAATCTGAGCGAACTAAGTGCCGGCGGTGATTTGAGCACTGCAGGCGATGCGCTGGAGGTTATTTATCACCCCTTCCTGCGCAAATTACGTGAATTCAAATTACCCATTCTGACTGCGGTAAATGGCGCGGCAGCTGGTATTGGCATGAGCCTGGCGATGATGGGTGATATTATCTGCGCCAGCAAATCTGCGTATTTCGTGCAATCTTTTTCGCGGGTGGGTTTGGTGCCGGATGGTGGTTCCAGCTGGATGTTGCCGCGCGTGGTTGGCGCGGCCCGTGCGCGAGAATTATCGCTGCTGGCGGAAAAGTTGCCCGCCGAAAAGGCGTTGGAATGGGGCATGATCAACCGCGTGTTTGAAGATGATCGGTTGATTCAAGATACGTTGGCCATTGCCACACAATTAGCCAATGGACCGACCTTTGCGTTGAATCTGATCCGCCAGCTTTACACAGCCAGCCCACATAATTCTTTTGAAGAACAGATCGATATGGAAGCGCGCTTGCAGACCATGGCGGCGCATAATCCGGATTTCTGGGAAGGTGTGGCAGCTTTCATGCAGAAACGGCCTGCTAATTTTTCAGGTCAATGACACAGACTTTTAGCTCGGCAAGTGAGAGGACAATAAATGCGCAGACTGAGAGTGATTGCCCTTTTGACACTGTGTTTGACCAGCAGTTCCGCCTTCGCGGAAACGGGAAAAGCGCATTTGGGGAAATGGGGCGTTGACCTCAGCGCCATGGATAGATCCATTCAGCCGGGTGATGATTTCTTCAATTATGTTAATGGCGGCTGGTTGAAGACAGCGGTTATTCCGGCTGAACGTTCCAGCACCGGAACGTTTCAGCAATTACGCATACTCAGCGAAAAGCGCATGAAGGAAATTGTCGCTGAACTGACCGCAAAGCCGCATGACACATTGACGGATGAAGAAAAGAAATTGCGCGATCTGCATGACGGTTTTTTGGATCAGGTGCAGATTGAGCAGCGCGGACTGACACCCATTCAGGCTGATCTGGATTATTTGGCCAGCCTGAAAAGCCACCAGGATGTAGCGCGGGCGATGGGATTGAGCACCATGCCCACCAGCACGCCATTTGGGCTTGGAATTACGTTTGAGGACCGGCGTCCGGACAATTATGCGCTGGATTTGACGCAATCTGGCTTGGGGTTACCTGATCGTGATTACTATCTGAGTGACGATGAAAAGCTGACCCAGACGCGTGAGGCCTATAGGATTTATCTGGCAAGGATGCTTGAGCTAGCTGGTTATCCGGATGCGCAGGCGCGGGCGGATAAGGTGTTTGCGCTGGAGGTGGAAATAGCCCGTCTGCATTGGCCGATAGCCGACCGGCGTGATCGGGACAAGGTTTATAACCCGGTTGCCATTTCTGAACTCAAAAAACTGGCCCCTGAATATCAATGGGATGTTTTTTTGACGACCCTGGGTATCCCACTGGAGGCACCGACTGGTGAGAGGCAGATTATTCTGCGGGAAAAAAGTGCGCTGATCGCCCTTTCAAAGCTTTTTAAGGCAACGCCCGTGGATGTTTGGCGGGATTATATGATCGCGCATTATCTGCATGTAATGGCACCTTATCTGCCTAAGGCATTTGATGAGGCAGATTTTGATTTTTATGGAAAAGTTCTGAGCGGCAATGAAAAGCAGCTGGATCGAGCGACCCGGGCCGTTCAATTGTTGGATAAACAGTTGGGTGAGGCATTGGGAAAAATTTATGTAGCAAAATATTTCCCGCCCGATTCAAAAGCCAAGGCAGAAGCACTGGTGATTAATTTGCGGAAGGCCTTTGATGCCAATATCCGCACATTGGATTGGATGACTGAACCAACCAAAGAAAAGGCGCTGGATAAGCTGAATCGTTTTGTAGCGCATATTGGGTATCCAGATAGATGGAGGGATTATTCCAATTTTGATGTGCAGCGGGATGATTTGGTCGGCAATATCAAGCGCGGACAATTTTTTGAGTGGGACAGGCAGTTAAAGCGGTTGGATGCGCCGGTGGACCGGGGCGAATGGCATATGACGCCGCAAACGGTGAATGCGTATTATATGCCGCCGCTGAATGAGATTGTTTTTCCAGCGGCCATATTGCAAGCGCCGTTCTTTGATCCCGCTGCAGATGATGCTGTAAATTATGGCGGCATTGGCATGGTGATTGGCCATGAGCTGAGCCATGGCTATGACGATCAGGGATCGAAAGTGGATGGATCTGGCGCTTTTGTGAATTGGTGGACGCCGCAAGACCGCAAGAATTTTGAGGAGCGGGCTGGACGATTGGGCCAGCAATATAGCGCTTTTGAGCCCCTGCCCGGCCTTAAGGTGAATGGTAATCTCACTATGGGGGAAAATATTGGTGATTTGTCTGGCGCTGCGATTTCGCTGCAGGCCTATCATCTTTCGTTAGAGGGTAAAGAAGCGCCCATTCTGGACGGCTTTTCCGGCAATCAGAGGTTTTTTCTGAGCTACGGCCAAATCTGGCGGAGCAAATATCGGGAAAATGCGGTGCGGCAGCAGATTCTGTCTGATCCTCATAGCCCCGCGCAATTTCGCGTGATTGGGGTCATTCGGAACATGGACGAATGGTATGATGCGTTCGATGTGACGCCGCAGGCCAAATATTATCTACCGCCGGAGCAGCGTGTTCGGCTTTGGTAAAGTGATCAGGTTGCGGCGGGGGTGATGGATACGGACTCGCCGCAACCACAAGCCGCTGTCTGGTTCGGATTGTTGAATACAAATCTGGCCGACAGCTTATCGGTGACGTAATCCATTTCCGTGCCCAACAGGAACAGAATGGCCTTCGGGTCGATGAAAATTTTCACGCCTTTGTCTTCGACCACTTCGTCGAATTGATTGGCCTGTTCGGCATAATCCATTGTGTAGCTCATGCCAGCGCAGCCGGCATTGGTAACACCTACGCGCACGCCGGCATATGCACCGTTCGCGTTTTCCATAATCTGGTGAATGCGTGTGGCTGCATTATCCGACAGACGGACAGCTTTAGGGCGCTCACGCTTTGGCTTTTGTGTTTCTGCAATCATCATCAAAACATATTCAATTCCAGACGGGCTTCTTCGCTCATCCGTTCGGGGGTCCATGGAGGGTCGAACACCATATTCACCGTGACTTCACCAATGCCTTCAACCGTTTGTAGCGCAGTTTTGACCATGACTGGCATTTCGCCAGCTACCGGGCAGGCTGGGGCGGTAAGGGTCATATCGACGGCTACATCGTGATTGTCTGCCACATCAACCTTATAGATAAGGCCGAGTTCGTAAATATCTACTGGTATTTCCGGATCGAAGACCGTTTTTATGGCGGTCACGAGTTTTTGGGTGAAGGCTTCCAATTCCGGCGAAAGGTGGGGTTCCGCTGGATTTTCAGTGGTTTCAGGGGGTGAATCCGTGAGGCTCATTCCGACTGCGCGGGGGAACCGCCCTCCAAAGCTGATTTCATTGTATGCCAGGCGAGCGTGGCGCATTTTACGCGCATCGGAAATGCGGAGACGCCGGCCATGACTTCCAGCCTTTCCCGATCATCCGCACCCAGCGTATTCACATCATCACCTTTAACGAGCTGAAGGAAGCCACCCATCAAGGCTTCAGCATCGGCTTCGCTTCGGCCGATGAGCATGTCTGTCATTAAAGAGGCTGATGCCTGACTGATGGCGCAACCTTTTCCTTCAAATTTGATGTCAGCGATGCGTTGATTCACATCCAGGGTGAGATAGACCTTAACCTGATCGCCGCAAAGCGGATTGAACCCTTCGCCGGAATGGGTGGCGTGATCCAGCACCCCGAAATTGCGTGGGTGGCGCGAGTGATCGAGGATCACTTCCTGATATAATTCGCGCAGCATATCATCCATTGGCGTCAACCCAGAATTTTTCGTGCCTTGATCAGCGCATCGACCAGCGCATCGACATCGGCGCGGTTGTTATACAAAGCGAAAGAGGCCCGCGTTGTTGAGGCCACGCCGAAGCGACGCATCAACACCTGGGCACAATGATGCCCCGCGCGCACAGCCACGCCTTCTCTATCTAATATAGTGGCTGTGTCATGCGCATGCATCCCCTCGGTCTCGAAAGACAGGATGGAACCCTTTCCTGGGGCTGTGCCGATGATACGGACCCAGCTATGCTCTAGAAGGCGCTCTGTGGCATAGGTCAGCAGTTCATGTTCATGGGCGGCGATGGCCAGACGATCTTGTGCGCTTAAATAGTTCAGCGCTGCGGCCAGACCGATGGATTCAATGATCGGCGGGGTTCCCGCTTCGAAACGGGCCGGGGGATCGGCATAGGTGATTTTATCCTGCATAACTTCGCGGATCATTTCACCACCACCATTAAAGGGGCGCATCGTCTTTAGATGTTTGCTTTTTCCATACAGCACACCGATGCCGGTGGGGCCGTATAATTTATGGCCTGTGATGGCGTAAAAATCGACATCCAATGCCTGCATATCGACGATTTCATGAACGGCGCCCTGACAGCCATCGACCAGTACCGGCACACCTTTAGCATGGGCACGGGTGATAATGTCTTTCAGCGGTGTAATTGTGCCCAGTACATTGGACATATGGGTGATGGCGACGAGTTTTGTTTTGCTGGTAATGGCAGCGTCCATGCTTTCAATATCGAGCGCGCCATCATCGGATACATCAACCCATTTCAACACGGCGCCATAATGTTCGCGCAGGAAATGCCATGGCACGATATTGGAATGGTGCTCCATGACACTGAGCACGATTTCATCGCCCGGCTGAATGGTGGGGGCAAGAAAACCATATGAAACCAGATTGATGGCTTCGGTGCCGCCTTTTGTGAAGACAATTTCATCGACACTTTTGGCATTCAGAAACTGACGAACAGTTTCTCTGGCGGATTCATAATGATCGGTGGCTTTTGCTGACAGATAATGGACGCCGCGATGGACGTTGGCGTAATCTGTGGACGCAAAATCCCGCATCGCATTGAGAACGCTATCTGGCTTTTGGGCAGATGCGCCATTATCGAGATAGACCAGCGGTTTTCCATATATTTTCCGCGATAGAATTTTGAAATCCGCGCGGGCGCGTATGGGATCGAACGCTACCTGAAGTTTGCTGGCGGCGCTCACGACTTATTCTCCATGACGGCACTGAGAGCCTGTTCCACTGCAAGCCATATTTCAGAGCGGAGGGTTTCGTCTGCTACTTCCTGCACCGCGTCCTGGAGGAAGGCACGAATTAGAAGATTGCGCGCTTCGCTTTCAGGGATACCGCGTGAGCGCAGATAAAACAGCGGTTCTGCATCGAGATCACCAATTGTGGCACCATGGGCGCATTTCACATCATCAGCGAAAATTTCGAGTTCGGGCTTGAGATTTATTTCAGCGCGCCGACCAAGCAGCAGGCCTTTGGCAGATTGAACGCTGTCAGACCCATTGGCCCCAGCAGCAACGGTGACCCTGCCCTGATAGATGCCGCGCGCATGGTCGCCCGCTACATGTTTGACGAGTTGAAAACTGGTTGTTCGGCACGCCGCATGGGTGACATGGCTTGTAATGTCGGCATGGTTCTCGCCACTAAGCGCGCTGACGCTGCTCAGGCGGGTTTCTGCGCCCTGCCCTTGCAAGGTAATCGCCACATCATAACGCGAAAGCTGGGCGCCAAAATTGGCGATATGGCCAATATATTTGGCATCGCGCGCGGCGTGCACAGTCAATGTGGAAATGCGCAGCCCCGGCGCGGCTGAAGACAGGATAATATGTGAAAGCTGCGCATTCTGGCCCAGCAGAATTTCGCTGCCAAGATTACGCAGGGCTTCACCAGCTTCATTTTGTTCGACGAGGGTAAGCGATGCGCCGTCTTCCAGCACCAGCAAAAGACGTGCATGTCCTGAACCTGAATAGGTCAGACGCAGAGGCGTGCTGATAATCGTGTTACGGCGGACGCGCAAAGCGAGGCCTGCACGGGAAAAACCAAGAGAGGCGGCTTCCATGCCGTTACGCGCCGCGATCTGGCCCAGATGACGCTGCACCCATTCCGGATAATTTTCGCCGGCGAGATCAATCAATTCAACGCCATCAGGTATTGCGCTCAGGGTCCATGCGGCACTGGCAATGGCGGAGGCAGTATCGGCATTCAGGTTGCGCTGAAGATCGCTATATTTCCATTCTTCGATACGGCGATGCGGCACGCCGAGCAGCCGAAAATTTTCGGCTGCCTCATCGCGACGTTTCTCAAGCCATGCGGGAGCAGCGTTCATGCCGCATCCTTCACGATCTGGGCATAGCCTTTGGCTTCCAGTTCCAATGCCAATTCTTTGCCGCCTTCCGCCACGATACGGCCACCAGCTAAGACATGAATACGATCAGGCACGATATAATCGAGCAGGCGCTGATAATGGGTAATCACCAGCATGGCGCGATCAGGGGTGCGCAGGGCATTGACGCCTTCGGCAACCAGTTTCAGCGCATCAATATCCAGACCGGAATCGGTTTCATCGAGAATCGCGAGTGATGGCCCGAAGAGCGACATTTGCAGCACTTCTAGACGTTTTTTCTCACCGCCAGAAAAGCCGACATTGAGTGCGCGGCGGAGCATTTCTTCCGGCACATTGAGGGTTTTGGCGCGCGCCCGCACTTCTTTCAAGACGGTGACCGCATCCATTTCGCTTTCGCCGCGTGCACGACGTTGGGCATTCAGCGCGGTTTTGAGAAATGTCAGCGTTGTAACGCCTGGAATTTCCACCGGATATTGCATAGCTAGAAAAACGCCTTTGGCAGCGCGTTGTTCAGGGGAAAGAGCAGTAAGGTCTTCGCCGCCATAGGTGATGCTGCCTGAGGTGATTTCATAACCACTGCGGCCCGCAAGCACATAGGACAAGGTGGATTTACCGGAGCCATTGGGGCCCATGACGGCATGCACCTGCCCCGCCTCCAAACGCAGCGTCAAGCCTTTGAGAATTTCCTTGCCGTCAACGGCAACGTGTAAATCTTTAATATCCAGCATTTCTATCCCACACTGCCTTCGAGGCTGATGCCGACGAGTTTTTGGGCTTCCACGGCGAATTCCATGGGAAGCTGTTGAAGTACTTCTTTACAGAATCCGTTGACGATGAGCGCGACCGCCTCTTCCGGATCGATGCCGCGCGAGGTGCAATAGAACAATTGGTCATCACCGATTTTAGAGGTGGTGGCTTCATGTTCGACACGCGCGCTGGGATTACGGCTTTCAATATAGGGCACCGTATGGGCACCGCATTTACCGCCGATCAGAAGCGAGTCACATTGGGTAAAGTTGCGCGCATTTTCTGATTTTGGATGCACGCTCACCAGACCGCGATAGGTGTTCTGGGCCTGACCGGCGCTGATACCTTTTGAGATGATGCGCGAGCGGGTGTTTTTACCCAGATGGATCATTTTGGTGCCGGTATCGGCTTGCTGGAAATGATTGGCGATAGCGATGGAATAAAATTCGCCCACGCTATCATCGCCGCGCAAAATGCAGCTGGGATATTTCCATGTAATTGCGGAACCGGTTTCGACCTGCGTCCAGGAGATTTTGGATCGTGCGCCACGGCAATCGCCGCGCTTGGTGACGAAATTATAAATTCCGCCTAGCCCGTTTTCATCGCCCGGATACCAGTTCTGCACGGTTGAATATTTTATTTCCGCGCCTTCCAATGCGACCAGTTCCACGACTGCGGCATGAAGTTGATTTTCGTCACGTTTGGGCGCGGTGCAGCCTTCGAGATAGCTGACATAGGAGCCTTCATCGGCGACAATGATGGTGCGTTCGAACTGACCTGTCTCGCTGGCATTTATACGGAAATAGGTGGACAGCTCCATCGGGCAGCGCACCCCCTTCGGTACATAGACAAAGGTGCCATCAGAAAAGACAGCACTGTTCAATGTAGCGAAAAAATTATCGGTTACGGGGACAACCGTGCCGAGATATTTTTTCACGAGTTCGGGATAGTCGCGGATAGCTTCGGAGATCGGGCAAAAAATAACGCCCGCTTCATTCAGCTTATCCTTGAACGTGGTCGCCACGGAGACGGAGTCGAACACCGCATCAACGGCGACGCCGGAGAGCATTTTCTGCTCATGCAATGGAATGCCCAGCTTGGCATAGGTTTCCAGCAGTTTGGGATCCACCTCATCAAGGCTTTGTTTTTTCGGCGTATGTTTAGGCGCCGCATAATAATAAGCGCTTTGATAATCGATCCTGGGGTAATGGACGCGCGCCCAATTTGGCTCTTTCATTTCCAGCCAGCGGCGAAAGGCGGCAAGACGCCATTCCAGCATCCATTCCGGTTCGTTCTTTTTGGCTGAAATATATCGCACCGTATCTTCATTGAGACCGCGTGGAGCGCGTTCCATTTCAATATCGGTGACGAAGCCATATTTATATTTTTCGCCTAAGGCGGCGACGGTGTCTTTTGTGTCTTGTACAGCAGCCATGATCTTTGCCTCACGCTGCCACGCGCGAGTGACGCGCATGCAGCTTGTTAAGCGACTTTAAGGCCGCATGAATATCTGCTTCGGTGGAATTCCAGCCGAGGCTTAAACGCAGCGCGCAGCGCGCTATATCTTCGGATACGCCCATGGCGGCCAGCACATGCGAACTGCGAACCTTGCCCGAAGAGCAGGCCGCGCCGGAACTGATCATCACACCATCGAGGTCCAGCGCCATGATGGCGGTTTCGGCATTGATACCGGGCAAGGCAAAATTAGACGTATTGGGTAGCCGCGGTGACTGCATACCAAAGAAAATAGTGTCGGGCGCGATGCGATTCAATTCTGCTTCAAATTGATCGCGCAGATTTTGGAGTGACCTGAGATCGCTTGCAGCGCGTATAGCAGCGGCAAAGCCGGTAATGCCGGAGACATTTTCCGTGCCTGCGCGCAAAGAACGTTCTTGCCCGCCGCCCAGCGTAAAGGGGGCGAAAGCTGCGCCGGCTTTGAGCACCAATGCGCCGACGCCTTGGGGGCCGCCAAGTTTGTGGGCGGATAGAGTAAGGTAATCCGCATCCAGGGAAAGTGGGATTTTACCAGCGGCCTGCACGGCATCGACCAAGAGCCGTGCGTCATAGGCGCGGGCTATGGTGGCGATTTCATCTAATGGCTGGATAATGCCGGTTTCATTATTCGCGGCCATGACGGCGATGAGGGCACGGCCTTTGCCTTCCATCATCGTCTGCCGCAGGGCGGCCAGATCGATCACGCCATCCTTTGTAACGGGGAACGTTTCGAGGCGGAGGCCCGCGAAACGTTCGGCCATGGCTGCCGCATTGGCGCGAATGGAGTCATGTTCAATAGCGGAGATGAATAATCTGGTGATGCGTGCATCGGCTTCATAGGCGCCTTGCACAGCACCCCAGAGTGCCAGCGCGTTACTTTCGGTGCCGCCGCTGGTGAAGATGATATTTTGCGGATCGGCATGGGTGAAACGGGCGACATCTGTGCGCGCCTCTTCGATAAGCATACGGGCTTTGCGGCCAGATGCGTGAATGGACGATGGATTGCCGCCCAGATCCATCGCGCGCAGCATCGCTTCCCGCGCTTCGGGGCGCAGTGCGGATGTGGCGTTGTGATCGAGATAATGCATCTGCAAATCCATCAGGCCGCTTCGCGGCTTTCATTGCCTTGAGCACAAGGCTGGGCGCGGCCGAGGACGCGCTTTTCCACGACATCGGCCAGCGTGACTGAGGCGAGGAAGACATGGATCTGGCGGCCCAATTCTTCCCACAGGTCGTGGGTCACACAGCGCGCGCCGGTGCTGGTGCAGCCTTTAGCACCTGAACGGCAACGGGTGGCGGCGATGGGTTCATCGACGGCCAGAATAATGTCAGCTACGCGGGTTTCGCCTGCGGGGCGGGCAAGGCGGTAGCCGCCGCCGGGGCCGCGCACGCTTTTAACCAGACCGCTACGGCGCAGCTTGGCGAAGAGCTGTTCGAGATAGGAGAGGGAGATTTCCTGCCTGCCGGAGATTTCGGCCAGAGAGACAGCCTTGATGTCCTGCCCATGGGAGGCCAAATCTGCCATAGCCATAACGGCATAGCGTCCTTTGGTACTCAATTTCATGGTGGACTCCTCGATTTTCTTGCCCTTTCGGAACCGGACTGGTGTAAAAGGCCCGGCCTGCGAGCAAATTCTGTTCGCGGGGTGGATATAGATTTCCTGACTAGCCTGGTCAAGTATTGTGCATCAATATACTGAAATGTCGCATAATATATTGATATATTTGTGGTATTTATCCCGACCTGATCGGGAAATAACCAAGATAATCTCTTGGTTTGATGCCATGGACCGGGTTGGAGCAGCGCGGAGACGAAATGCCTGACATTATTCTTCCCGGCCCCGCCGGTCGTATTGAAGTTCGCTATCAGCGCCAGAAGATGCCGGGTGCGCCCATGGCTTTGGTGCTGCATCCGCATCCGCAGTTTGGCGGGACGATGAACAACCCGCTCGTTTATGATCTGTTCCATATGTATCACCAGATGGGCTGCACTACGGTGCGGTTCAATTTCCGGGGTGTGGGACGCAGCCAGGGGACGTTTGATTCCGGGGTCGGCGAATTGTCGGATGCGGCGGCCGTGCTGGACTGGATGAATACGCTCTATCCCAATCCGTCCTTTGTCTGGGTTTGCGGGATTTCCTTTGGGGCCTGGATCGGGATGCAGCTTTTGATGCGCCGGCCCGAGATCACCGGGTTTGTTTCCATTGCCCCGCCTGCCTCGATGTATGATTTCGCGTTTCTTGCGCCCTGCCCCACTTCGGGCATTTTGATTCATGGCACCAAGGATCAGGTCGTGCCGGAGCCCGATGCTTTGAAGCTGGTGGAGCGGCTGCGGGCGCAGAAGGGCATCAAAATCGATTATCACAAGATCGAAGGGGCTAATCACTTCTTCGATAAGCATGAGCAGGATGTGATCGACACTGTGCAGGATTACTGCCAGCGGCGGATGAGCGATCCTAATCGGGGTCGTTAAGGCAAATAGGTCTGGTTTATATTTTATGCAGTTTGCCCCCTGTGATGGGGTGAGCGACGCCGGTTGTGCTGGGCAGGCTTAAGGGCAGGCCCAGCAGACTGCGCACCGCCAGATAGGCGAAGGCTTCGGCTTCTATAAAATCACCACGCCAGTTTTTATCTTCGGCTTTGAGCACCGGCGCATTGAGATGTGCGCGCAGGTCATTCATCAATGTATCATTATGTCGGCCACCGCCGCAGACGATCCAGATATCGGCGCGATCAGGGAAATGATCGCGGGCGCGGGCGATGGTGGCGGCGGTGAAGGCGGTGAGTGTGGCTGCGCCGTCTTCCGGGGAGAGATGTTCGACATCGGCCATGCCGAAATCAAAACGATCCAGTGATTTTGGGCCGCTGACGGAAAAGAAATCATGTTGCAGCATGCGCTCCAACACATTGCTGTCTATTTTGCCGCGCGCCGCGAAGGCTCCGCTCTCGTCATAGGATAGATCGGCGTGGCGTTGCATCCAGTCATCGATCGGGGCATTGCCCGGGCCGGTATCGAAGGCATGAATGGCGCTGCCATTGCAATAGGTGACATTGCCGACACCCCCGATATTCACAACGGCGCAAGGGGCATTCAATCCGGCGCTTTTTATCAGGGCGGCATGATAGAGCGGCACGAGGGGTGCGCCCTGCCCACCTGCTTTGACATCGGCGCTGCGAAAATCATTGACGGTGGGGATGCCGGTGAGGCGAGCCAGATGCGCGCCGTCGCCGATTTGCCAGGTCCAGCGATCTTTGGGGCGATGCAGGATGGTCTGGCCATGGAAGCCGATAAGATCGACATCATGGGATGTGAGACGGGCTTTCTGCAGAAGCTGGCCGACGGCTTCGGCATGAAGTTCTGTGAGGCGCTGTTCCGCATCGCGCAGGGACCATGGGACTGGATCGCCTTCTTCTATGTGGCGGGCAGTGTCCAATGCGGCGCGGAATTGTGCGCGACGTTCCGGCGGATAGGGAATGCTCAGGGCGGGGCCGGGTTTGGCGATGTCCTGACCGTCGGTCTCGAGAAGGGCGGCGTCTATGCCATCCAGTGAGGTGCCGCTCATCAATCCGATGGCTTTAAGAATTTTCGGCATCTGTGCTATGAGCCTTCCCGCTTACCAGAACAGATTAGCATTCCATGACCACTGCACCCAGTTTTGAATCCGGCTTCCTGCGCAACTTTTCGGCCCGTGGGAGCTATTATGATTGCACTGATCCTAAAGGATTGGACGCCTTGTTCGGCAAGGAAAAGGTGACGGCCTATATTGGCTTTGATTGCACCGCGCCGAGCCTGCATGTGGGACATGCTTTGCAGATCATGACGCTGCGGCGGTTGCAGCAGGCGGGGCATCGGCCCATTGTGCTGATTGGTGGTGGCACCACGAAAGTGGGGGATCCGTCGTTTCGCAATGATGCGCGGCCTTTGCTCAGTGATGAACAGATCGAGATCAACAAGGCTGCGATCCGGCGGACATTCGCCAATTTTCTGACCTTCGGCGATGGGCCGAGTGATGCGATCATGGTGGATAATGCGGACTGGCTGGACCAGCTCGATTATGTGCCCTTCTTGCGGGAAATTGGCCGCCATTTTTCGGTCAATCGCATGTTGAGCATGGAAAGCGTGAAGATGAAGATCGACAATGATCTTCCGTTCAGCTTTCTCGAATTCAATTATATGATCATGCAGGCTTATGATTTCGTCGAATTGTATCGGCGTTACGGCTGCCGTTTGCAGGCCAGCGGATCGGATCAATGGGGCAATATTGTTTGCGGTATCGATCTGGGTCGGCGGGTGGAAAATGCCCAATTGTATGGGCTGACGACGCCGCTGCTGACCACGAGTTCGGGCGCGAAGATGGGGAAGACCGCCGCGGGCGCGGTGTGGCTGAACCCCGATATGTTGAGCCCTTATGATTACTGGCAGTTCTGGCGCAATACGGAAGATGGCGATGTCGGCCGTTTCCTGCGGCTGTTCACCGATATGCCGGAAGATGAGATTGCGCGGCTGGAAGTTTTGCGGGGCGCGGAGTTGAACGAGGCCAAGAAGGTGCTCGCCACCGAAGCCACGGCGCTGGCCCATGGGCGCGATGCGGCGGGGGTGGCGGCGGATACGTCGCGCAAGGCGTTTGAGCTTGGCGCATCGGCCGAAGGTTTGCCCAGTATCACCGCGACTTTGCCTGAAGGGATTTTGAGTCTGGTTGTGGCCGCGGGTTTGGCGGCATCCAATTCGGAAGTCCGCAAGCTGATCAGCAATAATGGGCTGAAGCTGAATGATGCGCCGGTCAGTGATCCCAAGATGATGGTGGGGCCGGAGCTGCTGGTGAAGGGGGTGATCAAACTGTCCCTCGGCCGTAAAAAGCATGTGCTGGTGCGCCCCGCCTGATGACGGGGGCAGCGCAGGCTGCTTTGGCGGAGTGAGGATAGTTGTCATAATATCTCCGGTTACAGGAAGATACTATAGACTTTATTCCTACTAAGGTCAAGTCTATTCTAAATAATAGGAATATAGTTATATCAGTGGCTTAGGGCGCTGGCGATTTTTCCGGCGCGGCCTCTGCTGCACCGACAGGCTGGTTGGCTGGAGGCTGGTTGGCTGGAGGCTGGTTGGGCAGGTCTTCGGGAGCCTTGGCGCCCTCCTCCGCTGGTTTGCTTTGCGGTGCCGGGACCGCTTTGGAGGTGGGGATTTTGCCTTCGAAGATACGGCGCAGAATGCCGGGGGTGAGCATGGAGAGCGGGTTCACGCTTATTTCCGGCTCATCGGCATCGCCTTTAACAGCATAGGTGGTGCCGATAATCCCTTCGCCGCGACGTGAGGTGAGCAGGTCGCCCAGAAGAGGGATCGCGCCCAGCACGGAATTGATGCCATAAAGCGGGGCGAGTGTGCCGCGCAGACCGATCTGATTGGTGGGGCGGTTGATGAAGCCATCGGCGCTGAAGCCCAGTGCGGGCCCCGATGCATGGGCTTCGCGGATATTGATCAGACCATTGCGCGATGTCATCGGCACGGTGAGCTTGTCGACCGCAATACCATTGCTGCGCATCAGATCGATAAAGCCGGTGAGCGAACCCGCCGCGAAAAGGCGCGCGAGGAAGGGTTGATGCTGGATGCGGAAATCTTCGGCGATCAATATGGCCGTGAAATCCGGCCCATCGCCCGGGCCAGGCAGATCGCCGGTGCCGGGGAAATCGGTGATGATGGAGAGCTTGCCGTCTTTGACATTATCGAGGCCGAACATGCCTTGAATCAGGCGACCCGCATTGCCGGTTTGCAGTGTGAGTTTGCGGCCATCTTTGGTGTTTTCCATCTGACCGGTGAAATTGCCGTGCTGGCCCATTTCTCCATAGGTCGTGAAAGCTTGCAGACGGTCTTCGATGCCGCTGGTTTCCATGCGGAAGGGGGAGACGGAAATGCCTTCGCGCAGCACCAGCTTTTCAAGCTGAACAGAAATGCGGAAGGGGCCATCGAATTTATCGTCAGCCAAGTCTTTTGCGGCGTCTTTGCCGGGGTCGATGGGGATTTTCTTACCGTCTTTGGTGAGGCCGCTATTGCCGGTGCCCGCGATTTTTGTGCCATCCATGGATTTGCCGCGAATGGTAATATCCATGGACTGATTTGCGCCGCGATGCAGCAGCAAATTAAAATCGTTGCCGCTCGTGCTTTTCACCTTGGTCAGATTGAGTTCGGCGAGTTGGCCTTCGCTGGTGAAGCGCATCGTGCCGGCCATATCCAGCGCTTTGCTGTTCAGCGTCATGATGGCGCTTTGGGGGAGGCTGCCGGGGCCGAAGGTCAGGTCAAGCTGCGCATTGGCTGCTATGCCCGGCGCTTTGTCGATGCCGGACATCGCAAACAGCAAACGCGATTTGGCAAGATTGATGGCGATGTCGGCATGGCGAAGATCGCCGCGGCGGCCCGTTATATCGGCTTTGATGGATACGGGGCCGGTGAGCATGGAGCCCAGATTGACGCCCAAGGCGCTGCGGCCTTTATGATCCATCGGGCCGTCGATTTTGAGATGGGTGGAGACATCGCCTTTGGGATTGAATTCTTCCGTCCAATCCATATTGAGTTTTTGCCCAACATAGCTGGCGATGCCCGTGGCGTGCAGGCGATCATTATCGACGATGAAGGTGATCGCGCCCTGCCCCACCCGGCTTTTGCCGATGGCGATATCGAGGCCTTCGGTTTTGGCGACGACATGGACTTTCACATCATTCATGGAGACATCGCGCAGCATGGGAAGCTTTGTGCTGATGTCGACACTGGCGCTGCCTTTTGTATCGGCGGCGTCGATATTGAAGCGGCTGGGATAGCCCAGCGGTTTGTGATCGATCAGGGCTAGAATATCCGGCACCAGCCCTTCGGCATGGGCTGTGATATCGCCTTTGGCCACGGGCGCACTGAGATCGGAAATGATCACCGCGCCTTGTGACACCGCGATATCGCCGATTTTGGCGGTGTGAATATCGGCGCGGAATGTATTGCCGCTGAGCAGGCCGGTCCCTACGCCATGGGTCATGGGGGGCAGGCCGCGAATATAGGTGCCAGAGACGCCGCTAAAGGGAAAGAAAACGCGCACGGTATTTTCGGCGAGTTTGTCTTCGTCCAGCGCGCCGGTGGGGATATGGACCTCTATGGACATCTGGCCGAATTGGCCGGTGGGGATATTGCGGTCGATCCATTCACGCGCGCCGCCGCCCAATGTCATCGGCCAATAGAGCAAGGCCTGACGAATGCCGATGGAATTTACCTTGCCGCTGATATCGATGCGCGGAGAAGCATCGCTTTTGCGTTCGAAAAGGGTTTTGCCCGTGATCTGGGCTTTGAAGGGGCCACCATCCAGCGTGAAATTTTGCAGCACGGCTTCGCCGGTTTCGGGTGCATAGCTGGCGGCAATGGCGACGCGCGCGAGTGAGAGGTTACGCGCGAAGATGCCCGGCATATTGACATTGACGTCACTGATCACCGCATCGAGCGCGGCTTCGGTGAGAATGTTCTGATCGTCAAAACGCAGGATGCCGCCACCATCGAGGCGGAAATTCACCTGACCATCGCGTGTATCGGCGCGACTGAGGGTGATGCGGCCTGAGGCGGCATCATAGGCACCGGATATATGAAGCTTACCGAGGGAGAGAAGCCCGCCTTCGGGGCCCCAGCCATTAAAGCCGCCCTGACCATCTGCCTTGAAGCAGGCTTTTGAAATGCGGCCATCGATGAATTTGACCTTCGCGCCAAGATCGACCGTGATGGCGGCGACTTTCAGCGCGCTGAGGGTGCGGGCATTGCGGCCAAGGGCTTCGAGATCGAGGCCGGTGAGTTTGAAATTGCCTTCGGCCTCGGTCGCGTTGGGGGGGATCGTGACATCGCCCTTGATATGGGCGCGCTTGCCGCTGAGTTCGATGGCGGCATCGAGATCGGCATGCAGGGTCTCGGCGGATAAAGAGAGGTTGAGCGCGGTTTTAGGGGCGATGAGAAACAGGCCCGAGCTTTCATCATAGAAAGCCAGCCTTGCATCGCGCACTGCGAGCGCCTCCAGGGTGGAGGGGCCATCGCCCTTGCTCAATATTTCGCGCAGGCGTTCGATCAGATCGGGCTGGGTTTTGTCGTCGGCGACACCAAGGCGCAGGCTGCCCTCGGCGGTGCGTAGCAGGGTGAGCTGGACGCCCACCAGCGTGATGCGGCGGACATCTATTTTGCCTTCGCTCAAGGCGCTGGACGACAGGGCGAGGTCGGCGCGGGGGGCCTGGGCGATGATCCGGCCCTTGCTGTCATAGACACGGGCCCCCAGAACGATGAGGTCTATCCGGTCGCGGGCAAGGGAGAGGCCGAGGGAAGCAGAATCGAAGCGCACCGTGATGCCGGGAAGGGCTTCGACCAGCGCCGCGCTGAGGCGATCGGAAAAGGGGGCAAGGGTGATATGGCCCGTGACCAGCCGCAGACCCGCGCCCAGAATGAAGAATACAACCGCCACGATTGTGCCGAGGGCGATGAGCCCTGCTTTAGGGGCACGAAAACGCGACAGGTCGGGCAGTTTCAACGATGCGGTCTCCATGCCGAAAGGCCCTGTTGCCTGTCGGTATATTGCGCTGCCCCAGACGAGAGAGCTTAGCGTCTATTGTTAAAAAATGGTAAACAACGCAAAGTCATATCTTGGTAACCTATGCCGGGCATAGCTGACCACCTTGCCGGGTGTAGCCGGAGCTTTGATGTCTAGCGAGCGGAAATAGACGATTATGGATTTGAAAATTGGCGATAAGGCCCCGTCTTTCAAAATGGCAACTGATTCAGGCGGGACTGTGACATCTGCCAGCCTGAAGGGCGCGCCATATGTTCTCTATTTTTACCCCAAGGATGATACGTCTGGTTGTACCAAAGAGGCGATTGGTTTTACGGAGGCCAAACGTAAATTCGATGCAATGGAAGTTCCCATTATCGGGATTTCCAAGGATTCCGTGGACTCGCACGATAAATTTAAAGCCAAATACAAGCTCAAGATTACTTTAGCGTCAGACTCGGAAAAAGAGGTCGCGCAGGCCTATGGGGTTTGGGTAGAAAAGAGCCTCTACGGTCGGAAATATATGGGCATGGACCGGGCCACCTTTCTGGTGGATGCCAAAGGTGTGATCCGGGCTATCTGGCGCAAGGTCAAAGTGCCGGGTCATGTGGAGGCCGTGCTGGCCGCGGCCAAGGATCTTTGAAGCTTCCGGGCTTTTATATTGCAGGTGATATGACGGAATACGGGGCGGGTACCAGCCTTTCAGGGCAGGCCCATACAGAGCAGAAAAGCGATGTCGCGCCCGATCATCATCTGGGCACGGTGCATCCGCTTGCCGAACGTGTGTGGCATTGGCTGCATGGCGTGTTTCCCGAACGGCAGATTTATATCCGCAGTCATGGCGAAGTGCAGTTCTTCACCTTCAGCCCGTCGCTTCAGGCGACGCTGGCCGGGCTGGCTTTGATTTTTCTGGGCTGGGTATCCTTTGCCAGCGTCAATGTGATTTTCAAGGATCACATCATTGCCGCCAAGGATCAGCGTTATCAGGCGATGCAATCGACCTATGAGGCGCGGGTCACGGATTTGCAGTTGTCCTATGACGAATTGAACGGGGCTTTGGTGGCCGCAGGTGACCGCTTCAAGGCCGTGGCGGATGAACTGACCGCGAAACAGGACACGCTTTCCGAACTGTTGAATGGCAAACAGATTCTTGATGGGCGGCTGGCGCATTTGCGCAATAGCGCGCCGGAGGCTTTGCAGCCCAAGCGTCGTCAGAGCGATAGTTTAGGCACTTTGCGTTTGCGGCCCGATATATCGGCGCATGCGCCGCAGCGGACGGAAGAAGGATCAGATATTCAGGTTATGCCGGAGCCTGCGCCACCGCAGCCGCGGATAGCGCGGCCGACACGGGCCAGCCTTGGCGATATGTGGGGCGCGATCCGCGATAATGTGCTGGCGCTTTTCGTGCCGCGCCAGCAGGAGATGAAGGACAGGATTGCCCGCCACCCGGCCTTGCAGACATTACAGGCGCAGACAGCGCGGATTGAGGCGCTGAACATCGGTTCACGCAAAATTGCGCAGCAGGCGCAGGTCGATATGGAAAAGCGCCTGCGCAATGCCGAACTGGTGATGGCCATGGCCGGGCTGGATGCGGAACTTATGCATAAGAAGCGCGCGCATATGCGTAATATGGGCGGGCCGCTTCTGCCGCTGTCGCAGATGCCGATGGATGGGATTAAAGACGCGGCGTTCAAACAAGATCTGATGGCTGCGAATGATGCTTTGTCGGCCTTGAGCGAAATGATGGCGAGCCTTGTGCAGGTGCCGCTATCCATGCCGGTGCAGGGCTCCGGGTTTGAGCTGACCAGTGATTATGGTGTGCGGGCCGACCCGTTTCGGCGCCATGCCGCGTTTCATGCGGGGGTTGATTTTGGCGGACCGGCCGGGGCGCGGGTGGACGCGACCGCGCCGGGTATAATTGTTTGGGCGGGACCAAAAGGCCCATATGGCAATTTGGTCGAAATTGATCATGGTCTGGGCTTGCGGACGCGCTATGGTCATCTCTCGCGAGTCCTTGTGCGCAATGGTGCGCAGGTCGCGAAAGGAACAGCTATCGGCCGTGTTGGCTCTACCGGGCGCAGCACCGGACCGCATGTTCATTACGAAGTTTGGTTAGACAACCGGGTCAAAGACCCGGCAAAATTTTTGGAGGCTGGCCGTCATGTTCTCAAGTAAGAAGGACGATGCACCGATGACTACACAACCGCAGCAAATTGTTACGCCGACGCCTGTTACACCACGTCCGGGCGCAGTACGTTCCAACACTGTTTCAGTCATCAGTTCCGGTTTGACGATTACCGGTACGCTGACATCCGCCGGCGATATGCAAATCGACGGCACGGTTGAAGGTGATCTGCGCTGCGTCAATCTGGTGATTGGGGAAGCGGCTATCGTGAAGGGTGAGGTTGTCGCTGAAGACGTGGTCGTGAAAGGCCGCGTCGAAGGCAGCATCCGCGCCCGCAAAGTGCAGCTGAGCGCCACCAGCAAGGTGGATGGCAATATTCTGCATGAAACCTTTGCGGTGGAGAGCGGCGCGCTGTTTGAAGGCAATTGCCGCCATTCGGACAATCCGCTGGCCGAAGAAAGTGCGCCCAAGCTGACCAGCTTCGCGCGCAAAACATCTGCCCCGTCGATTGCCGCCGATGTCACAAAAATCGATTCTGCGGTGGGCGGTCAGCCGAACTGAGTTTTCGTCATAGGTCTTGAAACAGGTTCGGCGGTCTTGAAACAGGTTCGGCCCTTCTCACTTTGGTGCGAAGGGCCGAACTATGTTGGGCCTATTCGAGGTCTTCGATTTTTTCGCGCGGTTTGCCGCCGACGGCCTGGGCCAGGGCTGCGGCCATGAAGGGGTCGAGGTCGCCGTCCAGCACATCTTGCGGGATGCGGCTTTCGACGCCGGTGCGCAGGTCTTTCACGAGTTGATAGGGCTGCAGGACATAGGACCTGATCTGGTGGCCCCAGCCGATATCGGTTTTTTCGCCGATGAAGGCGCCGGTTTCGGCTTTTTTCTTTTCCAGTTCGATTTCATAGAGCCGTGAGCGCAGCATATCCCAACAGATGGCGCGGTTCTGATGCTGGGATTTTTCGGTCTGTGACGACACCGCGATGCCGGTGGGCAGATGGGTGATGCGCACCGCGCTTTCGGTTTTATTGACATGCTGTCCGCCCGCACCGGAGGCGCGGAAAACGTCGATACGGACTTCTTTTTCGGGGATGTCGAGTTCGATGGTTTGATCGATCACCGGGAAGACGGTGACGCTGGCGAAGCTGGTATGGCGGCGGGCATTGGCATCATAGGGCGAGATGCGCACCAGACGATGCACGCCTGCTTCGCTTTTGAGCCAGCCATAGGCATTTTCGCCTTTGATCAGCAAAGTCGCGGATTTGAGGCCCACGCCTTCGCCAAGGCTTTCTTCGATCAGTTGAAGCTTGAAGCCTTTGCGTTCCGCCCAGCGCGTATACATGCGGAAGAGCATTTCGGCCCAATCCTGGCTTTCGGTACCGCCTGCCCCCGCATGGACTTCGAGATAGGAGTCGTTGGAGTCGGCTTCGCCGGACAGCATGGATTGCAGGCGCAAGAATTCGGCGCGCTTTTGCAGATCGGCAATGCTGGTTTCGGCATCCTGGACCATGGCGGTGTCATTTTCCGCTTCGGCCATGTCGATCAGTTCTATGGCGTCGTCGAGGCCGCTGCTGATCGCGCGCACATCATTCAGGGCCGTTTCGAGCTTTTGCCGCTCGCGCATGAGTTTCTGCGCGGCTTGCGCATCGTTCCACAGCGATGGGTCTTCGGATTTGGCGTTCAGTTCGTCGAGACGACGCAGGGCAGCATCCCAGTCAAAGATGCCTCCTCAGCAGGGCGACGGCCTGCCGGATCTCTTCGACATTGCGTTCCGTTTCGGGGCGCATGAGATTCCTCTTCGTATTCGCGTGCCGGACCCAAGCTCGGCACCAGCTCTTGCGCCTTATATGGCGAGGCGCGGCTGTTTCGTAAAGTGCTTTGGATCAGTAAAGGCCACCTGTGCCCTCGCCCACATTGCTGGAGGGACCGAAGCTTGTATTGCCCTGTGTATTCATGGGGGCGGTGATCGCTTCATCCAGATCGGCCATGCCGGGTTCAGTACCAGCGCGGAAAGCTTCCATGATGGAGCCCGGTGCGCCGGGCGATGTTTCCGCACCGCTGCGCAGGTCCACCGGCACGAAGACAATACCTGCCGGAACACGGAAGGGATTGGGCGGAACATTGGCGAGGGCTTCTTTCATCACATCCCGGAAAATGGGGGTGGCGACCGTGCCGCCCTGTTCGCGTTTGCCCAGCGTTTTGGGATCGTCGAAGCCGACAAAGACACCGGTGACGAGATCGGGCGAGAAGCCGATGAACCAGACATCCTTGGAGTCATTCGAGGTGCCGGTCTTACCCGCCAGCGGTTTGCCCAGCACGTTCAGCGAGCGCGCCGTGCCACGTTGCACCACGCCTTGCATGAGGGAGACGGTTTGATAGGCGGTTCGGGCATCCATGATCTGGGCGCGATTATCGGGGATCAGCGGATCGGACTGGTTTTTCCAGCTATCGTTACAATCGCTGCATATCCGCGTGTCATGTTTGAAAATGGTTTTGCCGTTACGGTCCTGAATACGGTCGACCAAAGTGGGAGTGACTTTCTTGCCGCCATTGACCAGTTCGGCATAGGCCGTGGTCATACGCAGCAAGGTGGTTTCATAGGCCCCGATGGAATTGGCCAGCATGGGCGGCAGCTTGTCATAGATGCCGAATTTTTCGGATTCCGCGGCGATCTTTTTCATGCCGACAGCCTCGGCCAGGCGGATGGTCATGAGATTGCGCGATAATTCCAGACCGCGCCGCAAGGTGGCGAGGCCGATAAAGGAACGTTCGTAATTTTCAGGACGCCAGAGCGGCAGGCCCGGGCCCTGATACATTTCGAAGGGGGCGTCCAACACTTTGCTGACCGGGGTGTAGCCATTGTCGAGCGCGGTGGCATAGACGAAAGGTTTGAAAGATGAACCGGGCTGGCGCATGGCCTGTGACGCGCGGTTGAATTCGCTGGAGGCGAAACTGAAGCCGCCTGTCATGGCGAGGACGCGGCCTGTATGCGGGTCCATCATCACGATCGCGCCATTGACTTTGGGAATCTGGCGCAGGCCGTAGCTGTTGTTTTTTTTCGGATCCTCCAGCTTTTCGACATAGATCAGATTGCCGGGCTGGAAGACCTGTTCCGGCGTGGTGGGCGCGGGACCGACGGATGCATCTGGCAGCGGTTTGCGCGCCCAGGACAGATCGCTCAGCTCTATTCTGGCGCGCGTGCCATCGCTCAGACCGATTTCAGTGGATTTGTCGCGACCGAAGCCCAGCACCACGGCATATTGCCATGTGTCGATGCCGGATGTGTTGCGCCGATCCTTGAGGAGGGCCTGCCAGTCGCCCGTGATGTCGATATTCTCGCTGGCACCGCGCCAGCCATGGCGATGGTCATAGCGCACCAGGCCCATGCGCAATGCATTGACGGCGATGTTCTGGAGACGGGTGTCGAGCGTGGCGCGGACTTGCAGGCCGCCATCATACAATGTGTCGGCACCATATTTGCCGTAGAGCTGGCGGCGAACATCTTCGACGAAATAATCCGCGTCTTCCGTTTGGCTGCCCATTGGACGCGAGCGGGTGACGAGGGGTTCGGCCTTTGCCTCACGCGCCTGCGCGCGGGTGACATAGCCATTCTCGACCATCTGATCGATCACCCAGTTGCGCCGGCCGACGGCAGCGGGATTACGGAAGCGGGGATCGTAATTCGACGGGGCTTTCGGCAAGGCCGCGAGAAAGGCGGCTTCGGAAATGGAGAGTTCGTCCAGCGATTTGCCGAAATAGTTCAGCGAGGCGACGCCGATGCCATAGGAGTTCTGGCCGAGAAAAATCTCGTTCAGGTAAAGTTCGAGAACTTTGTCCTTGGAATAGGTGGCGTCGATCCGCAGGGCCAGAATGGCTTCGCGGATTTTGCGCGAGACTTTCACTTCATTCGTCAGGAGAAAGTTTTTGGCGACTTGCTGGGTGATGGTGGAGGCGCCTTCGAGGCGCTTGTTCTGCAGGATGTTGAAGACGTCTTTGAACGCGGCCCGCGCTATGCCGGAGGGATCGATCCCCGGATGGCGAAAGAAGTTTTTGTCTTCGGCGCTGATAAAGGCTTCGACCACGCGTTTGGGCACGAATTCGATGGGAACGAAGATGCGGCGTTCGCGGGCATATTCGCCGAGGATCGTGCCGTCGCCCGCATAAACCCGCGTGGTGACGGGCGGATTGTAATTTTTCAGCTTGTCGACGCTGGGCAGGTCTTTTGACAATGTATAGACCGCAAAGCCCCCGATGCCGATGGCTATGAGCGCCACGGCACCGCCACTGGCAAGCAGGATTTTTGTGATACGCCGCATTGTGTTGAGCTCTTTGGCTGTAAATCTCTTATCGCCTGATTATGGCTGGGGGAAGGCCGGCTAATCGGATGCCGTGCGGGCCGTGGCTGTGGGGCCACGATTTTTTCCGAAATGGCGGTCTATGCCTTGGGCGATGGCTTCGGCGACATCGTTGCGCCAGGCGGTGGTGCCCATGCGCTGAGCGTCGCCCCGGTGGGAGAGATAGCCCAGCTCCAGCAGCACGGCGGGGACATCGGGGGCCTTGAGCACCGCAAAGGCGGCGGAACGGTGGGGTCTTCGCGGCAATATGTCCGTCGCCTGGCGCATTTGATTGATCAGCGTGTCAGCGAAGCGGGAGGACTGATTCATCGTATCGCGCTGGGCAAGGTCGATCAGGATGGAGGCCACGGGGGAATCCTGATGCGAGAGATCAACGCCGGCGATGATGTCGGACTGGTTTTCCTTGCGGGCCAGTGCGGCGGCTTCTTTATCGGAGCCATCTTCCGACAAGGTGTAAACCGAAGCGCCGCTGACCGATGAATCCGGGTTTGAGTCGGCATGGACCGAGATGAACAGGTCGGCCTTGAAATTACGGGCGACATTCACCCTTTGGCGCAGAGGGATATAGGTGTCGTCGCCGCGGGTCAGGAAGACATTATAGGTGCCGCGCCGTTGCAGGGCGGTGCGGATGCGTTTGGTCATATCCAGCACCAGATCTTTTTCCTGGAGGCCGGTGACGCCATGGGTGCCGGGGTCGATGCCGCCATGGCCCGCATCCAGCACCACGATATGTTTATTGGCATTGACGGGGGATGCGGCCTGCGCCCGCGCCGCGCTGGTGCTTTGGCGTTCGGCGGCGGTTTCGCGGGCCCGCAGATCGGCGGGCCAGCCGGAGACTTGCTGGAATTTGCTCTGGGTCGTGGGGAGCAGATCGAGCACGATACGGTAGCCAAAGCCATCGGACGGGGCGAGCACCAGTGGTTCGCTGGCAGTGACGGCGCGATTCAGGTCGATCACGAAACGGGAATTGCCGGGGCGGAACAGGCCGTAGCGATAGGATTTGACCGTGCCGCTGCCTTGGGGGCGGGGGGCGTTGTCCAGACGCCAGAGTACCTGGGGCATATCCACCACGACGCGATTCGGGCTGGCGAGGGTGAAAACCCGCAGGGCAACGGGATCGGAGACTTCGACGATGAAACGGCTGCGATCCGCATAATCGGTGAAGCGGGCGTCCAGCACC
>CAZOJG010000011.1:46351-76459 GCA_964580115.1 uncultured Rhizobium sp.
CAGCACCACGGGCAGGCCGGCGCGGACCTGGGGGGCGGGGCGTAAAGCGGGGGATGGGCCTAGTTTAGCCTCGCTTTGCGCCTGAAGGCGGGCGATCGGGTCGATCGCGGGGGGGGTAGCTATGGGCAGGGAGGCCTGTGGTTTGGGGCGCGGGACAGGGGCGAGGCCTAGTTTTTCCTCGCCCTGACGGGACAGGCGGGCGATGGCATCTTCCATATGCGACTGCCCTGCCCCGCTGCCCGGCTTAGGGTGCGGCAAGGGTTGGGCGAATCCCCAAACCGGGAGCATGAGCGCCGCCAGACCCACAAAATGGGTTAAAAACCACGCGCCCCGCCGCATCACCAAACGCTTTGCACCTTGTGAGAATCCCAATCAGACCTTGGACATAAAGGCTTTACCGTTTCTTAGCACGGGTGGAGACGATAATGAATCCATGGGGTGCCCTTGCCGTGTCGGACTGTCGCCCCTACAAGACTTTGGTGCCTGTTCGCCACCCGGTTCCCGAGTTTCGGGGTTAAGGGGTTACGCGGGTCTATGGTCGGCTTTGATCTTTCCGGCCAGATGTTCCCGAACGTGACTGCGCCTTCAGGCATAGACGGATATGCGCATATGCGCTGCGAATTGTTTGGCGTGCCGATGGCGCGTTTAAGAAACTGACACGCCCTGGCGTGTGTGTGGCGCAGCGTGCGCCGTCAAGAGTTGGCGCATTTTGCGCCGAAATCAGGTGGCGCATAGTGCGCCTTAATGTTTGGCGCATTATGCGCCGTGAACGAAGTGAACGAATGACCGACGGTTGTCTGCTCTTTGCTGCATGTCCTGGGCCATTGCCCCGCGAGGCAGTGCAGCGCGTGCCGTCCCAACACACCACGCGACCCCGCTCCTCTGCGAGCCTGATCCGTGCGCCACGGCGCCGGCTGGCTTCGCGCGATTGCCGGTCGCCCGGAGATTTAAATGTCAAAACGCATGCTTATCGATGCCAGCCACCCGGAAGAAACCCGGGTTGTCGTGTTGGACGGCCAGAAGGTCGAAGAATTTGATTTTGAGGCTGCATCCAAGCGGCCGCTCAAGGGAAATATCTATCTTGCCAAAGTAACGCGGGTCGAACCTTCGTTGCAGGCGGCCTTTGTGGAATATGGCGGCAACCGGCAGGGTTTTCTGGCCTTTTCGGAAATCCATCCTGATTATTATCAAATCCCCGTCGCCGACCGCATGGCCTTGCTCGCCGAGCAGGAAGAGGAAGCCCGCCGTCATGCCGAAGATGAATTCGAAGCCGTAGAGACCGGCACGGCGCCTCTGACAGAGGAAGAACTGGCCCGCGAGGAAGCGGAAGCCGAGCAGCAGGGCGAGCATAGCGAGCATCATGACGAAGAACATGGCAGCGAAGAGCGGCCGGATGTTCTGACCCATAATGTGGAAGAGGATGGCGACGATGATCAGCCGGATGATCCGGGTGATCATGGGCATGACCATCATGAAGAGGCCGCGCCGCTGAATCAGCACAGTGCGCCGGATATGGATTTGATTCTGCCGACCGTATCGCTGGACGCGGTGGCGGATGCTTTGGCCGGGGATGTGACCCTGATCGAGCAGGAATTCGCCCAAGGGATTGTGGACCCGCAGACAGCCGCAGGCGCGGATCATGCGCCGGAAGCGGAAATTCTGCCGCCGGAGCAGGATAATGATGCCGCTGCACAGCCGCTGCGCAGCCAGAAGCCGGCGCAGCGCTGGATGCGCAAGCGCCATTACAAAATTCAGGAAGTCATCAAGCGCCGCCAGATCATTCTGGTGCAGGTGGTTAAAGAAGAGCGCGGCAATAAGGGCGCGGCGCTGACGACCTATCTTTCGCTGGCTGGCCGGTATTGCGTGTTGATGCCCAATACGCCGCGCGGCGGCGGCATTTCGCGCAAAATTACCAATGCCAATGACCGCAAGCGTTTGAAATCGGCCGCGGCGGCTTTGGAATTGCCGGAAGGCATGGGTTTGATCATCCGCACCGCGGGTGAAAATCGTACCAAGGTCGAGATCAAACGCGACTATGAATATTTGCTGCGGATGTGGGATCAGATCCGCGAATTGACGCTGGAATCCAATGCGCCGTCCTGTGTGTATGAGGAAGGCGATCTGATCAAACGGGCCATACGCGACCTGTACAATAAAGATGTCACAGAAGTTCAGGTGGAGGGCGATGACGGCTATCGCAACGCCAAGGACTTTATGCGCATGCTGATGCCCAGCCATGCCAAGAATGTGAAGCAGTACAAAGAGAATATTCCGCTCTTTCAGCATTATCATATCGAAGCGCAGCTTGACGCGATGTTCACCCCGACGGTGACGCTGAAATCGGGCGGCTATATCGTTATCAATCAGACCGAAGCGCTGGTCGCCATCGACGTGAATTCCGGGCGGGCGACGCGCGAACATTCGATTGAAGACACGGCGTTCAAGACCAATCTGGAAGCCGCAGATGAAGTGGCCCGTCAATTGCGCCTGCGCGATCTGGCCGGGCTGATCGTTATCGACTTCATTGATATGGAAGACAGCCGCAATGATCGGGCGGTGGAAAAGCGCCTGTATAATGCGCTAAAAAATGACCGGGCGCGCATTCAGATCGGCAAGATCAGCCAGTTCGGGCTTTTGGAAATGTCACGCCAGCGTTTGCGCGCCGGTGTTGTGGCCGGATCGACCATTCCTTGCCCGCATTGCGATGGTCAGGGGATTGTGCGGTCGGTGGAATCGACCGCGCTACGTCTGCTGCGGTCGCTGGAAGAAGAAGGCCAGAAACAGCGGGCGGCCAGCCTGTTGATCAAGGCCACCAGCGATGTGGCGATTTTCACGCTGAACCAGAAGCGCCGCGAGCTGGACCATATCGAAACCGATTATGGCATGCAGGTGCAGTTTGAAATCAGTGAGACACTGCATGCGGGTCATTATGAAATCGAACGACTGACCCAGAAGAATCCGGAAGATCGCCGCGCCATTGCGGTGCAGGCACCACCTGCCCCGCCGCCGCCCATGGAAGATGACCGGGATGACGACGCTTTCGAGGCGGATGAAGATCAATCGGAAGATGACGGCAATCATTCGGACGCGCGTTCTGAGCAGAACGGCGAACAGGATGGACAGAAGCGCCGCCGCAGACGCCGCAGAGGCGGCCGCAATCGCGTTGAACGTTCCGGGCAGACGGCTGGTGGAGAAGAGCTGGGGGCTGACGCTGGCGGTGTTACGCAGGATGCGGATCAAGACGGTAATAATATCCAATCCGGCACCGATGCGGATGATGATGCCCGTGATGCGCTGAATAGTGACGGCCAAGCTGACAATGGCGCCGAGGGCGAAGGCGATCCGCGCCGCCGCAGACGCCGCCGCAGACGCGGTGGCCGGGGCCGCAATCGGCATAATGGTGAAACTGGCCATGGTGAAGCTGGTGACAATGCGGGCGGACAGGACCATGCCGCAGATGCGGAAATGTCTGATCCGGCCATCGCTGAGCACGCCAATTATAATGCGCCGCAACAGGTAGAACCTGCCCCGACAGTGTCCGAGACGCCGGTGGTTGCGCCCAATATGCCGTCGGAACCGAGCTGGAGTTTTGGCCATGAGGCCGAAGCCCCGCGACCTGTTGCGCCCCAGAATGTTGAGAAGGCTGCCAGTGTTGAGCCGCCGGCAAGTATTGAGCCAGTTGCGGAGGTCGTAAAGCCGCGTGCGCCAGTGCCTGCGCCCCATATTGAGGCGGAGGCTGCTGAACCTGCGCAAACAGGCCCGTCGCGTAAGGGCTGGTGGCAGCGCACGTTTAAAAGCTGATTGGCTAAAACTGATTTTTAAATCTGTTTCGCGCCATTCATTTTCTTAAAAACAGGCCCGCCCTTACAGACGGGCCTGTTTTTTTAAGAAGCGCTTATTCCTAGTGAATCTCTTAGAAGAACATGCCTCTGCGCGGGCGCCTGCCGGCTGAGCCATCATCGGCCTGATTGATGCCGAGGCCGCTTGTGCCGGGATCGGAAATAGCTGCGCAATCCGCCCCCAGGCAGGCAATGACATTGACCGTGCTGAACGGTGCGACGCCGGTTGTGCGGACATCTTCGGGTTGGCTCATACTGCCTTCACGCGCCGCGATCAGCAGCGAATAAGCCAGCGAGGCTGTTCCATTAGGGCCACCTGATCCGACCCCCACCAAGGCCAGATTACCCTGATCGCGCGTGGCGATCACCGGGGAGAGGAAGGCCGAGGAAAAGCCCGTGCTGCTGGCCTTTGGCGAGCGCGCGAGGGCAACGCCCGTATCGCTGGCGACATGGCCTGCGCCGAAAGCACCATTCATCGTGATGGCGCAGGAGACGGCCTGACCTTTTGTATCGACGGCGGCGAAACCCGTGGCACCAAGATCGCGCGGCAGGCTGTCTACTTCGAATTCATCGAGGGTGAGACGGGTTGCTGCACCGATATCCTGGCTGGAATTTACTTCGCTGAGTTTGGTCAGAAGTGCGGAGGCAAAGGCACCCGAACCCAATTGTTGCGGCGGCAAGGTGACCGTGAGTTTGCCCATATGGATGTATTGCACGGGATGGCGCGTGATTTCATAGGCGCCAAATTCTTCCAGATCGAAGCCGATGCTTTCGTCTTCGGTGTAGGTCACAATTTTTTGAGCAATAATACCTTTGTAGAACCCATCCGGACCTTGGGCGCCTACGATGTCGAGCGTTCGGGCGAGATCTGGATTTTGGACGATGGTACCCACCGCTTTGGGTACGCCATTTTCGAGATAGAGGGCTGAGAGGGCTGTACTGCGCCGCACAGCGGGTAAGGCGGCTTCGACATGTTGCATCAGGCCATCTGAGAGGCGGAAGCCCTTTCGCGCCAATTCTTCGGCTGGGGCGACCAGATGATCCCATTTGAAACGGCCATAGTCTTTTTGCAGTGCCGCAAAGCCGCGCACATTGCCGACCAGCGCGAAATTACCGCCGTAACGTGAATCCTTTGTCAGGAAGCTGAGGCTTTCCTGGGTGCCGGTTCTGCGATCATGGATGACGCATAGACCGCCGCCTGCGAGGCCCGCTGAGACCGAATAGGTGGTCGTGAGCGCGAAATACATAGCGGTGACGGCATCGGCCGCGCTGCCGCCCTGAGACAGAATGGCGGCCCCGATGCGCACCGCGGTGGGTTCATCACCCACGACAAAGCCGGTTCTGGGAACTGTGAGGGCGCGGTCGCCAAAGAATCCGAGGGCGCAACCCGAGAGGGTTATGCCTAAACCTATGGCTACCAGACCCTTACCAAGCATTAAATGGCCCCCCTAAGCCATTAGCGCCATTTTATTGTCTATACGCACCTTTATTGACTCGTAGCCTAGCACACCCATAGTTTCCGCCAACGCGAGGTGTGGCGCGGGGGTGAGAGGAGAGTTCAAGCCTTGCCGTTTTGCAACCCTTGGCGGTGCTTACCCGCCCTTGAAAATACAGTTCAGCAAACGCTTCTTCAGGGGGCTGTGTCTGCTGTGTCACGAGCGATGTTATTTTCGCTCTGTTTGCTGCTTTCGGTATGTCTTGCAGTGCAACCTGCCGCCGCGCAGGCGATCGCGCTGATTCGTGATACGGAAATCGAGCGCACCTTGAAATCCTATGCCGATCCGCTTTTGAAGGCGGCGGGGTTGGATCCGGCGGCGGTCAAACTTTATATAATCAACAGTAGCGATATTAATGCCTTCGTTGCCGAAGGGCAGAATATATTCGTCAATACCGGATTGTTCATGCAGTTGCAGTCGCCCAATGAGGTGATTGGTATTCTGGCGCATGAAACGGGCCATATTGCCGGTGGGCATTTGTCGCGCGGCGGGGATGCTATCGCTAAAGCGAGCATTCCCATGCTGATCTCCATGGCCGCAGGGATTGCGGCCATGGTGGCGGGCGCGGGCGATGTTGGCATGGGTTTGCTCATGCTCGGGCAGCAAGTGGCGCAAGGTCAGTTCAATGCGTTCAGCCGGTCGCAAGAAGGCACGGCGGATCAGATGGGGCTGAAATATCTCAACACCACCAAGCAATCCGGCAATGGTATGTTGCGGGTGTTTCAGAAATTCGCGGATGACGAAGCGATGTCGGCCTATCGTCCGGAAGGCTGGGCGCGGTCGCATCCGGCTTCGCGCGATCGTATGGCGGCGCTGGAGCGGTCGGTTATGGCGTCACCCTATTTCGATGCCAAGGACAGCCCTGAAACGATCCATGAATTTCGCATGATCAAAGCGAAATTGTATGGCTATATCGAGCAGGTGCAATCGGTGCTGTATCGTTATCCGGAAAGCGATGTCAGCAAGCCGGCGCGTTATGCCCGCGCCATGGCGTATTTTCGTAAACCCGACATGCAGAAGGCCTTGGCGGAGATCAATGGATTGATCGCCGAAGAGCCGGACAATCCCTATTTCCACGAGATGCTGGGGCAGGTTTATGTGGAAATGAGTAAGCCTCAGCGTGGGATCGAGCCTTATCAGCGGGCGGTGGATTTGATGCCGGAGGCGCCGCTTTTGCGCGTGAGCTTGGCGGCGGCGCAATTGGCGACGGAATTGCCGCAATTGTCCAATCCTGCATTGGAAAATCTGAAAGTGGCATTGCGGCACGAGACGGATAATGCGTTCGCATGGTATCAGGCGGCACAGGCCTATAGCCGTAATAATAATGATGCGATGGCCAATCTGGCCACGGCGGAGCGTTATTATGCTGTGGGCGCCTATCCCTCGGCGGCGCGGTTTGCGACATTGGCGCAGCGCAAGCTGAAGGCGGGCTCAACCGATTGGCAGCGGGCGAATGATATTATGGCCGTCGCCACTTTGAATAAGTCGAAGTAGCAAAGGAAGACATCTGATTATGGATAAAAGCTGGAAACTCGCCGCTCTGGGCGGATTGGGCGGCGCGGTGATTTCGCTTGGCATGGTCATATTTATGAATGCCTCTGGAATTATGCCGGTGCGGTTGAGTGAGGCGCAGCGCGATGAAATTGTGCGCGGACATCTTATGGCGCATCCCGAGACTTTGGTCGATGCCAGCAATGTGTTGCAGGCGCGCCAGGATTCGGAAGAGATGCGGGCGCGCGAAGATGCCGTGGCCAAAGTGGGTTTGAAATCGTTCTTTGATTCCCGCCTGGCCTTCGTGACCGGGCCCGAGAATGCCAAGACCACGCTTGTGGAATTCTTTGATTACAACTGCCCCTATTGCCGGACATCTGTACCGGCGCTGAAGAAGTTCTATGAAGCGCGCAAGGGTGACACGCGCTTTGCCTTTATTGAATTTCCTATCAAGGGTGAAAATTCCGCATTAGCGGCGCGGGCGGCTATGGCTGCCAAGAAGCAGGGCAAATATCTGGAATTTCATTGGAAGCTGATGGAGCAGAAGGGCCTTGTGACGCCGGATGTGGTGTTCGCCACGGCGCGCGAGATTGGGCTGGATGTTGGTAAGCTGGGCAATGATATGAAAGACCCCGAGATCGAAAAGGCGATCAAGCTGGCGCATGAACTGGCCAACAAGACCGGCATCAATGCGACACCGACATATATACTGAATGGCCGCGTGCGCCCTGGATCGCTGGATGACACGGTGCTGGCGCAGATGCTGAAAAGCTGAGGCTGATAACAGGTAAAAATAAAAACGGGCAGGATTCGTATCCTGCCCGTTTTATTTATGAGACACCTATCAGCGGCGACGCAATTGCATGGCGACGCGGCGGCGACGGAGGTGTTTGTCGCGTTCCTGCGGGGTGACTTTGGGTGTGTCTGACGGGATGTGTTTGTGCAGATCAGCCAGTTTGATCTTTTTAGCAACGGGCAGCGGGGCGGAGCTGCAGCGGGTCCAGCGGCCCATGATACCGCCGGTTTTATAGCCTGAGGCATCGAGCCAATTGGGGACGCCCGGATCCTCGTTAGAGATCACGGCGCGGAAGCGGCCGTCGCTGTCGATGTGAGCCTGAAAATTATTCAGGCTGGTTTGCGTGTTGAAATGATCGATGGAGCGGTGGAGATTTTCGCTGATCTGGATGTTGTAGTAGAAAACTTTTTCCGGCAGATCGGTTTCGACCAGCAGACATTCGCCGTCTTCCAGATCGAACAGGCCGTGATAGATGGTTTGGCCACCGAGGCCGCCGCCTGTGCCAGCGCCGCCTGTTTCCTTACGGATGCGGATGGCGATTTTATTCCATAAATCCATATCGCGCAGGGATTGTTCATAGGTCATGAACTGATCCTGGAAACGCGCGAGATAGGTTCCAAGCTTGCCCAGCTTATCGGCAATGTCTTCCTTGGTGAGACGCGGTTTGCGGACGGGTGTATCGAGGCGATCGATGGCGATGCGGGCATCTTCTTCGGTGAACCAGTTACCGCAGACCTCGCGCACCAGCACCGTGCCGGTATCGGCGGGCATTTCAATCCAATCGCCCGTATATCCATCAGGGCGTTTTTTGCTGACGATGACGCTGAATGCGCCGTCCTTGCCCAGTGTCAATTGATCGAGATTGAAATCGCCGGTGCGCGCGCCAGAGCGTTTGGCCAGACCGGGGAAGCTTTGATTGAACTGGAAATCGACAAAATTGGTGGTGCCGCGAAAACCGGTGAAATGATAGGTGCCGTTTTCATCGAGCGGGGTGACGTAATAGAGATTATCCGGGTTGGGCACACCCAGCGGATAGAGTGTGTGCATCGACGGGATGAGCTGCGGATGGGCCGGATCGCCATTGAGCAGGAGCAGATAGCCCTGCACGAGTGTCATCCAGGCAACTTGATAGGCTTCCTGACGCAGTTGTGGATCATCGGGGGAGCGGGTCTGGGCCAGGAACTCGGCCATTCCAGCAGAAATATCCTTCATATAGTCATCCCATTCCGGGAGCTGACCTGTGGGGGATTGCTGTGAATTGGCCATGGTTTGGTCCTCTGTCGTTAATTCCTAGGAACAAACTATAGATTGACCCATGTGCTGCAATGCTGGAACACCCCCGCCAGCTATATATCGTGGCGAGGGTGTACCGCTTTAAAAGTCAGGACATCTAAGGCGTTGCAGCCTTTATGACTTAGGAACCGGCTGCGCCAACGGAGTCAGCGGGCGGCAGGATTGTTTGCTTATCGGTGGTGGAAATGTTGGTCGAGACATCCTTTAGCGGGACCATGACCATATTGACGGAATCCGGATAGCGATTATCCGCGCCGGTGGCGGAATCGATGCCCCAGCCGATGGCCCCACCCAAAATCAGATTGCCGAACGTGCCTGTGGCAATACCGGAATCAAGATATTGGCTGGCCGGCTCATAGCCAGCCAGGCTGCATTTCATTTCAATGTCATGTTTGCTTTTATCGACCGTCACGGTGCTGGGCGTTTTCGCGATATTTGCGACCGAGCGGCCTTCACGGATCATGTCGCAAGATGCGCCAACCGGTGTGCTGGAGACGGCGATTTTCTGGCTCGTCCCTTCGATGATGGTGCTGCAAGCCGCGAATTGTGTGGCGCAGGCAGCCAGAATAACAGACTTCAATATTATATGTTTCATGAAAAAATCCCCATCCAAGTTATGAGGAATCACTACGCTTTATTTTAAACTTCAGGCAAATGATCAATCATAATTACTTCCAATGCTAATAAATACATTGGATTTATTTGATATCTCATCACCCTTGGGTGTCACGCTTTGCTTCAGATGAGACCTGCCAGAGGACTGGAAGGATCGGCGTAGCGTTTTTTCGGCATACGGCCTGCGAGATAGGCCATGCGCCCTGCCTGGACCGCGTGTTTCATGGCTTCGGCCATCAGCACGGGGTTTTGCGCTTCGGCTATGGCCGTGTTCATCAATACGCCGTCGCAGCCCAGTTCCATGGCGATGGCGGCATCTGAGGCGGTGCCGACACCTGCATCGACGATGACAGGGACTTTTGCTTCCTCGATGATCATGCGGATGCCCACGGGATTTTGTACGCCGAGGCCAGAGCCGATGGGGGCGGCAAGCGGCATGATGGCGCTGACACCAAGTTCTTCCAGCCGCTTCGCCATGATCGGGTCATCACTGCAATAGACCATGATCTGGAAGCCTTCTTTGATCAGCAATTCCGTGGCCCGCAGCGTTTCGACCATATTGGGATAGAGGGTTTTCTGATCGCCCAGCACTTCGAGTTTGACCAAGGTCCAGCCGCCCGCTTCGCGCGCCAGACGCAAGGTCCGCACCGCATCTTCGCCGGTGAAGCAGCCGGCTGTATTGGGCAGATAGGTATATTTTTTGGGGTCGATGAAATCGATCAATCTGGGCTGATTTGGATCGGTCAGATTCACCCGGCGGACGGCGACGGTGACCATATCGGCACCGCTGGCCTCTAAGGCCGCGGCGTTTTCGGCATAGGTTTTATATTTGCCCGTGCCGATGATGAGGCGGGATTTGAACGTGTGGCCCGCGACGACCAGCGGCTTATCTGTGACGGGGGGCTGTTCCATACCGCCGCCGATGAAATGGACGATTTCCAGCCTGTCGCCGTCGGCCACCTGAAGCTGGGCATATTGGGAGCGGGGGACGATCTCCAGATTGCGCTCGACCGCGATCTTGGCCGGGTCCAGCCCCAGCGATTGCAGGAGGGCGCTGAGGGTGCAGGCCGCCTCCAGATGGCGGGGCTCGCCATTGATCGTCAGATTTAAGGGGCTTGGGGGAATCGAGGTCTGGGTCATGGGGGATATATGGTTTCTCTTCACGTACAGGACCAGTATAAAGCCCGAATCGTGAATTGCCGGGGGTTTTCCGTGGGCGACAAAGATAAATCCTTGCCGACCAAAGCTGGATCTTTGCCGATATATGTCCTGAACGGGCCGAGCCTCAACCTGTTGGGGGTGCGGGAACCCGAGATTTATGGCCGCACGACTTTGGCCGAAATCGCGGACATGGTCGCGAAAAAGGCCAAAGAGCACGGGCTGGAGGTGGTTTTCCGCCAGACAAACCATGAAGGGGAGCTGGTGGACTGGGTCCATGAGGCCCGCAGCAAAAGCGCCGCCATGGTTCTGAATGCCGCCGCCTATACCCATACATCCGTGGCGCTTTATGATGCGCTGAAGGCGCTCGACAAGCCGCTGATTGAAGTGCATCTCTCAAACCCGCATGCGCGGGAGAATTTTCGGCATCACTCCTATGTGAGCCGGGTAGCAACGGGGGTGATTTGTGGCCTGGGGGCGCAGGGTTATCTTGCTGCCATCGACGCCATTGCCTCTATCGTCTCGCCTCTATCGTCAAAGGCCAAAGCTGTATGAGCATAAAGAATGTGAAGGACCGGATGACCGGAACCAAGACTGCCAAGGAAAATATCGGTGAAGCGGCCGATACGATTCGGGAATTGGCGGCCCTGTTGACCGAAACCGGCCTGACCGAGATCGAGATTGAACAGGATGGCAAGCGGCTGCGGGTTTCGCGGCAGGCGGGCGGCAGTGTGATGGCGGCGTCGCCTGTGGCGGCAGCAGCGGCGCCGGTTGCGGCGGCTGCGCCTGAGACGCCCAAGGGGCCGGTGGCGGGGGGGGTGACCTCTCCCATGGTGGGGACGGTCTATCTGGCCCCGGAGCCCGGCAAGCCGAACTTTGTCAAAGTGGGCGATGTCGTGAAGGAAGGGGCAACCCTTTTCATCGTCGAAGCCATGAAGACCATGAACCCTATCGTAGCCCCGCGTAATGGTACGGTTCAGGAGATCTGCGTCAGTGACGCCCAACCGGTCGAATTCGGCCAGACGCTGTTGATCATCGGCTGATGTTCGAAAAAGTTCTCATTGCCAATCGCGGCGAGATTGCGCTTCGGATCAATCGTGCCTGTAAGGAAATGGGTATCGCAACGGTTGCGATCCATTCCACCGCAGATGCGGATGCCATGCATGTCAGGCTGGCGGATGAAAGCGTGTGTGTGGGACCGGCGCCGGGGGCGCAGTCTTATCTCAACATGCCTGCGATCATTGCCGCCTGCGAGATTACGGGCGCTGAGGCCATTCATCCCGGCTATGGTTTCTTGTCGGAAAATGCCCGCTTCGCTGAAATCGTGCAGGAGCATGGGCTGGTCTTTATCGGGCCTAATCCCGAGCATATCCGCCTGATGGGCGACAAGATCGCGGCCAAGCAGGCGGTGAAGAGTTTGGGTATTCCCACCGTGCCGGGTTCGGACGGGGCAGTGACAAATGATGGCGATGCTTTGCGGGTGGCCGCGGAGATCGGTTATCCGGTTTTGATCAAGGCGACGGCGGGTGGCGGCGGGCGCGGCATGAAAGTGGCGCGCAGCAAGGATGATCTGCTGGAAGCCATCAGCACGGCGCGCAGCGAAGCCAAGGCGGCCTTTGGCAATGATGCCGTCTATATGGAAAAATATCTGGAGAAGCCGCGCCATATTGAAGTGCAGGTGCTGGCGGATTCCTTTGGTAAGGTGATCCATCTGGGCGAGCGTGATTGCTCGTTGCAGCGGCGGCATCAGAAAGTTTGGGAAGAGGCGCCCTCGCCTGCCCTGAACAGTGCGCAGCGCGAAGAGATCGGCAGCATTGTCACAAAGGCTTTGACCAAGCTGGGCTACCTTGGGGCGGGCACGATTGAATTTTTATATGAGGACGGGCGGTTCTATTTCATTGAAATGAATACGCGGCTTCAGGTGGAACATCCGGTGACGGAAATGATTACCGGGATCGATATTGTGCGTGAGCAATTGCGCATTGCCACGGGCGCGTCGCTGGAGATTGATCAGAGCGATGTCGTGCTGTCGGGCCACGCGATTGAATGCCGGATCAATGCCGAACATCCCTTCCGCTTCACGCCCTCGCCGGGGAAGGTCACGCAATTTCATGCGCCGGGCGGATTGGGTGTGCGGTTCGATAGCGCGCTCTATGATGGCTATAAGATCCCGCCTTATTATGACAGCCTTGCGGGCAAGCTGATTGTGCATGGGCGTAATCGCAATGATTGTCTGATGCGGTTGCGGCGGTCGCTGGATGAGCTGGTTGTGGGCGGGATCGACACGACCACGCCGCTATTTCAGCAATTGGTGCGCGATCCGGATATTCTCAATGGAGAGTATAATATCCATTGGCTGGAACATTTCCTGAAGAAGCATCATCCTTAGGCGGGCTTAGGGATGTAATGCGGGCTTTTTCGCAGCATTGGCTTGCAGCCCAGGTTTGGGCCGGGGATCAGGTTTGCGCGCCGGTGGGGGCGCGGGCTTTTTCACATCATAGAGCATCTGGGCCTGCAGCATCGCATTCATGGAGATGAGCGTGGGGCGGATGCTGTTGTAATAGTCCGCGCTGCAAATGGCGCGCGGGTGATCCATGATCAAGGTGCGGGTGGCTTTGACCGCTTGATCGCTGAGACGTTCATAGTTGGTTTTGAGCGATATTTCCTTGGCTTCCATACTGCGGGATTTTGGGATGGAGGTGATGATTTGCGATTTGGGCAATTCGATCACAGTTTCATCGACCAGATGCAGAGAGCCGCAAATATATGGCGCATTACGGGCGGGCAGCGCGGCGGAGATCGCCATGTTGAGGGAGAAGGGATGAAAGCCGGCGCTGAAGGAGATCGCGCCGGGTCCGGGCAGCGGGGTGGCATTGGTCAGATTGAAGCGCGCGGCGATTGTATAGGGATCGCTGAGACCCGTCGGGTCGCCGCGATCCAGCATGCCGTCGCTGGCACCGGTGATGCTTTCGCGCAGATAGCTGGCCTCCATCCCCGGGAGCAGTGAGCTCATCAGGCCGCGCAGCGCGATGGCGGAGGCACCTGTGGCGGTGACAATGCTTGCGCCGACGGCATTGCCGTCTTCCATGATCTGGATGCGGTTATGGCTTGTGACTTTTTCGCTTGGGGCCGAGAGCGGCTTGGTTTGACCGATCTGGCCGGTGGCGGTGTGGAGTACGGGCTTATCGGCATCGCTATCGGGCAGGATGCCGAAGGGGGCGAAGCGCGCGGTAGAATCCACATAGAGCGCAAGTTCGGGAATATAGGTGATGACATGATCGAACTGATCGGGTGAGGCGACGTTCGATAATGCAAAGCTCGTATCGGAATTGATCAGGGCGGGTGTGCTGTCGATCCCTTTTGCTGCCAGCATGGCTTCAAGCAGGACGACGTGATCTTTGCAATCGCCATAACGGCTATGGAGCACCTGATCGGCGGGCCGCGGGATCAAACCGCCTTTGCCCAGAACGATGGCGAGATATTTGATATTGCCGGTGACCCAATCATAGAGGATGCGCGCCTGTTCGCGCCGGTCGGTGACACCTTGGGTGAGTTGTTCGGACAGGGCTTTGATTTCAGGCGTGGGGATTGCTTTGTCTGCGGCGCCTTCATGATAGGCGGCGGCGAGTTGGGCGAAGTCACGGAAGGATGTGACGATCAGGCGGGCGGCTGTATCACGTTCTGAGAGGCCGTTCGGTTCGGGCATGATGGTGCTGTCATTGTCATAGGTCCAGACCCATGTCTCATAACCGTTTTGCTGTGTATTTTCGATTTGCTTGAAGCCGCGCAGATCGACTTGCAAGGGTAATTTTTTGCTCCGCGCACGCAATGTGATTTTGACGTCGTGTGTCGGCACCAGATTACCGAAGGTGATGTCGGTATAGAATTGGCCTTTGAACCATGGCTCACGCTGATGAAATATTTTCACGATGACGATTTCATCGCCAATTTCGACATTCCGGAAGACCGCCATTTTTTCGCGGAAATCGGCAAAGCCTTTGGTGGCCGGGCCGGAGGTGACGAAATAGCCATCCGCCGGCACATCGATGCGGGTGCCATCGGGTTTCAGCGTATAGGCCTGTTCGATATCGCCATCCTGAAAGCCGGTCATATAGCCGACACCGGATTGGCGCAGGAGTTGAAGCCCCTGTTCACTGAGGATGCGGACATGTTCTTCGGTGCGCTTGGTGAAGCGGCCATCGGCGCTGACATCGAAGCTGATATGATCGCGGGTGATCTCGAAAGGGGCGCGGACGGATGCTGGCGGTATGGCGAGCGGCGCGGCGGCGGGTGCAGGCGATGGCATGACAGGGGGCTGGGCAAATGCCTGGCCCGGACACAGCAGGGCCCCACAGCACAGCATGCCGCTGAGAAGCCTGTTTTTGAGAATAAAAGCGCCGCGGCGCATTTGTTTCTGCCCCCCAGAAAATCAAATTGCGGGCGCACCATAGAGGGTCAATCGCTAAAGGTCGTGTGTGTTTTTGTTATTTTTCACGCAAATCAGCGACATATTCTAATGTTTACAACGAATAGCGTATTTTATCGGTAGTGAATCACATTCATTTCATTGCGGCCAAATGCTGGGCTCAAATGTTATCGTCAGTGATATGGTTGTGCCGTGAAGGGTTGGTGTCATGAGTCGCTTGGAAAAATATACGCCCCAATTTTTGAGCCTGTTACGGATCATGTCGGGCCTGCTGTTTTTGGCGCATGGCACGGCCAAGCTTTTGCATTTCCCCATCACGCTGACAGCAGAGACCTTGCATCTGTCGCCCGCCATGTTTCTGGCATCGGGTTTGATTGAGCTGGTTGGCGGGACGCTGATCACGCTGGGGCTTTTCACGCGCTGGGCGGCCTTTATCTGTTCGGGACAGATGGCGGTTGCCTATTTCTTTTTCCATGCGCGGCTGGGGCGCAATCTTTTGCCGATCATCAATGAGGGTGAATTGGCGGTCTTGTTCTGTTTTGTTTTTCTGTTTCTTGCGGCGGCGGGTGCCGGGCCTTGGAGTGTGGATGCGCTGCGCAGCAAAAGACGCTTCGGCAAAACATATTGAGGCAGTGCCATGCATGGCCGCGCCCGGCTGCCCCCTGCCCTCTTATTGAGCGCCTATGCGCAAGGGCTTTTTCCCATGGCGGAGCACCGGGATGACCCGGAACTGTTCTGGGTGTCGCCGGAATTGCGCGGTATCATTCCGCTAGATACGTTCCATATATCGCGGCGGCTGGCGCGCAGTGTGCGATCTGATCTGTATCGCGTCACAGTGGATCACTGTTTTACGCGCGTCATGGAAGCCTGCGCTGCGCCGCGGCCGGGCCGCGAAGATAGCTGGATCAATGGCGAGATCATATCGCTCTATACGGCGCTGCATCATGGCGCGCATGCCCATTCGCTGGAATGCTGGCAGGGAGACGATTTGGTTGGCGGCTTATATGGAGTGAAATTGGGCGGTGCGTTTTTTGGCGAGAGCATGTTTTCCCGAGCCCGCGACGCCAGCAAAATTGCGCTGGTGCATCTGGTGGCGCGGCTGATCGCGGGCGGTTTTGTTTTGCTGGATACGCAATTTCTCACCAGCCATCTGGCCAGCTTTGGCGCGGTGGAAATTCCGCAACGTGATTATTTGGGACGTCTCGCGCAGGCCATAGCGCTGGAGGGGCAGTTCTATGAGCTGGATGCGTTATCTCTAGGCGCTGCTTATCGGCCGGCGCCTTCGGGCAATTCGGGCGGGGCTTCATTTGCCCCCTTATCGGGCGAGACAGGTTTCACCGCCGTGGAGAGCGGTGTGACGCTGGGGGCGATACCGGGCGCATCGGTTTTGCAGGTGATCACCCAGACGTCATAAAGCGGATGTTCCACCGCGCTGATCGAGGGCGTGGACGCAAACATCCAGCCTGCGAAAACTTTTTTGGGATCCTGTCCGGGGCGTTTATCCGTCACTTCGACATAGGCCGTGGTTTCGGGCGGCTCTGTCGGCGGTGTGGAATAGCAGGTGCGCACATTGATGGTGAGCGTGGCGAAGGGCACAGGCTTATTGATGGGGGCGACGATTTCCGACGCCTTGCCGGTCATCTTGTCGAGACCACGCAGCACGAGAGCAACGGGTTTGGCCTCGATCCGCGGCGCTGGTTTTGGGGCCTCAGCAGGTTCTGTGCCCAGCGCCTCGCCCGGTGCAGGCGCTGCCGGATTGCTGGTGACGGGGGGCGCTGTATCAGGTGCAGGGAGCGTGGGGGGCGTTTGCGCCAAGACCGGGCCAGCCCATGATGTGCTGATCAGCAGTGCCGCGAGGGATGTGCGCAAAATGTTCACGGGGCATCTGCCGATGGCGGAGTGGCGGGGCTGGCTTCGCTACCCGATTTGCCGCCGCCCGGGCCGCCATTGATGAAGCGGCCCACCAGCCCCATCAGATCGACGGCGCCCTGCGTATCGTGGATTTCGTCACCGGGTTTGAGCATGTCATCGCTGCCGCCCGGTGAGATGGCCACATAGGAGCCGCCGAGCAGACCGGATGAGGTGATTTTGACCGAGGAATCTTCGGGGACTTTTATATCGTTGCGAATCGAGAGACGGGCCTTTGCCATATAGCTTTGCTGATCCAGCGCCAGCGAGGAAACCGCCCCGATTTTGATGCCATGCAGCCGCACATCGGTGCCCACCGAGATGCCATCCACATTGCCGAAGCGGGCCGCGATCTCATAGCCCGTGACGCCGCCTGCGCTGGTGGTGGAATAGGTGAAGGCCACAAAGGCGATGGCCACGACGACAACGACGGCACCGATCAGGGTTTCGACAGTGTTGTTCTGCATGGGCCTTCAACTGCGTGAGGAGGATGGGGGCAGGCTTTGGATTTGGTCGTTATTCAGGTGTCCATGCCTGGTAATCGCCCGTGGCGGGAGCGCGTTTGCCTGTGCCGGACAGGCTGCCAGAGGGACGATAGGCGGCCGGTGTGCCTGAGAGATTGGGCTGATGCGCCTTTTCCCAGGATTGGGCTTTGAAGGGCGCCTGTGTGGGGGGCGCATCGAATGTGTGATGCAGCCAGCCATGCCAATCCGCCGGGACGCGGCTGGCTTCCACGGTTCCATTATAGATCACCCAGCGGCGCTTAGTATCGGCCGTTTGATAATAGCGATTGCCAAAGGCATCGCTGCCCACGGATTTGCCCGACCACCAGGTGGTCAGAACTGTGCCTAAAGTGGCGCTGCGCCACCAGGTAAAGATCATTCTAAGCAAGGACATCGTATCAGAGTACCGCAGATTCGGGGGCTTGTTCCGGGGTGACTATAGGTGCCCCCCCGGCTTCGGGAAAGAGGTCGAATGACCGCCTCAAAAGTGACAAATAGAGCGCAACTGTGCAGGCATGCAACGGGGCTGCGTCAGAGGGGTTATGCACAGGCCGATGGGGATGAAAAAAATTTTCTGTCCTAACTTCGCCGGCTAATTACGCGATCCAAAAGCCATTTCTGGATTTCCACAAAGCACAACATCTTGGGGGTAATAATTAGTTAACTACAGACCCCTTGTGTTTGGGGTGTGCTTGTCCATAGTTAGCGTCCGCCGCTGATCGTGGCCCTAAATCTGGCGATGCCAATGGAATCCGAAGGTTCGTGAGAGTGCTTTTTGCGAAGCACTTTTCCGGGCGCGGGATCATTTTCGCCAAAATTCAGGGCAGATCTTCGGTCGGGTGCCACATCTAGACCTTTGGGGGAGCCATGCGTATCCGGCGTCAATTCACCGTTGAACATCTCTCGCCCTATCAGGGTATCGCTTTTCGCACAGCCGGCAGTGAAATCCGTAATCCGGATGGGTCGGTGGTGTTTCAGCAATCGGACATTGAAGTGCCCGAAAGCTGGAGCCAGGTGGCCAGCGATGTCTTGGCGCAGAAATATTTCCGCAAGGCTGGTGTGCCGACCGAACTCAAGCCGGTGCCGGAAGACAATGTTCCGGAATGGCTGTGGCGGCGCGAAGCCGCCGGGGCAGATACGACCGGCGAACATTCGGCGAAGCAGGTTTTTGATCGGCTGGCCGGGACATGGACCTATTGGGGTTGGAAGGGCGGCTACTTCGATACGGAAGCCGATGCGCGGGCTTTCTATGACGAAATGTGCCACATGCTGGCGACCCAGCGTGCCGCGCCCAATTCGCCGCAATGGTTCAATACGGGTTTGCATTGGGCTTATGGCATCGACGGGCCGAGCCAGGGGCATTTCTATGTCGATCATACGAGCGGGGATCTGGTTAAATCGGCGAGTGCTTATGAACATCCGCAGCCGCATGCCTGTTTCATTCAGGGCGTTGCCGACGATCTGGTGAATGAAGGCGGGATCATGGATTTGTGGACGCGCGAGGCGCGTCTGTTCAAATATGGTTCGGGGACCGGCACCAATTTTTCGCATTTGCGCGGCGAGAATGAAAAACTGTCGGGCGGCGGCAAATCTTCGGGCTTGATGAGCTTCTTGAAGATTGGCGACCGGGCTGCGGGCGCCATTAAATCGGGCGGCACCACGCGCCGCGCCGCCAAGATGGTGATCGTGGATGTGGATCATCCCGATATTGAAGATTTCATCGAATGGAAGGTGATCGAGGAGCAGAAGGTTGCCGCCATGGTGGCGGGCTCGAAGCTGGCTGAGCGTCATCTTAAAGCGGTGTTGAAGGCCTGCGTGAATTGCGAAGGCTCGAATGATGACTGCTTCGATCCGAAGAAGAATCCGGCGCTGCGCCGTGAGATCAAGGCTGCGCGTAAATCTCTGATCTCGGATAATTATATTGAACGGGTGATTTCTTTCGCGCGTCAGGGCTTCAAGGAAATTGACTTCCGCACCTATGACACGGATTGGGATTCCGAGGCCTATATGTCGGTGTCGGGGCAGAATTCGAATAATTCTGTGCGGGTGACGGATGATTTCCTGAATGCCGTGCTGGCGGATGGGGAATGGAATTTGACCGCGCGGCGTGGCGGCAAGATCATCAAAACCGTGAAAGCGCGTGAGCTGTGGGACAAGATTTCCTATGCGGCCTGGGCTTGCGCTGATCCAGGGATTCAATTCCACACGACGGTGAATGACTGGCACACCTGCCCCGCGGGCGGCGAAATTCGTGCGTCCAATCCATGCTCTGAATATATGTTCCTGGATGATACGGCGTGTAATCTGGCGTCGCTCAACCTGATGCAGTTCCGCAAGGCGGATGGCAGTTTTGACGTGCCGGCTTTTGAACATGCCGTGCGCTTATGGACCATTGTGCTGGAAATTTCGGTGATGATGGCCCAATTCCCCTCGCGCGAAATTGCTCAACTATCATACGATTATCGCACCTTGGGTTTGGGCTTCGCCAATATTGGCGGGCTGCTGATGAGCGCCGGTATTTCCTATGACAGCCGCGAGGGCCGCGCCATTGCCGGTTCGATTTCCGCGGTGATGACTGGGATTTCCTATCGTACATCTGCGGAGATGGCGGCAGAGCTTGGGGCGTTTGCCGAATATGAAGCCAATCGGGACTCCATGTTGCGGGTGGTGCGCAATCATGCGCGCGCGGCCCATGGGGAAGCCAATGGCTATGAAAAGCTGTCGGTGAATCCGGTGCCGCTGGACTTGCAGGCGGTGGAGCAGATTGAACTGGCGGATGCGGCGCGGCGGGCGTGGAATGAAGCGCTGGAGCTGGGATCGCAGCATGGTTTCCGCAATGCGCAAGCCACAGTGATCGCGCCCACAGGCACGATCGGTCTGGTGATGGATTGCGACACCACAGGCGTGGAGCCGGATTTTGCGCTGGTAAAATATAAGACGCTGGCGGGTGGTGGTTATTTCAAGATCATCAATCGCTGTGTGCCGGAGGCGCTGCGTCATTTGGGTTATGATCAGACCCAGATTGACGAGATCGTGGCCTATGCGGTGGGCCATGGCACGCTGGAGACGGTGACATCGGGGCTGACCCATGATGCCTTGCGCGCCAAAGGCTTTGGCGAAGAGCAGATCAATCGTATCGAGGCGGCGCTGGAATCGGCCTTTGATATTCGCTTTGTGTTCAACAAGTGGACGCTGGGTGACGAATTCTGCAGCGATGTGTTGAAGCTGGATACGGACCTGCTGAATGCGGCTGATTTTGATCTGCTGCGCAGCATCGGGTTCAGCAAGGCTGAAATTGAGGCTGCCAATCTGCATGTCTGCGGGGCGATGACGCTGGAAGGTGCGCCGCATCTTCGGGATGAGCATTTGCCGGTGTTCGATTGCGCCAATCCTTGCGGGCGTATCGGCAAGCGGTCGCTTTCGGTGGAAAGCCATATTCGCATGATGGCGGCGGTGCAGCCCTTTATTTCGGGGGCGATTTCCAAGACCATCAATATGCCGAACAATGCCAGCGTGGTGGAATGCGGCGAAAGCTATATGCTGTCGTGGAAACTGGCTTTGAAGGCCAATGCGCTGTATCGCGATGGCTCTAAACTTTCGCAGCCGCTGGCTTCATCGGTCTTTGCCTTTGATGATGAAGAAGACGAGCTGGAAGAGGTGATGACCGCGCCGCAGGCACAGCGCACGGTGGTGACAACGGAACGTATTGTCGAGAAAATTGTCGAGCGGGTTGTGCATGAGCGGTCACGCGAGCGTCTGCCGCAGCGCCGCAAGGGCTATACGCAGAAAGCCGTGGTGGGTGGACACAAAGTCTACTTACGGACCGGCGAATATGAGGATGGTCGTCCCGGTGAAATTTTCATTGATATGCATAAGGAAGGCGCCGCTTTCCGCAGCTTGATGAACAATTTTGCCATCTCCATTTCCATTGGCCTGCAATATGGCGTGCCGCTGGAGGAATTTGTCGAAGCCTTTACCTTCACCCGCTTTGAACCGGCGGGGCTCGTGATCGGCAATGACTCCATCAAGAACGCGACCAGCGTATTGGATTATATTTTCCGCGAAATGGCCGTGTCTTATCTGGGTCGCAATGATCTGGCGCATGTGCAGCCGCATGATGATGAAGATCTGGGTGCGGGTGAAAGCGAGATCGGGCCGCAGGAAGCGGCCGTCGCCAAGGTTGCATCGGCTGGTTATCTGCGTGGCAAGTTCAAGCAGCTTTCGGTTGTGCAGGGAAATACAGCTATGGCTGTGGCCTATGCCACGGAGCATGAGACCGAGCAGCATCATGAGCATGACCATCATGATCATGAGGAAGATGAGTCACCCGTCGCCGATGCGATGATGGAATTGCGTGAAGCGGTTCTGGAAGCTGCGGGTGGCAATGGCATGATCAGCGGGCTATTGGATACGCTGGGCGGCGGTTCTGCGCCGCGTAAGGCAGCGGCGGCACCTGTGATCGATGTCAAAGCACGCCGTTCGGCAGAGGCCCGGATGAAGGGTTTTGAGGGTGACGCCTGCGGCCAATGCGGGAATTTCACGCTGGTTCGTAATGGGACTTGCATGAAGTGCAACACATGCGGCGGCACCAGCGGCTGTAGCTGAGTTTCGTCTCTTTCCAGTGAGGCGACGGCGGGGCCCTTGCGGGCTCCGCCGTTTTTATTGGACCTATGACACAGACCCGACAGGCATGCGCTTTGCTACATCTTTGGCCCCGCGCTTATCACGGCGCGGGGCTTTTTATGTTGCGGCCATCAGCCTGTGGCGGGAGATTTCCAGCGCAGGACGGGTTTGCGCGCGGCAAGTGTTTCGTCGAGACGGCGGCGGGGGGCGAGATGGGGCGCACCTTCAAAACGGGTGGTTTGCCCTGCCCTCGCCTCCTGCGCCAGATTGCGCAGCACATGGATGAAGCGATCCAGACTTTCCTTGGATTCTGACTCGGTGGGTTCGATCAGCATTGCGCCATGGACCACAAGCGGGAAATACATGGTCATGGGATGATAGCCTTCATCGATCATCGCTTTAGCAAAATCGAGGGTGGAGATGCCTGTGCCTTGCAGGAAGCTGTCATCGAACAGGGCTTCATGCATGCAGGGGCCGTTGCCATAGGGAGCGCTCATCACATCTTTGAGGGAGGCCAGAATGTAATTGGCGGAGAGGACCGCATCTTCGGAGGCCTGACGAATGCCATCGGCGCCATGGCTGAGCATATAGCTGAGGGCGCGGACGAACATGCCCATCTGGCCCTGGAAGGCGCAGAGACGACCGAAGGGTTGGGCATCGGATCCGGGTTCATGGGATTCCTGCAGCCGGAAGCCATGTTCGTCATGGATCAACAGAGGCAGGGGCGCGAAGGGGGCCAATGCTTTTGACAATACGACAGGGCCGGCGCCGGGACCGCCGCCGCCATGTGGCGTTGAAAAGGTTTTGTGCAGATTGATATGCATTGCATCAATGCCCAGATCACCGGGGCGAACGCGGCCGGCTATGGCGTTGAAATTCGCGCCGTCGCAATAGAAATAGGCCCCGGCGGCATGTACCGCATTGGCCATTTCAAGAATGCGCGGTTCGAACAAGCCGCAAGTGTTGGGATTGGTCAACATGATTGCCGCGACATCGGGGCCAAGGCGGGCTTCCAATGCATCGGCATCGACATGGCCATCGGCAGTGGCGGGGATTTCATCGACCGTGAAACCGGCCAATGCGGCTGTGGCGGGATTGGTGCCATGGGCCGATTCAGGGACGAGAATACGACTGCGTGTTTCACCCCGTGCTTTGATGGCGGCACGAATGGCCAGGAGGCCGCATAATTCGCCATGCGCGCCGGCTTTGGGAGACATGGCCACTGTATCCATGCCAGTGAGCGTGGTGAGCCAGCGCATCAATTCGCCGATCAGGGCAAGCGCGCCCTGTGTGGTGCTGTGCGGTTGCAGCGGATGCAGATCGGCAAAGCCGGGCAAGCGCGCCATTTTTTCGTTGAGGCGCGGATTATGTTTCATCGTGCAGGAGCCAAGCGGATAGAGCCCGCTATCGATGGCGTAATTATTCCGCGACAGGCGCACATAATGGCGCACGACTTCGGGTTCGGAGAGGCCAGGCAAGCCGATTTCGCTGCTGCGTTGCTGGCCGCCAAGACGGGAGGGCGAGATTTCGCATTCGGGCAGATCGACACCCGTGACGCCGGGGCGGCCAAGTTCGAAGATCAGATTTTCTTCATGATCCAGACCACGATCACCGGAGATGGTTTGGATGGCGCTGTTTGTGGCGGGCGTGGATATGGAGGTGGGGCGACCTTGGGCATTCATCATGACAGGGCTCCAGTGAGGCTGCTGACGAAATCGTGCATATCCTCTTCGGTGCTGGTTTCAGTTACGGCGATGATCAGGAGATTTTTGACATCAGCGTCTTGCGGGAAGAGGCGGGCAGCCGGGACACCGGCCAGGATATTTTGCTGGGCCAGCTGGTTCACCACATCTGCTGCATGTTTTGGCAGGCGCACCGTAAATTCGTTGAAAAAATGGGGGGTGATCAGCTCTACGCCTGTGATGGCAGAGAGCTGATCGGCCAATTGGCAGGCTTTGGCATGGTTGAGGCGGGCGAGATTGTTGAAGCCCGTTTCACCAAGCAGCGAGAGATGGATCGTGAAGGCAAGGCAGCACAGGCCGGAATTCGTGCAGATATTGCTGGTGGCTTTTTCACGGCGGATATGTTGTTCGCGGGTGGAGAGCGTGAGGACATAACCACGCTTGCCGGCAGCGTCGACGGTTTCGCCCGCGAGGCGGCCCGGCATCTGACGGATATATTTTTCCTTTGTTGCAAACAGACCGACATAGGGGCCGCCAAAGTTCAGACCATTGCCGATGGACTGGCCTTCGGCCACGACAATATCGGCACCTTGTGCGCCGGGGGATTCCAGCAGGCCGAGGGACACGACTTCGGTGATCACGGCGATGAGCAGCGCGCCTTTGGCATGGGCGGCATCAGCCAAGGGGCGCAGGTTGCGGATCAGACCAAACACATCGGGGCTTTGCACCACGATACAGGCTGTTTGATCATCGATCAGGGAGATGAGGTCTTCGGCCTGGCCCGGAAGCACAGCGGCACTCAGGGTTTCGCCTTGTAATGTGGCAATAGTCTGGATGGTTTCAGCATAATGCGGATGCACGCCGCCCGAGAGAATGGCTTTGGGACGTTTGGTGATGCGCTGCGCCATCAGCACCGCTTCGGCGGCGGCGGTGGAGCCGTCATACATGGAGGCATTCGCGACATCCATGCCGGTGAGCAATGCGACCTGTGTTTGAAATTCAAACAGATATTGCAGCGTGCCCTGCGCGATTTCGGGCTGATAGGGCGTATAAGAGGTGAGAAATTCCGAGCGCTGTATCAGATGATCGACCGCGGCGGGGACATGGTGACGATAGGCCCCTGCCCCGCAGAAAAAAGGTGCGGCACCAGCAGAGAGGCTTTGCGCGGATAAGCGCGTGAGGCTGCGCTCGACCTCGATCTCGCCTTGTACATTCGGCAGATCGAAAGCGGCGCGCGAAACAATGGCTTCCTTTGGAACATCGCGGAACAATGCATCGACATTGGGCGCGCCGATTTTCGCGAGCATATTTGCGCGATCGTCCGGCGACAGGGGGAGATAACGCATCACTGACCCTTTATGAGTGTGTCATAGGCGCTGGCGCTGAGCAGCGCATCAAATTCGGCGCGATCATTGATTTTTAGTTTGAAGAACCAGCCTGCGCCCTGGGCATCGGTGTTTATGTCGGCGGGGGTTTCGGTCAGGCTTGTATTGCTTTGGCTGACAGTGCCGGACAGCGGGGCATAGACTTCGCTGGCGGCTTTGACGCTTTCCACGACGGCGGCTTCTTCATTGGCTTTGAAGCTGCGGCCCGTTTCGGGCAGTTCGATATAGACGACATCGCCCAATTGCTGGGCGGCGAATGTGGTGATGCCGATGGTGGCTTCGTCACCATCGAGGCGCACCCATTCATGTTGATCGGTAAAACGTATCTCGCTCATTTGGACCCCGTTAATATGCGTTTGTAGCGATGTGGAAGGAAAGGCATCGACACGATCTGTGCCGGATTTGATTTGCCGCGAATGACCAGATTCACGGTGGCGCCGATTTTGGCGAAACTGCTTTCGACATAGCCCATGGCGATTGGGCCATTGAGGCTGGGGCTGAAGCCGCCGCTGGTGACTGTGCCAATGATATGGCCCGCCTGATCTGCGATTTGCGTGCCTTCGCGGGCAGGGGCTTTGCCTTCGGGTTTCAGGCCAATCCGCAGGCGATGCGGGCCGGTGTTCAGGGCATGTAGAATTTTATCGGCACCGGGGAAGCCGCGCTCAAGGCGGCGGCGCTTGCCGATCGCGAAGCTGAGATCGGCTTCGACGGGATGAATGGTTTCATCAATATCATGGCCATAGAGGCAGAGGCCCGCTTCCAGACGCAGTGAATCGCGCGCGCCCAGACCGATGGGTAGAACTTCGGGTTCGGCGAGCAGGATATCGGCGAGATGCCTGGCCTGGGCGGCAGGGACGGAGATTTCATAACCGTCCTCGCCGGTATAGCCGGAGCGGGAGAGTGTGCAGGTCAGGCCTGCGATTTGGACTGTGCTGGCGCTCATAAAGGTGAGGCTGGCGGATTGGGCGCAATGGCGGGCGAGCACGGTTTCGGCCAGCGGGCCTTGAAAGGCGAGGAGTGCGTGATCTTCCAGCTTTTCCAGCGTGACGCCCGTGGGCAGGTGGGCGCCAAGGAAGGCGTCGTCCACATCTTTGCGGCCTGCATTGAAGATGAGACCGAGCTTGCCTTCGGCGAGATGGGTGACCATCAGATCATCGATTATGCCGCCATCTTCATTCAGAAGGACGGTGTAGCGAATTTTGCCCGGAGCGAGTGATTGGAAATCGCCCGGTGTGACGCGCTCCAACGCTGATATGAGGGCGCTGTGCGGGCCGGTCAGGAGACGCTGGCCCATATGCGAGACATCGAACAAGCCCGCCTGTGCGCGCGTGTGAAGATGTTCTTTCAGGATACCGGTGGGATATTGCACTGGCATGGCATAGCCCGCGAAGGGCACCATCTTTGCCTGCAAGGAGTCGTGCAGTCCGTGTAGCGGTGTCTGCCGGAGTGGTTCCTGGGGTGGTGATACAGTGTTTGTCATCTCGATCCGGCAAAGGTTGATTGCGCGTGGGTCCGGTGATCCGGATACGCGCCCCTCTGTCATTTGGACCTGAGAGATTTAGCCCGCGCCTAAAGCTGCGGGATTACCCCTTCGGTGAGGGCAACACTGTGCCGCCCTGCTTTCCAGAATTTCGACTCCTTACGCGGTCCTTTTGCCTGAGAGTTTCCGGGGCGGTTGCTCCTTCGGCGCCCATTTTAAATGGGTCTCTCCCGCGCGGGAGAACGATGGCCGCCATCTTGTGCCCTCTCGGCAGAAGGTGGCGTTGGCTGTGATCTTAGGGGGCCATGGCTTTTAGTCAATTCAAGGCGGAAAGTTGCTCACATCCTTGATGGAACTTCTATCCCCAGCAGCGCCAGAACTTTGCTCAGGGCGGCATGTGTGAGGTGGCAGAGACCCAGACGCGCGGCGCGGAGTTCGGTATCCGATTCGGAGAGGATGTGATGTTCCGAATAGAAACGGCTGAAATCCTGGGCCAGGGTGAAGGCAAAATCACACAGAATATTGGGGGCGCGTTTGGCTTCGGCGGCGCGCATGGCGTCGGGCAGTGAGAGCAGGCGCAGCGCCAGCGCCAGTTCTTCGGGGCTGCGGATGATGGGGGCGGACAGGGCGTAATGTTCGGCTTCGGCCTTGCGCAGGATGGATTGAATACGCACGGCGGCATATTGCAGATAGGGGCCAGTCTTGCCTTCAAAGCGCGAGAAGCGCGCGAGATCAAAAATATAATCGGTCTGACGATGATTTGAGAGGTCCGCGAATTTGATGGTGGCGAGGCCCACTTTGCGCGCGATGTCGGCGCGTTCTTCAGGCGTGTAATCCGCACCCAGACCTTGTTCGCTGAGGCGGTTTTCAGCTTCTTCGGTGGCCATGGTGATGAGGTCGTGCAGTTTCATCACCCCGCCCGCGCGGGTTTTGAATGGTTTGCCGTCCGGGCCGTTCATCGTGCCATAGCCGACATGTTCGAGATCGGCCTTGCCGTTCAAGGAGGCTTTACGGGCAGCGCGGAAGACCTGTTCAAAATGGCCATGCTGGCGGTGATCCACGACATAGAGAATGAGGTCGGGATTATAGGCGCGCACGCGGTCGATGATGGTGGCGAGATCGGTTGTGCCATAGAGCACCGCGCCATCGGATTTCAGCAGCAGCAGCGGCGGTATTTCTTTTTTATCATCCGGCTGAGACACGGTGATGACCAGCGCGCCTTCGCTGCGTTCGGCAAAGCCGCGCTGCGTGAGATCTTCCACCATGGGCGCGATGAAGGGATCGGCGTCGGATTCACCTTTCCAGAGATCGAAAGTAATTCCGAGGCTGCTAAATTCGCGCGCGAGGCCTTGTTCGGAGACATTCACGAAGTGACGCCATAGGGCGCGATAGCCGGGGCGGCCGGATTGTAAGTCGGCGGTGGCGGCGCGGGCCAGTTCGAGGCGCGCTGGATCGGCTTTGCAGGCGGCGGACGCGGTGGGATAGAGTTCTTCCAGTTCGTCCATCGTAACAGGCGAGACGTCTGGATAGGGGCCTGTGAACGCCGCGTCGAAATAGTGTGGTGCTGTACCGCGTAAGGCGATTTCGCTGATCAATTGGCCCATCTGCAGGCCCCAGTCCCCCAGATGCACATCGCTGATCACAGTCCAGCTATTGGCGCGGTAGAGCCGTTGCAGGCAATCACCGATGATGGAAGAGCGCAAATGGCCGACATGCATCGGCTTGGCGACATTTGGGCCGCCGAAATCGATGACAACGGTCTTGCCCGCGCCATCTTGCGGGGCGCCGATCGTTTGATCTTTCGACACGTCCTGAAGGCGTGATGTGAGATAGCTATCTGTCAGGGTGAAGTTGAGAAAGCCCGGCCCCGCGATTTCGAGCTTGGCGAAGATGGGATTGCTTTTGAGGCGGGCGGCAATTTTTTCGGCGATGGCGCGCGGATTGGCCTTGGCCTGTTTGGCGGCGGCCAAGGCGCCATTGCACTGGAATTGCGCGAGGTCAGGGCGATCGGCCGGTTGGACACGGCCCAAGGTGGCGTCAAGCATTTCCGCGGCAAAGGCATCACCTGCGATGGCCGACAGGTCTTCAAGAAGAGAACTCATTCCGCGTAACGATTCATCTTCCGGTTATAATCCAGCTGGGCTTTGCTCAATTGCAGGCCTACCAGAATTTGATAGTCGAAGGCCATGCGTTCGGGCGCAACCTTGACCATGGTGGAGCGCACATTTTCGGAAATGTCTTTTACGGTTTCACCGGCGGCGAAGCTGATTGTGGTGGAATAGGATTTTTTCTGGGTCACTTTGCCATCCGGGCCGTTCACCGCCACGAAATAGGGCACCGTATATTGCGCGGCTGCACCACCGGCGGCACGGCGCGCCCGCAAGGTGAAATCGAGGCTGCTCTCCGCTATGCGTTTATCTTCGTCGAGGACGCAATCGGTGGTCAGGCGGCGGGCATCGATACGATAGATTTCGCTTTCCGGGGCAAGCGCCGCGCCGGGCGTGAATTCGGTCAGGGAGGATGCCTCGGCCAGAACCGCCACGGCGGGGCAGCGTTGCAGCATCCGCTCAGAGGTACAGGCACCAAGCATCATGGTGGACATGCCGAGCAATAGAAGGCCTGTGATGTTTTTCATGTATCCTGCTGGCTCAAACTGTTTCCGAAAATGGCGGCTAATATAGGATCTGGAGGCCCACGCTGCTTGACTTTTGGCTTGCCGCGAAGGACTCCTCAAACGCTGCCCAGAAGGTGGCCCGGACGGGGCGACCATTTGGTGGCGGGAATGTAGCGAAGCAGGCCTTCCGAGGGAAGCGCCAGAGCAAAATGGCGGAAATGTCAGCATGGCGGTTTATACAGACGTCTCCTTCGACGATCTTGAGCAACTGCTGCGCGACTATGATATTGGCGCGGCCAAAAGCTTCAAAGGCATTGCCGAAGGCGTGGAAAACACCAATTTCGCGCTTCAGACCGACCGCGGCGGCTATATTCTGACCCTCTATGAAAAGCGGGTTCATGCCGAGGATCTACCTTTTTTTCTGGGGTTGATGGAGCATTTGGCCGCATATGGGGTGACCTGCCCTTTGCCGGTGCGCCGGCGCGATGGATCGCAATCCACGATTCTGAATGAGCGGCCAGCCGCGCTTTTGACATGGCTCGATGGGCTATCCTTGCGCAGGCCCGAGGTTGGCCACTGTGCGGAGGCTGGTAAGGCGCTGGCACAGCTGCATGAGGCCGGTAAGGGTTTCAAGCTGACCAGAGCCAATAGTTTAGGCCCCGCCGGATGGGCTGGGCTGGCGGAGGCAACGGCCGCGAAAGCTGATCAGGTTCAGGACGGTTTGCGGGCCGAGATTAAAAGCAACCTTGCGCAATTGCAGGCGAACTGGCCGAGCGGATTACCATCTGGAATTATTCAT
>CAZOJG010000011.1:76469-84994 GCA_964580115.1 uncultured Rhizobium sp.
TGTTCATGGATGGCAAAGTTTCGGGGCTGATCGATTTCTATTTCGCCTGCCATGATGCCTTTGCCTATGATCTGGCGATCATGCTGAATGCCTGGTGCTTTGAAGGGGATGGGGCCTATAATATTACCAAGGGGCAGGCTTTGATTGCGGCCTATCAGCGTGAGCGCGCGTTAAGCGATGCGGAACGTGATGCCCTGCCCTTATTGGCGCGCGGTGCAGCTTTGCGCTTTTTGCTCACACGGCTTTTTGACTGGTTGAACGTTGATCCCAATGCTTTGGTGCGGCCTAAAGATCCGCGGGATTATTTTAAGCGGCTGCGGTTTCACATGAAGGTCAAACGCGCCGCGGAGTATGGGTTTTGAGCCGGCCTAAAATAGATATTTTTACTGATGGTGCATGTTCTGGAAATCCCGGCCCCGGTGGCTGGGGGGCTATTTTACGATCCGGCCAGCATGAGCGGGAGATTTCCGGCGGGGAAAAAGCCACCACCAATAATCGCATGGAAATTATGGCCGTTATTAAAGGGCTGGAGGCGTTGAAGGCGGCGTCGGATGTCACCGTCCATACGGATTCGCGTTATGTGATGGATGGCGCCACCAAATGGATGGCGAAGTGGCAGGCCAATGGCTGGCGCACCGCTGATAAGAAGCCGGTCAAGAATGAAGATTTATGGCGGGCCTTGAATACGGCGCTGGAGCGCCATGATATGCAATGGCGCTGGGTTAAGGGCCATTCAGACCATGTGGAGAATGAGCGGGCGGACGCTTTGGCCCGCGCCGCTATTCCCTGACAAATATTAGAGTTGACTCAGAACGCTTTCGGCGCTGGAGGTGGAAAGGCCTCCGCCGCCTTCTTCGAGATTGAGCTGGGTGACGACGCCATTATCGACGATCATCGCAAAGCGCTGGCTGCGATGGCCCAGGCCATGTTTGCTGGCATCCAGTTCCAGACCCAGAGCGCGGGTGAAATCGCCATTACCATCGGCCAGCATGAGCACTTTGCCATCGGCTTTCTGCTGATTGCCCCAGGCACCCATCACATAGGCATCGTTCACGGCCATGCAGGCAATCGTATCGACGCCTTTGGCATGAATTTCGTCGGCTTTTTCGACAAAGCCCGGGAGATGTTTGACCGAGCAGGTGGGGGTGAAGGCGCCCGGAACGGCAAAGAGGACGACTTTTTTATTGGCGAAGATTTCGTCAGTCGTGATGGGTTTGGGGCCACCATCCTTGATATGCATCAAGGTCGCCGACGGAACCTTATCACCTGTTTTGATAGTCATAGTTTTCTCCCTGAAAATTTCCTGTGCCTTTCTAGACCATGGCCCGGCTGCCGGAAAGCTTTCTGTCCCGCGCCTTATCGCGGGGGGCGGCCGGATTGCTGCAAAGGCTTAATGGTTCTACCTTGGGGCCATGATGGGTGATGTATGGCATGAGTTGGGTGGACCTGAATCCGGGCCACGGTCTGAAACAGGGTCTCCGGGTTTTCTTGAGGGAAAGCTGCTGATTGCCCTGCCCGGTATGCCAGACCCCAGATTTGAGAAGAGTGTGATTTTTATCTGTGCCCATTCTGAAGAAGGGGCGATGGGGCTGATCATCAACAAGCCTGTTGAGGGACTGACCTTCCGGGAAATGATGGAAAAGCTGGATGTCGAGACCACCCAGATGACGCCGGACCTGCCAATTTTGTTTGGCGGGCCAGTGCAGACCGGGCGGGGATTTGTGCTTCATTCATCGGGGTTCACGAATGATGCCTCGACCATGGTGGTGACGCAGGATGTTTCGCTGACGGCGACGCTGGATATTGTGCAGGCTATTGCAGAGGGAATTGGGCCTTCTAAATCACTTTTCGCATTAGGCTATGCCGGTTGGGATGGCGGACAGGTTGAAGATGAGATCCGCGCCAATGGCTGGCTGCATTGCGATGCCGATGCGCAACTGATTTTCGATGTCTCACCAAATGACAAATGGGGCCATGCGTTGCGGCGCATGGGCATTGATTTATCCGGGCTGACCCATATGGGCGGCAATGCCTGAAAGCCGTGCGTTTCAGGCAAGCGTTTGCGACAATTCTTCATTTTGCAGAACGATATAGTTGAAGGCTTCTGCTGCGGGTAATGGCGGCGCGAAGTAATAGCCTTGGGCATATTCGCAACCAATGCTTTGCAGCCACTGCGTATCCTCTTCGGATTCGACGCCTTCGACGATGACCTGGCGTTTCAGCTCATGGGCGAGCGAGACAATGGAGTTGAGGATAACGGTGCCATCATCTTGTTGTTGCGTACTGCTCTGGCGGGAGAGGAATGTCTGGTCGATTTTAAGTGTGTCGAAAGGCAGATTTTTGAGTTGGCTGAGATTGGACAAGCCTGTGCCGAAATCATCGAGCGAGAGGCCTGCGCCCAAATCACGTAATTTTTCCAGAATATGTTTGGTTTCCGGATCGGCTGCCACAGCGCTTTCCGTCACTTCGAGTTTCAATGTACCGGGTGCAATGGCGTGGGTTTGCAGCAAGCCGGCAAGGAAATTGACCAGATTGGGATCGCGAAACTGGCGGCGAGAGACATTGATGCTGACAAAGAGCGGCTGATGATGCGGCTGGCTTTGTTGCCAATGGGACATGTCCTGAATCGCGCGCTCCAATGCGAAGCGGCCGATCGTGACGATGAGACCACTGGCTTCGGAATGGCTGATGAAATCGTTTGGAGAAATGAGGCCTTTGGTGGGGTGATGCCAACGTAACAGCGCTTCAAAGCCGGCCAGCGTGCTATCCGAGAGACGGACAATCGGCTGATAAAAAATATCGAGTTGATTCTGTTCCAGAGCCTGACGCAGATCGCTTTCGAGGCGTACCGCATCGTCCTTTTCGATGGCCGTGAATTCGGGGGCGAAGAAGCGGGCGCAATTGCCGCCCTGACGTTTCGCGTGCAGCAGCGCCATTTCGGCATTTTGCAGCAGCACCAGAGGATCTTCGGCGTCGCGCCCTAAAGCGAGACCTATACTGGCCTGCGCATAGATGCTGCGCTCCTCGATACTGTGCGGTTGGGCAAAAGTTTGCACCAATTGGGCGGCGAGGTCTGTCAGTTCGATCTGGCTGTTGGGTAGCAGCAGCGCAAAGGAGTCACCGCCGACGCGGAAGATTTTCCCCAAAGCGCCGAAACCAGTGTTCAGGCGATGGGCGATGTCGGACAGAATGAAATCGGCACCGGCATCACCAAGGCTGGCATGGATACTTTTGAAGCGATCAATATCCAGCATGATGAATGTGCTGAATTGCAGGGCCTGTCCCTGTTCTTCGAGCGCGGTCATCATAGCCAGACGATTGCCCAAACCGGTGAGCGGATCGTTGCGGGGTGAAGGGGGCAGCGTCACCGCTTCGGTTTGTTTGCGTAATGTCACATCGGCGACGAGGCCGAGACAACGATCTGCCTGCGCTTGTTCGCCCAGCATTGAGGCCCGTAATTCATACCAGGCATAATCGGCGGCGGCGGTTTGAGCACGAAATTCCATACGGAAGGCGAGGCCCGATTGCGCGCCATATTCCGCGATGGCGGCCTGGAAAGTGGCCCGGTCCTGGGGGTGGATGCGCGCCAGCCATTCGCCAAGCGCCAGATGATGCGTGCCATCCTCGATGTTCAGAATATGCGCGGTTTGGGGTGTGAGGCTGAGGGTGCCCGATTGGATGTCTAGATCGAAGACGCCTTGCTGAGCGGCGCTGACAGCGGCGGCCGCATTGGTATGGGCGGGATTGCTGACGGGATTATTGGCTTGCTCGGTGTGACGTTTGAGACCCAAGGAGAGATTGGGCAAATGCGGCAGATGAGGAAGATGAGGAAGATGTGGCAGGTGCAGTGGCGGCAGAATGGCGATCCCCTCCCCCGCTGCGATGGCCAAGGCCAAGAGGACGGTGCCTGCGGCGGAGAAGCCGCCCACTGCGGCGGGGGCAATAAGATTATTGCCGAAGCCGCCAGAGGCACCGACCGCCGCGGCGGCGGCCACCAGGAAAAAGATTGTGGCGCTGGGCGCGACGACACGGGCGGTTTGAACACCATTGCGACCGCGATCGATCAGATAATAGGCAATCGCGCCGGTGCCGATCACCGTTATCAGATTGCCTAGAATGGTTGCGCCGGGCAGGCCGACCAAGGCCATCAATGCCAGCACGATGAGACCGCGAAGCGCCCATTTCAGGTAATGCGTATGGCGAGGCCAGAGGGCCGAGATGGGGACGATTATATCGGTCAATTTGAGACCGGCGGCCAGCGTGAGACAGGCAAAAGCCGCGATCAGCCCATAAGGCCCGCCGACACCTGTGGCGAGGCTCGCATCGAACATGCCGGATGAGGCAAGGCGGGTGAGCAAAATAGAGAAGATAAAAATCGCTGCCCAGCGAGGTGCAAGATGACCTGTCATGACCGCGATGCCAGCCATGATGGCGCCAGCGGCGGCGATCAGGCCAGCAACGGCTGCGAGAAGGATGGCCAATTGGCGATTGTGACCCGCAAGGGCCGGTTCGGTCCAAGCCAGGATGCCGGGTTGTGCGGCCGTGTTGTGAAGCAGAAGTGCGATTGTGCCTGAGGTCGCAGGCGGGATCGTGATGCGATAGGACTTGCGGCCATAGGCATTGGTAGCTTCGATCCCGATGCTGGATTCAGGACTTGCGACCTGGAGGATTTCCGGCCGCGTTGAAGGCGGGAAAAAGCGCAGGCCGATGCCCGCAGGTTGTACCGGTTTGAGAATACGGGTGACGGGGCGGACATCATCATTCACCGCCGTGAACATGTACCAGCCTGTGCCAGCCTGTTTTTCGCCGGAGGGCGGCTGATAGGGGATCAACGCGTTACGCGTGTTGATCATGGGATAATCGCTGGAGAAATTTATCGCATGGCCGCTTTTGGCGGTGCGGATCGGCGCTTCGGTTTGGGCTTGCGCATCACTAATGGTGACCAGAGATGGCAGTGACAGCGCGGCCGCGACTAGCAGCGCTAAAGCTGTGGCCAAGAGGGAGATGCGTTTCAGCAAAACATAATCCTGATTATGTATGACAAGCGCCTGCTCACAGAATGCGAATCAAGCCCGGCTAAACTAGTGCCATACGACTGGCGAGGGAATTCGCCTGAAATTCATCCAGACGATCATCTGTGAAGATCTTCGGGCAGCATGGCGAAGAGAACATGATCACGCCATTCCCCATTGATCAGAAGATAACGTAGCGCAATTCCTTCCTGCCGGAACCCGATCTTGAGCAAAAGATTTATCGATGGCGCATTTGAGGAGAGGCAGGCGGCTTCGATGCGGTGCAGGCCCAATGTGGAAAAGATAAAGGGGATAAGCGTATTGACGGCATGGAACATATGGCCGTTTCGGGCAAAAGCTTCGCCGACCCAATAGCCCAGCGCGCAGGTTTGGGCCACGCCGCGCCGGACATTGGATAAGGTGCAGCCGCCAATCAGAGCATCGTCCTCTGCCCGGAAGATGAAAAATGCGTAAGCTGTGTCCAGCCGCGTTTCACGTTGATAGCGTTTGAGGCGGCGGCGAAACGTGCCTTTACTCAGTTCGTCGGCAGGCCAGGCCGGTTCCCACGGGGCCAGGAAATCGCGGCTTTCACTGCGCAATCTGGTCCAGGCGGGATAATCGGAAATGCGGGGATAGCGCAGATAGAGACCAGTGCCATGCAATAATGGCTGCTGGCCCCCCGGAAAATGCAGCCCCCGCATAAATCCCATGATACGGCCTTTATTCCGCTACCTGTTTGACCAGATTATCCGCGCCGGACCTTGCGGGCCCGAAGCGGCGGGCAAATTGGTCATACGCTTCGACATGGGCGATCGGGCCGACTGCTGCGAGGGAGGGCTTCTGGCTTTCCATCAGGCGGGTGGCGAAGCGGCGCACGGCCGTGGCATCGACCGCCGCCAGACGTGAGGTCAATTCTTCCACCGGCAGGATGCGGCCATGGGTGAAGAACTGGGCGGCGATCTGTTCCGCACGCTGAGAGGGGCGCTCCAGCCCCATCAGCAGGCCGGCGCGCAATTGTGAGCGGGCGCGGGCGACTTCATCCTCTGTTGCGGTTTCGGCCATCAGGCCCATTTCGCCCGCGATGACGGCGCCAATTTCGGCGGCTTCCTTTTCGCCCGTGCCTGTATAGATGCCCATCATGCCGCTATCCCGATAGGATTGGGAAAAGGCATAGATGGAATAGCAGAGGCCGCGTTTTTCGCGGACTTCCTGGAACAGGCGCGAGGACATGCCGCCGCCCAGCGCCGTGGCATAGACCTGGGCCGCGAAGAAATCGGGATCGGTGCTGGAAATGCCGGGAAAGGCATAGGTCATATGGACCTGTTCCAGATCATCCATCGCGCGGTGATCGCCGCCGACATAATGTGCCGCCGCTGGCGCGGGGCTGGTGCCGGTGGGCAGGCTACCCAGCATCTGTTCGGCCAGTTTCAGAATCTGCGCATGCTGGACCGCGCCGGAAGCGACCAGCACCATGCTGCCCGCGCGATAATTGGCGGACATGAAATCATGCAGATTGGCCTGGGTGAAATGGCTGACCGTGTCTTCCTCGCCCAGGATCGGCCAGCCCATGGGTTGGTCGGGATAGGCGATGGCTTGCAGATTGTCGAAGACAAGATCGTCGGGCGTGTCGCGCGCCTGACCCAGCTCCTGCAGGACCACCTGTCTTTCGCGTTCCAGTTCGGAGGCTTCGAAAGCGGGTTGGGTGAGGATGTCGGACAGGATGTCGAGGGCAAGCGGCACGTCATCTTTCAGGATGCGGGCATGGAAGGCGGTTTGTTCGCGGCTGGTATAGGCATTGAGATAGCCGCCCACGGCTTCGATCTCTTCCGCGATGGCGCGGGCCGAGCGACGGGCAGTTCCCTTGAAGGCCATATGTTCCAGCATATGGGCGATGCCCATGACCGGACGGGTTTCATGGCGGGCACCGGCATTGGTCCAGAGGCCGACAAAGGCGCTTTCCAGTTGTGGCATTGGATCAGAAATGACTGTCAGGCCATTGGGAAGTTTACTGATATTCAAATTCATACACTTTGCCTGCTGACGATGTAATCACGGATCGCGGCCAGATTGTTTGGCAGCGTGGTAAGGCGCTCCACCCCCTCATAGAGGCCTGCAAGGCGCGGCGGCAATGGGGGTGTGATCCCACTGGCTTCCATTACCGCATCGGGGAACTTTGCCGGGTCCGCCGTTGAGAGGATCACCATCGGAGCCGCGCTTTGCGGCATATCAAAGGCGGCGGCGGCGGCCACTGCTGTATGCGGGTCGATCAGACGGCCGGTTTCCTGATGCACCCGTTTGATGGTGGCGAGAGTTTTGGTGTCGTCGCAGCGGGTTGCGTCATAGCGGGCACGTAGAGAGGTCAGCACCGTGTCTGGCAGGGTGAGGCTGCGTTGTTTTGCGAAATCGGCCATGGCGGCGCGGAGCCAGTTGCTGTCACGGCCAGAGGCTTCGAACAGGGCGCGTTCAAAATTGCTGGCGACCTGAATATCCATGGATGGGCTGAGGCTGGGGCGGGCTTCGCCAGATGCATAAGCTCCGCTTTCCAAGCATCTGAAAAGAATGTCGTTTTGGTTTGTGGCAATGACCAGTTTCTTGGTGGATAGGCCCATTCTTTGAGCGGCTTCTGCGGCGAAAATATCGCCGAAGTTACCAGTGGGAACAAGGAAGGTGGTGGGTTCGCCGAGGGCGGCGCTGGCGGTAAAATAATAGACGATCTGGGCTGCGATACGGGCGAAGTTGATCGAGTTCACGGCGGTCAGGCTGATCTGCCTGGCAAAGGCGGTGTCGGCGAAGAGCGACTTCACGATGGCCTGCGCGTCGTCGAAGCTGCCTTCAAGCGCAATATTATGGACATTGGCGAAGGGGGCCGTGGTCATTTGCAGGCGCTGGACTTCGCTCACCCTGCCCTTTGGATGCATCACGAAGACCGAGATATTTTCCCGGTCGCCCAGCGCTGCGATGGCGGCACTGCCCGTATCGCCCGATGTGGCGGCGACCACGGTGGCTTTGCCGCCGCGTTTGGCCAGAGCGCGGGCGAAGAGGCGGCCCAATATCTGGAGGGCGACGTCTTTAAAGGCCAATGTGGGGCCGTGATAGAGTTCGAGCAGATGGCGGCCCGGCCCGATCTGACTTAGGGGGGCCACCGCAGGATGATCGAATGTGGCATAGGCGGCGTCTATATCGGCGCGTAATTCGGTCTCGGTGAAGGCATCGCCGGTGAAGCTTTTCAACAGGTCATAGGCGACAGCGGCGTAGGGCTGGCCCCGGAAGCCCGCAATTTGGGCGGCGTTGAATTGGGGCCAGCTTTCAGGGAGGAACAGGCCGCCATCCGGGGCGAGGCCCGCCAGCAGGACTTCATCAAAGCTCTGGGGGGCGGACTGCCCGCGGGTACTGATATAACGCATTGCCAAAACCATAAATGACGCCCGGCAGACTTTAACCCAGGCACGAAAGAAGACTGATTACCGCCGCTGTTTCTGGCGCGGACTGGCGCTTTAAGCCATTTCGGGGGAC
>CAZOJG010000011.1:85004-88588 GCA_964580115.1 uncultured Rhizobium sp.
GAATATGGTGTCTGGAGCGGGGCGCTGCAAGGGGGGAGTAAGAATTTTTTCCGCTTGCCTCGCCGCTTCAAGACCTAAGTGGCTCTCAGCGTTTTATTTTTTGCACTTTTCGTCAAAGCGCCCCAGGCCCAGCCTGCCGCGCTGGACGTGGAAGACGAAATAGACACCGATCAGGCCCAGACCCAGCAGGAACCATGTCACCGCATAGGACAAGTGGTTATTGGGGATGGAGATGACGGTTTTGCCGCCCTTTGGCCAACCGCCGGGATTTGCAGCGGCGTCAGCTTCCAGCACCACGGGGGCGGTGAGGCGCAGGCCGGCGCGGGCGGCCATGGCGCTGACATCGCGGACATACCAGATGCGATTTTTGTAATCGGGGGCGGGGCTGAAACTGTTGGCCGGATCGGGTTTGCGCCAGACGCCCATGACCGTTTGCGGGCCAGTGATTTGACCTGCGGGGCGGGTTTCAGGGTCGCGCAGAGCTATGGGGATGATACCGCGATCGACTATGAGGGCGCGGCCATCAGGCAGGATGAGCGGGGTGAGGACATGATATTCGGGCTGGCCGCCCTCGCCTGTCGCGAAGGCGTAATTTTCCTGATCATGTCTGTAGGTGCCATGGACACGCACGCGGCGATATTGGGCGGCGCTTTCGGGCAGGGCTTGCACCTGATCCAATGTGAGGGGCGGGGCTGCCAGATTGGTTTCGATTTTTGTGAGGAGATTTTCTTTACAGCCCAGGCGTTCGACCTGCCAGAGGGATAGGCCCATAGCGATGGCGAGCAGCGGTAGCAGGCAGAGCGTGGGGACGAGTTGCGGGCGGAAATACACGCTGGATCAATCCGCCAGCCTGCCCTCGCCTGCCTGATGCCTGTAATGCAGGACCAGGAGCGTGGACTTGAGAAGACGCAAAAAACCGAAAGACAGGATCAGCACCGCGGGCAGCCAGAGAGCGGCATGGACCCAATAGGCCGGTTGAAACGTGACCTCGACGAGGAGTGCGCCGCCAGCCACCAGAAATCCGACAATCAGAATAACGAAGACCGCGGGGCCGTCGCCCGCATCAAAAGCTGCATAGGCGAGATCGCAATGGGTGCAGGCCTTGGCGACCGAGAGAAAACCAGAGAAGAGCGGGCCTGAACCGCAGCGGGGACAGCGGCCCAGCACGGCTATGCGTGCAGTGCTGGGCGCCGCCATCAGATGAGAACCGTCATCTTAGAGCGAGACAGGACCTTGCCCCCAAACATAGATGCTGACGAAGAGGAAGAGCCAGACCACGTCGACAAAATGCCAGTACCAGGCTGCCGCTTCGAAGCCGAAATGGCGGGTCGGGGTGAAATGGCCCTTGATCGCGCGATAGAGGCAGACCGCGAGGAAGATGGTCCCGATGATGACATGGAAGCCATGGAAGCCTGTGGCCATGAAGAAGGTCGAGCCATAGATCGCATCGAAATTGCCCACGCCGCTGGCCAGATTGATATGGGACGCTTCTGTGAAGGGTTGCAGCGCCAGATTGTTGAAACCGAAGGTGAAGGGCGCGTGCATATATTCCACGGCCTGCACCAAGGTGAAGACGAGGCCCAGAACGACGGTGAGGAGAAGGCCCTGAACCGCGCCTTTATTATCGCCCTGCTGCAAGGCGTGATGCGCCCAGGTGACTGTGGTGCCCGAGCAGAGCAGCAGAAGCGTGTTAAGCAATGGCAGATGCCACGGGTCGAGCGTGACGACGCCCGCGGGGGGCCAACTGCCGATATGCAGGTCGTTATAGAAGAAGGCGACGTTGAAATAGGCCCAGAACCACGCCACGAAGAACATCACTTCGGAGGCGATGAAGAGCACCATGCCGTAGCGCAGATGCAGCTTCACGACGGGCGTATGGGCGCCGTCCCTGACGGATTCCTTGACGACGTCGCGCCACCAGCCGGCCATGGTGTAGAGCACCAGCAGCAGACCAAGCAGGAACACCCAAGGCTGGCCATTGACCGGCAGGCCCCAGAAACCTTGATAGTCTTCATGCATCCAGAAGACGGCACCGAGCATCATCACAAATGCGGCGATGGAGCCGACAAATGGCCATGGGCTGGGATCTACCAGATGATAATCGTGCTTAACTTCCGCGTGCGCCATGTCCCGCCTCTTTAGGGAGTAACCCTGATCAGTGTCATTACGAATAGCAAAACCATTAAACCGACAAGTGAAAGCGCCACAGCGATGTTGCGACCACGCCGCGCTCTCGCCAATTCGCTTGCTTGCCGGATTTCGTCATCGCGTGACATCTCATATCCCACTGGCTAGCGGTTGCAGGCCAAGCAGTTTTTCGATGATAAGCGATGCAAAAAGTACAAAAAGATAGGCCAGTGAGGCGGTGAACAGGCGGCGCGCAGCAGGTTCGCGCGCGGTCTCTGTTTCACGCAGGCAGGCCATGGCTTCTTTGATCATCCAGAGGCCGCAGATCACGGCCAGCGCGACATAGAGATAGCTGCCGATGCCGAACAGAACCGGCGTCAGGCCGAGCGGGGCCAGCAGAAGCGTATAGGCCAGGATTTGGCGGCGGGTGGAGGGCTTTCCCTTGACCACAGGCATCATGGGGATGCCGGCGCGGGCATAATCCTGGGAGCTGAAAAGTGACAGGGCCCAGAAATGCGGCGGGGTCCACATGAAGATGATGAGAACGAGGAGTAGCGGCGCTGTGCTGAGATCATTGGTGACGGCGGCCCAGCCGATGGCCGGAGGCAGCGCGCCGGAGAGACCGCCAATCACGATGTTCTGAGGTGTGCGGCGCTTGAGCCAGAGCGTGTAGACGCCGACATAGACAAAGATTGTTAAAGCCAGAAGCGCGGCCGACAGATAATTTACGCACAGGCCCATCAGCGCCACCGAGGCGACCGACAAGAACCAGCCAAAGGCCAATGCTTCTTCACGGGCGATGACGCCGCGCACGATAGGACGCTGGGCGGTGCGGGACATCAGGGAATCCACATCGGATTCATAGGCCATATTGAGTGCGCCGGAGGCCCCTGCGGCCACGGCAATGCAGAGCAGTGCCGTGAAAGCGGTGAACAGATGGACATCGCCCGGTGCGGCGATCATCCCTGCCAGCCCCGTGAAGATCACGAGAGACATCACGCGCGGTTTCAAGAGGGCGAAGAAATCGCCGACCGTCGCGGGAGGAGCAGCAATGATGCCGACCGAGCTCATATCTTTGTGTTCAGCCCTTTAGTGGTTGTCTTTGGCGATGCGCGGCAGTTCAGAGAACTGATGGAACGGCGGCGGCGAGGACAGGGTCCATTCCAAGGTGGTCGCGGAGGGGCCCCATGGATTGTCACCAGCCACGCGCTTGCGCATGAAAGCTTCAATCATCATGAACAGGAAGATCACCACCGCAAAGCCCGAGAGATAAGAGCCCACGGAGGCGACGTGGTTCCAGCCCACGAAGGCGTCCGGATAGTCCGCATAACGGCGCGGCATACCGGCCAGGCCCAGGAAATGCATCGGGAAGAAGGTCAGGTTCACGCCGACAAACATGATCCAGAAATGCAGCTTGCCGAGGAATTCGCTGTACATATAGCCGGTGAATTTCGGGA
>CAZOJG010000012.1:0-76936 GCA_964580115.1 uncultured Rhizobium sp.
GCCCCCCCCATGACTATGCGTATGATCTTTCTGGCCCACAGGCTCCGCATGGGCCGTCAAAACCGCGGTCACGGAAAACACGCCGGGCAGCTTCGCCACGGCCGCCTCGCAGGCCAGCCGCAAAGGTTCGGCCTCGCGTCCGCGCGCCGCCGCCACTTCCAGCGCGAATCCCACATTGCCGTCCCTGATGGTCAGCCCCTGCACCAGATTTGACGCAACCACGTCGCGTCCGCTCACCGGATCCATAATTCCGGCTAAAACCCCTAAAATATCATCGCGTGAAACGGCCATAATTTGCGCCTGCTGGATACAGCACCTATATAGCCGACAGGCTGAAGCGTTGTCAGGCAAAGTCGGGCATCAGACGCATTCCACCTGCGCGACATTTGTCGCGGGCAGATTTCACGCTGCGGGCGAAAATCCCGCCAACATCGGGACCGAGCAATGCCTTGGACGAACCAGAACGGTAATGGGAATGGCGGCCAACAGCCGCCCGGTGGAGGGCGCGGCCCCTGGGGGCGCGGTCCCACAGGCGGCGGCGGCAATACCCCTCCTGATTTTGAGGAATTACTGCGCCGCAGTCAGGACCGTATCCGGCGCATGTTGCCGGGCAATTTCGGCCCCGGCTTCACCGGCGGCGGTCTCGCCGTCGCGGCGCTGGCCCTGGTCGTGGTCTGGCTGATGAGCGGCATCTATATCGTGGCTGCCTCAGAACAAGGCGTGGTGCTGCGTTTTGGCCAGCTTGTGGCCCGCACCGGTCCTGGCATCAATTATCATCTGCCTTGGCCGATCGAGACCGTCTACACGCCAGACGTCCTGCATCCCCGTCAGATCAGCATCGGCTTCAGCTCGACCGATGTGCGCAACGCCGATGGTGAAACCACCAATACAGATGGGCTGATGCTCACGGGCGACGAAAATATCGTCAATGTAAACTTCGTGGTCTATTGGGTCATCAAGGACGCGGCGGATTATCTCTTCAATGTCGAAGGCCCGGACATCGCCATCAAAGCCGTGGCCGAAAGCGCCATGCGTGAAGTTGTCGGCAAGAATGAGATCGAAAAAATCCTCACCCAGGAACGCGAGCCGATCCAGAATCAGGTCCGCGAACTGATGCAGAAAACCATGGACGCCTATAAGGCCGGTATCACCATCACCGATGTGAAGATGCAGAAAGTCGACCCCCCGAACGAGGTGATCGACGCCTATCGTGACGTGCAGGCCGCCCGCGCCGACCAGGAGCGTCTGCGCAACGAAGCCGAAGCCTATGCCAATAAGATCATCCCCGAAGCCCGCGGTAAGGCCGCGCGCATCGTGCAGGAAGGTCAGGCCTATAAGGAACGTGTGATCGCCGAAGCCAGTGGTGACGCCAAGCGTTTTATCTCGGTCTATGAGGAATATCGCAAAGCGCCCGAAGTCACGCGCCGCCGCATGTATCTCGAAACCATGAGCCAGGTGCTCGGCCCGACGAATAAGGTGGTGATCGACAATAGCGTAAAGGGTGTCGTGCCCTATCTGCCCTTGTCCGAACTCAAACCCACCGCCACACGCAATGTCAGCGTGACCGAAGGTGCCACCAATAGCGGAGGCAGCGAGAAATGAACCGCACAGCTCTCACTTTCGGCGGCATTGTCGTCGGCATACTCGTTATTCTCGCGATGTTCTCCCTCTATACGGTGAACCCGCGTGAACAGGTCGTGGTCCTGCAATTCGGTGCGCCGCAAAAGCTGGTCACCGAACCGGGCCTGCATGCCAAGATTCCCTTCTTGCAACAGATCCAGTTCCTGCCCAAGCAATTGCTGAATCTGGAAGCCCCAGCCGAAGAAGTCATCGCACAGGATAAGAAGCGCCTCGTGGTCGATGCCTTTGCCCGCTGGCGCATCACCGATCCCTTGCGCTTCTATCAAACGCTGCGGGACGAAAACACGGCCCGGGTCCGTCTGGCCCCGATCCTGTCTTCCGACGTTCGTCGCGTGCTGGGGTCGCAAAGCTTCGCCGCTATGCTCTCCGGCAAACGCGCCGAGCTGATGGTGGCCATCCGCGATGAAATCAATCGGGATGCCGGGGAATATGGCATTCAGATGGTGGATGTTCGCATCCGCCGCGCTGATCTGCCGACCCAGAACAGTCAGGCCATCTATGGCCGCATGCAGCAGGAACGTAAGCGCGAAGCCAATGAGTTCCGCGCTGAAGGTGAAGAAATCTCCCAACGCGTCCGCGCCCGCGCCGAACGTGAAGTCACGGTCCTTACAGCCGAGGCAACACGCGAATCGCAAATCCAGCGTGGTCAGGGCGATGCCGAAAAAACCCGGGTCCTCGCCGCCGCCTATAATCAGGATCCCAATTTCTTCGCCTTCTATCGCTCCTTGCAGGCCTATCAGGACGCGATGCCCAGCGACACAACCTCGCTGATCATCACGCCCGATAGCGAATTCTTCCGCTTCTTCCAGTCCTCAGGCTCTCGCTAAAGCCCGGATTGAATTAAACGGCCTAAAATAAAAGGGGATCGTCGCAAAAGCCGCAGCGGTCCCCTTTGCATGTCAGGTCTTTGCCCTATGCTCACATACGATTCTGCACAGGCAGCCTTGTATGCGTTTCTCCTGTTTTTCCCTCAAAGCATTGGCACTCGGTCTTTCGCTGGGCCTCGCCCCGGCTTCAATGGTACTGGCGCGCCCGGCCCCGGCCTCTTTCGCCGAACTGGCCAATCAATTGCTGCCCACCGTGGTCAATATTTCGACCTCCCAAACCATGAAGGCGACGGGGCCAAAACTCTCCCTCCCCGATGTGCCGCCCGGCTCGCCACTGGAAGACCTGTTCAAGGATTTTCTGCAAAATAATCGCAGCCTGCCGCGCCATGTCACCTCGCTTGGCTCCGGTTTCATCATCGATCCGTCTGGCTTTGTGGTCACCAATAATCACGTCATCGCCGAAGCGGATCAGATCACCGTCACCTTGAATGACGGCACCTCACTGCCAGCCCGCCTTGTTGGCCGCGATGAAAAAACCGATCTCGCTTTGCTCAAGGTCACTTCCAGCAAACCATTGCCCGCCACCAAACTCGGCAATTCCGATAAGGCCCGCGTCGGTGATTGGGTGATCGCCATCGGCAATCCCTTTGGCCTTGGCAGCACCGTCACCGCGGGCATCGTCTCCGCCCGCAACCGCGATATCAATGCCGGTCCCTATGACGATTTCCTGCAAACCGATGCACCGATCAATCGCGGCAATTCCGGCGGCCCGCTCTTCGATATGGATGGCAATGTGGTCGGGGTGAATTCCGCCATTTTTTCCCCCACCGGCGGCTCAGTCGGTATCGGCTTTTCCATCCCCTCCAATCTCGCCAAAGAAGTCATCGCTCAATTGCGCCAGTTCGGCGGCACGCGGCGCGGCTGGGTGGGCGTCAGCATCCAGCAGATCACGCCAGAAATCGCCCAGGGGCTGGGCCTTTCCAATGCATCCGGCGCACTCATTGCCAGCGTTGATGCCAATGGCCCCGCCGCCAAGGCCGGTCTGAAAAACGGTGATGTGATCACCGCCTTCGACAATCGCCCCATCGCCGATAACCGCGCCCTGCCGCGTATCGTGGCCGATACGCCCGCTGGTAAAACCGTGAATGTCGATGTGCTGCGCAAAGGCCAAAAACAAAGGCTAAAACTCACCGTCGCCCGTCTGGAAAATCAGGATCCAAAACCGGCGCGCGCCAATATACAAGGCCAGAAAAACCCGGCACAACCTGCGCAAAAACCCAAATCCAAATTGGCCCAGCTCGGCATCCAAACAGCCATGCTCGATGAATTAAGTCGTCGCCAGTATAATCTGCCCGGCAATGTTCAAGGCGTCCTGATTACCGACATTGCCTCGGCCAGTGCTGCCGCCGAAAAAAATCTGCGCGCGGGCGACATTATCGTCGAAGTGCAAAATCAACCGGTCCGCAGCCCCGCCGATGTCATCAAAAAAGTGGAAGATGACGCCAAAGCCGGCCGCAAGGTCGAGGTCTTCTTAATCAACCGCGGCGGCCAGATGAGCTTCGTAGCCCTGAAGCTGAACTAGTCTAAAAGACTATCCCGCAACGATCTGCGCCTCCGTATAACCCTGCAAATAGAGCAGGGCGGTCAGATCGTTGAACTCAACGCGCGCTGCGGCGGCATCGCTGACCACAGGCTTGGCATGATAGGCCACGCCCAGTCCGGCACGGCGGATCATATCCAGATCATTGGCCCCGTCACCGACAGCAAGGCTTTCCTCAAAGATAAGCCCCCGCTCTGCTACTTCTTTTTCCAGTGTCGCCAGTTTGGCTTCACGGCCCAGAATCGGCTCCTCCACCAGCCCGGTCAAATGCGTGCCATCATCCAGCAGCACATTGCCGAAATTGCTGTCGAAGCCGACATCCTCCGCCACCCGTCCGGTGAAAAAGGTGAAGCCGCCCGAAACCAGAACACAGGCCGCGCCATGGGCTTTCATCGTGGCGACCAGCGCCCGCGCCCCCGGCGTCAGCCGCACCCGCTCGCCATAAACCCGCGCCAGCCGATGCACCGGCAGACCTTTCAACAGCGCCACGCGCTCGCGCAGGGCAGGGGCGAATTCAATCTCGCCCGCCATGGCCCGCTCGGTAATCGCGGCGACCTGCGGCTTGAACCCCACCGCATCGGCAATCTCATCCAGACATTCACAGGTGATGATGGTCGAATCCATATCCGCCACCAGCAGCTTTTTACGACGCCCCGCGCGCGGCAGCACATTGATGTCCAGCCCCGGCGCCACGGTCCGCGCCATGGCCACCATCTTCACCCCATCACCCTGAAACGGCAGATCAAAGGCCCGTTCGGGCGCTAACCAGCGGATTTCCCCCATCTGCCCTAGACCTGCAACAGATGTAGCAATGGCGCTGGCATATTGTGCCGCGCCCGCGCCTATGACATTCAGCGTGAAAGGAAATTCCATCTTCATTCCATGGGACGTGTTGCGTGATGGGCGTGGATGCGGTGCTTATTGCAGGGCCAACGGCCAGCGGCAAGTCAGCAACAGCACTGGCCGTTGCAGAAGCCCTGAATGGCACGCTGATCAATTGCGATTCCATGCAGGTCTATCAGGAGCTACGCATCCTGACAGCCCGCCCGCCCGACGCCGATATGGCCCGCGCTCCGCACCTTCTCTATGGCCATGTCAGCGTAAAGGAACGCTATTCCGCGGGCCGCTATCTGAAAGATGCCCAAACCGCCCTCGATCAGGTCCGCCAATCGGGCCGCCTGCCCATCTTTGTCGGCGGCACCGGCCTCTATTTCAGCGTATTGACAGACGGCTTGTCGGAAATCCCACTCGTCCCGCCGCATATTCAGGCTGCCGCCCAATACCAGTTACATCTGATCGGCCCCGAAGCTTTCCACGCCAAATTACAGCAGCGCGATCCGCAAACCGCCGCCCGCCTGCGCCCCAGCGACAGCCAGCGAATCTTACGCGCCTATACGGTGTTGGAGGCCACGGGCCGCTCCATCACCGACTGGCAAAAAGATAGCGGCACCCCTGTATTGGGCGGCCTCACCACGCGGGGCTTTGTCCTCGATCCCCCGCGCCCCATTCTCCATCCGCGTATTCAGCAGCGCTATCAAACCATGCTGTCCGAAGGTGTGCTGGAAGAAGCAAAGGCCCTGACCGGTCTGGACGAAACGCTCCCCGCCGGCAAAATTCTGGGCCTGCGCGCCCTGTGGGATCAGCTGGAGGGGCGCTGTGACGCGGGGCAAACCGAACAGGCCGTGGTCATCGCCACAAGACAATATGCCAAGCGCCAATCAACGTGGTTTCGCAACAGGATGGCTGATTGGATCTGGCTGATAGATCATGATTTGCGCAATAATATTGCGCAAATCCTTACGCGACTCACTCGATAATTGCTTGACTGTGCATCTTCCCCGCCATAGTTTGCGCTGCACAATCTCAAGGGGAAATCCCGTGTCTGCATTGCTCGTAGTAACCAAACCGCCGCCGGGGCGAGACTAGGTCTCGTTTTTCCGAGTGGTGGTCTGCGAACAAGGGGCGTCAAACGCCCCTTTCGCATTTTGGGCCTTGCATTCCTGGTTTTCTGTAAGTTGAAAGGCGTCCCGCGATGGACAAGGACACGACAATGAATATCGCCGAATTAAGCGGCGCGGAAATGATCATCCGCGCCCTGAAGGATCAGGGCGTCAGCCATATTTTCGGATATCCCGGCGGCGCGGTCCTCCCCATCTATGATGCGCTCTTCGCCGATGATGAAATCATCCATGTCCTGTGCCGTCATGAACAGGGCGCGACCCATGCAGCCGAAGGCTATGCTCGCTCCACCGGCAAGCCGGGCGTCGTGCTGGTGACCTCCGGTCCCGGTGCCACCAATGCTGTCACCGGCCTCACCGATGCGCTGATGGATTCCATTCCGCTGGTCGTGCTGACAGGGCAGGTCGCCACCCATCTGATCGGCAATGATGCGTTTCAGGAATGCGATACAATCGGCATCACGCGCCCCTGCACCAAACATAACTGGCTCGTGAAAGACGTGAACGAATTACCGCGCGTCATCCACGAAGCTTTCCAGATCGCCACCACGGGCCGCCCCGGCCCGGTGGTTGTCGACATCCCCAAAGACGTGCAGTTCCGCAAGGGTGGCTATGTCGGCCCGCAAAACGTGGCCCATCGCACCTATAAGCCCAAAAGCGAACCCGATCTCTCCGCCATCGTCAAAGCCATCGACCTCATGGCCAATGCCAAGCGCCCCATCATCTATTCCGGCGGCGGCATCATCAATTCCGGTCCCGAAGCCAGCAAATTGCTGCGCGAACTGGCCCATGTCACAGGCTTCCCGGTCACCTCCACGCTGATGGGCCTCGGCGCCTTCCCCGCATCCGACCCCAAATGGCTCGGCATGTTGGGCATGCACGGCACCTATGAAGCCAATCTCGCCATGCATGATTGCGATGTGATGATCTGCCTTGGCGCGCGCTTCGACGACCGCGTCACAGGCCGTATCGACGCCTTCTCACCCAATTCCAAAAAAATTCATCTCGATATCGACGCGGCCCAGATCAATAAAAATGTCCGTGTCGATGTCCCCATCGTGGCCGACGCAGCCAAGGCCATCCGCGAAATGCTGCATTTCTGGAAAACCCAGAAACGCAAGGTGGATGCCCCGGCGCTGAAAGAATGGTGGGCGCAGATCGAACAATGGCGCGGCAAAAAATCCCTGTCGTTCAAAAATTCCAGCACGGTGATCAAACCGCAACATGCGATTGACCGCCTCTATGAACTCACGCGCAAGCATAACACATTCATCACCACCGAAGTCGGCCAGCATCAAATGTGGGCCGCCCAGCGGTTTAAATTTGAAGACCCCAATCACTGGATGACCAGTGGCGGCCTTGGCACGATGGGCTATGGCCTGCCCGCGGCGCTGGGCGTGCAGATGGCCCATCCCGATGCGCTGGTGATCGACATCGCAGGCGAAGCCAGCGTGCAAATGACCATGCAGGAAATGTCGACAGCGGTTCAGTATGATCTGCCGATCAAGATTTTCATTCTGAACAATCAATATATGGGCATGGTGCGCCAATGGCAGCAATTGCTGCATGGTGGCCGCTATTCCCATTCCTATTCCGAAGCCCTGCCGGATTTCGTAAAAATGGCCGAAGCTTTCGGTTGCGTGGGCATACGCGCCGAAACGCCCGATGAACTGGACGCCAGGATCAATGAAATGATCTCGGTCAAACGCCCCGTCCTGTTCGATTGCCGCGTCGATCCGAAAGAAAATTGCTATCCCATGATCTATTCGGGCGCGCCCCATAACGAAATGGTGCTGTCCGATGCGGATGACGAAGCCACGGAAGTCAGCGAAGAAGGAAAGATGTTGGTCTGATGTCTGTTCAAACCCACACCATCGCCATTCTGGTCGATAATGAAGCAGGCGTGCTCGCGCGCGTCGTCGGCCTGTTCTCGGGCCGCGGCTATAATATTGAAAGCCTCACCGTCGCCGAAGTCGATGCGGCGGCCCATACCAGCCGTATCACCATTGTCACCTCCGGCACACCCGAAGTGATCGAACAGATCGAAGCCCAGATCAAACGTCTGATCCCGGTGCATCGCGTCTCCAACTGGACGAAAGACCGCCCCGGCGTCGAACGCGAAATGGCGCTCGTGAAAGTCACGGGCGTCGGCGACAAGCGGGTGGAAGCCATGCGGATTTCCGAAATTTTCCGCGCCCATATCGTCGACACAACCCATGGCAGCTTCGTCTTCGAAATCACCGGCGCGCCCGCCAAGATCGATAATTTCATCGATCTGATGCGCCCCTTGGGTCTGGTAGACGTCTCCCGCACCGGGGTCGCCGCCATTTCCCGTGGCCCGGAGCCCATGTAGCCCTTTTTCACGGTCCGGGCTTGACCCGGCCGCCCAGCTGGCGCAGGGGACGCGCCGAATTGGTAACACAGCCCGATCCGGGTCAGCACAGCAAGCGAGGATGAAATGCGCGTTTACTACGATCGGGATGCCGATCTTAATCTGATCAAGGGCAAGAAAGTTGCCATCATCGGTTTCGGCAGCCAGGGCCATGCCCATGCGCTGAACATGCGCGACAGCGGCGTGAAAGATGTGGTCATCGCGGCCCGTCCCGGCCCGTCGGCGCAAAAAGCTGAAGCCGCAGGCTTCAAGGTCATGTCCAATGCCGACGCCGCCAAATGGGCCGATGTGATGATGATGGTCACACCGGACGAATTGCAGGCCGACATTTATAAAAACGATCTCGCCCCCAATATGAAACAAGGCGCGGCCCTGTTCTTCGCCCATGGCTTCAACGTCCATTTCAAACTGATCGAACCGCGCCCCGATCTCGACATCGCGATGGTCGCGCCCAAAGGTCCGGGCCACACGGTTCGCGGCGAATATCAAAAAGGCGGCGGCGTGCCCTGCCTTATCGCCGTGCATCAGAATGCCAGCGGTAATGCACAGGAACTCGGCCTCGCCTATGCCAGCGCCATCGGTGGTGGCCGCGCCGGCGTGATCGAAACCAATTTCCGCGAAGAATGCGAAACCGATCTGTTCGGCGAACAGGCCGTGCTGTGCGGCGGCGTGGTCGAATTGATCCGCGCTGGTTTCGAAACCCTGGTCGAAGCCGGTTACGCCCCGGAAATGGCCTATTTCGAATGTCTCCACGAAGTGAAGCTGATCGTCGACCTGATCTATGAAGGCGGCATCGCGAATATGAACTATTCCATCTCCAACACGGCTGAATATGGCGAATATGTCACCGGCCCGCGCATCATCACGCCGGAAACCAAAGCCGAAATGAAGCGCGTGCTTGAAGACATTCAGTCCGGCCGTTTCGCCCGCGACTGGGTGCTGGAAAACAAAGCCGGCCAAGCCAGCTTCAAAGCCACCCGCGCCCGCGCCGCCGCCCATCCGATCGAAGATGTCGGCGCCAAATTACGCGGCATGATGCCATGGATCGCCAAAAACAAACTGGTCGATCAAGCAAAGAACTAAACTGTCCCATGGCGGGCGCGCTGCCCGCCTCGGCGCATCGGGATCAGGCCCTCAATACAAATCGTATTGAGGGCCTTTTTTCTGATCCTTTATCGAACACCGGCCCACAGGCCTTATAAGGGGTGGCGCAACCCCTCGCCCCAAACCCGTTCACTGGCAAAAAGGGGGGGGAGGGGGTATGCAAAAATCCCAAAACAAATACGGACTGTAGAATTATGCGCCTCGGCACCCCCAACTCCCCCACAGCAACCCGTGTCATGCTTCTGGGCTCAGGCGAGCTGGGCAAGGAAGTGGTGATCGAGCTGCAACGCCTCGGGGTTGAGACCATCGCGGTCGATCGTTATGCCGGAGCCCCCGCCCAGCAGGTGGCCCATCGCGCCCATGTGATCGATATGACCGACCCCGCCGCCCTGCGCGCTCTGGTCGAGGCCGAACGCCCCCATCTCATCGTGCCCGAGATCGAAGCCATCGCCACCGCCGAATTGGTGAAGATCGAGGAAGAAGGCCTCGCCCGGGTCATCCCCACCGCCCGCGCCGCCCATATCACGATGAACCGGGAACGCATCCGCCGCCTCGCCGCCGAAGAGCTGGGCCTGCCGGTCTCACCTTATGCCTTCTGCTCCTCGCAAGCCGAGCTGGAACAGGCTGTCGCAAATATCGGCTATCCCTGCTTCGTGAAGCCGGTGATGTCCTCTTCGGGCAAGGGCCAGAGCCGCCTCAAATCCGCCGATGATATAGACCCCGCCTGGGAAAAAGCACTCAGCGCGGGCCGGGTCCGCGAAGCCCGCATCATCGTGGAAGGCGAGGTCAGCTTCGATTTCGAGATCACCCTGCTCACCGTCCGCAGCAAACAGGGCACATATTTCTGCGATCCCATCGGTCATCTGCAAGGCGATGGCGATTATATCGAATCCTGGCAGCCCCAGCCGGTCAGCAAAATAGCCATGATTCTCGCCCGCGATATGGCGGGCAAAATCACCGAAGCTTTGGGCGGCTGGGGTGTATTCGGGGTGGAATTATTCATCCGGGGCGATCAGGTCTGGTTTTCCGAAGTCAGCCCCCGCCCGCATGATACGGGGCTGGTCACACTGGTCAGCCAGATGCAAAGCGAATTTGCCCTCCATGCCCGCGCCATTCTGGGGCTCCCGGTGGATATCACCGCCATAGGCCCGGGCGCCTCATCAGTGATCTATGGCGGGGTGGATGCCCCCCATATCAGCTTTGAAGGGCTGGATCAGGCCCTCGCGGTGGAAGGCAGCGAACTGCGCCTCTTCGGCAAGCCTGAATCTTTCACAAAGCGCCGTATGGGCGTCGGCCTGGCGCGCGGCGCAACGATCGACGAGGCAAGGGCCCGCGCAAGACAGGTTTCTGGCGCGATTAAGCCCAATAAGGAAATGTAATCACTGTCAACCACCCTTGCTTAAAGATGGTAAAACAGCGTAAAAAAAGCCGTGCAGGAATTGGAAAACGGTTGCATTTACGCACCCTTAAGCCCATTTCTTTAGCTTAATGCCTGAAGGGCGTTTAAGAAGTGCAGCGATTACAACCATAGCTTACGCGAAAAAACGGCGACTCGGTGATGACAGGTAGTGCGAACAGTGCAAACAGGACAGGCGGTTTTGCCGCCTATGTTTGCATGCGCCCTCGTCAGGCTGGTTCCTCGCTTAGCGCGCTTCTCCTCCTTAGTTGCCCCTAGGCGCTATTGACCACGCATAGGTGTGGTCAGGTGTTTAGGGGATCTGCATGACCAAGGAGCGATCGAAGCCGCCCGAGCGGCGTATGCAAGGACCAGCGTAGCTATGACAAATATATCAGATACAAACCGCATTCGAATTTTCGACACTACGTTGCGCGACGGCGAGCAATCTCCCGGCGCAGCCATGACACTCGAAGAAAAAATAGAAATCGCCGAAATGCTGGATGAGATGGGCGTCGATATTATCGAAGCCGGCTTCCCCATTTCCTCGATCGGTGATTTCGAGGCGGTCAACACAATCGCCAAACGCAGCAAGAATGCTGTGATCTGTGGTCTGTCGCGCGCGGGCTTCAAAGACATTGATCGTGCCGGCGAAGCCTTGAAACCCGCCCGCCGTTTCCGCATCCACACTTTTATCTCCACCAGCCCCGTCCATATGAAGCACAAGCTGCAAATGGGGCCCAATGCGGTGCTGGATGCGATTGGTGCTTCGGTCACGCGGGCGCGCAATCTCACCGATGACGTGCAATGGAGCGCCGAAGACGCCACCCGCACCGAAGTGGATTTCCTGTGTCAGGCTGTGGATGTGGCCATCCGCAGCGGCGCCACCACGATCAATATTCCCGATACGGTCGGCTATACGACCCCACAGGAATATGTCGAACTGATCAAAATGCTGTGTAACCGCGTGCCGGATTCCGACAAGGTGATTTTCTCCACCCATTGTCACAACGATCTGGGCTTGGCGGTGGCAAATTCGCTGGCCGGCATCATCGGCGGTGCCCGTCAGGTGGAATGCACGATCAATGGGATTGGCGAACGCGCCGGGAATGCCGCGTTGGAAGAAATCGTCATGGCCTTGAAAGTTCGCAAGGACGCCATGGCCTTCACCACCGGCATCCAGACCCAGATGCTGACCCGGGCTTCAAAGCTGGTGTCGAATGTCACGGGCTTCCCCGTCCAGTACAATAAAGCCATCGTCGGCAAAAATGCCTTCAGCCATGAATCCGGCATCCATCAGGACGGCATGCTGAAGAATGTCGAAACCTACGAGATCATGCGCCCCGAAGATGTCGGCGTGCGGGCGACCTCGCTGGTGCTGGGCAAATTGTCGGGCCGTCACGCCTTCCGCGATAAGCTGGAAAGCATGGGCTACAAGCTGGAGGATCAGGCCTTCGCCGATGCGTTCAAACGCTTCAAGGCGCTGGCTGACAAAAAGAAACATGTCTTCGACGAGGATATTATCGCCCTTGTCGACGATGAGGTGATGCGTGGCCATGATGCGATCTTGGTCAAGGCGCTCAGGGTGGAAGCCGGTGTCGGCATCCAGCCTTCCGCCGAACTGACCCTGTCCGTCGCGGGCGAGGAGCGCAGCACCAAAAGCACCGGCGATGGCGCGGTGGATGCAATTTTCAACGGCATCCGTACGCTCTACCCGCATCCGGCTTCGCTGCAATTGTTTCAGGTCGGTGCCGTCACCGAAGGAACAGATGCACAAGCCACGGTCAGCGTGCGTCTGGAAGAAAACGGCCGCACGGTTACAGGTAAAGGTTCGGATACCGACACATTGGTCGCCGCCGCCTATGCCTATGTGAATGCTCTGAACAAACTCTTGGTAAAACGTGAAAAGCAGGCACCTGAAGCTTTGACTGTCGCAAGATGAATTTCAGCCCCGGCTTCGGCCGGGGCTGCACATCACGGTCAGGTTACGGGCATGCCTCAGAAGGGGTAACGGGTAGGAATGTTCAATAGTCTCCTCGGCGTTTTGTCGAGCGATATGGCCATAGATCTCGGGACTGCGAACACACTTGTCTATGTAAAAGGGCGGGGCATTGTTCTGAACGAACCGTCTGTCGTTGCTATGATGAGCAAGGGCGGCAAAAAACAAGTTCGTGCGGTCGGTAATGACGCCAAGATGATGCTGGGGCGCACCCCCGGCAATATCGAAGCCATCCGTCCCATGCGCGACGGTGTGATCGCCGATTTCGAAATCGCGGAAGAAATGATCAAACATTTCATTCGCAAAGTGCATAACCGGCGCTCTTTCGCCAATCCCATGATCATTGTCTGCGTGCCGTCTGGCTCCACCGCTGTGGAACGCCGCGCCATTCAGGAATCGGCGCTCTCCGCCGGTGCCCGCCGGGTCTTTCTGATCGAGGAACCGATGGCCGCCGCAATAGGCGCGGGCCTCCCGGTCTCTGAACCCACCGGCTCGATGATCGTCGATATAGGCGGCGGCACCACCGAAGTGGCGGTGCTCTCGCTGGGCGGTATTGTTTATTCGCGCTCGGTCCGCGTCGGCGGCGACAAGATGGATGAAGCCATTATCGGCTATATTCGTCGTAACCTTAATCTGCTGATCGGTGAATCCAGCGCCGAACGGATCAAAAAAGAAGTCGGCACCGCCGCTGCCCCTGAAATGGGCGCAGGCAAATCGATCGACATCAAGGGCCGTGACCTGTTGAACGGTGTGCCCAAGGAAATCACCATCACCGAACGTCAGATCGCCGAAGCGATGAACGAACCAGTAGGTGCCATCGTCGAAGCGGTGAAAGTGGCGCTCGAAGCCACCCCGCCCGAACTCGCGGCGGATATCGTCGACAAGGGCATCGTCCTCACCGGCGGCGGCTCCTTGCTGAATAATCTCGATCGCGTATTGCGTGACGCCACGGGCCTGCCTGTCAGCATCGCGGACGACCCGCTTTCCTGCGTGGCCTTGGGCACAGGGCGCGTATTGGAAAATTCGAAAGGTATGAGGCACATCCTCTCAACCGCATTCTAAGCGCAAAGGCATCATGGTGAACGGGCTTTTGAGGAACGCACGGATCAGGGGGGATAGTCGCATCCCCCTCGTGGTCTTTGGAGTCCTTGCCCTCTCACTCCTGATGCTCAGCCGTGCCGACGTAAATCTGTTCGATCAAGCCCGCGCCCGTATCAGCGATGCCACTGCGCCCTTGCTTACCGCGGTCGAAGCCCCTTTTCAGGGCCTTAATCGCTGGCTCGGCAATATCGGTTCGATCTTCACGGTCTATGACGAAAATCTCCGCCTGAAAGAAGAAAATGCCCGCCTGCGCCAATGGCAGGGTGTGGCCATGCAATTGCAAAGCCGTGTCGCCAATTACGAGCGCCTGCTCCACGCCGTCCCCAATCGCGAGGCAGGCTCTGTCCTCGCCCATGTCATTGGCCGCGGTGGTCGCCCATTTCTTGATACGATGATCCTCAATGCCGGCAAGGCCCATGGCGTGCAGCCCGGTGAAGCGGTTCTCGATGCGCGTGGCCTTGTCGGTCGCATCCTCGTGGCGGGCGAAAGCACGTCCTGGGTGATACCGCTGAAAGACATCAATAGCCGGATCCCCGTCACCATCGGTGCCCAGAATGCCCAGGCGATTGTGGTCGGCAATAATAGCGAATTTCCGGGGCTGGAAACGCTCTCACAGCGCGCCAATATCAAATCGGGTGATCTTATCGTCACCTCGGGCGATGGCGGCCTGCTGCCACCGGGCCTCCCGGTTGGCACGGTCCTCATCAAAAATGGCCGCTATCGTGTGGCGCTCTATGCCGATGCCCGCAGCGGCAGCGATGTTGAAGTGATCGACTTCAAAGGCTTCCCTGAACAACCCACTGCGCCATCACCTGCCGATCTTCCGCCGCCACCGCCACTTGTTGAACCAGTGATGCAGGAAACCATCCCGCCCCAGCAAGACAGCAGCGAGTAAGCTGAATGGAACGCGCAGGTCTGTTCGGTTGGGTGGTGGTCAGCCTGATCCCCTTTTTGTGCGGTGTCTTGGCGATCAGTCTCGCCAATATTCCCATCTCGTTCAGCGGGGGCATACTCCCCCCCGCTTTGCTTGGTCTCATGCCGCTATATTTCTGGTGCCTCGTCCGCCCCGACCTCATGCCGCCTCTCGCCGCTTTCGTTCTTGGTCTCTTTCAAGATCTCCTCTCAGGCTCTCCGCCGGGAATCTGGGCGGCCTCCTTCATCGCCGCCTATGCAATCGTCGACCGCCAGCGCGAGGCTTTCGCGGGCCTCTCCAGTTGGGCTGCCATCTTAGGCTTTGGCCTAGTCGCATTGATCGCGCATGTCTGTGCATGGCTGCTGGCTGCACTCTATTACCGTGAACTCATGCCCGTGGCGCCTGTTGTCGGCGTCTTCAGTTGCACAGTCCTGCTCTATGCGCCCACGGGCTATGTGCTGGGCGTTATCCACCGCCGTATGATCGGTGCAGCAAGGGCGGTGCCCTGATGCCCATCTTCGACCGCAAGGATAAAAGCCGTTACGCCACATTCTCACGACGCACGCTGATCGCAGCCGGCGGTATGACAGCCGTATTTTCCGTTCTTGCCGGGCGGCTCTATCAATTACAAATCCTCGACCACGAGCAATTTATGACGCAGGCCGAGGAAAATCGCATTAGCGAAAGACTGATCGCCCCATCGCGAGGTCGCATCCTGGATCGCTTTGGCGTCGAACTTGCCAATGACCGGCGCAATTACCGCCTGCTTCTCGTGCCCGAGCAAATGTCCGGCTCAAACGATGTGGTGGACGCGTTGAGAAAACTCATCCCGATCACAGACCGCCAATATGAGCGTATCCTGCGCGAAACATCCCAGAAGCGCCGCTCCACGCCAGTTGTCGTCGCAGAAAATCTGACATGGGAAGAATTTTCCGCCGTCAATCTGCGCATGCCCTATCTGCCCGGCGTACAGCCCGATGTTGGCCAAACGCGTGCCTATCCCTTCGGCGACGAAGCGGTCCATATTCTGGGTTATGTCGCAGCGGTCAGTGTTGAAGATAAAAAGGATGACCGTGATCCATTGCTCAGTCTGCCGGGCTTCCGCAATGGCAAACGCGGCATCGAACGCGAATTCGACAAACAAATACGCGGTCGTCCGGGCGTCAGCCGCGTCGAAGTCAATGCCCATGGCCGCGTAATCCGCGAATTAAGCCGCGACCCTGCCAAGCCCGGCCATGATGTCCATCTGACCATCGACCGCGAATTACAATATTTTACCAATCAAACATTAGGCACTGAAAGTGCCGCTTGTGTCGTGATGGATTGCGACAATGGCGATATTCTGGCCCTCAGCTCAACGCCCGGTTTCGATCCTAATCTGTTCAATGTCGGTATCTCCGGCAAGGATTGGCGCGAACTCACCACCAATGATCACAAGCCTCTGCTGAACAAAGCATTGGGCGGCGTTTATCCGCCTGGCTCAACCTATAAATGTGTGGTGGCCGCCGCGGCGGTAGATGCAGGTGTGGTAACACCGGATCTCACGGTCTTTTGCCCGGGGCATATGACCTTAGGTAATCACAAATTTCATTGCTGGAAACGTGGCGGCCACGGAATGGTCAATCTGCGCGATGCAATCAAACAATCCTGCGATGTCTATTTCTACGAAGTCGCGCGCCGCCTCGGCATAGATCGCCTCGAACAAGCGTCCTATGCATTCGGTTTGGGAAAAGCTACGGGCATAGAACTCCCCGGCGAACGCGGTGGCGCCATTCCGGGCCGTAAATGGAAGCAGCAAAAAATCGGCGGCTCATGGCAGCATGGCGAAACATTGGTGACCGCGATCGGGCAGGGCTATGTGCTCTCAACCCCACTTCAGCTCTGCACCATGACCGCCCGTATCGCCAGCGGCAAAGCCGTCCTGCCGCGCATCGCCCATAGTATTGGCGGTGTCCTCACCCATCCTGAACCAACCCCGCCCATGATATTCTCTGCCAGGGCTTTAGACGCCGTGCGTCAGGGCATGGATGCCACGGTCAATGAACCGGGCGGCACAGGCTATAATTCGCGCATCACCGAACCCGGTCTGGAAATGGCCGGCAAAACCGGCACCGCACAGGTCCGCGTCATCACCCGCGAGGAACGTGCCCGCGGTGTGCTGAAAAATGAACAATTGCCTTGGCGATTACGTGACCATGCCTTGTTCACGGCCTTCGCGCCCATAGTAAATCCGCGTTACGCCTTGGCGGTCATTGTCGAGCATGGTGCCATCGCGGGCCATATGCAGGTTAAAATGGCACGCGATATCTTGCGGTTCGCACAACAGCGCGATCCACTGAGCCGCCCCACCGCCTATCCCTCCTCCGCAGCCGACGCCTCCACCCATGGGCGCAGTTGATGAGCACACATTATCTTGCCAGCCGCAGGCCGCTCAGCATCAGCGAAAAGTTGATGGAATTGAACTGGGGTTTTGTGCTCCTCATCACCGTCATCGCCGGTGCAGGTTTCGCAATGCTCTATTCCATTGCGGGAAGCAGCTTCTCGCCTTGGGCCGGGCCGCAAATGATCCGATTTGCCATCGGGCTGGTCTTACTGATCACTGTGGCGGTGGTCGATATTCGCGTCTGGATGGGCCTTGCCTATCCTGCCTATGGCATGGCGCTACTATTGCTCCTCGCTGTGGAATCCATGGGGCAGATCGGCATGGGGGCGCAGCGCTGGATCGCCCTGGGGCCCGTGCAAATACAGCCATCCGAATTGATGAAACTCACACTCGTTCTGGCCTTGGCGCGCTACCTCCATGGTATCGGGGCGGAAGACATCTCAAAGCCTAAAAAACTTATCATTCCATTGGGCATGATCGCCTTGCCCGCCGTGCTGGTGCTGATCCAGCCAAATCTTGGCACCGCCACTATTCTCGGCCTTGTAGGATGCAGCCTGCTTTTTCTGGCCGGCCTATCTTGGCGCTGGATCGTGCCAGCCCTGCTTGCCGTGGCGGGTGCGATACCCGTGGCATGGCAATTCATGCATGATTACCAGCGCCGCCGCGTCCTTACCTTCCTCAATCCGCAGGACGATGCGCTGGGCGCAGGCTGGAATATCACACAGGCCAAAATCGCCATCGGCTCCGGTGGTTTTAGTGGCAAAGGTTTTCTGGGCGGCACCCAGAGCAGGCTCAATTTCCTGCCTGAAAAGGAGACCGATTTCATCTTCACCACATTGGGCGAAGAATTCGGCTTTCTAGGCAGCATACTGCTTCTGATCTTATTCGCATCGGTGATTTTCTACGGCATCCGCATCGCCATGAGCTCCCGCAGCCAGTTCGGGCGTCTGGTGGCCATGGGGGGCACGCTCAACTTCTTTTTCTACATCATGATCAACGGCCTCATGGTCATGGGCCTGATTCCCGTGGTCGGCATCCCCATGCCGCTGGTCTCCTATGGCGGCAGCGCCATGCTGACCGTGATGGTAGGGTTTGGCCTCTTGATGAGTGTTCATATTCACCGTCAGGTCGAGGTTCCGCGCCATTCCAGCGGCATGATTTAGGCTCAGACTTGTCCACAATCTGCTTTCTGGACACCCCCATACCCCTCTGTTATATGCCCGCCCTTCGGGTGATTAGCTCAGATGGTAGAGCAGCTGACTCTTAATCAGCGGGTCGAAGGTTCGAGTCCTTCATCACCCACCAAATACTGCAAACAGGCTGAGGGCTTACATGCTCAAGTGGTTTCAGGCCTTAATGCCCCGGGAAGACAATTTCTTCCCCATGTTTACGCGCCATGCGGATACGCTGGTGTCGGGCGCGCTTTCCCTGCGCGACCTGTTGCACGGGCGTGTTTCGGCCGCAGAGGGCTGCGATAAAATTCGTCTCTACGAAGAACAGGCCGATTCCATCGCGGCCGAGGTCTTGCTCTCGGTTCGCCGCTCCTTCATTACCCCCTTTGATCGTAGCGACATCAAAGACCTCATCAATGCGATGGATGATTCCATCGACCAGATGCAGAAAACCGCCAAGGCGATCTCGATTTTCGGTGTGCAATCCTTCCACCCTGAAATGGAGAGGCTGGGCGATGTCATCGTTCGCGCCTCTGAACTGACCGCCGAAGCAGTCGGTCTTCTGGGCGCCCTTTCCGTCAATGCCGCGCGTCTCACCACCATTGTTGAAGAAGTCATCGCCCTCGAAGGCAAATCCGATGAACTCTATGATCAGGGCATTCGGGCACTCTTTCTGGCCTATGGCGAGAAAAGCCCTATGGCCTATATCGTGGGCGCAGAAATCTACGATCACCTTGAAAAAGTGCTGGATCGTTTTGAAGATGTCGCCAATCGCGTCAGCGGTATCCTGATCGAAAGTGTCTGACCCAGATGGAAATCTCCGTCGATGTGGTGCTGATCGTTCTTGTCATCACGGCGCTGCTTTTTGATTTTCTGAACGGCCTGCATGACGCGGCCAATTCAATTGCCACAATTGTCTCGACCCGCGTTCTGTCACCTCAAACGGCCGTCGCTCTGGCCGCAACGTTTAACTTCGTGGCTTTTTTCGTCTTTGGTCTGCATGTCGCCAAAACCGTCGGCACCGGCATCGTGGACGCCAATATCATCAATGACACAGTGATCTTCGGCGCCCTGATGGGCGCCATTTTCTGGAATGTCATCACTTGGCGTCTTGGCATCCCCTCCAGCAGCTCGCACGCCCTGATTGGTGGGTTGGTGGGCGCAGGTATCGCCAATGGCGGTCTGCAAGTGGTGGTGTGGAGCGGTGTCAGCAAAACGCTGGCGGCCATTATCCTCTCACCTGCCACGGGTTTTGTGCTGGCACTGGTCTTAATCCTGCTCGTCTCGTGGCTTTTCGCCCGACAATCGCCCGCCTTTGCCGATAAAGTCTTCCGCAAAGTGCAAATTGTCTCCGCCTCGCTTTATTCCTTGGGGCATGGTGGCAATGATGCGCAAAAAACGATGGGCATTATCGCGGCCCTGCTTTTTTCCCATGGCATCACAGAGGGCGAATTTGTGGTGCCCTTCTGGGTTGTGATTTCGTGTTATGTCGCCTTGGCTTTGGGCACGCTGATGGGTGGCTGGCGCATTGTCAGAACCATGGGCTCGCGTATTACCCATCTTACCCCTCTACAGGGCAGTTGCGCTGAAACTGCGGGTGCCATCACGCTGTTTGGCGCTACATGGATGGGCATCCCGGTCTCCACCACCCACACGATCACGGGGGCGATTATCGGCGTTGGGTCAGCCCGTCGTTTATCCGCAGTCCGCTGGAATGTGGCGCGCGGCATTGTCTGGGCCTGGGTCATCACCATTCCCGCCACGGCAAGCATGGGAGCGGCCTTCTATTATCTGGGCGGCCTTTTGGGGTTGGATTAGGCGCATGGGTGGGGCAGGCGAGACACGCTCAAAGTTCGGTTCTGCGGCTACAAGGCTGCAATATGCTGCCTTGCCCTATCGGTTGGGGCCGTCTGCTGAATTTCTGCTGATCACCTCGCGGGAAACCCGCCGCTGGATCATTCCTAAAGGCTGGCCGATGAAAAGCCTCAGCCCAGCCCAATGTGCCGCACAGGAAGCACTGGAAGAGGCGGGCGTAGAAGGCCAAACCAGCGCCGCGCCCATAGGCAGCTATACCTATCTAAAAAAACTCTCCGACGGCCGCACAGTGCCGGTCGAGGTCGAGGTCTTCAGTTTGCATATTGAGCGCCAATTGGATGATTGGCGCGAGAAAGATCAGCGTCAAACCCGCTGGTTTTCCCCGCAAGAGGCGATTGAAGCCGTCCAGGAACCCGGCCTGAAAAATCTCATGCGCAGCTTTGCCGCTCTTTTGGCGAATGCAGGAAACGCATAAACTACCTTACGCGCTTAATCAGTATATCACGCCCGAGGTGCCGCAATGCCAGAAGCCTATATCGTCGCCGCAGCCCGTACAGCAGGCGGCAAACGCAAAGGCCACCTTGCTGGCTGGCACCCCGCCGATCTCGCCGCACAGGTGCTGAATGCGCTCATCACCCGCAGCAAAGCTGACCCAGCCCAAATTGAAGATGTCATTCTGGGCTGTGTCAGTCAGGTTGGCGAACAGGCCTTCAATATCGCTCGCAATGCTGTGCTGGCCTCTCAGCTCCCTGAAAGCGTTCCCGCCACCGCGATCGATCGCCAATGCGGCTCCTCTCAGCAGGCCCTGCATTTCGCGGCGCAAGCCGTGATGAGTGGCTCCATGGATATGGTCATCGCCAGCGGCGTCGAAAGCATGACCCGTGTCCCCATGGGGCTCTCGGCCTCACTCGCCGCGGAAAAAGGCTTTGGCTTCTACAAAAGCCCGCTGATGGAAAAACGCTATCCCGGCATTCAGTTCAGCCAGTTTCTGGGCGCGGAAATGATCGCCCGCAAATATGGTCAAACCAAAGATGAACTGGATAGCTTCGCCTTTGAAAGCCATCGGAAAGCCATTGCGGCCACACAGTCCCATGCTTTTGATGCCGAAATCATCCCTATAGAAATTACCGCGCCCGACGGTAAAGCCGGGCTCCATACAGTCGATGAAGGCATACGCTTTGATACAAGCCTGGACAGCATCAAAGCCGTCAAGCTGATCAACGAGAATGGCTATCTCACCGCCGCATCTTCCAGTCAGGTCTGCGATGGCGCGTCCGGCGTGCTCGTGGTCAATGAAAAGGGGCTCAAAGCACTGGGGACCGAACCTCTGGCGCGCATCGTCCATATGACCGTCTTGGGTGACGATCCCGTGACCATGCTCGAAGGCCCCATCCCCGCCACAAAACAAGCCCTCGCCAAATCCGGCATGAAGATCGATGACATTGATCTGTACGAGGTGAACGAAGCCTTCTCCTCCGTTCCTCTCGCCTGGCTAAAAGAAATTGGGGCCGATCCCGCCAAGCTCAATATTCATGGCGGCGCCATCGCATTGGGCCACCCTTTGGGCGCATCCGGCACCAAACTGATGTCCACGCTGATCTATGCCCTTCAGCGCCAGAACAAGCGCTATGGCTTGCAAACCATGTGCGAAGGCGGCGGCTTGGCCAATGTAACAATTATCGAACGCTTATCTTAATCGCTCAGGGGAAAGATGCAGGCGGCGTGGCGCTGCGAATGAATTGAAAACGACAAATCAATCCATCTTCCGGATAATCCAGTAAAACTTTGCTGGCACGTTCGCGCGCTACGGAAAACTTTATTATCCGGCTGCCAAAGCCGCCCCGGCTGGGGGCGCGGGCCACAGGTCCGCCTTTTTCCTCCCATTCAATAACAACCTGTTCCCCTTCCACGCTCGGGCCGCATGTCCAATAAAGATGTACCTGCCCATTTTCTGTAGAGAGCGCGCCATATTTAATCGCATTGGTGGCCAGTTCGTGCAGCGCCAGCGCCAGCGAACCACCCGTCTCCTCAGAGAGTTCCAGCGGCGGCCCATCCATCAAAATACATTCTGCTTTGTCGTCCAGAAATGGTTTCAGAATAATTTTCGCCATCGTGCCAAAATCAATCGATACGCGGTGGGTTGCAATGGCAAGATCCGCCGCGGTACTCAGCGCGTGAATGCGCCCCCTCAACTTACTAATAAATAAGTCGACTGTTGCCTCATTGCGGGGCCGCGAACTCTGCATCAGCGAATTAATCACGGTGAACAGGTTTTTCAGTCGATGCCGCAATTCACCGATCATCAGTTCGCGACGTTCGCCCGCAAGCTTGCGCTCATGAATATCGGTCAGCGTGGTAATCCATTCGCGCACCACACCATTCGCGTTGCGCAGTGGCACGCATTTGGAACTGAACCAGCGCCAATCTTTGGTTGGTGCATGCCAAAGCCGGAATTCAGTCTGATACTGTCCGTTTTCATCAATCTGTATCGGATCAGGTTTTAATCTATCCCTGTCATCTTTGTGAACGCATTTGATCCACATATAACCTTTATAATCCGGCCACTGCATACCGGTAATTTCGGGCCAACCGGTTTGCGGCTTGTGCACCTGCCCATCGGCGTCGGTCATCCAGACAATGCCCGATGTCGCCGTGACAAGCTGGCGATATCTGTTCTCGGCCTGCACCATAATAGTCATGGCCGATCGCAACCATTGGCCCAGCGCTACTTGCGAACTGGCCGCCACGGTAAAGAGCAAACCAATTAAATAATGCTGCATCGCCGGTGTCGTGCCGCCCAATTGCTGCGGTAAAAACAACCGCGCGGTCAGCACAATGCTAAGCAATATAGCCAAAAGACCAAATTGCCATCCCGCCAATATGGAAATCAAAAGTACGGCCGGAAAATAAAATGCAAAAATGCCGATATTCGGCGGGATCATCGTATCGGCAATAGCCCGTCCCAACGTGGCCCCGGCCAGAAAGAAAATCAAAACCAGAAAACGAAATGCCAGGCTTCGTTGCCTGATCAGATAGCCCATCAGGCCTGCGCCAGCGGGCCCTTCGCGAGAAATTGAAAATCGCTCAGACCATGAGACCATGCGGTCGTCCTGTCAAATGTACATCCTCATGGGAGATAAGATCATCAAGGCACGCCCAGCCGCCATTATCGGCTAATCCGTATACTGTGCAATAAATTTATCTGCGGAAGCTATGACCATAAAACAACACATCTCATCTAACCGCTTTCCAGGCAGCAGTCGCAATAAGAGCCCATCCCACCAAAAAAGCCAATCCGCCAAAGGGGGTAACCATGCCCAGCCCCTTCATGCCGGTCAGGGCGAGTGCATAGAGCGATCCTGAAAACAAAATGATACCGGCAAGAAAAAATCCCCCCGCCGCATGGGCCATCGTATCTTTCAAGGCAATCGCGGCAATGCCCATCGCCAATGCATGATATATCTGGTACCGCGCGGCGGTCTCAAACACGCCCAAAGCATAGCTATCCAATCGCCCCTGCAAACCATGCGCGCCAAAAGCGCCTGCTGTAACCGCGATGAAACCGTTCAAAGCAGCAATAAATAGCCAGATCTTCATGCGCAGCCACAGCCTCCACTATGTCCATGCCCCTTATGATCAGGGCCAATATGTGTCTGCGGGCCAGCCCGATGCGCCAACATTTTCGCCAACGCTTTTTGTGAAAGCTCCGATGTCGCCTGAAAATCCGCTTTCACCGTTTGTAACAATTGCCTGTCACACATTAAATCAAGTGCCGTACAGGCCAAAGATTTAGCACCATCCAGCACAGCCTTGTCGCCATCCTCTGATGCAGCCCAATGAGCAAATTCAGGATTATGAATAATCACATGCGGCGGTGCCACCGCCAGCATGGGATGAATAGACGCCACGCGATGACTGACATTTCCCATATCCGTCGAACCTGCAAATCCAGCAGGAATATCCGTCAATGGAAAAAACACCCGCCCCAAAGCCTGTGCGTTATTCTTATAGGATTCCGCCAATGGCCAATTGGTTTTCATATCCAGATAATCTGTAATACCCCAGCGAATATCCGCCCGGCACCCGGTGGCCAAAGCGCCAGCCTCGAAACAGGCATGTATGCGGGCTTTCAGCGGTGCCAATTGATGCGCATCCGCTGCCCGCACATAAAATCTGCAAGATGCCTGTTCCGGCACAATATTGGCCGCCAGTCCCCCATCGGTGATGATGCCGTGAATACGCTCCGATTGCTGAATATGCTGGCGCAATTGCGCAATGGACTGATAGGCGGTGACCACTGCATCCAGCGCATTCAATCCGCGATGCGGCATCGCCGCGGCATGTGCCGAACGCCCGTGAAAGGTCACTTCCACTTCCGACACGGCGATCGATGGCATAGTCGCCAAATTCACATTGGCCGGATGCATCATCATCGCGGCATCCACTTTAGCAAAGGCCCCTTCGCCAGCCATTATTTCCTTGCCGCCAAACCGCTCCTCCGCGGGCGTGCCAAGATACCGTACCCGTCCCGGCAGGCGGCCACCCAGTTTAGAAAGCGCCAGCGCAGCGCCCAAAGCCGATGCGGCAATAATATTATGCCCGCATGCATGGCCAATGCCCGGCAGCGCATCATATTCCGAAAGAATGGCCACGGTCGGCCCGTGTTCCTTACCAAAGTCAGCGGCATAAGCTGTCTTCAGACCAAAGGCCTCACGCTGCACCTCAATACCATGATCTTCTACCGCTGCGCTCAGCCGCGCCGCCGCCTTGAATTCCTCCAGCGCCAGTTCCGGCTCGGAATGGATAAAATGCGAATGCCCCAGCAATTCAGCCCGCATGGCGTCAATCGCGGCACTGACATCTTTCTTTAGACCAGCAATATCCATCGCATTTCACATCCATCTCATAGCCCATCATAGACCTGAAGCTTGCCCTTTGCGAAGCAGCCTGAAAACCATAAATTATGAATATGACTCAGTCCGCCACCCATTCCATCCGCTCCGCCGATGGCACACATATCGCCTATGATCATATCGGCACTGGTCCAGCCATCCTCCTGATCCACGGCTTTGCTTCCTCTCGCATCCAGAACTGGAAAGACACAGGCTGGTACGACACACTGACCCGCGCCGGTTACAGCATCATCGCCATGGATTGCCGCGGTCATGGCGATAGCGACAAACCACATGATAGCGATGCCTATGATCATGCCATCATGGCCGCCGATGCCCTCAGCGTAATCCAGCATACGGGCCAAAGCCCGCTCCATCTCATGGGCTATTCCATGGGCGGCTTCCTCGCCATGCATCTTCTGCTACAACAGCCCGAACAGCTGAAAAAAGTCGTCCTTGCGGGCGTCGGCGGTAGCTATCTCGATGCCACACTCTATCCCGGCGATCGCATGGCCGATCCCGCCACCCGCAATCGCATCGCCGATGCGCTGCTCACGCCAGACCCTACCACGATCAGCGATCAAACCGCCCGTGCTTTCCGTCTCTTTGCCGATCAGGGTGGTAAGGACCGGCTGGCTCTGGCCGCCTGCATGCGCGCGATGCGCCGCAATTTCACCGCGGAAGAATTATCCCGCGCCAGTCGCGAAACATTGGTGGTCTGCGGCCAGAACGATCTCATTACCGGCCCGCCCGATCCGCTGGCCGCCGCCTTCCCGCATGGCCGCGCGATCACGGTCCCGCGCCGCGATCACATGACCACGGTGGGCGATAAAGCCTACAAGCAAGCCGTGCTCGATTTTCTGGCTTATCCGTAAAGAGCCTAACTGCTCTGGCGGAATAATAGGGATGACAACCAGCCCATCAAAGCTGCCATCAAAATAGCGCATAAGCCATAAGCCAGCGGCTGCTCATGGGCAAAGTTGAACAAGCGCCGCTCCAACCCCGTCTGATCCACATAAAGCGGCGTAGATTGTGCGCTCACCACATTGCCGTTGCGTAGCAAATAAACCTGCACATTATATTGTCCGCGCGGCACAGCAGAGGGCAACGGCACCCGCGCCCGGAACAGTGTGGGGCTCAAAAATTCTACCCCCCCGGCATTTTCATCATATAAGCCTTCAATCAGCTTATGTCGTACCAAAGCCTCTCTGTAAGGCTCGGCTATTTCATCATCACGCGCCGAATGTTTGCGCGCCCGCACTTCATCAAGCCCCATCTCATAACGCGCCAAGGTCTGTGCCGAGGTAATGGCCGAAAGCGGCCGTGTACTCGAAAGAAAATAATAAGACGGAATATTCTGCATCGAAACGCCGTGATTATTCAGCCATATCCCTGCAACGCGCTCTTTCTTGCGCACGGTCATATTGGCATCGGGGCCACGCACCACCACCACCACATCCACCGGTCCCGCCGCCGGCATCACATTCATATTCTCGATCGCCCCAAAGGCGACAATATCCGTACCCGTATAATTGGACGTGATCTGAATAATGTCCTGCGAAATGCCCGATACAAGGTCATCCGCCTTGGCGGGCGTCAGAAGCAATAGTCCTGCGAGGAGCGATATGGCCCAGTTTCTCATGGCATAGCCATCATCACACTGAACGGATCGTCGGGCGATGCTAAAAGCCCGTATAACAATCGTATCGCCACCGCCAGAACCAGCATGGCCAGCAACAGCCGCAATTGCTCGCCGCGCAGGCGTGCGCCAATACGCAGCCCGAATTGCGCGCCCACCACGCCGCCCGTGATCAGCACAAGCGCCAAAACAATATCAACGGTAAAATTATTCACCGCATGGAATAGCGTGCTGGACGCGGTGACAAACACAATCTGCAACAGCGATGTGCCCATCACCAGATTGGCCGGCACGCGTAAAAGATAAATCAAAGCGGGCACAAGCACGAAGCCACCGCCCACACCCATAACCGCCGATAATACGCCGACCAGAAAACCAATCGCGACAGGCGGGATCACACTGATGTAAAGCCGTGACTCCCTGAAACGCATTTTGAATGGCAGCCCATGCACCCAATTATGATGCTTGGCCCGTGCCGAAGGCGGCGGCACACCCCGGCGCGCGGCAGCCAGGGTCGCCAGAGACTCCCGCAACATCAAACTGCCAATCGTGCCGAGCAAAAGCACATAAGACAGGCTGACGATAAGTTCCATCTGGCCCATGGCGCGCAAAACGCCGAATAACCAAACGCCAAACCCCGTGCCCGCAATACCGGCGGCAATCATCACCGCGCTGATTTTCAAATCCACGGCCCGGCTACGCCATTGTGTCAATGCCCCGGATATAGACGATGCGGTGACATGGCTCGCCGTAGTGGCCACTGCCACGCCGGACGGGATGCCGTAAAACATCAGCAGAGGCGTCAATAAAAAGCCGCCGCCCACACCAAACATGCCAGACAAAAATCCGACTGCTCCCCCCATCGCAAGGAGCAAAAGCCAATGAACCGACATCTCGGCAATAGGAAGGTAAATTTCCATTCAGCGGCGCGAAGATCAACCGATTTGCAGTGAACAAAACAATGTCATGACCAGCGCGCAGGTGCCACAAGATAAGCGCCTAAAACAGCCAAAAAAGCGGGCATAACCAGGCTACATACAGATTTGGCTCAGTTCTTCTGCGGTCCGGGCGATTCCGGCGGTATATTGGCTGTCCGGTTCAGCGCATCGGGCTTAAATCCATCCGCTGCAGCCTGTGCACTGTTGCGGGCTTCGGGGCTCAGTTGTGTTGCCAGCGCATCAACCCGGGCCTTGGATTCTGTGTCGCCCTGCACCGCGGCAATGGCATACCACTTATAGGCCTCGTTCAAACTCTGCGGCACACCCAGGCCCCGCTCATGCAGCACCGCCAGATTAAATTGCGAATCCGCCAGCCCCAATGCCGCCGCCCGCGCGAACCAGCGTGCTGCTTCGGCAAAATTCTTTGCCGTGCCTGTGCCCTCCGCATGGGCCACGGCCAGATTATGCATCGCCTTACGATTGCCCTGCCGCGCCGCCGCATCATACCACTGCACGGCCTTGGGCTGATCGCTGACCAAACCTTGGCCACGCTCAAACATGGTGCCCAGCCGATATTGCGCCACCGGCTCACCCTGTTCCGCTGCCCGCTGTAAATAGGTAGCGGCCCGGGCCTCGTCCGCTTTCACGCCCTCGCCATCCAGATATTTCAGTCCCAGCAGCAATTGCGCTTTGGCATTGCCCCCATCGGCCAATAAGCTAAGCCGATCCGCCACAGGTTTTGGGCTTGCCGCCAATACTTGCTGCACAGCAGGTTTAGCAATCTCTGGTGTCGCACCGGGCGGCGCGGGCGTTACAGTTGTCACTGCGGCAGCCATCTTTGCGACAGGCTCAACTTTCGCCGCGACTGGTGCCGTCTGCACTTTGCCCGGTACAGATGCCGCCCCCGATTTCTGGCTGGCAAAACGCTGGCTCATCAGCACACCGGCGACAATCGCCAGGATCGCCACCAAAGCAATGCCGCCAATCAACCAGATGCGTGAACGTGGCGCGTCTTCCATAGAAGGGGCCTCACCCTGCTTAGTGCCCCAGCTGAAACGATCCAGCGAAGAAGCCGTCTCACCTTCTACGATGCGTCGCATACCCGCAAAAATTGGATCACTTTCGTCCTGTTCGTCGAATGCGCGCGCATTAAAACCATCCGCGGCCATCGGCGTGTCGGGGCGAAACAGCTCATCATCTTCCGGGGCCGTCACTGGCGGTGTCATATCCGGCTTATTGCCAAATGCCCGGTGAATGGCGCTGTCTGCAAACGCATCTGAAACAGCATCTTCAAATCTTGGGCCGCCCAATTTCGGCACAGCGATGTCGGGCGCGGCGCCTGCTTCAGCCTCGTCAACCACTGTGTTTGCCGCCGCCGCGTCGTCTGTACTCTGATCGTCTATACCAGCTTCAAGGGGGGCAGATGTCTTGGCAGAAAAATCCTCAATCATTTCCAGCCGCGTCTCGGTCAGCTTGAGCGATGATCCCAAATCTGCAATCGCGGCGCGGGCGGAATTTTCATATTGATCGATCTTGCCTTCAAGGTCGCGCAAGGCCTGCTGGGTGGCCTGTGTCGCGCTGGCACCGGTCTTTTCGGCATTTTCAATGCGCGAAAAACCATCTTCCAATCGCGCCATCGCCGCGTCCGATTTTTCTTCGCTGGCCACCATACGCGATGCCAATTCGCCGACCGTATGTTCCATACGCTGTATCAAATCATCATAAGGTCCGGGCTGCTGCGTGGCCGCCAAAGCCATGGCACTGTGCTGGGCCTGCAACTGGGCTTCCAACGCCTCAAAGCGGCTCTGCACTTCATTGCGCTGCGCTGCCTGAGTCTCGCTTAAATGTTCTATTCCGCTCTGCAATTCCGCGCGCCGCGCGCCATAGCGGTTGTCTAATTCCTTAATGCTCTGCCGAAATTCATCACTTAAATCGATATGCCGCTCGTCCATCTCGGCCAGGGCGAGTTGCAGCGAACTCTTCTCACTGGTCTGACGTCCCTCCAGCCGATGCATGGCCTCGGCAATCGCTTCGCTCTCCGCCGCGATTGATCCTTCGACCTGCGCCAATCGCGTTTCGATCTGCTCCAGCTTCTGGCGCAAAGTCGTGCTGTCCTGCGCTGCCTGATCGCGCACTTCAGTCATCTTCACCACGACAGCTTCCATCGTAGTCGCCAGTGTCGCAATTTGCGTGGCCTGTTTCGGGGCCTGGCTTTCGCGCGTGGCGCGCTCCACCTTACCCAGCCGATCCCCCAGCGTGATCACATGGCTGCTTAACTGATCGAAAGCCTGCGCCTGTTCCCGCGTCGCCAGATTAATCTCGCCGGCAGCCTGGGTCAGCGCCAGATTGCTTTCAGTCTGGCCGCGCTCTGTGCGCTCCAGCCGGCGGCTCAAAATGCGTAAATGTTCTTCCAGCGCATTAAAGGGCGAGGCCAGGTCGTCTTCACGCATGGCATCCATCCCGGCCAATGGGCTGGTGCGGGCCAATCGTTCCTGCGCTTCGTGAAAACTTGCCATAGATCTGGAATCCTCAAATGGGCGCGCGATCAGCGCGTCGCCCGTCCGGGCTTCCTGCCCCAAATCCTGGGCTGGGGTAGCAGTGGCTATGGAATTGCCGGATATATTGACTTGGCCGCCGGAAATTTGCCGTGTCAGCCATTCGCCCACGGTTAATCCTTCGCGCCGGGCGGCAACGCGTGCAGCCTCGCGTGCCTCTGGCGGTATTCCGGCAACATTCCACGGAAGGTCTGCCCGCATCCGACTCACAGCACTCGCACCCCTAAAGAAAGTACTGGTGCCAAGATGTTGTGTAAAGGTTATCCACAATATCGACCAAATGTAGGACACTGCCCACAGCTATCGACGGGGATAGTATTAACGAATGTCGTTAATTTCTGGTTAGCGATTACGAAGACGCGGGTTCCACAACCCCGGCCCTAGCCAATTCCGGGTCCAGCCGCCCCATGGCCCAAAACAGGACCATCTTATAATCCGCCATCAGCGACCATAATGGGTGGGTAAATGTGGCGGGCCTGTTGCCTTCGATAAAATAATGGGCGCCCCAGGCTGGGCCATAGCCGCCAATCAGCATCAGGGCCAGAAACCACCAATTCCCCGTCAGAAAAAGGCAGATCAATCCGAGGATCGCCAGCAGACTGCCTGCATAATGGACGCGGCGCGTCGCCGCCCGGGCATGTTCACGTAAATAATGGGGCCAGAATTCTTTGAAACTGGCAAAACGCCGTGTCCCATGATCCATCTCAGCCATGGGCCAAGTATCGATCTAATTCTGCAACATGCGCAAGGCGGGCTTTTTGGTTTGCATGGCCGATTTGGCAGCCTGCGGCGTAGGCATCGCGGCCACCGTATCGCGCTTTGTATCTTCCTTCGGCGGCGGCAAGCCCAGATCCGTCGCAAAAAGCTGAGTCACATAAACCGTGTCGCCATTCACCGCACAGCCCAGCCCGGTGCGATTATAATCGGGGAAAGCCAGATTCTGTTTGTGGCTGTTACTTTTCATCCAGGTCTCGACAAAATTGCGGGCAAAGGCCTCAACATCCACACCACCTTCTTTGGTGTAATGCTGAGCGGCAATATTCACGCCCAGCATGCCCTGAAATTTCGCATCCTCATCCATCACCAGCGATGCGGATGTCGAACCATCGGGCGCATGATCATTAAAATAGCCCTTGGCTGCCATATCAACGCTGCGCTTACGGGCAACCGTGATCAGCATCGGGTCCAGCAGCATGGTCTTCGCCTTGGGATCAAGTCTGTGCCGCTCCTCCTGAATAAGCGCGAAGACACGCTGCTCCAATGGACCCATCTGGGTTTTGGGATCGACCACCTTCACAATGCTTGCAGCTTGCGGCGCGCGATCTTTATGCGCACAGCCCGCCGCAAGCATTCCCAGCAAAGGGATCACACATAAAATTTTGAAAAGCGGTTTTATGGGAGAATCTCTATCAAACCGGCTGCGCCCATGCCGCCGCCAATACACATGGTGACAACTCCCAATTTCGCACCGCGACGACGCCCCTCCAACAAAAGATGGCCCACCATACGCGCGCCCGACATACCATAAGGATGGCCAATCGAGATCGCGCCGCCATTCACATTCAGCTTGTCTTGGGAAATGCCCAAACGATCAGCGGAATATAAAACCTGGCAGGCAAAAGCCTCGTTCAATTCCCACAGATCAATATCACTGACTTTAAGCCCGTGGCGCTCAAGCAGGCGCGGCACGGCAAATACAGGGCCAATCCCCATCTCATCGGGCTCACACCCTGCCACCGCAAAGCCACGGAAAATACCCAGCGGCTTCAGCCCCTTTTGCTCCGCAAGCTTGGCTTCCATGATCACTGAAGCCGAAGCGCCATCTGAAAACTGAGAGGCATTACCAGCCGTCACATATTGGCCTTCGCGTTGCAGCTCCATACCATTGCCTTTGAACACCGGCTTCAGGGATTGCAAACCTTCAAGCGTCGTATCGGGGCGATTGCATTCATCGCGGTCGACAACATAATCCACCACGCTTTCCGTATTCGTGGCCTTGTCCAGCTTTTTCATTTTCGTCTGCATCGGCACGATTTCATCGGCAAATTTTCCGCTGGCCTGCGCCGCGGCTGTACGCTGCTGACTTTGCAGAGAATAAACATCCTGTCGCTCCCGCGACACGCCATAGCGTTCGGAAACAATTTCAGCCGTTTCAATCATCGGCATCCAAAGGCTCGGCATCACCTGCATAAGGTGATCTTCTCTCAGGTCTTTGATATTCAGTCCCTGCATCTGCACCATGGAGATGCTCTCGACACCGCCGCCGATCGCAATGGGCGTCTCGCCTGCAATCACCTGCTGCGCCGCCGATGCAATGGCCTGCAATCCTGAAGAACAGAACCGGCTCACCGTCACGCCCGAAGTCGTCACAGGACAGCCTGCCCAGATCGCCGCATTGCGTCCGATATTCCAACCGGTCGCGCCTTCGGGATGGGCCGACCCCATGAACACGTCTTCAACCTCAGCCGGATTAATCCCCGCCCGCGCGATGGCGTGTTTCACAGCATGTCCGGCAATGGCCGCACCATGAGTCATATTGAACCCGCCGCGGACGGATTTAGCCAGACCGGTACGCGCGGTCGAAACGATGACGGCTTGTCTCATAGTGTTCTCCAATAAATGAACTGTTGAATATCTGTATAAATAGGCGGCGACCCTACAAAACGCCGCGCCGCACGGGAAGGGGGCCTGGGGTCACCTTATAAAATAGGGATGGCTTATAAAACAGGCGGCGCAGGTTTGCGCCGTAGGGATTGGCGATATGTATAAATTCCGCCCCCGATCAAACAGGCAACACCCAAAGCTATATCCGCCTGCAAAGGCAGCCAGCCCAGAAAACTGGCCAGATCACCTGCCGTCATCACCGCAAAGACCAAAGCCCAGATCGTGCTGATGCGCATATTCAGCCGCATGAAGCCCGGCTTTGCCCAATCTTCGCGCGGCGTTATTTCCCGCGCGAAGGGCAGGGTGAAAGGCGATCTGGTAAACAGCGAAAACAAAATGACGCAGAGCAAACCGCCATTCACCAGAAAGCGCACAGGCTGAATCGAAATACCGGGCTGAATAAAACCGGCAAACAGCGCCACCGCGCTAAAGACAATCACATTGCCCAGATCAAGACTGCGCAATTCCCGGCGCTGCAGAAATGTCCGCATGCCCAAGGTAAAGGCTGTGGCCAAAGCGAGCCACAATCCCAATGTCACCGAAATCTGTGTGAGCGCCGCGAAGAGAATGAAAGGCGCTAATCCAATAAGGACTTGCATAAAGCAAAGTCTGCATGGCGCGCGCCCTTTTGGGAAGGGGCGCGCGCCGCAGAATTATTCTGCCGCGTCGGCGGTTGTCGCCGGGGTCAGTTTAGAGGTGCAGAATAGGGTCCAAAGATGCGCTGCTTTAAGTCGGGCAGCGCTCGAACTTTTCACCGCTTTGAACGCATCACTGGCTTCCTGATATTTACCTTGCCGCGCCAATGACATGGCCAGAACCATTTGTGCTTGAGCCCCATCCTTGGTGCCGCCCTTGCTCAAGGCACGGCGCGCCACAGTTTCAGCCTCGCCATAGCGGCCATAGCCGTAATAGGTCTCGGCCAGTTTCTCATCATAATCGCCTTTGGCACGGGCTTCAGCGTCTTTGGCGAATTTCGCCAAAGACTGCGCATCCTGCGCCGCTCCGGATTTGGCCGAAGCATATTGGCTCGGCGATACGGTCTTGCCTTTGGCCCGGCCCTCATCCAGCACGATCTTAGCTTCGCCGGGAAAGCCCAGTTGCAGCGCGATCGTCGCCATCAAGGAATAATCATCCGGATCCAGCATGGCATTCGTAGCAACACGCAAACGATACAGATCGATACCATCGGGGTTTTGAATGCCCGGCGTACCCAGCGCCAAGTCAATCAATTGCGACCAATCATTCGGCGAACCGTAATGGGTGGCGAGCAATTCCAATGTACGTGCTGCGTCGGCCTGCTTGTTCAGCTTGGCCTGGGCCGAAAGAAGCACACTCAGTGTTCCTTGATCAGGCACCTGACCCGCGGCACGGGATGCTTCCACACCTTTCAATGCCCATTCTTCAGACTTGGCGTGATTATCCGTGAAATAATAAGCCTGCGCCACGGTGCTGACGATCTTGGCATCCGGGGTGGTCAATGTAGCCAGTTCTTCGCCATATTGGATCGATTTGGCATAATCCTTACCTTCAGAGGCAAGCAGGGTCATATTATAACGATTGGACGTTTTGTCCGCCGCATCTTCTGCTGGCGATGTCACCATTGCTTCATAAGCTGCCCGCGCCGCCGGATAATCTTTCATGTTGATGGCGCAGACTGCGATAAATTGTTCAATCTTATAACTGTCATAGGCCGTCTTGCCTGGGATGGCCTGCGCTTCACGTGCCTTGGCCAATGCGCCTTGGAAGTCTTGTGCCTGAAGCATCTTTTGCGCTTCCATCAAGGGCTTGGCGACTGCATTGGAAATCCGTTGCGCCTGCGCAACCGCGGGGGCTATGGCAGCAAAGCTGACCGTAGTGCCTAAAAGGCATGCGGCGAACGCGGCACGGATAAGTCTTTTTTTCATTGGCGTTCCTCGTATGTGTGTTCGCGTGACGTCCAACGCGGTTACTACCCTAAAGTGGGACTACTCAAAAACTGGGGTGAGAATGCAACTTTAATGTGGCAAGGGAACATTTCCAATCAGGATTGTTGCCGCTGGCCCAGTCGCCGCCCCAAAAGCGCATCCGCCTACATTAACACCTTGAATAGAAAAGCGATCTTAAGTGACCACTCCTTCAAGCCCGCAAGCCACCCCAGCCCCCGGCTCCGTCCGCCTTCCTCACGGGGCCGAAGCCATTACATTCGGCTTTTATAACGACGTTTTGGGCACTTTCTACCAAATGCCCAAGGCCGAAACGGGCGAATTTCGCTATTGCTTCATCGTCGATCCGCGCCATCTCAACGCCTCCGGCACCGTCCATGGCGGCATGCTGATGAGCTTCGCCGACATTTCCATGAGCCGTACCGCCCGCCTGGGCAGCGGCGCCCGCGCCTCCACCACCATTTCCATGAGCTGCGATTTCGTCAGCCCCGCCCGCCTCGGCGATGTGGTCGAAGCCAGGGTCCGTGTCACCCGCCATACGCGCAGCGTGGTCTTCCTGATGGGCGACCTGCTGGTGAACGATTCGCCCCCCCGCGCCATTCTCACCGCCACCGGCGTCTGGAAGATCGTATGACCCGCCCCCCAGAATTCCCCGCGCCCGGCTTCACGGAAATGACCCTGCTCGATCCGTTCGAGCGCCTGCTTGGCCCCATCTACCAAAGCGGCGAGGCCCTGAACCGCCGCTACCAGTTCAAGGTGGATGACCGCCATGTAAATGGCCGCATGGTGATGCATGGCGGCATGATGATGACCCTCGCCGATGCCACATTGGGGGCCTTGGCCGCCGAACTGGCCGAGGGGATTTCAACCGTCACCCTCAGCATGCAAACCCAGTTTCTGGCCCCGGTCCCACTCGGTCATGTCGTGGAAATCAAACCCGAACTCACCCGCCGCACCCGCTCGGTCCTGTTTATCCGGGGCGATCTCATCATGGATGGCAAGATCGTCTTCATCGCCACCAGCATGTGGAAATTGCTTGGCCAGTCCTATGGCCAGACATGGTCCCCCCCGGTCCCGCCCCCATGAGCCGGATACTAACCCCTTCTTTACCATAAGGGCGCAGTCTCACTGGCTTGGAAATTTTGATACATACCCCTATGACCCGCTTCGCCGCTCACCCTGCCGATCTCATCTTCGGGGCCGTGCAGCTGGGTCTGGACTATGGGGCCGCCAATCGCACCGGCAAACCCAGCTATGACGCCGCCTTGCGTCTTGTCCGCCGCGCCGTCGCGGCCGGCATCCCGGCGCTGGATACGGCCCGCGCCTATGGCGATAGCGAAGCCCGCATCGGCGCGGCCCTCAGCAAAACCAAACCCGTTCGCACAATCACGAAATTAAGCCCCCTCAGCGATCTCTCGGCGCGCCCCAGCTGGCATGCTGTCTGCGCCGCGGTGGATGCCAGTATCGAACAATCCCTCTTTGCCCTTCAGCGTGACAGGCTCGATTGCGTCCTGCTCCATCGCGCCGCCCATATGACCGCCTTCGATGGCGCGGTCTGGGCCCGCCTTCTGGAACTGCGCCGCACAGGAAAAATCACAAGCCTCGGCGTCTCTCTGCAATCACCACAGGAAGCCCTCAGCGTGCTCGGCTCCAGCGATGTCGAACATGTCCAATTGCCGTTCAATCTATTGGACTGGCGTTGGCGTGAAAGCGGCGCGATCACACTCATGCGCCAGAGAACCGATGTCACAGTCCATGCCCGCAGCGTCTTTCTGCAGGGCCTGCTCACCAGCAATGATCCCATATTATGGCCCCGCATTCCCGGCGTCGATGCCAAAGCCCTGCTGACCGCCCTGCAATCCGCCGCCAGCCAGTTCAGCCGTGAAAACATCGCCGATCTTTGCCTCGCCTATGTGCGTGGGCAGGATTGGATTGATGGCGCCGTGATCGGCATGGAGACCGAAGCGCAGCTCGACCTCAATCTCCGCCTGTCGCTCAAGCCGCCCCTCAGCCTTGAGCAATGCAATCAGCTCGAAACCATGCTGCCCGCCATGCCGCCGCGTCTACTGGACCCCGCCCAATGGAACAGTTGAGCCCCAATCGCCTGTTCAATCTGCAAGGCTGCACCGCATTCATCAGCGGCGCGGGCGGTCATCTGGGCAGCGTCATGGCCCGCGCGCTTGGCGGGGCGGGGGCACATATCATCCTCAATGGCCGTAACCCCCAAAGCCTGCAAGATCTGGCTGAATCACTCCCCTCCGCCGAAATAGCGGTCTTCGATGTGCTGGATGTGCCCCATCTGCGGGCCTTTTTTGCGGCGCGCCCCAGATTGGATGTCATCATCAATAACGCCATCTCCATGACACCCACCCCGCGCGATCAACTCCAGCCCGAAGATTTCGACCAGACCTTCCGCTCCAGCGTTACTGCCAGTTTTGAAATCGCCCGCGCCGCGCTCCCGGCTTTACGTCAGGCTGTGCGGCTGCGCGGCGATGCCAGCGTCATCAATATCGCCTCTATGTATGGCGCGGTCTCGCCCGATGCCCGGATCTATAGCCGCCCCGAACAATCCAGCCCATTTCACTATGGCCCGGCCAAAGCCGCCTTGCTGCAACTCACCCGCCATCTCGCCGCCGATTTCGGGCCAGAAAAAATTCGCGTGAATGCGCTGGTCCCCGGCCCATTTCCGCGCCCCTCCATCCAGCAGGATGACCCGGCTTTCGCGGCACGGCTGGCTGGCAAAACCATGCTGAACCGCCTCGGTCAGGCCTCCGAAATAGCTGGCCCCGCCCTTTTCCTTGCGTCCCCAGCCTCCAGCTATGTCACGGGATGCGCCCTGCCTATCGATGGCGGTTGGACGGCATGGTAGAACACCGGAAACAAAACCGGTGATCATGACCTTTCTGTCCTCTTTCCGCATTGGCTCAGACACAGTCTATCCCGAAGCCCTGCGCATACGGCTGCGCAATTTCCCGCTGCTTTCGGATGTCAGTGATACGGGCCTGAAAAAGCTTCTGGGCGAGGCCAATTGGTTCGGCCTGCCCGGTGGCATGTTGCTGGAACGCGAAGGCGAAAATGAACGCGCCCTGTTTCTGGTCGTCACCGGCGCGCTGGGCGTCTTCGTCGAAGATGAACACGGTATGCGCAAAATGGTCGCCCATATTCCAGCCGGGGAAACTGTGGGCGAGATGTCTCTGATCTCGGGCGAAGCCCATTCAGCGCAATTGGTCGCCCTGCGCGATAGCGAATTACTCCGCCTGCATCCGCGCGCTTTCGATGCGCTCATCACCCGCCACCCGCGCGTCATGTTCAACCTGATGCGCATTCTCGTGAAGCGTCTGCAACGCACGACCCAGGGCGATACAAGCCGCGCCCGTCCGCGCACATTTGCGATCATCCCCTTGCAGGATGGGCTGGATCATGAACCCATCGCCCATCAGCTCTCCTCGGCGCTGATCTCCATGGGCTCTCATGCCGCCGTGCTCGATTCCAGCGCCGCCGATCAATCGGCTGAATGGTTCGCCAATTTCGAAGCAGGCCATGACACTGTCTTCTATCGCGGCGATGCGCCAGACAGCGCCTGGACCCATCTCTGCCTGCGTCAGGCGGATCGTATCTTCCTGCTCGCCCGTTCCGATCGTCCCCTGCCGCAACGCCCGCTCGACATGCCCGCGTTCAAGGAACGCGCCACCGGTCTTCCTCAGCTTTTGCTGATCCATCCCCAAGGTACCGACCGCGATCTGCCAAAACATTTCGCCCTGCGCAGCGGCCTCTTCGAATCCCATCATCATATGCGCGCCGGCCGCAATGATGACATTAAACGTCTCGCCCGTTTTATCGCCGGTCGTGCCGTGGGCGTGGTGCTGGGCGGCGGCGGCGCACGCGGCTTCGCCCATATCGGTGTGATCAAAGCCTTGATGGAGGCCGGTGTTCCGATCGATCATCTGGGCGGCACCAGTATGGGCGCGCTGGTGGCAGCAGGTATAGCCATGGAATGGAGCATCGAAGAACTCGCCGAACGGATGCGCCACGCTTTCGTCGATAATAACCCGCTATCCGATTACACTTTCCCTCTCATCGCCCTGGTGCGCGGCAAAAAAGTGGCCCGCATGCTGCGTGAAAGTTTTGGCGACATCAATATCGAACAAATGCCAAAACCTTTTTTCTGCGTCTCGTCGGATCTCACATTGGGCCGCAGCCATGTCCATCGGGGCGGCCCCTTATGGCAGGCCCTGCGTTCCACCGTGGCGCTGCCCGGCATATTACCGCCGGTGCGTTTTCATAATCATCTGCTTGTCGATGGCGGCGTCATGAACAATCTGCCCGTCGATGTCATGGCGGAAACCGTCCATGGCCCCATCATCGCCTCCGATGTCACGGGCGAATTCGACGTGCAGATCGAAGATGAATTTTACGGCGAACGCTCTCTCTGGTGGATGATCCGCGAAAAGATGCGCGGTACACCTTCCATCCTCTCCATCCTGATGCGCTCCGGCACGGTCGGCTCCGAAGCTCAGCGCAAAGTGGTGCGCGAACAGGCCGATTATCTGTTCGAACCTCCGCTCAATCATTTCGGCCTGCGCGATTGGGATAGTTTTGATCGCGCCATCACGGTCGGCTATCTCCATGCCAAAGCGCAGATCGAACAAAAAGGCATCCCCGTCACCGATATCTGGACCGATGGCCCCGCCGTTGCCCGTCCCATCAATCTTCTGCCAAAACAATCCAGCCAATGATCTCTGCCCAACTGGCATTGCAACAAGGCGAAGCGTTCCTCGCCAGCCAAAATCTCCCCGAAGCCATAGCCCATCTCAGCCATGCGTTGACACGCGATCCCACATCAGACCGCGCCGCAGAACTTCTGGCGCAAGCATGGCTGGATGCAGGCGAAGCCGATCAAGCCTTGACCATTCTGGATCAGCATCCCCATCAAAACCCCAGCTTTACCAATCTTCGCCGCCGCGCCGCACAGATCAAAAACCAGAGCCGCAGTGATGCAGGTTACATCCGCCATCTCTTCGATCAGTTCTCTGAAACATATGATGATCATATGCGCGGGAAATTAGCCTATGCCGCGCCCGAACTCTTGCGTGACCTCGCCGATATGCTTGGTCTTCAATTCGCCCCGCACGACATCCTCGATCTCGGCTGCGGCACCGGCCTGTCCGGCGCGTGCTTTCACGATCTGGCGCGCAGGCTGGTCGGCATCGATCTCAGTCCGCAGATGATCGAACAGGCCCAAAAGCGCGGGCTCTATGATGCGCTCGGCGTGGCAGATCTGGAATCCTATCTCGCAAGCCAGAATGAAAATTATGACCTGCTGCTCGCCGCCGATACGCTGGTCTATCTGGGCGATCTGGATCGCGTTTTCGCGGGGGCGCATCAGGCCTTACGCCCGGGTGGCCACTTTCTCTTCACCGTGGAAGACAATGCGGGCGACAGCTTCGCCCTCGGCCCCAAACGCCGCTGGCAACATAGCAGCGCCTATTTACGCCATCTGGCCGAAGCCCATGGCTTCACCATCAGCGGCCTTCTGGCCTGTACCCCGCGCTATGATGATGGCCAGCCCATCAAGGGCCTCGCAGCAGCCCTGTCAAAAACACCATAACACCCCCGCCCTTTCTCTGTCAGACTAAGCCATTCAGGATGGAGGATTTCATGCTGACCATAGGCCTGCTGATTTTCGATGATGTGGAAGAACTAGATTTTGTCGGTCCATGGGAAGTCTTCACCGTGGCCAATGAAATAAGCCCGGATCGCCACCGGGTCATGCTCATCGCCGAAAGGGATCGCCCTGTTGTCTGCGCCAAGAAAATGCGCGTCCTGCCTGATGTCACGCTGGAGACTTGTCCCAAACTCGATGTTCTGCTGATCCCGGGCGGGCAGGGCACCCGCCGCGAAGTCCATAATGATAGGCTGCTCAGCTGGATCGCCAGCACCGCACAACACTGCCAGTGGGTCACCAGTGTCTGTACCGGGGCGCTGCTGCTCACCGCCGCAGGTCCGGCCCGCGGCAAGCGCGTCACCACCCATTGGGCCTTTGTGGACTCCTTGCGCATCCGCGGTGACGCCGCCGAAGTCCTGTCCGATATCCGCTATGTGCAGGATGGAAATATCGTCACCGCCGCGGGCATTTCCGCCGGAATCGACATGGCGCTCTGGCTGACCGGCCAGTGGCATGGCCCGGATTTCGCCCGTATGGTGCAGCGTTTCATGGAATATGACCCCGCGCCCCCTTATGGAGCCTGAGCCGCATTATGGGGCCGCCCTCGCAAAGCCTGCCCTGCTAATGCCATTTTCCTTCTTAAGCATGAGATAGTGTGTTTCACTGCCGCCGGAGAGATGATCACCCCGCGAAGAGGGCCGACACTTTCCCGGGCTCTTAAAATCGGCCCTGCGTTCTTATTCGGGTAATTAGACACCAAACCAACTCGGCTACCACGCCTATCAGGATGAGGAATATTATGTCGTTCAAATTTGCTTTGGCTGCTGCGCTATTGGTGGGGACAGCCGCCCCCGCCTTCGCGGAAAATTGCAATGCCCCTATCGCACCGGCAGCCCTCGATGGCTCCAAGGCAAGCAAGGATCAACTGGGCCAGATGCGCGATGATGTCGTAAAATTCATCAAGGCCTCTGACGACTACCAGTCTTGCCTCTATAGCGATCTCAAAGCCCAGAAACTGCAGGCTATGAAAAACAAAAAGCAGTTCCCGCAATCGATCGAAGACACGATCAATGGCCAAGTGGCTGATAATCAACGCCAGAAAGAACGCGTGGGGGCCGAATTCAATGCCGCCGTGCAATCCTTCAAGGCCGCACAGGGCGGTAATCGGGGCTGATCTTAACCTCAGCGCCAAAAGGATCGAATCGCCGTATCATGTGGCATGACCGGTCAGGGCGTCGCTGAGAATCAGGCCAGGGAAGATCAGGCCAAACAAAATCGGATAAAACGGCGCGCGCAGGAACAGCTTTCCGCGCGCGCCGCTATTCTGGATGCCGCGCGCCGTGTCGGATCACGCGATGGCGCGCGTCTGCTGTCTTTGCGCAACGTCGCTGCTGAAGCAGGTTTCGCCCCCGCCGCGCTTTATGGCTATTTCCGCAGCAAGGACGAACTGATTCTCGCCCTCGCCGCCGAAGACCTCACCCATCTCGCCCGCCAGATCCGCGACGCCGCTGCCACGGCCCCTTCCGGCAAACAAAATTTCAACGCCATCTCCGCCGCGCTCGATATGCTGCAACATAGCGAAACCCTCGCCACCGCCCCTTCGGCATTGAAAACTGGCGAACCCTCCGAGGCAGATCGTCTCTTCAATGGCCGCCTGATCGCCAGCCTCAAAGCCCTGTCCGAAGGTGCCGGCATCAAGATGCAGGACCGCACCGCCCAGATCGACACATTGCTTCTGGCCGCCACGCTTTCGGGCCTCGCCATGCTCAAACGCACAGGCCGCCTGACAGCGCTGGGCTTCACGCAGGATGAATTGATTGCACGCCTCGCGGATAAAACCTAAAGCGCGGCCAATGCCGCCCGCGCCGCATCACAATCGCGCGCGATCTGGTCTTTCAAAGCTTCCAGCCCCTCCAGCATCGCCTCAGGCCGGATATAGTGGATCAAATCCACCGCCAGATGTTTGCCATATAAATCATCGCTGAAATCGAACAGAAATGTTTCCAGCAAAGGCATGGCGATCTGATACATGGGCCGCACACCAAAATTGGCAACCCCGTCATAACACCCGATCACCTGATCATTCTCAACCAGCCGCGCCCGCACGGCATAAACACCATAAGCAGGCCGCAGAAAATCCTCGATCCGCATATTGGCGGTGGGAAAACCAATCAACCGTCCACGCGCATCACCATGCTCAACCCGCGCTTCCACCGTCCAGAAATGCCCCAAAAGCCGCGCCGCTTCGTCCGGCCGCCCCTGCTGCAAGGCCTCACGAATATCCGACGACGAAATCTTGCCATAAGGCTCGAATGTAACAGGCTCGAACACAATCACCTGAAATCCGAACTGCGCGCCCATTGCACCTAGCTGCTGCACATCGCCCAGCCGCCCCTTGCCGAAACGAAAATCCTTGCCCACCACAATGGCGCTGACACCCAGCCCCGCCACCAATATATCGCGCACAAAATCCTCGGCCGATTTTTCAGCCATGGCGGCATCGAAATTCAGTGCGAACAAGGCATCCACATCCAGATCGGCAATCAAGCGCGCCTTGGTGCGCAAGGGCGTCAGCCTGAACGATGTGTCTGACGGGCGGAAAAACTCTTGCGGATGCGGCTCGAAAGCGATCACCCCAAGCGGCACCTTTTGTTCCTGGCTCAGCCTGCGGGCCTCCCCGATCAAGGCCTGATGCCCCCGATGCACTCCGTCAAAATTACCAAGCGCCACCACCGCGCCCCTATGCGCCGCCGCGACAGACTCATGATGACGATAAATGCGCATGCGCGCCTGATCTTCCATCACTATGGTTCAGGCCTTGGGCCGGGCAGGGGCCATCACCAAAGCCTCCCCTTCGATCACGGCCAGCCCTTTCACCGAACACAGGCAATCAAACAGCACCCGCCGCTTCTCCCGCACCTCGCGCACGGTACACATGGTCTCCACCTCATCGCCAATCCGCACTGGCGCTTTGAACTGAAGATTAAGGCTCAGAAAAATTGTCCCCGGTCCCGGCATCTCCATGCCCAGCACGGTCGAAATATAACCCGCCGACAACATGCCATGCGCCACACGGGTCTTGAAAATCGTAGTGCGGGCATAGTCTTCGTCGAAATGCGCCGGATTACGATCGCCCGATACCTCGCCGAACAGCTCAATATCTTTCTCGGTCACGATGTGGACATAGTGCCCGCTCATGCCGGGCTGCAAATCTTCCGCATAGGTAACCATCGTTTGCCTTACTTAAAGTGGGCTCAAGTGGCTGTCATATCGGCCAGCCCCTCACCAGACAAGGCTCGCCATACCAGCCCGGGCCTGCGCTCCGGCCGAGGCCAGAAGCTGCTCCAGCTTCTCGGCTTGCAAGCCATCCGCATGGGCCAGTTCCGCCCCATGAATCCCTTGGGCAATGAACAAAGCCTCGATCCCGGCGGCATTGGCCCCCTTGATATCGGTACCAATCCCATCCCCGATCGCCAGCACCCGCAACACATCTTTCCCGGTCAGCGATTTCAGCCGCGCCATGGTCGCCTCATAAACCGGCAGATAGGGCTTGCCATAATAGATGGCCCGGCCACCCATCGCCTCATAGGCTTGGGCAATCGCCCCGGCGCAATAAACCAGTTCGCCCCCCCGCTGCACCACAAGATCAGGATTGGCGCAAAGCAATTCCAGATCGCGCGCCTTCAGCTTTTCCAACAAGGGCGAATAATCTTCGGGCGTCTCCGTATCATCATCCCACAAGCCGGTGCATAGCACGATATCGGCCGCATCGGCCTCCACCACATCCAGGTTCAAGCCTTCGAAAACCCCGCGATCCCGCTCCGGCCCGATATGCAGCATCGACAAACGCCGCACGGCGCTGCGCGCCGCCAATGCCTCCCGCGTCGCCACGCCCGAGGTTACAACCCCGTCAAACATGTCGAGCGGCACACCTATATGGCGGAACTGGGCATGAATATCTTCAATCGGGCGCGGCGCATTGGATAACAGCACCACCGGCCCGCGCGCGCGAAACGCTCTCAAAGCCTCCGCCGCATCCAGAAAAGGTTGCCGCCCATCATGCAACACCCCCCAGATGTCACAGATCAACGCGTCATAGTCTTCTGCGATTTCCCGCAGCCCGGATAGAATAGGAAATGTGCTCATACCCCGTCTCTAGCGCAAAACACGCATCAGACACTAGTGCGGGTAAATGCGCCTCAGCCCGCCCGGCGCAGCGGCACGACCGAACCTTCAGGCCCGGCAGTTCCCGAAACAGCCGCCGTCGCGGTTCTGGCTGCTTCCTGCATCGCCTCTTCCCGCACGGCCCGCGGTTCGCCAAACAAATAGCCCTGCGCGAAATCCACACCATAATCCAGCAATTGCAGCACGGTCTTTTCGTCTTCCACTCGCTCGGCAATCAAATTCATACCTTGGCGCGCCATCAGGGTTTTCAAATCCTCAGCCGCGACATCGGCTTTGCTGTCAGCCCGTTTGCCGGTCAGAAGATCAGCATGCACTTTGATGTGACGGAATCCCAATTTACGTAACCGCCCAAAATCCAGCGCCAGCGTTTCCACATGATCCAAAGACAGCGCAAAGCCCAGATTGCTCAAATAGCCCAGATTGGCCTCACCAGCCGCGCCGGCTTTCGCCAGGGCGCTTTGCGAGAATTCAAATACAATCTGCCCCGCCAGATCACGATTGTGATGCATATATTCCAAAAATTGCGGGAAGAATTCCGCATCCGATAAAGTGTCTCCCGCAATGTTACAGAAAATCGCAATATCCCGATTTTTCACGGTCAGCTTGCGCACGATCTGCACACAGCGGAACAGCAGCAGATTATCCACCACACTCATCAAACCGGCAGGGGCGGCAATGCGCATATATTGCGCCGGCATGATCACCGTGCCGTCTTCCGCGCGCAACCGCGACAAAGCCTCGTAATAACGCAGTTTCCGCTGCGGCAGGCTCACCGTCGGCTGCAAATATAAATCCACGCGGTTCTGTTCCAGCGAGGTGCGGATCAATTCCAGCAATGGCCCATCCGCCAAAGCGCGGCGCGGTCCCTGCACCTTGTTATGCTGCGGCAGTGCTGCCTGCATATTTCCTGTCACGGCTTTGGCCTTGCCCGCAATACGTCCGGCAAATTCTCGCATCAAACCTTCAAGGATCTGCAACTCCGCCACGATTTTGCGATTATTCTCATCGGTGCGGGTTTCAATCAGTTGGGTAATCTCGGCAATCTTCCCGGACGTCACATCCAGCGATTGCTGAAACGAAAGTCCCGCCTGTTTCAGCATGGCGATCTCACTGCGATTGCGCTTGCGATCCTTCCGCCGCAACAGCATCAGATGAATCTGCGCCATGGCCACCGTGCCCAGCACAGCCAGCATGCCCCCCTGTTCCAGCGGCAACCCTTTTTCCAGCCCCACCAATCCGGCCACCAGAGCAGCCGCCATCGCATAGGTCACAAGAATAAGCAGATTCAACATGCCCCAGAGCCCATCAGAAGTTCCGGCTCAATATGGGGCAGTGCCTGTTTAAAAGATGTTAACCTAAGCAGGCCGGTCTAATCCCCGCTCCCATCCCCAATTTTAATCTTTCATTAAATATTCGGCCGTTCAGATCAGCCAGCGCCATATGCCAATCATATTAATGACGGCAAAGCTCAGATTGAGCGTCAGCAAAGCCCCTTCTTTCTGGCGATAAGCCACCCACACCCAGCCGATCGCCCCCGCCAGCATCACTGGATAGGCCCATCCCGAAAAAGGCAGATGCAACGCCAAAGCCAAAGCGCCTGACAATTGCAGGGCCGTGGAAAACCATTTCAACACACGCAAGTCCAACATGGGGCAGTCAAATATCCCTGATCAGGGCCAAACGAATCGTCGGCCCATTCTTCTCTTTTATTCAAGATGCAGCGAGAGGCGATCCGCATCGCCCCTCACGCATTGACGCAACAATCACAAAGATTGGCTGATGCCCCCGACGAATTCATAGCTAGTTTAGAAGTTACTGGGGGCAGGGTGTCGGGGATTAGCTCGGTTTAGAAACCTGGGTGGGGGTGGTGCCAAATCACAAATGCTGGGAAAAATTGGTCGGAGAGAGAGGATTCGAACCTCCGGCCCCTACGTCCCGAACGTAGTGCTCTACCAGGCTGAGCTACTCTCCGAACCTATGAAGGACCAATATTTCGGCTATCCGCCTAAGCTGGTTCCTCTCGGGAGGCGTCCTTATAATGAGGGCTTTCCCGCCTCGCAACACTGCATATGCCGCAGTCATGCTAAAATGCGGGCTTATAAAGCCGGGCCAAAAAAGAGCCGAAGACGGTAGGAAAAGAGATTGGCTGGGGCGGGAGGGATCGAACCTCCGAATGCCGGAATCAAAATCCGGTGCCTTACCACTTGGCGACGCCCCAATATGCGCAATCCGCGCAAGGTCGCGGACCATAAGGCCTTGTTCGGGCCGGTTCAATGCGCAGCTTTATGCCAAATGGCCCGGCCTATCTGACAAAGGGTCACACGCGGCAGCACAGCCTCACAGCATGGATTGCGCCAAAAACCATATGCCCAGCACGACAAAAAGAATCGCCGCCCCGATATTCAGCGCTTTCAGGGGCAGTCGCGCGGCAAAGCGATCTCCCAGAAACACCACGGGCACATTGGCCAGCATCAATCCCGCCGTACTGCCCAGAAGCACCGGCAATAGATCCAGATAACCCGCCGCCAGCGTTGCCGTGGCGATCTGAGTCTTGTCCCCCATCTCCGCTATGAAAAAGGCGATCAGCGTCGCGATAAAGGCCCCGCGCCCGCGCGTATCCACATCCCCGTCCAGTTTGTCGGGAATCAGGGTCCATATCGCCATACCCAGCAAACTGCCGCCGACCAGCGCATCCAGAACCCGCGGCGTCAGATAGCCCGACACCAAAACACCAGCCCATCCCGCCAGCGCATGATTGGCCAGTGTCGCAATCAGGATGGCGGCAATGATCGGCCAGGGTTTGCGAAATTTCGCTGCCAGCAGCAGCGATAAAAGCTGCGTGCGATCCCCCATTTCGGCAATACCGACCGTGGTGAGGGAAACCAGAAATGCATCCATAAGCCTGCCAGACTCTAAAACATCAGAAACCGCCACACTTCAGCATGGCGGTTTCTGCACGCATACAGCACTTCAGCGATAAACGATGCTGATCATTTCCACCACGGCGGCCGGGCGATCCACCCCCTCGATCTCGATGGTGATTTCATTGGTCAGTTGCATGCCACCGGCGCGCGCCTCGGCGCTCATCAGCTTAGCCCGCGCCCGCAAGCGCGAACCCACCGGCACCATATTGGTGAAACGCACTTTGTTGGATCCATAATTGATCCCCCGCGTCACATCCTCAACTTTCAGGAAATTCGCGGTGAACAGCGGAATCATCGACATGGTCAGAAAGCCATGCGCAATGGTCTTGCCGCCGGGCAATTCCCGCTTCGCCCGTTCGACATCGACATGGATCCATTGATGGTCGCCCGTGGCCTCGGCAAATTGATTGATGCGCTCCTGTGTCACTTCAACCCAGTCCGAAACCCCGGTCTCCGTCCCAACCAGCTTCGGCAGGTCATCGAACTTCGTCACAATCGTCATGTGAAAAATCTCTCTTCAAGCCATCCGCGCAGCATCATTGCCCCAATATTTGTCGCGGATCAGACGTTTATACAATTTGCCGGTGGGCTGCCGCGGCAAATCACGCTCAAAATCGACCGTGCGCGGGCATTTGAGGGGAGAAAGCTGCCCCCGGCAATAGGCGATCAGTTCCGCCGCCAGTTCCGGCCCGGCCTCATCCCAATCAATGGGCTGCACAACCGCCTTCACCTCTTCGCCAAATTCCTCGCTGGGCACACCAATCACCGCCACATCCGCCACTTTGGGGTGGGCGATCAGCAAATTCTCGGTCTCTTGCGGATAAATATTCACCCCGCCCGAAATGATCATAAAAGCCTTGCGATCGGTCAGATATAAAAAACCGTCCGCATCCAGCCGCCCCACATCCCCCAAAGTCGACCATTCGGGATGCAGCCTATGGCGCGCCCGCGCGCTCTTTTCCGGATCATTGTGATATTCAAAGCGATTATTGGACGCGAAATAAATCACCCCGTCCTCGCCCACCGGCAATTCATTTCCCTCTTCATCACAAATATGCGCCGCCCCCAGCAATGACTGCCCCACCGTGCCGGGATGTTTCAACCATTCCTCGCTATTCACATGGCAAAAACAATTCGCCTCGGTCCCTGCATAATATTCATGCAGCACCGGCCCCCACCATTCGATCATGGCGCGCTTCACCGGAATGGGGCAGGGCGCGGCCGCATGAATAGCCACTTTCATCGACGAAATATCATATGCCTTACGCTGCGCCTCCGGCATCTTCAGCATACGGATGAACATGGTCGGCACCCATTGACTCGCCGTCACGCGATAGCGCTCTATCAAACTCAAAGCCTGTTCCGGGTCGAAATGATCCATCACAATCACCGTGCCGCCCAATCGCTGGGCCGACATGCAATAACGCAGCGGCGCCGCATGATAGAGCGGCGCAGGCGACAGATAGACAGTCTCCGCATTAAAGCCGAATAAACCGGCACAAACCATCGCCAGCGCATAGGGCGCATCAACAGGCACATTCTGCAATGGCTGCCGCACGCCTTTGGGCCGCCCCGTCGTGCCCGATGAATAGAGCATATCCCCGCCCGCCGTCTCATCGGCAATCGGTGTCACCGGCTGACCCGCAATCTCAGCCTCATAAGATGCAAAACCCGCTGCCGCCTGATCCAGCAAAAGGCCCGTCACGCCCGGCACAAGCGCCATCACCTCTTGCGCCACAGCACGTAACTCAGACGAGGCAATAAAAATCTTCGCCTCGCAATCGCGTAAAATATAGGCCACTTCGCCGGCGGTCAGCTTGGTCGGGATACAGGTGAAATAAAGCCCCGCCCGCTGCGCCGCCCAGCAAATCTCCAGAAAGCGCGGGTGATTTTCGCAAAACAGCGCAATCCCATCCCCCGCCTTCAAACCCTTCTGACGAAAAAGATGCGCCCCCTGATTGGAAGCCTCATTCATCTGCCGATAGGTAATAATCCGGCCATCGCGCGCCATAATGATAGCGGGCTTATCAGGCGTCTGTTCTGCGTGATGAAAAGGATGCATATCATAAGCCCATTCATGCGCGCCCATCTTTATGGGACCACAAGCCAGGCCGTAAAGATAAGAATGATCACCCCCAGCCGTAAAACACTCACCCTATCTGAAGGCGGCATTTCCTATCTGCACTGGGACAATCCGCAGGCCCCCACCCTGTGCTTCGCCCATGCCAATGGCTTTAACGCGCAAACCTATATCGGCCTGCTGGGCCCGCTCGCCGCCCATTTTAACATTCTCGCCCCGGATGCCCGCGGCCATGGCCTGACATCCCTGCCCACCACACAAGGCGTCGCCCATGGCTGGACCGGCTACCGCGATGATCTGGCGAGCTTCCTCTCACATTGCGCGCCCGAAAAATTTTATCTCGCGGGTCATTCACTGGGCGGCATCACCTGCCTGCTCTATGCCGCCAGCCACGCACAAAGGGTCAAAGGCCTCACCCTGATCGAGCCGGTGCTGCTGCCAGGCTGGTTCAGATTTTTCGCCAAATTTCCCTATCGCCCCAAAAATTTCGATCTCGCCACCCGCGCCGCCCGCCGCCGCGATCGCTTCCCCAGCCGGGACGCCGCGTTCAAAGCCTGGCAGGGCAGGGGCGGCTTCCGCACCTGGCCCGATGAAACCCTGCGCGACTTTCTGGACGGCGGCCTGATCCCCGATGAAAAGGGTGGGATGCGCACCGCCTGCGCCCCGGCCTGGGAGGCCACAACCTTCCAAACCGCCCCCTTCGGCGCAGACAGGCTGGGTCGTAACATCACCTGTCCGGTCACCCTCATGATCGCCGAACACAGCAATATCTCCGGCACAGCCAGCCGCGCCTTCGCCCGCCATCACGGCAAAACAAGGCTGATCATCACCCCCGGCACCACCCATTTCCTGCCCATGGAACGCCCCGATGCGGTGCAGGAAGAAATCCTCCGTCATTTATGATGCGGCCTCAGCCTGTCTGGACCAGTGCCAGCCTCGCTGTTAGAACCAGCCCCCATTGATTTGAAGGCTTTATCCGTGATTTCGGTCTTGAAGGGATTGTCACGAATTCGCCGCCCGGCTCCCTCCGCCCGCCCATAAAGGCGCGTCGGAAGATGGAGGCCGGGTTACTTTCCGCAATTCCTGATCACTAGGTCCCCAAGAACTATGTCCGACAACACCGACCCCAAATCCCGCGATTACAAATCAACCCTGTTTCTGCCCGCGACCGACTTCCCGATGAAGGCCGGTCTCCCCGAGGCCGAACCCAAATGGCTGGCCCGCTGGCAGGCGATGGATCTCTATGGTCGCCAACGCGCCGCCGCCAAAGGCCGCCCGCTTTTCATCCTGCATGACGGCCCGCCCTATGCGAATGGCGAAATCCATTCCGGCACCGGCCTCAACAAAATCCTCAAAGATTTTGTCATCCGCAGCCAGAACATGCTGGGCAAAGACGCGCCCTATATCCCCGGCTGGGATTGTCACGGCCTGCCCATCGAATGGAAGATCGAAGAAAAATATCGCGCCGAAGGCAAATCCAAAGACGATGTGCCGATCAGCCAGCTACGCGCGGATTGCCGTGCCTTCGCCGGTCACTGGATCAATATCCAACGCGAACAATTCAAACGTCTCGGCGTCCTTGGCCAATGGGACACACCCTACACAACGATGAATTTCCGCGCCGAAGCGGTGATCGCGCAGGAATTACATAAATTCATCGGCAATGGGCTGCTCTATCGCGGCTTCCGTCCCGTCATGTGGTCGCCGGTGGAAAAAACCGCGCTGGCCGAAGCCGAAGTCGAATATCACGAAAAATCCTCCCCCACGATCTATGTCAAATTTCCCGTGCGAAAAGATAATACGGGCGACGACATTTTTGTCGTGATCTGGACAACAACCCCCTGGACCATCCCCGGCAATCGCGCCATCGCCTTCAGCCCGACACTGTCCTACGGCGTCTATGAAGTGACTGATGCGCTTGATGGCTCCATCGCCAATACGGGCGAGAAAATCGCCCTTGCCGATGCGCTGGCGGATCAAACCGCCAAACATGCCAAAATCACGCTGAACCGTGTCAGCGATTTCGCGCCACAGGGCCGTATAGCCGACCACCCGTTCCGCGGTCAGGGCTACGAATTCGATGTCCCGCTGCTGGCCGGTGATCATGTCACCGCCGATACAGGCACAGGCTTCGTCCACACCGCCCCCGGCCATGGCGAGGACGATTTCGAGCTGATGCTCTCAACCTTCGACAATTATGCCGGCACACATCCCGATGCATTCAACATCATCGCCCCCGATGGGTCATATCAACCGCATGTCCCGCTCTTCGCGGGCAAGCGCATTCTCACGCCCGAAGGCAAGGATGGCGATGCCAATGGCGCGGTGATCAGGGAATTGATCAATGCCCATCGTCTGCTCGCCAAAGGCACGCTGCGCCATCAATATCCGCATAGCTGGCGCTCCAAAGCGCCGGTGATCTTCCGCGCCACGCCGCAATGGTTTGTCGGCATAGATCGCCCCATGGCCGACCATGGCGGCGACACGCTGCGCCAGCGCGCCCTGAAAGCCGTCGTCGATACGCGCTGGTATCCGAAACAGGCGCAAAATCGCATGAATTCCATGGTGGAAGGCCGCCCCGATTGGGTGGTCTCGCGCCAGCGCGCCTGGGGCGTGCCGATTGCGATCTTTGTCCATAAAGACACGCAGAAAATCCTCAATGACGACGAAGTGAATGCCCGTATCTTCGACGCCTTCCAACAGGAAGGTGCCGATGCATGGTTCAATTCCCCAGCCAGCCGCTTCCTTGGCGATAGTCACAATCCGGAAGATTTTGAACAGGTAAAAGACATTCTGGATGTCTGGTTCGATTCCGGCTCCACCCATGCTTTCACGGTGGAAAATCCCATCGAACCCGTCTGGCCTCAAAAAGCCCATGCCGATCTTTATCTCGAAGGTACCGATCAACATCGCGGCTGGTTTCAGTCCTCCCTTCTGGAAAGCTGCGGCACGCGTGGCCGCGCTCCCTATGACGGCGTCCTGACACATGGCTTCGTGCTCGATGAGCAAGGTCGCAAAATGTCGAAATCGGTGGGCAATACGGTCCTGCCGCAAGTCATCGCCGATAAAAACGGCGCCGACATCTTGCGCCTCTGGGCCGCCAGTTCCGACTTCACCCAGGACTTGCGCATCGGTCAGGACATCATCAAAACCAATGTCGATGCCTATCGCCGCCTGCGCAATACAATCCGCTTCATGCTGGCCAATCTTTCCGGCTTCGATGATAGCGAACGCGTTGCTGCCAGCGAAATGCCCGAGCTGGAGCGTTTCATGCTGGCCCGTCTGGCCGAACTCGATGTGCTGGTGCGCGATGGCTATACGGCCTATGACTTCAACCGCGTCTTCTCCACGCTGTTCGCCTTCTGCACCAATGAATTATCGGCCTTCTATTTCGACATCCGCAAAGACGTCCTCTATTGCGACGGTGTGAAAAGCCTGCGCCGCCGCGCCGCCCGCACCACGACCGATGAAATCTTCCGCCGTGTCGCCACATGGTTCGCACCGATCCTGTGCTTCACCATGGAAGAAGCATGGCTGCTGCGTTTCCCGGGCGATGCCGAAAGCGTCCATCTCCACACTTTCCCGCAAACCCCTACCGACTGGGCGAATGAACAGCTGATCGAAAAATGGACCAGAATCCGCACCATCCGCCGCGCCGTCACAGGTGCGCTGGAAATCGCCCGCCGCGACAAGGTGATCGGTGCCAGCCTCGAAGCCGCGCCCACGCTCTATCTCAGCGACGAAGCTGATGCGGCCCATTTCAAGGGCGTCGATCTGGCCGAAATCGCCATCACCTCAGCCGCGCATATCTCCACCCTCGCCGCCCCGGACGATGCCTTCCGCCTCCCCGATATCGAGGGCGTGGCCGTCAGCTTCCACCATGCCACCGGCGAGAAATGCGCCCGCTGCTGGATGATCCTGCCGGAAGTGGGTCAGAATCCGGCCCATGATGATCTCTGCAATCGCTGCGCCGATGCCGTGGAAATCGCCCCGAACCGGGATGCGCTACAATGAGCCGCACCCTTCCCGGTTGGCCGCCCAATACATGGTCCATCCGCGAATGGGGCATCGTGACAGCCCTTCTGGCCTTCCTGCTGGATCAGGGGTCCAAGCTGCTGCTGCTCCATGGCTTCGGTTTCATGGACAATCAGCCGGGCGATGGGGTGGATGTCCTACCCTTCTTCAATCTGGTCATGGTGTGGAATCCGGGCGTCAGCTATGGGCTTTTCCCGGCGCAGGGCATCTGGGGCACCTTGTTATTAGGTCTTTTTTCCGCCGTCGCCATCAGCGCCCTCAGCTGGTGGATGTGGCGGGTCGACCGCCGCATTCTGGCCATCGGGCTGGGGCTGGTGGTCGGCGGGGCGCTGGGAAATCTGGTCGACCGGCTGGCCTATGGGGCCGTGGCCGACTTTTTTCATTTCCATGCTTTCGGCTATGACTGGTATGTGTTCAATGTCGCGGATGTGGCAATTACATTCGGCGTTATCGCGCTTCTCTATGATGCGCTGATAAAATCCGAAAAAGGCGCCGATACGACCAGCAGTACCTGACAAATATTTAAGCGCCGAAAAGCCGAATTAAGCCGGATAATGGCAAAACAGATAATGGCGATACTCAGATGGCTATAAAAGGAATGGAACGCTCGATGAAATCCACTCAGGTCCTTCTGCTGGCAGCGGTCACGGCCCTCTTGCTGGCTGGCTGCGACAGTGTGCGAAATGCTGCGGGCCTGTCCAAAAGCGCGCCGGATGAATTTGCCGTGGTCACCAAAGCCCCGCTGATCATCCCGCCCGATTTCAATCTGATGCCGCCGCGCCCCGGTGCCGCCCCGCTGAATCAGGTTGGCCCGACTCAGGCCGCCCAAAGCGCGCTGTTCAATAATGATCCCGCCGCTGTCGCCGCCGCCATACCGGGGGATGCCAGTCAGGGCGAAAAACTGCTCATCGCCAATGCCGGCGCCGCCAGTGTCAGCCCCACCATCCGCCAGCAGATCGCGGCCGATAATGCGGGCCTGCAAGCCACCGATTCCTCCTTCACCGACCGCGTCCTGTTCGGCGGAAGCGAAGACGAAGGCACCCCTGTCGATGCCGATGCCGAAGCCGAACGTCTTGGCAAAGCCGCACCGGGCAGCACCGGCCCCGCAACATCCACACCCACCACTGAAGACGTCCCCATGGCCGAGGATAAGGGCGGCTGGTTCGACTGGTTGTTCTGATGCGTCTTGGTCGTGTAGGGGGCGCGGCGCTTTTAGCTGCTTCAATGATCATCTGCGGCGCGGCCTCTCCGCCGCCGCCACCGCCGCCCAAAGCCTTTCAATTCGCCCTGCAGAACGGCATGCAAGTGCTCGTCCTGCCGGATAGGCGCGCGCCCGTCGTCACCCAAATGCTCTGGTTCCGCGTCGGCAGCGATGACGATCCGCCGGGCCTTTCAGGTCTTGCCCATTTCTTTGAACATATGATGTTCCGGGGCACCAAAAAATATCCCCAAGGTCAGTTCTCGCAAATCGTGGCCCGCAATGGCGGCGATCTGAACGCCTTCACCTCGCATGATTACACGGCCTATTACGAACAGATCGCCAAAGACCGCATGCCTTTGATGATGCGGTTAGAGGCTGATCGCATGACCAATCTCGATCTGACTGACGGCCCTGTCCGCACCGAACGCAATATCGTGCTCGAAGAACGCCGGATGCGCGTCGATAATAATCCGCAGGCTCTCTTCAGCGAACAATTGGCCGCCGCGCTCTATCTCACCCATCCCTATGGCCGCCCGGTGATCGGCTGGGCCGAAGAGATCAGCCGTATCGGCCGCATGGAAGCCCGCAATTTCTACCAGACCCATTACGCCCCAAATAATGCCACGCTGATCGTGGTGGGCGATGTCTCTCCCGAAGATGTCCGACACGCCGCCGAAGCCGAACTTGGCAAAGTCCCCGCCCGCGAACTGGCCCCGCGCGCCGAATTCGCACAGCCCGCACGTCTGGGTGAAACCCGCATCAATATCCGCCGGCCCGATGTCAAATTGCCGGTCTTTCTGCGCTATTACCGCGTCCCCAGCTATGCCGAAGGCGCGCCGGGCGAAGCCGAAGCCCTCGATCTCCTCGCCCAGCTGATGGGCAATGGCACAACTTCGGTGCTCTATCGCGAATTGGTGGTAAAACGAAAACTCGCCAGCGATGCCGGCGCATCCTATGACGGCCTGACCCGCGATCGCTCGATCTTCAGCGTCTATGCCCTGCCGCGTCCCGGCATTTCGCTCGAAACGCTGGAACGCGCGATAGATGGCATCATCACCAGCTTTTTCGATCGCCCCGTCGCCGGCACGGATCTGGAACGCGCCCGCACCCAACTCATCGCCAGCGCCACCTATCGCCGGGACAGCCAGTTCGCCTTGGCCCGCGCCTATGGTCAGGCCCTCTCCATCGGCCTCACCGTGAATGATGTTGAACAATGGCCCCGCCGCATCGGCAATGTCACAGCCGACACCATCCGCAAGGTCGCGATCAAAACGTTGATCAAAAACGAAGCCGCCACCGGCTATCTGCGCCCACCCCTACAGGGAGCCGGCAAATGAGACTTCTGAAAGTCTGCCTCGCGCTCACATTGCTGCTGGTCGCGCACAACACCGCCATGGCCGCCGATGTCAAAACCATCACCGGCCCCAAAGGCAGTGAAGTCTGGTTTGTCGAAGATCGCACCGTTCCCATCATCGCCCTCAGCGCGGCCATACCAGCTGGCTCGTCCTACGAACCACATGGCAAGGCAGGCCTCGCCACCTTTGCCGCCGCACTGCTGGACGAAGGCTCGGGCAAAATGAACGCCAGCGCCTTCCAAACAGCCCTGGCCGACAAAGCCATCCGCATTTCCGCCTCGCCCTCGCGTGATTACACAGTGATCACCTTGCTCACCCTCACCACCCACGCGCCCGATGCGTTCCGCCTGCTGGGTCAGGCCCTGTCCCATCCGCGCTTCGATGAAGATGCCATCGCCCGCATCCGTCTCCAGATGCTCGAAGCCCTGAAGCAGGACACACAGGAACCCAATACGGTCGCCAGCAAAGCCTTCAATAAAATATTCTTCGCGGGCCATCCCTATGGCAATCCCGTCTCTGGCGATTCCCAAAGCGTGCAGTCCATCACACGCGATGACCTAAATAATTTCGCCCGCCGCCATTGGGTGCGCAACGGCCTGAAAATCTCCGTCTCCGGCGATATCGACGAAGCCACACTCAAAACCTTGCTGAACACCGCCTTCGGCGCGCTCCCCAATACAGCCCCCCATGCGCAGGCCAATATCCGCCGCATGGGTGCTCCCGGCGTGCATCTGGAATCCATGCCGGTGCCCCAGCCCGCCATCGCCTTCGGCCTGCCGGGCCTGCTGCGTCACGACAAAGATTTCATGCCCGCCTATATCGCCAATTACATTCTGGGCGGTGGCGGTTTCGCGTCTGACCTCACGAAGGAAGTCCGTGAAAAACGCGGATTGACCTATGGTATCAGCACCAGCCTGGCGACCTATCGCAAAGCCGGTGTCTTTGCGGGGCAGGTGGCGACCAAAGCCGAAAATGTGCCGCAAACCATCGAAGTCGTGCGCAAAGTGATCGGCGATTTCGCCGCCAAAGGCCCCAGCGCCGCACAATTGGCCGATGCCAAAACCTATCTCACCGGCTCATTCCCACTGAGCTTCGACAGCAATATCGGCATCGCCGCCCAGCTCAACGCCTTCCAGCGCAATGGTCTCAGCGCCGATTATGTCGCCAAACGCAATGCCCTGATCGAAGCTGTCACACTTGAAGACGTCAAACGCGTCGCCAAAAAACTATTCGATCCGTCCAAACTCACCATTGTCGTCGCGGGCGATTTCCCGCAACCTTGAAAATACTCCACAGGAAAAAACAGCGGGGCAGGGGCGAAACTGCTAAGCTCTGCCCATGCCCGACACACGCCCCGCGCCCATCATCCGCCGCCTAGCCGAAGGTACCGTCAATCGCATCGCCGCTGGCGAAGTGGTGGAACGCCCGGCCAGCGCCGCGAAAGAACTGATCGAAAACGCGCTCGATGCCGGTGCCACAAATATACAAATCTCTGTCTCCAATGGCGGCATAGATCTCATTCTGGTCGAAGATAACGGCGTTGGCATGTCGCCGGACGATCTGTCTCTCGCCGTCCAGCGCCATGCCACATCCAAACTCCCGCATAAAAATGGTGAAGACGATCTTTTTCATATCGTCTCTCTGGGCTTCCGCGGAGAAGCCCTGCCGTCCATCGGCTCGGTCGCCCGCCTCACCATCATCAGCCGCAAACAAAATTGTGATGCCGCTGAAATCCATCTCGAAGGCGGCGTGCAGCAGGGGCCGCAACCACGCGCTTACTTAAGCCATGGTCAAAGCGGCACCCGTGTCGAAATACGCGATCTGTTCTACGCCACGCCCGCGCGCCTCAAATTCCTCAAAAGCGCCCGCGCCGAAGACATGGCCACCACGGATGTCGTTAAACGCCTCGCCATGGCCCATCCCGAAGTCAGTTTCACTTTAACCGTGGATGGCCGCATTACCCTGCAACTCGATGCCGAAACCCCGAATGATGCAGGCCGGCTCAAACGCCTCTCCCGCATTCTGGGCCGCGAATTTGCCGAAAATGCCCAGGCCGTGCAGGTCGAACGCGAAGATCTGCGCATCAGCGGCTATGCGGGCCTGCCCACCTATAGTCGCGGCAATGCCCAGATGCAGTATCTCTTCGTCAATGGCCGTCCGGTGCGCGATAAGCTGCTCACCGGCGCGGTGCGCGGCGCCTATGCAGATTTTCTGGCGCGTGATCGCCACCCCGCATTGGCCCTTTTCGTGGAATGCGATCCAACCTTTGTCGATGTGAACGTTCATCCCGCCAAAACCGAAGTGCGCTTCCGCGATACCGGCCTGGTGCGCGGCCTCATCGTCTCCTCCCTGAAATATGCGCTGACACAGGCTGGCCACCGCGCCTCCACCACAGTCGCGCATAGCACGCTGGCCTCCTTCCGCCCGCAAAACAGCGTGCCGTCTTTTGCGTATCAGCCCGCACAGGTCACGCCCCATTTTTCGGAACAGGCGCAGAATTTCCAATCGCCCCTCTTTACAGCCGAACAACCCGCCCGCTCAGTCCGGGTCGAAGACAATACTCCGCCCACAGATAATCAGCCTACAGATCATTACCCGCTGGGCCTGGCCCGCGCCCAATTGCACGAAACCTATATCATCGCCCAAACGAAAGATGGCATTGTCATCGTCGATCAACATGCCGCGCATGAACGGCTGGTCCATGAACGCCTCAAAGCCGCGATGCAAACGGGTGGCCCGGCGCGCCAGCCTCTGCTGATCCCCGAAGTCGTCGAACTCGATCCCAATGAAGTCACCCGCCTTACCAGCCATATGTCTGCATTAGCGGAACTGGGCCTGATCCTGGAATCGTTCGGGCCTGATGCGGTCCTGGTGCGCGAATTGCCCGCCATGCTGGGACAGACCGACATCAAAAAACTGGTCCGCGATCTGGCCGATGATCTGGCCGAAACCAGCAGCACGCACGCACTCTCAGAAAAGCTGGATTCCATCTCCGGCACTTTGGCCTGTCATACAAGCGTGCGCGCGGGCCGCCGCCTGAATGGGGAAGAAATGAATGCGCTGTTGCGGGAAATGGAAATCACGCCCCATTCCGGCCAATGCAATCATGGCCGCCCCACCTATGTCGAACTTAAACTCAGCGATATAGAGCGCCTCTTCGGGCGTCGCTGAACCTATCCATGCTCCGTCAGGAACATCACCTTCGTGTCGCCATAGATGCGGCTATCCAGCAATTCAAAACCCTTCAGGTCAATCTCTTCATCTTCGGCGCATTCCGCCACAATCAAGGCATTGGGCGCCAGCCAGCCATCGCGCAAACAGGCCAGCGCGGGCGGTATCAAGGTCTTGCGATAGGGCGGGTCCATAAAAATCAGATCAAACGGCCCGCCTGATCCCGCCGCCATCGGCCCCAACTGGCTGGCATCGCGCCGCCAGATGCGTGTCACGCCGGTCAATTGCAGATTTTCCACATTCTGCCGCTGCAAGGCGCGGGCCTCGGCATCCTCATCCACCAGCAAACAAAACGCACTGCCACGCGATAAAGCTTCCAAACCCAGCGCGCCGGTTCCAGCAAACAGATCAGCCACCCGCGCCCCTTCCAGCGTGAAGCCCATGTCAAAATCTTTATGCGCCAGAATATTGAACATGGCCTGTCTGACCTTATCCGATGTCGGGCGGACCCGATTATCGGCAGGCGCCACCAGCCCACGTCCTGCAAATGTCCCACCCGTAATACGCAAAATCCACGTCCCCCACCCAGAATCGCGAATAGAGTCTATAGCCCAGCCCCAGATCAAACGGCGAGGGGCGAGGGGGATAAGACAGGGGTGCTGACATTCCGGGCCCATCAGGGCTAAGTAAGCCCATGCGCATCTGGCTGGCTCTTTGCTTCATTCTGCTTGGTTTTGCTCCTGCCTCGGCGCAGGTCCGGCCGTCGCCCAAGGTGCAGGCCACGCTCATCGCCGAATATGAAACAATCCGCCCGGGCGAAACCGTCCATGTCGCGCTCGAACTCGTCATGCGCCGTGGCTGGCATACATATTGGATCAATCCGGGCGATGCGGGCGCGCCCACCGAACTTCATTGGCAACTTCCCGCGGGCTGGCAGTCCACGGCGCTGGAATGGCCCTATCCCGAACGTCAGCCCACCGGGCCGTTAATGGATTACGGCTATCAGAACAAAGTCTGGCTGCTGACCACTATCCGCGCGCCCAATGCCGCCAAACCCGGCGACATCATCACACTCCCCGCCACAGCAAGCTGGCTGGTCTGCAAAGAAGTCTGCATCCCCGAAGACGCCGAGATGACGCTGACTTTGCGCGTCTCCAGCACACCACCCGTACAAAATTATCAAAGATCCGCCCGCTTCAGTGAAGCCCGCGCCAAAATCCCGCAAACCTCGCCTTGGCTCAGCACCTATCACAGCCCCACCAATCAACAGCTCGATCTCTTCATCAAAGCCCCGGAACTCGTAACTCCCGCACCGGCCAATGCCTATTTCTTCCCCCTCACCGAAGGCTTGATCGACGGCCCCACACCCCAATCACTCGGCATAGCTGAAGACGGTCTGGTCTTGCGCATGGCGCCGGGCCGTAAATTCACCTGGCGCGCCTTCCGCTCCACCAAACCCGAAATCACCGGCGTCCTCGTCCTCACCGCCACCAATGGCACTGTGCAGGCCGTCACATTGCGCGCATCACCCGGCAATATCCCCAGCGCCCATTTTCAACAGCCCGCCCAAAGCAATATGACCCTGATCTGGGCCATGGGATTCGTCCTGCTGGGCGGCTTGATCCTCAATCTGATGCCCTGCGTCCTGCCCGTGCTGGCCATGAAATCTCTCGCCATCGCCAAAGCCTCACATCTCTCCCGCCGCAATGCGATCATCGAGGGTCTGTCCTATGGCGCAGGCGTCGTCCTCAGCGTCCTTTCGCTGGGCCTTCTGGTTATCAGTTTGCGCGCCGGCGGACAGGCCGTCGGCTGGGGCTTCCAATTACAAGACCCGCTCATCGTCGCCGCCTTCGCCCTGCTGATCTTCGCCGTCGCGCTATATATGTCAGGCGTCTATCGCCTCCGGGGCAGCTTTCACGCCGGCGATCATCTCACCCGCAAGTCAGGCCCGGCGGGGGCCTTTTTCACCGGCATATTAGCCGTGCTGGTCGCCGCCCCTTGTACCGCACCCTTTATGGCCGCGGCGCTGGGCTATGCCCTGACGCAAAGCGCGCTCGCCGCATTGCTGATCTTCCTCTGCCTCGGCCTTGGTTTCGCCGCGCCCTATGTCGCGATCACCCTCTCGCCGCGCCTGCTGCGCCTCATTCCAAAACCCGGCCCATGGATGGCGCGCTTCCAGCAAATCCTGGCCTTCCCGCTCTATGCCACGGTGGTCTGGCTGATCTGGGTCTTGTCCATTCAGGCCGGCCCCACCGCCGTCACCAGCGCACTTGCCGCCATGGTGCTCCTCGCCTTCGCCGCCTGGTGCTGGAATGCCAGCGCGGACAGCAAGGGCGCATCCCTCTGCATCGCCCGCGCCATTGTCGTCATCGCCGCGCTCGCAGCACTGGCATCCCTCAGCCTGATAAAATCCAACCCGACCACAGTCTCCACTCAAATCAATATGAGTGGACCAAATTCCGAACCCTATAGTCCCGCGCGGCTCGATACTTTGCGCGCCGAACAGCGCCCGGTCTTCATCAATGCGACCGCCGCCTGGTGTATTACCTGTCTGGTAAATGAACGCGTCGCCTTCAGCATGTTAGCGGTGAAAGACGCATTCCAAAAAAACAATGTCGCTTATCTGATCGCGGATTGGACCAGCCGTGACCCGCAAATCACCCAGCTTCTCGCGCAATATGAACGATCAGGCGTGCCCCTCTATCTCTATTTTAAACCCGGCGCGGACAAGCCGCAGATCCTGCCGCAAGTCCTCACGCCGGGCATGCTCGTAAAAACTATTTCGCCTTAGCCGCTTCCTCGATTTCCTCATGAGTCACAGGCGGCGTCTCCCTTTCCTTCGGCGCACCAATCGCATTACCGCTATTGTAAGAAGGCGGATCGCTGGCCGGGAATGAATCCTTGCTGGAGCGATCCACCGATGCATTGTTTATCTTTGCATCCTTTTTCTTCTCCATATCAGGCTTCACGCCCTCGGTCTTGGGCGGCGGTGTCGGATGGTCTTCAGTCGATGCACACATGATCATCTCCTTGGAAAGATAAAAACGGTTCAGCACCGTTCTTGGTTCCTAAGGGCGATCTACAAAGTTCCCTCGAAAATATGTGGCCATAATCCCATTACCCCGATCAGAATGAGATAAATGGCGACCAGATAATTCAATATCCTCGGCATAAATAAGATCAGCACGCCAAAGATAAGTGCGATAAGCGGTTGCAACATCACAATGTTGATTGATTGCATCAGACAAATCCTCTCGCATTGGTCTTTGCAGGGTCATGCAGGTTAATCAAACGACCCACTTGCAAAGTATAACCCTCTCCCACAGCAATAATGCGTGGCGTCACGATTGCGTTTCTTTAATCCCGGTCTAATCTTGTGGAACAGGGGGACATTATGAAAGATGATATTCAAGAAACTGCCGGTCCTGATGGAACGCCAGAATCCCGTCTCTGTGATACGCCTGAAGAAAGCGTGGGCTTTCTGGCGCGTCTCACCTTCCGCGCCTTTTCCCGCAATCTTGAAAACCGCATCAATCGCCATGGTGTGACCGGCGGCCAATGGGTTTTCCTGCGCGTATTGTGGGATGAAGACGGCATGACCCAGCGCGAATTATCCCGCCGCGCAGGCATGCGCGAATCCACCACCGTCACCGCGCTCAATGGTATGGAGCGGGCAGGGCTGGTCCGCCGCGTGGCCAGTGTCGAGGATCGCCGCAGAAGCCATGTCTATCTCACTCCGCGCGGCAGCAATCTGCGTGATACGCTGCTCGCCCTTGCGGGCGAGGTCAATCAGATCAGCGTGACAGATTTCTCCGCCGCAGAGATCACGCAATTGCGCGACATGATGCGTAGAATTATCCAAAATCTGCGCGCTGCCGAAAAGCAGGCTGCCGAAAAGCAGGCTGCGGAAAAACAAAGCGAAAAAGAAAGCCACACCACCGCCAGACAAAAAGCCAGTGTCGCCTGATCCTCACGCCCCCTCTCTCAAGTCCGGTGCGCGGTGATCACATCCAGAAACAGCGTGCCGAAATCCCGCAGCTTGGCGGCCCCCACGCCGGTGACCTCGCCAAATTCGTCTTTGTTGCGCGGCTGCCGCAAAGCCATATCCGCCAGACTGCGATCCGAAAAAATCACATAGGCGGGCACTTGCCGGTCCTTGGCCAAAGCAAGCCGCAATTGCTTCAATTTCTCCAGCAGCGAAGACTCCGCGCCGCTCAAATCCCCCCCAGCACTGCTGCCACGCCCTCGGCGCTCCATCTTCTGCGCCACCATCACAGGGCGATATTGAAATCCCGCGCGCCCCTGCAACACATCTTCGCCCTTCAGCGTAAGGTGCAGTCCCCCATAACCGGCTATGTCCAGATGCAGCAGGCCACCGCCCACCATCTGGCGAATAAATGATTGCCATTCCTCGCGTTTGCGTATTGCGCCCGCCCCGAAATCCGCCAACTGATCATGATTATTGCTTAAAACCTTTTCGGTCTTTTGGCCGCGCAACAGATCCACAATATGGGTCACCCCAAACATCTGCCCGCTCGCGCTGACCAGCCGCAACACCAGCCGCGCCTCAACCGCGCCATCCAGCATCGCCACCGGCGTCAGGCAGATATCGCAATTCTGGCAAGGCTCGGCCTCTTCCCCAAAATAACCCAGCAATAATTGCCGCCGACACTGCGCCGCCTCACAAAACCCCACCAGCGCCGCCAAACGCTGCATCTCGCGCCGCTTGCGATCCTCGCCCGCATCTTCCTGCTCAATAAAAATGCGGCGCATCCGAATATCGCCCAGCCCGAACAGCATCAAAGCCTCGGCCTCCGCGCCATCGCGCCCCGCGCGCCCGATCTCCTGATAATAGGCTTCCAAACTACCGGGCAGATCGGCATGAAACACAAATCGCACATCCGATTTGTCGATCCCCATACCAAAGGCAATGGTCGCCACCACCACGATCCCCGGCTCTGTCATGAAACGGTTCTGATTTGCCTCACGCTGCTCCTTGCTCATGCCCGCGTGATAGGGCAGGGCGCGCACACCCTGCGCGCAAAGATAATCCGCCACATCCTCGGTCTTGCGCCGCGACAGGCAATATACAATCCCGCTCGCCCCCTGATGCCGCCGCACAAAATGCAGCATCTGCTTTTTCCACTCGCGCTTGGGCTCCACCCTCAGGCGAATATTAGGCCGGTCAAATCCCAGCACCAGCATATCCACCGCGCTTTTATCCGAAACACCGGCAAATAATTTTTGCGCGATATCGGCCCGCGTCGCCTCATCCGCCGTGGCGGTTAAAGCCGCAATCGGCACATCCGGAAAAATCTCGCAGAGCCGCGACAGCGCCTCATATTCCGGCCGGAATGCAGGCCCCCATTGCGAAATACAATGCGCCTCATCAATCGCGATCAGGCGCACATCCAGCCGCGCCAGCGCCGTCAACATGCGCTCGGTCATCAAGCGTTCCGGAGCCAGATATAAAAGCCGCGTCTCGCCGCGCACCACACGTCGCCATATGGCAACATTCTCCTCGCGGCTCTGCGCCGAATGAATCGCATCCGCCGCCACACCGGCCAGCTTTAATGCCGATACCTGATCCTGCATCAGCGCCACCAGCGGCGAGACCACCAGCGTCAACCCGCCCATCACCAGGGCCGGCACCTGAAAACAGAGCGATTTGCCCGATCCCGTCGGCATCACGGTCAGCACATGCCGCCCAGCGAGCAAGGCCTCCATAGCCGCCTCCTGTCCGGGGCGGAAATGCTCGAAACCGAAAATGTCTTTCAACACTCGGCGCTTGGGATCACGGTCAGGAAGATTCATGCCACAAAAGGGATTCGCATAAGCCCCCATGGCTGTAGCAGCATTCACGACAAAGAGAGTGCTTTTTTTACACGTGTTCTATAGTTTGCCCCCATCTAGAAGACGTAAAACAAAGGCATCCCGCGTGAAAATCAAACTCTATCAGGGTGATCTGCCCGCCGATCTCGATCTCGGCACCACCGTGGCGATTGATAGCGAAACACTCGGCCTGTCCTATATGCGTGATCGGCTCTGTCTGGTGCAATTATCCTCGGGCGATGGCGTCTGCCATGCTGTCCAATTCGGTGTCGGCATCTATGACGCCCCGAATCTCAAACGCCTGCTGACCGATCCAAAGATTCTCAAACTCTTTCATTTCGCGCGTTTCGACATCGCCATGTTCCAGCGCTATCTGGGGGTCACCACAGCGCCGCTCTATTGCACCAAAATCGCCTCAAAGCTGGTCCGCACCTATACAGATCGCCACGGCCTCAAAGATCTGGTGCGGGAACTTCTCGGCGTCGAGATTTCCAAAGAACAGCAAAGTTCCGATTGGGGCGCCCCCGAACTCAGCGAAAAACAGCTCGCCTATGCCGCCAATGACGTGGCCCACCTGCATCGCCTGAAAGAGGTGCTGGACACGATGCTGGCCCGCGAACATCGCACCGCGCTGGCGCAAGGCTGCTTCGACTTCCTCCCCAACCGCGCCAAGCTCGATCTGGCGGGCTGGGACGAGGTGGACATCTTCGCGCATTAAGTCGCCCGAAGGCTGTTTTATAGTTAATAAAACCCTAAGCACGCTCATAAGCCATTGATATATAATCCAGCTTGAACCACGCCCTGGTTTTGGCCACATTTGGCACGATTTTCGCTTGTGCTATAGGTAAGCCTGTATTCATGGCCGTATAAAAACGCCCTCGCATAAAGGTCACGCATGTCCATTGCCGCCACCACTGCGGTTCAGGCCCAGCCCGAAACCGCGCAGGACTCAGATATGGCCGCCGCGCGCCGCGTGATCGAAACCGCGTCCGAAGCCCTGTCCGCGCTCAGCCAGTCCCTGAATGGCGAATTCAGCCGGGCGGTGGAGGCGATCATCGGCCTGAAGGGCAGGGTGATCGTCAGCGGCATGGGTAAATCGGGCCATATCGCGCGTAAAATCGCGGCCACACTGGCCTCCACCGGCACACCCGCCATGTTCGTCCATCCTGGCGAGGCCAGCCATGGTGATCTCGGCATGGTCACGCGTGACGATGCGGTGATCATGCTGTCCTATCGCGGCGAAACCACCGAACTGGGCGATCTCATCACCCATGCCAAGCGGTTGCGCATCCCGCTCATCGGCATAGCGGGGAATGAACGCTCCACCTTGCTGCAAGCCTCCGATATTCCGCTGCTCCTCCCCAAAGCCCGCGAAGCCTGCCCCATGGGCCTCGCCCCCACCACCTCCACCACCATGATGCTGGTGCTGGGCGATGCGCTGGCTGTGGCGCTGATGGAAAAACGCGGCTTCACCGCCGATCAATATCGCGATTTCCATCCCGGCGGCTCGCTCGGTCGTCTGTTGATCCGCGTCAGTGATCTCATGCATCAGGGCGGAACATTGCCGCTGGCCAAAACCGACCATCTGATGAAAGACGTGCTGCTCACGCTTGCCAGCCATCGCTTCGGCTGCGTCGGCATCGTCGATGATGCGGGCCAATTGATCGGCATCATCACCGATGGCGATCTCGCCCGCCATATGGATCACACCTTGCTGGATCGTAGCGCCGGCGAAATCATGACCCGCGCCCCCAAATGTATCGCGCCCGAAAAACTCGCCGCCGAAGCGCTGGCGCAAATGAACGATCTCAAAATCACCCAGCTCTTCGTACTGGACGATGCGCAGCGCCCCACCGGCCTCCTGCATATGCATGATTGCCTGCGCGCAGGGGTTGGCTGATGCCGCAAAAAGCACCCGCACGGCACCGCGAATGGACCGCCCGTCCACGCGGCACCATGATGGATGCCGAACGCTATTCCCGCTTCGTCAGCGTCATGAAGCGCGCCCTCCCCATCACCACATTGGTGCTGATCGCCGCAGTGCTGGTCTATGCCGTCCAGCCCCGCCAGCAGGATCGCGTCGCCATGACGTTTGAACGCGTCAGCGAAGTCGCCAATGACCGCGCCATGATAAAACCGCGCCTCACCGGCACCGATAGCGACGGCAATCCCTTTGTCGTCACGGCGGATCGCGCCATTCAGCAGGGCCGCAATTCCAATCAAGCCAAACTCGAAAATGTCGATGCCGACATGACTTTGCAAAACGACCGCTGGCTCAATGCCAAAGCCAATAGCGGATTGTTCGATGCGGATAAAAGCTCCCTCATGCTGCAAGGCGGCATCTCGGTCTTTTCCGATGATGGCTACGAGCTGCATACCAACAGCGCCTTCTTCGATCTCAAAAAAGGCTTCGTCCGCGGCAAGGAGCATGTCTCCGGCCAGGGCCCGATGGGCACTTTGCGCGCCGATCGTTTCGAGGTCGACAAGCAAACCCGGCAAATCCGCCTGCATGGCAATGTCCGCACCACCGTCCATCCCTCAGGGCAAATCTGATATGATCAAACCCCTTCTTTTCACCCTCGCCGTCAGCTTTTTCGCGCTGCCCTGTTGCGTCTTCGCCGCCACGCCGGTGGATTTTGGCAAACAGAAAACCGACGCGCCTATCGAAGTCTCCGCCGATTCCTTTCTGGCAGACATCAAAGGCAAAACCGGCACCTATGTCGGCAATGTCATCGTCAAACAGGGCGATATGCGCCTGCGCGCCGACAAGGTGCGGGTGAATGTGGTCAATGACCGGCCCGATACAATCGAAGCCGATGGCCATGTGATTTTCGATGCCCCCTCCGGCACCGCACAGGGCGACAAGGGCATCTATGCCATCGCCCCCCGCACCATCACCCTCTCGGGTAAGGTCGTGCTGGCGAAAGACAAGAATGTCATGCGCGGCACCTCGCTTGTGGTGAACCTCGCCACCGGCGCCGCCACACTGGGTGCGCGTGGCACACAGGGTGGCCGCGTTCAGGGTTTATTTACCCCACCACCCCAGCCAAAGAGCGCCCCGCGCCCCGCCCCTGCAACTATTCCCTAACCATTCACGCTTCCTTAAATCCAAACAGGCACAGTTCTTGCCCAGATGACAAACGAAACACCCAGTCTGATCTCCCGCAGCGCTCAGCCCCGGCCTGACAAGCCCGCAAAGCACCCAGAAACACGGCTGGAACCCCGTGTGGTCGAAGGCAGTCAGGGCCTGGTCGTCACCGCCATCGGAAAAAGCTTCCGCAAACGGCCCGTCGTCCGCTCCGTCAGCCTCACCTTGAAACGCGGCGAAGTCGTCGGCCTGCTCGGCCCCAATGGCGCGGGCAAAACCACCTGCTTCTATATGATCAGCGGCCTGATACAGGCCGATGCCGGCACAATCGAAGTCGATGGCCATGACGTCACGCGCCTGCCGATGTATCGCCGCGCGCGTCTCGGTATCGGCTATCTGCCACAGGAAGCCTCGATCTTTCGCGGCCTCACCGCCGAAGAAAATATCCGCGCCACCGCCGAACTGATCGAACCCGATCGCAGCCGCTTAGAAGCGCTGGTCGAGGATCTGCTGGCCGAATTTGGTCTCACCCATGTGCGCCACACACCTTCCATCGCGCTGTCGGGCGGTGAACGCCGCCGGGTGGAAATCGCCCGCGCGCTGGCCACGCATCCATCCTATATCCTGCTCGATGAACCACTGGCCGGTATCGACCCCATCGCCGTGGGCGAAATCCGCGATCTCGTCAAACATCTCAAAGATCGCGGCATCGGCGTCCTGATCACCGATCACAATGTCCGTGACGCGCTCGAAATGATTGATCGCGCCTATATCATGCATGAAGGTCAGGTCCTGAAAGAAGGCCTCCCCTCCGACATCGTGGGCGACCGCGATGTCCGCCGTGTCTATCTCGGCGAGAGATTCTCGCTCTAAGGATGGATCGGGGCTGAACCATGGCGATTTCTCAACGGCTTGAAATTCGTCAAGGCCAGTCGCTGGTCATGACCCCGCAATTGCAGCAAGCCATCAAGCTGCTGCAATTATCGAATATCGAACTCACGGCCTTCGTCGAACAGGAGCTGGAAAAAAACCCGCTGCTGGAACGCGATGAAACCGCCGAAATCCACGAATCCCCGCCCGAAGAAAACGCCCCAGCGGTCGAAGCGCTGGACACAGCCCTGACACGCGAAGATTACAGCAAGGCCGACGATATGGATGCAGGTCGCGAAGACCTCTATCCCGAAGACAGCCCGCCCCATAGCGCCTCCGATTCCAGCCTGTCCGATTGGACCAGCCTGCGCAGCGGCGGTGGCCTCGATGGCGCCGAAGATAGTCTGGAAAATGTTCTGGGCGGTGCCGAAACGCTGAAAGATCATCTGCAAGCCCAGCTCACTATTGCCGCCCTCGACCCCGAAAAACGCCTTATTGGCCTGTCCTTGATCGATGGCGTCGATGAAGCGGGATATTTACGCGCCGACCTCGCAGAAATCGCCGAACGTCTGGGCTCCAGCCAGGACATGGTCGAGAAAGTGCTCGCAATCCTGCAAGGCTTCGATCCCCCCGGCGTGGGCGCCCGCGATCTGGCCGAATGTCTGGCCATTCAATTGCGCGAAAGAGGCCGCTTCGATCCGGCGATGGAAGCCCTGCTGACCCGCCTCGATCTGGTCGCCCGCCGCGATATTCCCGGTCTCTGCCATGCCTGCGGCGTCGATCAGGAAGATGTGATCGACATGATCGCGGAAATCCGCGCCCTCACACCAAAACCCGGCCTCGCTTTCGGGTATGAGCCCGTACAACCCGTCGTGCCAGATGTTTTCGTGCGCATCGGCCCCGATGGCGGCTGGCATGTCGAACTCAATTCCGACACGCTGCCCCGCCTGCTGGTGAATTCGCGCTACTACACGAAAGTCTCCAAAACCGCGCGGGAAAAAGACGCCAAAACCTATCTCACCGATTGTCTGAACACCGCCAACTGGCTCGTGAAAAGCCTTGATCAGCGCGCCCGCACCATCCTCAAAGTCGCCAGCGAACTGGTCCGCCAGCAAGACGGTTTTCTCACCTATGGCGTGCGCCACCTGCGGCCTCTGAACCTGCGCACCATCGCCGACGCGATTTCGATGCACGAATCCACAGTCAGCCGTGTCACCTCGAACAAATATATCGCCACCCCGCGCGGTGTTTTCGAGATGAAATATTTTTTCACGGCCGCCATTCAATCCATGCATGGCGAGGAAGCCCATTCCGCAGAATCAGTGCGTGACAGAATCCGCGAAATGATCGACAATGAATCCAGAGACATCCTGTCGGATGATCGTATAGTTGCGCTTCTCACCGCAGATGGCGTGAACATCGCGCGCCGTACCGTTGCCAAATATCGGGAAGCCCTGCGGATTCCGTCCTCTGTGGAACGCAGGCGACTGAAGTCAAGCGATTTTTCGTCGGTTACGGCGCCGTAACCCCTTTACGTTGACATTCCTCCCCCATCCGCCTACACCCCGGGCGCTTTTTTTGAAACGCACCGGCTAAAAAGGGTTTATAGTATCTGTACCCTTTTAGATGAGGTGATCGAATATGCAGGTACGCGTTTCTGGGAAGCAGTTGGAAATCGGCGAAGTTTTGCCCGAACAGGTCCGTAGTCGTATCGTATCCACCGTTGAAAAACATTTTGATGTCGGTGGTGAAGCAAATATCGTTTTTTCGCGTGAGGGGGCGTTTTTTCGAGCCGATTGCAATTTGCATCTGAACACAGGTGCAGTGCTCACGGCGCAGGGGAAGGCAGTGGATGCGTATAGGGCGTTTGATGATGCCCTCATACATGTCGAGAAACAGGTTCGTAGGCATAAACGCAAACTGAAGAACCATCATGACAGGGGCAGGGTGCCAAAAGGCGCTTTGTCCTGACTAAAAAAGGCCTCCCCGTTATGGAAATTATTGATCTGCTCTCGCCCAATGCGGTTAGTGCTACGCTCAAAACGCAAAGCAAAAAGCAACTGCTGCAGGAATTGGCGCAGCGCGTCTCTCCCATAGCGGGGGTGCCCGAACGGCGTATCTTTGAAACTTTGGTCGAACGTGAACGTCTGGGCACAACCGGCGTGGGGCAGGGCATTGCCATACCCCATGGCCGCCTCTCGGGCATTCACAAAATCGTCGGCTTCTTCGCCCGTCTGGAAACACCCATTGATTACGACGCGGTCGATAAACAGCCGGTCGATCTCATCTTCCTTCTGCTCGCGCCTGAACAAGCTGGCGCAGATCATCTCAAAGCACTGGCCCGCGTCTCGCGCCTGATGCGCAATCAAACCATCTGCGAAAAATTGCGCACAGCCACACAGCCCGAAGCGCTCTTTGCCCTGCTCACCGCGCCGGTCCTGACACAGGCGGCTTAAAGGCAGATAAGCCTGACAGATTACCCAATTAAAAAGGCCCGGTCGCTGACGCCACCGGGCCTTTTTTCTGAGCCGCATTTGGGGGGAAATGCGCTGAGCTAAAATTGTTCACAACGCGCTCAGCTAATGCACGCTAAGCGGCGTCATCTCATTCTGCACCGCGGCGCCATAGGCGCTCTCCCAGCCATCGGTAAAGCCGAGCACCGCACCATCCACGCTATGCAGCACATAAAGCATCGTCGCCTGCGGAAGGGTGATCCCCGGCGGCACAATGCCAAGCCGTTTTGCCTCTTCCAGCACAATCGGTTTGATATAGGTCAGACGCTCGCCCATATTCTGCGCGTCGTCTTCCACGTCATCCAGTTCCCATCTTTCGGCCATATCAGCCTCCTTTGGGCGTCCCGTCAGCGGCAACGCCACTCTATGGATGTGGGGGGCGTCTAGTGAATTTCAATAGTCCGTATCTTCGTTTCCGGAACATGGCGGCTAAGTTCAATCATCAGCAAGCCATTTTCCACTTTGGCAGACACAACCTCGATCCCGTCCGCCAGCACGAAACTGCGCTGAAACTGCCGGGCCGCAATGCCCCGATGCAGAAAGGTCTTATCGCCATTGTCATTTTGTTTACCGCGAATGACCAACTGATTGTCTTCCACGGTGATCGCCAGTTCTGCGCGTCCAAAGCCAGCCACAGCCAGCGTTATGCGCAACCGCGTATCGGATAATTCTTCAATATTGTAAGGGGGGTAGGCATCTGCTGCTTTGGCGGTGCGCTCCAAAAGGCGCTCCAGATGATCAAAGCCCAGCAAAAAAGGGCTGTTGAAATATAAATTTCGGGTCATTGGCGCAAAGCCCTCCTGGCGCTTTGAACAGTGATGCCCAAAAAGGCGCATCACGTCCCCTCATCAGATAGGGGGAACCACCCAAGTTTCAACCCCTCTTATTCAATTGCGGCCCCAGCCCGAACCCGGCAAAAGCAAGCGGTGAGCGCGCTGATCTATCTCGACCAGATTTCCCCCAAATCTGCCACATCCTCTGATGCGGGCAGCGCAGGCCCCCTGCTGCGATTTCACGCCCCGCTGGCCCAAATCACCGCCACCAGCCCTGAAGACGTTGAAACCGCGCTCAGCGCCCTTCAGGCCCATCTGGGGCGGGGCCATTATGCGGCGGGCTATTTCAGCTATGAGCTGGGCTATCTGCTGGAGCCCCGGCTAAAGCCCCTGCTGCCCCCCCAATCGCCCCACAGCCCCCCGCTGCTGTGGTTCGGTATCTTCAGCGCCCCCGACCATCTCCCCGCCGACGCCCCGCCCGCGCTCTCCCCCAACCGGGCCTGGGCCGGGCCGCTGCACCCCGATTGGGATCAGGCCAGCTATCTCCAGCATTTCGCCAAAGTGCGGGCGCTCATCGCCTCGGGCGACATCTATCAGGCGAATCTCAGCTTCCGCGCCCGCTTCAACATGCTGGGCGATCCCCTTGCGCTGTATCAAACCCTGCGCCGCACATCCGAAGCGCCCTTCAGCGCCTATATCGATGACGGCGCGCGCCAGATCCTCAGCCTCTCCCCCGAATTATTTTTCAGCCTCGATGAAACAGGCAAGCTGACCACCAAGCCCATGAAAGGCACCGCCCCCCTCAGCGAAACAGCGCAAAGCCTCGCCCAAAGCGCCAAAAACCGCGCCGAAAATCTCATGATCGTCGATCTGCTGCGCAATGATCTGGGCCGTATCGCGGAAACCGGCTCCGTCGCGGTGCAAAACCTCTTTGCGGTGGAAACCTATCCCACACTTCATGCCATGGTCTCCACCATCACCGCCCAGCTTACACCGCAGACCAGTGTGCAAAAAATCCTGCACGCCCTGTTCCCCTGCGGCTCCGTCACCGGCGCGCCGAAAATCCGCGCCATGGAAATCCTGCGCAATCTGGAAAGTTCTCCCCGCGGCGTCTATTGCGGCGCGATCGGCTATTTCGCCCCCAATGGCGCGGCGCAATTCAATGTCGCGATCCGCACCCTGACCATTCACAATCAATCAGGTGAACTGGGTATCGGTGGCGGCGTGGTATGGGATTCAAGCGGCCCCTCCGAATATGCCGAATGTCTTCTCAAAGCCCGCTATTTTGAAAGCGCGCGCAAAAGCATCGAACTGATCGAAACCTTGCGCTGGGATCCGCAAAACAAATTCACCCGCCTGAACCTGCATCTTACCCGGCTGGAAAACAGCGCCAAAAGCTTCGGTATAAAATACAACCGCGCGCAGGCGGAAATTCTACTAGCGAATACGGTCCGCGATAAACAAACAGCCCAGCGCGTTAGACTAAGCCTCAATGAACACGGCGCGCTTACCTGTATCCGCGCCGATCTGGGCGCTGCGCCCACTGCCTGGACCTATGCCATTTCCCCCCATAGCGTCAGCAGTCAGGATCCTTTACTGCGCCACAAAACCAATTGGCGCGATCTCTATGACAGCGAGGCAGGCCGCCTTGGCTGCGATGAAGCCGTCTTCTGCAATGAACAGGGCCATCTGACCGAAGCCAGCCGCAGCAATCTCTTCCTCAAATTACAGGACCGCTATCTCACGCCGCCCCTTTCGGCAGGCCTGCTCAATGGCTGCCTGCGTCAGGAGATGCTGGCGCAAGGTCTCTGCGAAGAACAAAATCTCACCCCCGCCGATCTTGGCAAAGGCGACCTCTTTTTCGGCAATTCCCTGCGCGGGTTAATCCTTGCCCGCCGCATCTGAAATAACCGGCGCCTGTTTGGCCAATAAGGCACAGGCCAAAGCCAGGGATTGCGGCATCACCCAGCCCGAAACCTCACGCAATGCGACATGTGCGATATCCGCCTTGGCCATCATCGGCACCGTGGCCTTGCGGGCGCGCAAGTCCCGCGCCACCGCCTCAGCCGAAAAAGTTTTATCCTCGATCAACACCGCTTCACCCACAATCAGCGCCGCCGCATGATCATCAATCGACTCTGTCACATCGTCATAAGGCGTTGAAATACGAAACCGCAGCCAGCGCGGCACCTGCCAGGCCGCAAGCCCGGCTCCCGCCAATCCCAGAATTCCCAATAAAACCGGTCGCCGCGTGATCTGGTTCATGGCGCCACCGCCTTCAAATGGTCCGCCAGCCGCAATGTCAGCGCCACCAGATTCATGGTCGGGTTCGATGCCCCATAGGTCGGGAATAAAGCGCTCCCCGCGACATAGAGATTACCAATCCCATGCACCCGCCCATCCGCATCGGTGACACCCTGTTTCGGGTCTTCATGCATCCGCAACGTGCCCATATGGTGATTGGCCCAATCCAGCCCCTCCAACCATTCGGCCTCACTATGCCGATGAATCCGCAACATCCCGGTGCGCGCGGCCAGCATTTGCCGGCCCCATTCTTCCAATACCGTGCGATAACGCGCAAAATCCGCGGCCTTCAGCGCATTCTTCAACACGACACGCGGCATGCCCAAAGCATCCTTGTCGGCCGCTAGCATAATGCGCCGCTCCGGATCAGGCTCCGGCTCCAATCCGCACCCCACGGAAAATGCCTTCATCCCCTGCGAAGACACACCCAGAGCATTGGCCGTGGTCACCACCGCCGCCTGCCCCAAAGCATCCAGCCTGGCCCCGCCATCCACCGTGATCAGCGCCCCTGTCACCGATTTTGTCCGGCGAAACGCATCGCTGGGCGCAAAGGCCGCGCGAAACCGCGTCCCATCCATGATCTGTGTAGCCAGATAATGCGGCGCCAGCGCGCCATCGAACACAACCAATGTCGCATTGTCGCCCGGCAGCGGATGATCGGCGAAATACCGCCCCACCAGATCATACTGATTCCCCACGCCCGGCCGCATCACATCGCGCGACGCCAACATCAGCCGCGCCGATTCAATCGCCCCGGCACAGAGCACCGCACGCTTCGGCTTCACCGCGAAACGCACACCCGAAAGCGTCGCCACATCAACATGTGAAAGCATTTTCGCATCCCGCGTCAGCCGCAATCCCGTGACATTGGCATGCGTATAGAGCGAAATATTCTGCGCCGTGGCCAGCTCATCGGCATAGCGCCGCCCGAATTGCGTCGGCAACTGGCTGTCCCGCATTTTCGAGAATTGAAACCACACGGTCTCAACCCCGCCACGGCCCACATTCAGCGGCTTCACCGAAAAACGCTGCGCCGCCTGATCATAAATAAACGGCCCGGCCTCCACCAAAGCCTGCGCCCGCGCGAAATAGGGCTCCAGAACCGATCGCGCAAAAGGCCAGCCCGAATGCGCCAGCCAGCTTTGCGCCTCAAAATCGATTCGCTCCAAAGGCCGGCACCAGCCCCCCCAATGATTGGTGCCGCCTCCTAAAAAGCGCATGCGCGATCCATCCAGCGCCAGATAGGGCACGCCATCTTGCGTCCCCTCATATAAAGCCTGTGTCGGCCCATCGAACTCCATCGCGCCGCTTTCCAGCAGCACAATGCGCAAATCCTGATTCGCGAGCGCCAGCGCCAGCGAAATCCCCGCGGGCCCACCCCCCACAATCAACAGATCGGTTTCAATCTCCGCACCTTGCGCCACGGCGCGGGCATCTATGAATGTGCTCAAGCCAGCAAACCCGAATATGACCAGCCACACCCATAATAGGTTTCGCAAAATTGCGCGACCTCCGCCCCTGATCAGGCTAGGCTGCCGCAAACAGCAAGAGGCCAAACATGCAGTCGACCCTATTCGCCTATCTGGCCCTTCTGACGGCGGTCAGCCTCGAAGTCGCCGGCACCTCGGCCCTCAAATCCTCTCAGCAATTCACCCAGCTATGGCCCAGCCTGTTCACGGTGCTCTGCTATATGGGGGCCTTCTATGCCCTGTCCTGGGTGCTGCGCAGCATGCCGGTCGGCATCGCCTATGGCATCTGGAGCGGCCTCGGCATCGTCCTGATCTCGCTGATCGGCTGGGTGATCTACGGCGAAAAGCTCGACACCGCAGCCCTGATAGGCCTCGGCCTTATCCTCGCCGGCGTCGTGGTGGTGAATGTCTTTTCAAAATCGATCAGCCATTGAACCAAATAAAGAACCAAATAAAGAACCGAAACAAAAAAGCCGCCGCGGTATAATCGCGGCGGCTTTTTATTTGGTGGAGCCAAGCGGGATCGAACCGCTGACCTCCTGCATGCCATGCAGGCGCTC
>CAZOJG010000013.1:0-73925 GCA_964580115.1 uncultured Rhizobium sp.
CGAATGTGCTGGGGCAGGTGGTGATGCTGGAGCTCGCCCGGCGCTTCAAAGACCTGAAACATATGGTCTATGCCAGTTCCTCTTCTGTCTATGGCGACAACCAGGATGTGCCTTTCTCGGTCACGGACCGTGTCGAGCGGCCCAACTCTCTTTATGCAGCGACCAAGCGCACGGACGAATTGTTCGGTCATACCTATGCGCATCTCTACGGTATTCCGCTGACGGGCCTGCGCTTCTTCACGGTCTATGGTCCCTGGGGGCGGCCCGACATGTCGCCGATGTTGTTCGCCGCCGCGATCATCAGGGGCGAGCCCATCCGCGTCTTCAACAAGGGCGAGATGTGGCGCGATTTCACCTATATAGACGATATCGTGAATGGCGTGGTGCGTGCGCTCGACCGGCCGGCAAAAGGCACGCCGCCCCATGCGCTCTACAATCTCGGCAACAACAGATCCGAGAAGCTCACCGATTATATCGCCGCCTTCGAGAAAGCCATCGGCAAGAAGGCCGTGATGAAGTTCGAGCCCATGCAACCCGGCGATGTGCCGAAAACCTATGCCGATATCGAGGCCTCGACGCGCGATCTCGGCTACAAGCCGACAACGCCCATCAGCGTCGGCATCCCGAAATTCGTCGAATGGTATAAATCCTACTACAAGGTCTGAACGCCGTTTGCGTGCGCGCAAAAGAAAAGGCCCGTGTCGGCGACACGGGCCTTTCTCATTCGCTATAGACAAACGCAGCTCTACTTCGGGATATACCCCTTGTCCTTCAGGAAGCGCACCACGCGGTCGGCGTGATCGGCGGCCTCGCCCTCGACCGTATGGAGCGTCAGTTCGGCATGCTCGGGCGCCTCGTAAGGGCTATCGATGCCCGTGAAATTCTTGATCTCGCCGGCCTTGGCCTTCTGATAAAGACCCTTGGGATCGCGCTGCATGCAGATCTCGATCGGCGTATCGACGAACACCTCGACGAATTCATTCTCGCCTAGAAGCTCGCGCGCCATGCGGCGTTCCGAACGGAAGGGCGAGATGAAGCTGACCAGCACGATCAGCCCGGCATCAACAAACAGTTTCGAGGTTTCGCCGACGCGGCGGATATTTTCCACCCGGTCCGCATCTGTGAAGCCCAGATCCTTGTTCAAGCCATGGCGCACATTATCGCCATCCAGCAGATAGGTGTGACGACCCTGCCCAAACAGCGTGCGTTCCACAATATTGGCGATGGTGGATTTGCCCGAACCAGACAGGCCCGTGAACCACAATACGGCCGGCTTCTGGCCCTTCTGTTCGCCACGCACCGGCTTGTTCACATCCAGCGCCTGCCAATGCACATTGGTGGCCCGTCGCAGACCGAAATCGATCATACCGGCGGCGACCGTGGCATTGGTGAAACGGTCGACCAGAATGAAGCCACCCGTATCACGATTATCCGCATAGGGATCGAACGCCAAAGGCTGTGTCGAGGCGAGATTGGCATAGCCTACCTCGTTCAGTTGCAGCGTTTTGGCCGCCAGATGATCCAGCGTGTTGACATCGGTCTTATGCTTCAGCGCCGTCACCGTGACCGGCGAAGTGCGTGTGCCAAGCTTCATCAGATATTGCCGGCCCGGCAGCAGATCTTCCTCCGCCATCCATAAAAGATGCGCGGCGAACTGATCGGACACTTCCGGGCGCGCCGTGGGCGGCACCAGAATATCACCACGGGAAATATCGATCTCATCTTCCAGTGTGATGGTGACCGCCTGGCCCACAACCGCCCTATCGAGATCGCCGTCCATCGTCACGATACGCGCAACTTTGGATGCCTGCCCCGAATTGGCCACCGAGAGCGCATCGCCCTTATTCACCTGACCCGAAACAATCGTGCCCGAGAATCCGCGGAAATCGAGATTGGGACGGTTCACCCATTGCACCGGCATGCGGAAGGGCTTTTCGATCAGCGCCGCATCCACATCCACCACTTCGAGATGATCGATCAGGGACGGGCCCTTATACCAGGGGATGTTCTGGCTTTTGGTGATGACATTATCGCCATAGCGCGCAGACAGCGGGATCGCCACCTGCGAGACGAAATTCAGCTGTTCAGAGAATTTGCTGAACTCGGCCACAATATCGTCGAACACCTTTTGGGAATAATCCATCAGGTCGATCTTGTTCACCGCCAGCACGATGTGGCGAATGCCCAATAGAGACGCGATATAGGCGTGACGCCGCGTTTGGGTGAGCACACCTTTACGCGCATCAATCAGGATCACCGCCAATTCGGAATTGGAGGCGCCTGTCGCCATGTTACGGGTATATTGTTCATGACCCGGCGTATCGGCGACGATGAATTTGCGCTTCGACGTGGCGAAGAAACGATAGGCCACGTCGATCGTGATGCCCTGTTCACGTTCGGCTTCCAGACCATCGACCAGAAGAGCAAGGTCGATTTCCTCGCCCGTCGTGCCGTGCTTTTCCGAATCTTTCTTCAGAGAAGACAGCGTGTCATCGAACAATTGCTTGGAATCAAACAGCAGCCGGCCAATGAGGGTGGACTTGCCGTCATCGACGCTGCCGCAGGTGAGAAAGCGCAACAGCGATTTCTTTTCTTGCTCGGCAAGATAGGCTTTCAGATCTTCTACTGGCGCGTTCATCAGAAATAGCCCTCCCGCTTCTTTTTCTCCATGGATGCGCTCTCATCCGAGTCGATCAAGCGACCCTGGCGCTCCGACGTCCGCGCAGTGAACATTTCCGCCACGATTTCTTCGATCGTCGTGGCCGGAGATTCAATCGCACCGGTCAGCGGATAGCAGCCCAGCGTGCGGAAACGCACCAGCCTGTCTTCCACCTTTTCACCGGGCAGTAATTTCATGCGCTCATCATCACGCATGACCAATGTGCCATCGCGCTCGACAATAGGGCGCTTCGCCGCAAAATAGAGCGGCACAATGGGGATGTTCTCCATCATGATATATTGCCAGATATCCAGCTCGGTCCAGTTGGACAGCGGGAAAACGCGGATCGATTCACCCTTGGCAATGCGCGTATTATAAACACGCCATAATTCAGGGCGCTGGTTTTTCGGATCCCAGGCATGATTGGCATTGCGGAAGGAGAAAATACGCTCCTTCGCACGCGACTTTTCTTCATCGCGCCGCGCGCCACCGAAGGCCGCGTCAAAACCATATTTGTCGAGCGCCTGTTTCAGCCCTTCGGTCTTCATCACCTGCGTATGCAGCGACGAACCCGATTCAAACGGACCAATATTACGCGCCACGCCATCCTGATTGATGTGCACCAGCAGCTTCAGCCCCAGCCGATCCACCGTGGCATCGCGAAACTCAATCATCTCGCGGAATTTCCACGTCGTATCGACATGCAGCAGCGGGAAAGGCGGCTTCGACGGATAAAATGCCTTCATCGCCAGATGCAGCATCACCGACGAATCCTTGCCGATGGAATACAACATCACCGGATTGGCAAATTCCGACGCCACCTCCCGCATGATATGAATGGACTCCGCCTCAAGCCGTTTGAGGTGGGTGAGACGGGCCTCCTGAATAGTCAAAGCGCACTCCTCAGGTTAAATTACAAAGGAAAGTGTGTTATTCAATTTATTGAACATCACAATTCCGTAAATACGCCTGAGAGGGGCGGAAAGCAAGGCGCCATAACATCGGCGCCAGACTCCCGCTGATTTCAATAAATTGCTGTTAAACATACTAAATTTGGAAAAGTTCTGTATATAAATCCGTACGGACTATGGCCACGATCCACTAATTTCGCCAGACATCGTAGGGCAGAAAAGCTGGTCTAAGGCATTGATAAAAATAGCTCAACCTCAAAAACGGGCATTTGCCTCAACTGAGGAAGTCTTATGGCTTGGCTTCGAGGTCTTCAAAGTGTCCTCGAATTATTCAGGCTTCGACTTAGTAAATCACAAGGGATTACTCAATCATCAGATAGGCTCGCCAATTTTCTATTAACCCACTCCATGTCAAATAAATCTCGCCCCCAGTCACGCGCGCTCTCAACAACGGCATTGTCACCTATAGCTATAATTCGAATAGCTAAATTTCCTACAAGCTGAGGCTCAACCAAAATATCTTTAGATGCCATCATTAATCCTGGCCCACTTAGAAATGCCTCGCCAGAGCTTAAGGACATAACCCCTATCAGGGCATCAAATGTACAAGATATTGTTTCTCCGTCTTCCTTGCTCTTGTACGTGCATTCCGCGCCATGCGTTAGGCCGTTCAAAACCCATGCGGGGTGTAATTTGAATGTACCGGCGAACACATCTTTGGGATTACTCCATATGTCGGAGATAAGTATCCCTGTTCCATCATCAGTTTGAACAACAATACGCATAACAATATCCTCAAGCGCATAATAAGGCTTGAAAAACGCCATAACCGCTCGTGCCTTATGCTTTGTGAATTCTGTTAGCTTGACGAAGCTACCTAGAGAATAGTCTCCATAAGCAAATACACTTGAGAATTGCATTGGTTCGCGGAAAGCTGTTGAAGGGCCATTGTGACTAAGACTTGAGCGAGACCAATTCCGATATGTACCATACTTATATGAGGCAACCCCTGGATCTATGATGAGGCGTTTCCCCATATATGACAGCTCGCAAGTAAGAAAGCCGGCATGCGTATGCCCCAGGCAATTGGAAGTATGTGCGGGTGCCGTATCCATAATGATCATGCTTGAGGCGCTATTCAAGGAAACAAGCCCCATATTCTTCAATGTAGAAACGCCAATGCGTTTACAAGAAGCGTAGCTCACAGGAAAAAATACGGAAGCAGGAGGCGCATCTCCCAAGGAAGAATCATTAATCACTGCTATGTCACCATCAGGATGCATCATGCACTCTAATGCATGCTTCATTCGTCCATATATTTCCTGCAACTCCTTCATGATACTAGGAGACAGATCAGGAATCTGCTGCAATAGGTCAATCAGCACCATTAAATGGACATGATAAGTAGGCGTTCTTTCAGCGTGCCCGCCATCAGCTAAAATCTGCTCTCGCAATATATCAATGATGTAATATTGATCCGGGATAGGGAGACTACGGTTGGTCGCAGCTTTCCAACACGCAATAGCGACCAAGTTAAACGCTAAATGATTATACCCTAAAAAATCTTCCCTAAATTGTTTTAGAAAATGATAGCAAAGCGATGCATGCCGAATAATTATGCTGCGGGCATGGGGGCGAAAATTCGATGAACGGTCCCCAAAGTAAATGATAGATACGATATTTATTAATCGACACGAAACAGAGATCGGCTTCCAAACTAGAGAATATATCCAATCCCCCTTGCTGGCCTCCGCCTCCATATTCTCCAAAATAGCTGCGACGTGATCAAAATAAGATTCCCCGGCGAATTTTGCCGGAGGAACAAGAAAACCTAAATATGATAGCTCATAATCTTCGTTTAAGGCATCTTCGCCATTCAGCCCTAGCGATCTCCATTTGAAATCAATCAAAGGACCAACTCGGCGTATATTACCCCTTAATAACAGTTCCCCATTTATTACCTTATCGGGGCAGCCAGGAAACAATTCCGATCTATACTTGTAAATAGACTCAGCTAAATCTGCTGAAACTTTTACTTCGTACCCTGCAGCATCAATTGATATAAACTTTGCGGCCTCAGCGACACTCTTATGGCGCGCCATATAACGCCGACAGATATTACATATGCGACCTGCTAATTTGTAGATCGAAATCCGCCGGAGCTGTCGCACTCTAATCGAAATATTTTCTAAATTAGAAAATGTCTGCATGGCGAATGTCAGATCAATTTTTAATAAGATAAGTGGTAATCACTTCATCTCTAGAAAGCAGCCACTTTGACGGCTTACTTCTAACCAACACACTCAAATTTTCTTGAACAAAGGGATGCTTTTCTAAATATACACCCGATCCTTGAAAGACACGAACATCACTGCCAGCAAATTTATCACAATTTTCCTTTTTAAAATGACTTTGACCTGCATGATGCTCGGCAACTATTACGTATTTATACTTTGCGCACTTGGAAAGTATTTTTATAATTTGCTCGTTAGAAAGATGCTGAAGCACTTGCCGGATCAAGCAAAGGTCTGCATCTGGCATTTCGTCTTCTATTGCGTTCGCTTCAATAAAAACTAGCCCCGGACGCGCAAATTCACGATTATTGCGTTCAATCAAATTAGGTACGACATCAACTCCGATATAATTTAGGCCAGATTTTACAATCTGCGCCCCTACACGAAAGTCACCACACCCTATATCTACGACAGACTTCAGTTGGTGATCTGATATGAATTTTGTGACTACTCTAACATAATCAATCGTTGCCTGTGCATCTGATCCCGAGCCGGAAAAAAAATCACCTGGCTGCCCACCCCATTTATTGCTTTTATAAATAGCTGAAAAAATAGTCTTTACGTCCGCATCAGGATCAACATTTTGCTTATTTTTATATGCGTTCCAAGCCTGCAAAATCGAATATGGCAGAGCCAATCGCAAAACAGCTTTAAATGATGCAACCCCTTTGCCCAACATATCAGACATAGCTTTTTTTATCTCTTTTGATTGTCAAGACTTTGCTCAGACTGCTTGAAGGCAACTCGATCCATCGGTAAGAGGCCCAGCCAAATAGTGCACAAGCTGCTAAAGCTATGGACATAAATATGAAGGGATATGCATTTCCAAACAAGGAAATTGGCAGCATTAATGTCAGAGCACGCACTACAAACATATGAGAGAGATAGAGACTATATGAGCTATCACCAATTGCTAACAGCGGCTTAGAAATAATCCCACTTGATACCCACTCCCTCAGGAAAGGATTCAGAGAAAATGCGCCAACCATCAAAACGGCCGGTACGCCCCATAAGATACCTCTATACGCAGGATCCTCTATATCATGACCTAAAATGGTATATGAAAACTGCCAAATCAAAATTGCAATCAGCAATAAAATCAGAGAAGACAGGATAGAAATTTGTACGCCCTTGAGGAAAAGGTGAGCTAGTAAAGCACCAAATAAAAATTCCAGTACGTTACTTCTGCTCCAGTACCAGAACATGAGAAAGTTGCGGTCTATAAATAGGCCTAGTATGACCGTTGAAATTAAAAACACACTCAAATAAGACAAAAGCCACCGCCGCGGAAAAATCAGAAATACGGCGAAAATGGCATAAAAGTACATTTCATAATTCAGTGTCCATCCCAATACAAGAATTGGAGCAATCACACCATCGCTCGGCCGTGGCATAGGTATGAAAAAATACGACCCAATTATCTGAGCAAGGCCAACCGCACTTCTGTTCAAAACCTCCGGCTGAAGTAAAACAATTGCTAAAAACAATGAAGTATAGAACCAGTATGTTGGAACAATTCTAAAAATGCGACGGCTTAAAAAGGATAAGGCATCATCTTTGCCACCCGCTACGTTACGAGTGGTATAAATCATGATAAAACCACTAATAACGAAAAACACATCTACCCCGAATGTGCCCGATAAGATTTGGTACAAGACCGGATTAGCAGCGAATGCAGGTATAGCCATTACCTCCTTGGCTATATGCGCAGCAGCGACTGCAAGAGCTGCGAAAGCTCGAAATAGTTGAAGAAAATCAAGCTTTATATAAGCAGGGATGATATCATTTGTTGATTGCAAACCAGATAATTTTTGCACGATACGCATCCCTATATGCCCTAGACATGATTATCTGGCTACGGATATAAGAAATATCTGAACTTAAAGAAAACTCAATAAGTTCTGGCATTTCAATTGTATAAAGAACGGGACTTTAATAGCCGTGAAACAAGAAAACCTAGTCAGCTATTCCCGCACTTTCACTTTCATTATCCAAGCATGGAGAGAAATCTTACTTACCTCCTTTTTCTTTATCTCAATCAGTACAATTTTAATTGCGATCGCAGATAAAGAATATTTAGTTCAAGGAACTATCAAACAAACGGATTTAACAAATATCTTGCAGACTCAAACGAATATGGGGGGTGCACTTGCACTACTCGCGCCGACAAATAATATCAATGACAGAATTAATAGTTACATATCATTACTAGTATCACCTGAAATCGCAAACAGCCTTATTAAAAAGGATGAATACATGGACATCCTTTTTAATCAAAAATGGCGTCGAGAAAGCAAAAATAAGAATGCTTGGATTAGAAGCGATAGTTTTGCATGGAAATTCCAAAGGTCTTTGTGCTTGGTATTTGATATAAGATGCTTAGATAAACTTTCAGCTCTCCAAATAAGTGATGAGCTCAAGAAACGAATTAATATAGAACCCTCAAAAACACTCACTCAAGGCGTTCTAACCAGCATCGCTAACACAGATACATTTGATATTAGCTTAAGAGGAAAGAACCCTACAGATCTTATTGAAATGCTGATTTTTCTTCATGATACTACAAATAAAACCATCCAATCTAAACAGCGCTCTTTGTCAAACCGTGTAATCTCAAATTTGTATTATAGAGTTGAAAATATAGAGAATACGGATGTGCGAGCTCAGGTGATATCTGTAATTTCTCGCGAAGAGCAAAAACTTGCAATATTAGAGGCTGGCCATATTGATTATGGAGCTACATGGCTAATCTCTCCGACAACTTCAAATTGGCCTGCTAAACCTAATATCTTTTTGTACTACGTGTTATCTTTAGCTATGGCGGTGATCTTAGGCCCCCTTCTGAAATATGTTTCAGGCTGGCGCATGCACAAAAACATACCCTCAACGTAAGAGCTCTACTTAGAAAAATCATGAATGATTCTGACTTATCGCGAAACTTATCTAGTCCCATTATTCTTACGCTGGCAGTTTTTTCATTTATATTAGTTTTCAGCATAAATTTATTTATGGAATCCAACACTGGAAAAACAGTATATACGGCCTGCTTACTAGGTTTTGTGCTACCACTTTCACTTATTTATATCACCAGTAATATCATTCAAAGACTGAAAACATCGTCGTTTAATCTTATTGAATTTTTAAAGTCTCCACTGCTGATTGTCGCGCTAGCAGCATCCCCATATATAACGATCAGTCTAATTTCACAGCACCCTATTAAACAGATAGTTTATATAATCCTTATTATGGGACTTATTGCGCTTGCAGATAGTTTTAAATTTAGCGCGTCCTTTTTCCGGGGACTTTCTGCCATTTTAATAACGACAGTTTTGTTTCATCTTCTTGCATACCCGGCGCATGGTTTTCCCGAAATATACAACTCTTTTTTTGCACAAAAGAATGTTTTCGCCCTAAATATCCTAATTATATTTTTTGCCGCAATTATCGTTTCTGAAGCAACCTCCGATTCAGAAACGCGCATAGCAACTTACATAACCATGGGAATATGCATAATACTCATTCTTCTCAGCCGCTCCCGTGGCGCTTTATTAGATATTATTTTCTTTATAACATTAAGATTTATATGGAAACCGGTTTGCAAAAATAAATACCTTTACTGGATACTTTTTGCCTCAGTTCTCCTAACATTAGTTTTATTTGTCCCTGCTTACGTTCTCTTCTCCTACACGCCGACAGGCATAAATCTAAATTCAATTGTGCGAGATTACACAGGCGTAAATTTGTTTAGTGGCAGAAATATTATATGGCCTGCTTATTTATACCTGATTTCACTGAAGCCGTTTCTTGGCTACGGATTTGGCGAAGATGTAGCTAATATGATGGTTATGCTTGGCCTACCACAAGATGTTTTAGGTTTGTCGGCGCACAATTTATACCTGATGGTTGCAACCCAAACAGGCATTCTTGGACTCAGCGGCTTAATTATTTTTTTTGGAGTTATATGGGCAAAACTTTATAAAAACAGAGAAACTAAGATTGGATCACTAGTATGTGTAATGTTTTTAACTGGCCTCTTTAATGAAATTTTTGAAGTTACGCTTATACAAACCAATTTAGACGTAGTTGCTTATTTTTGGTTCTTAGTTGGCCTCGGCCTTCGTAATGATCTTAACGTCCAGAAACCAGCTAACTATCACTAGCCTCCACTCATCACGGATGGTTTAAATGCTCTAAAATCTTCAGAGAAGTTATTTTCCAAGAGAAATTCTTAATTACCCATTCACTTCCGTCCTTCCCCAATCTATTTCGGAGGATATCATCCAGCATCAATGCTTCTAAAGTATCTGCTATTTCTACGACGTTATGGCCATCTAGCACGTATCCTGTCACACGATTCATAACGAAATCTGCGGGCCCTCCATCTTCTCCAACTACAACTGGAACACCAAAAGACATAGCATCGGCAATAGTCAGACCGAATCCTTCTATATCTTTCCCACCTTCACAAGAAATTTGTGGATGGAGAAAGATGTCAGCCTGCTGATATAAAGGGGCGATATCCTCATCAGCAATACGGCCTAGAAAACGAACATAGTCATGAAGCTGCAAGTCGTTCGATAACGCCTTTAGCTCGGCTTCTAATGGACCACTACCAGCTATATAATATTCGAAATTGCGATGACCGCGCTCAACCAGAAGCGCGACAGCTCTCAAAGCATTATCAATGTTCTTGCGCTCAATAAGCCGGCAAAATGAATAAATGCGAATTTTCTGGTCTGTCTCTCGTTGTCTTAATTTAGTGGGCTCTGGAAAACTAAGCCCATTCCATTCTGTGAACCACCTTCCGCGCGGCGACTTAACCAGTTTCTCTGCAAGCCTTAGTGTCGTAGGGCTGACTGCACATACAATATCCGCCACCTTCAATACATACTGCATTAACGGTCGGAGCCAGACTGACACCACTAAAACTTCACGGCCGTGTACTGTGATCAGTAAAGGTGCAGTCATGCGAAGAGTATAAAATGGAAGTGCCATCCGCCAGGTAGTAGCGTGAACTAGTGAAAATACTCGCGCCCCCTTCAGACGAATTAAGCGGCATAAAAGTCGCACAAAAATCAAATACTGCTTTTTAGAATATCCGACATTCTCAACTGTAACATTTCCATCCTGCCAGACACCCAACGGTCCGCTGCACTGAGTCAGGACGTATACATTCCGTCCAATAGCTGCATATGCTTGGGCCATTTCACGGCTATAACGCTCAATCCCTCCATCATCTGGGAAATAGCCCTTTGCTAAAATTAATATACTAGCGGACGTTTCCACGGCTTCATGACCCCTTCTTGAGTTGACCAAGGGTCACATACGGCACAATTAAAACACCGGAAGATTTCTTTAAATACAAAATCATAATGCCGTACATACCGACAATCGATAAAGATTGAGCGATAGAAACTGCAAGTCCGCTTGAATGGAAAAACAAGATAAGTACTAACTCTGCCACTGCAGATCCTATTAGCACCTTTAAGACAAGTACAGATCTACCTGTCATGCGCAGGATCTCGTCAACTGGCCCTCCAAAAGACTCACCAATTGCACCTATTAAGAGGATAGAAAAAAGAAGCGCCGCGGCGCGATAAGATTCGCCGAAAATCCAAGCAATTAAATACTCACCAGCAACAAGCGATATAACTAATGCCACAATAGACCCTATTGTAGCAGCCGTTGCTATCAGTCGCCCAGTTCGCTCAATTTCAGCCCAATCTCCGCGTGCTTCAGCAGCAACTATTGCCGGCCGCACTACAAATCTGACAGCAGCCATAGCTGATGCCACAACCACAGCAAGACGACTGGCCACGGCCAATATACCAGCCTCTGATGCACCTAGGAATACGCCAACCATCCAAACAGGAAGCCAAAATATGCAAGACTGAAACGTTCTGGAAAGACAGATAACAAATCCGAGACGAAGCATCGGCTTCCACTCAACCACTGCCGCGATACCCGAAAAATTTTCTACTTCTCGTCTTAAATGCAGCAACGCCATAATTGCACAAAGTGCAACTGCAACAACTGTCAACGTAATTGATACGTACAGATCTGACTGAGGGGATGCCAATAAATATGGACCAAGAAAAACGAGCTGAAATATATTTGCTGCTGGGTAAAAATAAAACGAACCAAGGCTTTTTGAACCCAATGCCAGCAACGCTTGAGCGCAATAAAATATTAAACCTAGACATAACCACCAAATTGAGATGAACGTCAGGTAGTAGGCGTTTACCCCTATTACCCAGCCTGCAAATAACCCTGCAGACAGAATTATTAAAGAAAATTGCGTTGTTAAAATAAATGATTTTCTGATCAATGGTCGAACGGACTCGTAATCCCCATTAGCCCGTGCAGATGAAATACTTTTCACCAGACCATCAGGTATTCCCAAGCCTGCAAGAAAATAGGTTGCCGAGACAACTCCTAATAACTGAAGATAAATACCGGCGTCATGCGCCGAGAAATATCTAGTCACGAGAATAATGATAAGGAATTGTATCAGAGCGGAGCAATAGCGAGAAAAAATTGCAGAGATATAGTCTAACATCTTCGAGACTAAACCATGGACATGTTCGGCTTTGAATGATTTTCGACGGCTGAATACATCTCCTTCTCAAGCTTTAAGAAATGATGCTCCCATGACCAGTACTTCGTAACATATTCGCGCGCCAAAGCCCCCATTCTCGCGTTACGTTCTTTGTCTGCAAGGAGAGATATGACTGCATTTGAGAAGTCATCAACACTGTCTGCCTGCACTAAAACGTCTTGAGGCGCGCCTATACCTTCATTGGCTATGCTGGTGGAAACCACTGCTTTCGCGGAAGCCATATATTCGATTAATTTATTTTGCATTCCGCCTGCAGCACGAATTGGCGCGATACAAACTGCGGCTGACCGTATAAAAACACCAACATCAGAAACCGTACCCGTTACTGTGATTCCATCTTTTCCATGCAGCTTGCCTATATTTGGCACGGGATCACGGCCCTGAATGAAGAACTCGGCATCAGGTTCAGCTGCTTTAATTTTTGGCCAACAATTTTCAACAAACCATTCAACAGCCTGAATGTTTGGGGCATATAACATACTACCTGAAAAGACTACACGTGTCGGGACGACCTCCGAAGGCGAAGCGGCCACGTACTTATTTGTATCTGTTCCATGTGCACCATAAACCCAGTTATCCATAGGTGGGCACCCTTTACTTAAACAGACACTTTGAATTGCATCAACATCCTTACGCCCTATTAAGACAACCTTAGTGAAGGCCTGCCAGATGCGAGCTTCGTAACGTGCTAACAACTTCCACTCTAACCAATACAAAGCTCGTTTCATCAATCTCTTTTCGTCATCAAACAACCTTTTCGTATTAAGCGTCTGAGACAATTGCATGGCTAAAAAAGAAACGGTGCGCTTCAAATTTTCTCTTGCTGGTACTACTTGGGCGCTACGTAGATAATATGCATAGACAATATCATAATCATTCGAATGCAAGGCCTCTTGAACGGCTCTGTTTAATTTTCGGTTATGAAATATGCCTACTTGCAATGGCTCAAAATGCAAAAGTGATAAAGCTAGTCCGCGCACCCGCTCAAAATATCGATGCTTGAACAAATGAACCCGCCTGCATTTATTTTGCAACCAGTCCAGCTGAAGCGGGCTGAGTGATCCATCAATCGCTAGGGTGTAAAAATCCACACTATGCCCACGTGATGATAAAAAGCTTAAAAGATGCGAAACAGTTAATTGATCTCCACGCATCATAGGAAAAGGCAATCTGCTATAAATAACTGCAATTCTGAGCGGATGTGCAGCTCTTCCAATTGCCATTTCCGGCGGCAGCTCCAAGAATTTATCCACCATTTCCACGCCTAGACTTAGGGTAAAGCATTAATGTGAATAATTTCATGCTTCGACGCGTCGAAGGGCAGAGGCCGACCAGTAGTATCAATTACCCGATCATACTGCATAGCCATCACCCTTTCTTTTGAGACAAGTAGCTTTCCAAAATTGGGCAAGGTTACATAGCCATGTCCTAAATTTTGCCCCAGTAACGCGCTCGGTCTTAAACTCTCATCATATATCTCAAGATTATATCCCGCTTGCACGAGGCTTCGAGCAATATCCAGGTTCGGGCTCTCCCTTAAGTCATCGCTATCAGGCTTAAATGCCAACCCTATCATTAAGATAGAGGCTTTTTCAGGAAGTCCTTTAATACAATAATCATACAAAAATCTTTTGTGCGCTTCGTTGGTCTTCATAAGTGCATCAATTACCGCTGTGTCTGCACCAAGCGTTGCCGAAAGATACTGCAAAGCGCGTACATCTTTAGGCAGGCAAGAGCCGCCGAACGCCCCGCCCGGACGCAAATAGTATGGAGAAATATTCAACTTGGTATCAGAAACAAATATTCTATGCACAACCTCTGCGCTAATGTCCAAGCCCATGCAAATGCGGCCAATTTCATTGGCGAACGACACTTTTAAAGCGTGGAACGTATTATCCACAAATTTTGTTAGCTCCGCCTCCCTATAGCTCGTGTAAAATACTGGGGCTTCAATTCCGACATTCATCTTTTCAACGGCAGATGATGGCTTTCCATCTTTAGTGCCCACCACGATCTTCGGCGGCGAGAAAAAGTCGGTTATGGCGACAGACTCTCGCAAGAATTCAGGATTATAAACAAGGTCAACTAATGCGATAGCATCGCCTAAGATATCCAAGAATATTGGATAAATTAATTCCTCTACCGTTCCTGGCTTCATTGTAGAACGATAGATAACAGTGAGAGGTTCTTTTCGCTCCGGAAAAATCGCTGAAGCGATCTGGCGCGATACTTCCGCTACGTGCCCCATATTATGGGCACCATCAGGTCCACTGGGAGTGCCTACGCAGACTAAGGCTATTTGACAATCATTTAGTTCTGTCCCCAGCGATGTTAAAGCTCTCAATTTCCTTTCTAAAATAGCATTTTCGATAAGTGCGTCCAAGCCAGGCTCGGCTATAGGCGCCTCACCACGATTAATTTTAGCTACTTTGTCAGCGGATATATCAACACCAATGACTTGATGCCCTTGCTTTGTTAAACAGCCAGCTGCGGTCAACCCTACATAACCCAATCCGTAAATGGCAATTTGCATTACAAGCTGTACTCCTGAGTAACATATGATCCAAATATCTAGCGACTAATCACTGAGATAGAAGCCGCAGAAACAGCAAGATCAGAAAGTATCCTGCCGAAGCTCACTGCAAACTGCTGCAGGTCGAACGGTCGTAAATCCCGTGGCACGACAATCAATGTGCCTGGGGCCAACCTTTCAGAACCGAATTTGAAGAGGCTTGAACTGACTGAGCGGGAAGAACCGTCCGGATTGATGACATAAATATAACCTTTATCCGCATAGCGACCATATCCACCAGCAAGCTCTACATAATCTCCAATGGAACGATCGGCCTTTTGAGGATAGCTACCCGGATTGAGGACCTCGCCCACAACTGTCACAGAACTAGGGCGGGTTGGAATGTAAAGAAAATCACCGGCCTGAAGAGCGATATCATCCTCAGGATTGGTCGCCAGTGCAGCAGGATCTACGACAACAGTCACCCGACCAGAGGCCTTTGCTGCGCGCAACTGTGCGACCATCCCGCCCAAGAAATTAGCGGCCTCACCTGTGGGGGCAGCTACAGTGGCATTAGGACCTGATCCGGCAGCGACCGCCATCATCAGTTGTTTTTCAATATCGTTTGCCGATCGTTCATATCCAGCCTGCTGAAGGCTTGCTGCGGATTTCCGTAACAGTACCGCGCCATAAGGATAGGCCTCTCGTGTGAGACCACCAGCCTGTTGCAGTAGTTGCGATAGACGCTGACCACGAACTAGATCAAAGCTACCCGGGAAGCGAACCTCACCCTGTACTACCACCGTCCCTTGATCCGCCGCTGTATAGATCGGATTCAGGCGCAACGTATCGCGCGGCTGGACCACGATATTTGCCAAATCCCTATTTATGACCGAAAGATTTGATTGCTGCAGATTAGATTGGCCTGTAGCCAAATCAACTTCCGTGCGGGACAGAGACACGCTGGAAAGATCAGCCCATTTGGTTGCACCGCCCGCCGTATCCACCAGCGCATTCATGTTGGTCGGCTGTCCGACAAGATATACGCCCGGCCCCCGAACAGCGCCATTGAGTGAAACGCGATGATCCGCAAGGAAACTGATAAGGACGGCCGGCTCCAGACCAATCTGCTGACCAAGCCCTGCAACATTCACAAGCTCGCCCGTGACGGATACATTACCTTGAGATGAAATACGCTGGTCCAGTGTGAAAGGGCCAGACGCCGCTTCCAAAACCCGATCATTCTGTTGCAATAGCTCTGCCCCTTGATCCGGCGCTTGAACAGCCTGCATCTGGCCATTGGCGGGACTCATACCCTGCATATTTGCAGCAGCGCCGGACATCGCTGACATAGATGAAAGATCAGCACTTAGGGAACGCTGCCCGATACTTTTCTGGGTACCATATTCACTGGCCGCCCGATCTGACAGGCCCGCAAATACGGCGGCATTCACAGCTTGTTTAGTTGCATCCGTGGCCGCGGCAGCAGAAGTACCCATTTGACCTGGCCGATTGGTGACATCCAGAAAATCCACCTGCTTCACATATATATTCACCGCATTGATCAACAGGCTGGCCTCGCGTCTGTTGAACACACGCACGATGTCTTCGCTTTGTAAGGCTATGTCCCCGCGCCCCTCTCTGACTTCGGCAGGGGCAAAGGCTATGAGCTGACGCTGCAGGCTGCGCTGATCTTTGCGTGAGATCACACCCATCAACATATAGGGCGCTTCTCCCATCGCGCCGGGGGCGCGCAGTAGGTCCGAAAGATTACGATAGGTGCTCAGCGAATAATCACCCGCAAGGCTGGTGGGGCCAAAGAATTCGAAGCGTCCGCTGCGGGCTGCTGCAGCCTGTTCCACAAACAGAATGTCGCCGTCCTGTGCCACACCGCTGGGCGATGTCAGGGCGCGCAAGGTCAGGCGTCCTTCAGCATCGGTCGTGGATAGCGCATAGCGGAAGCTGCCGCGCACCTGCACACCACCGCCAAGACGCAATAATTCGCTCAGCGATACGGAGGATGATCCCGGCGGTAATTCATAAATAGCGGGGCGGCGAACCCAACCATTGACGGCGGCGACCTTGCCCAAGGTCGGCACCACGATCCGGTCACCATCCTGCAACAAAACAGGAGCCGCCGAACCATCATTCAGCAAAACGCGATACAAATCATAACTGATTGTCCGCCCGCCGCGGATGATGCGTATATTCCGCAAGCTGCCTGATTTCTTGACACCGAGTGATAGAACCAGCGCATCCAGAGGTGTTGAAAGACCTGTCGCCATTTTCACGCCCGGCGAATTCACTTCACCGGCCACGGTCACACTGACACGGCGCAACTGCCCCACCGAGACATAGGCCGTGGTGGAGATATAGGCCTGTTTTACTGCATCTTGCAGGGATGTCTGAAAATCGCTGAAGGTGCGCCCCGCCGCGCGGATGGGGGCCAATTTGGGCAGAGCAACATTGCCCTCATTATCCACGATCACATTGTAGCTGGCATTTTCCTGACCACGCAGGCTGATCTGCAAGGCATCCCCTGGCCCCAGAACATAATAGCCCTGAATCGCGCCCACCTGCGGCACGGTGATCTGGTTCAGGCCCGCAAAAACATCATAGCCGAATTGGCGCAGCGGCACGCCTGCGCGATCTGAGAGAATGAGTTCAATGCGCGAAGGGGCAGAAGTGCCTGAAGGTGCGGGCGGCGCCTCTATGGTTTGGGTTTGCGGTTGCGGCGCGGCGGGCGGCATTTGCCCTCCTCCGCTTTGCTGCATCTGCTTCAACAGATCTTCAGTGCTCTGCGCCGAGGCCCCCATCATGGCAGCTATCTGAAATCCGATCACGAAGGCTGCACGTTTTAAAAGATGGCGCGATGGATAAGAGCCAATAGCTTTCATGTGAGCAGTCTCCGAGGCACCATTCACGGATAGGAACGGCCAGCCTATGCAGAAGGAATAATCAGGACGCGTCGAGAAAAGGTTAAATAACACAGCAGGGCGGCATCGCAACCCACGGCGCTGATTCGCGAACGCTTTCAGATGTTTCATTAAATTAATGGCTGGAAATGAACGGCCAGATGAGAGGCACAGTGAGAGCTCGTAAGCGGGCATCATTCCCGACGAACATTCACTTTGGTGAGCCCGGATGGGATCGAACCATCGACCCTCTGATTAAAAGTCAGATGCTCTACCGCTGAGCTACGGGCCCCCAAGGAGGCGCGGACCATATGTGCGCCGGGGGGCGCGGTCAATCTATCTATTCGCAATCTGTTGGTTTTTTTGACGCTTTTTTATGAGGAGCGCGCATACGCCGCGATTACCCCTTGTGCATAAGTCTGGGCCTGGCCGTTTTGAATGGCGCTGCGCAGTCCGGCCATCAAATCCTGATAATAAGCCAGATTATGCCAGGTCAGCAGCATCGCGGCGATAATCTCGCCGGCCTTCACCACATGGTGCAAATAGGCCCGGCTGAAAGTGGTACAGGCGGGGCAGCCGCATTCGGGGTCCAGCGGGCCTTGATCTTCGGCATGGCGGGCATTGCGCAGGTTCAGCGTGCCCTGCCGGGTGAAGGCCTGGCCATTGCGGCCCGATCGGGTGGGCAATACGCAATCGAACATATCCACCCCGCGCAGCACGGCCCCCACAATGTCATCCGGCTTGCCCACACCCATCAGGTAATGGGGCTTGTCTTTGGGCAAATGGGGCATAGCGGCGTCCAGCACGTCGAACATGGCGTTTTGCGGCTCGCCCACGGCCAATCCGCCCAGGGCATAGCCCTCGAAGCCGATCTCCTGGAGAGCCTCGGCCGAGCGGGCCCGCAGATGCGGATAGACCCCGCCCTGCACGATTCCGAAACAGGCCCGCCCCATGGAGGCTTGCGCCGCATCGTCAAAGGCTGTGCGCGAACGCCTGGCCCAGCGCATGGATAGGGCGAGTGACTTTTCGATGGCTGCTTCATCCGCCGGGAAGGCGGGGCATTCATCAAGCACCATCTGGATATCCGATCCCAGCAGGCGCTGAATGTCCATGGCCCGTTCGGGAGAGAGAAATGCCTTGGCCCCATCTATATGGGATCGAAATTGCACCCCGTCCTCGGTCAGCTTGCGCAGCTTGGACAGGCTCATCACCTGAAAGCCGCCGGAATCCGTCAGAATGGGGCGATCCCAGCCCATGAATTTATGCAGGCCCCCCAGCCGGTCTATGCGTTCGGCCCCGGGCCGCAACATCAGATGATAGGTATTGCCCAACACAATATCCGCGCCTGTCTGGCGCACAGATTGGGGCAACATGGCTTTCACGGTGGCCGCTGTGCCCACGGGCATAAAGGCCGGCGTGCGAATGTCGCCGCGCGGTGAATGAATCACGCCAGTGCGGGCTGCACCGTCTGTGGCGTGAATGTCGAAACGGAACGGGGGTTCGCTGCTCATCATGGGCGCAATATCAGACAGGCATCGCCATAGGAATAGAAACGATATTGTTCTCGAATAGCCTCGGCATAGGCGGCCTTCATGACCTCGGTCCCGGCAAAGGCGCAGACCAGCATGAACAAGGTGGAACGTGGCAGATGGAAATTGGTCAAAAGACCATCCGCCGCTTTGAAGGTAAATCCCGGCGTGATGAAAATATCGGTCTCGCCTTCGAAGGCATCTATCCGTCCGGTGGCACGCGCCGCGGTTTCCAAAGTGCGCAGCGATGTCGTGCCGATGGCGGTAATGCGCCCGCCCCGCGCCTTGCAGGCTTGTAGACGCGCGGCGGTTTCAGCGGATAATTGGCCCCATTCCGCATGCATTTTATGATCGCGCGTATCGCTGACTGTAACGGGCAGAAATGTGCCGGGGCCGACATGCAGGGTCAGCATCTCGTAGCTGATGCCCTGTTTTTCCAGTTCGGCTAGAAGCCCGGGCGTGAAATGCAATCCTGCCGTGGGCGCGGCCACAGATCCTGTGCTGCGGGCAAAGATGGTTTGATAATCCGTGCTGTCCTGCGCATCCACTTTGCGTTTACTGACGATATAGGGCGGCAGCGGTATTTCCCCGATACGGGCAATGGCTGAATCAAGCTGGGGGCCCTGCATTGTGAAAACCAGATCGGCCTCGCTGGGGCTGGGCCGATCTTCAACATGGGCTATCAGCCCTTCGCCCAGCATGATTAGGTCACCCGCTAAAACTTTTTTGGCAGGGCGAATAAAGGCTCGGTAGCAATTTGCTGCCAGTCTTTTATGCAGCAGCATTTCCACCTTTGCGGGCGGGGCATCCGCTGCTCTGGGATGACGCAGCCCACGCAAACGCGCCGGAAAAACTTTGGTGTCATTGCTGACCAGCGTGTCACCCATTTTCAGAAATTCTGGCAGATCAGCTATTTGCGCGTGTCGAACTGTGCCATTCGGATACACGACCAGCAGCTTTGCGGCCTCGCGCGGGATGGCGGGACGCAGTGCGATGAGACTTTCCGGCAGATCAAAATCGAAGTCAGAGACATCCATAGCGGGGGTCTAGCCCGCCCTCTGTTCAGGCACCAGATGCCTGATAAAGCGGCAGCGGAAATAAGTTAGAAAGGATCATCGGTTAAACTCCCGTCATCTCTCGCATTAATCTCTTATTCCCTTGACACTTAAGGGGAATATTGGTTCCTTGAGCGCACGTAAATGACATGTTGCGTCGCAACATTGCAGAGGGGCGGCCTTAGAGGGGGGCTTTTCTTCTGATCAGAGGAGTAAGTCCGGCACGCCTGCCGGGATCATTGGTGAGCTGACATCCAGCAAATGGGGCCCGGTCACGCAGGAGTTCTTTGTATGAATATGAATGTGAATGTGCGCGACGCCCTCTTACCGGCCGCACTCTACCGCCCTTCAGATATATTTCCGGCCAATGCAGCGCGTGTAAAACGCGCCATGGATATTGTGCTGTGTCTCATAGCATTGCCGCTTGTGCTGCTGATCTGCGTACCGATCATGCTTTTGGTGATGCTGGATGGCGGCTCTGCTTTCTTCAGCCAAAAGCGCATTGGTCGCGGCGGTAAAAAATTCCATTGCCTGAAATTTCGCACCATGGTGCCGGATGCGCAAAGCCGCTTGCAGCGATTGCTGGAAAACGATCCCGAATCCCGCGCCGAATGGGCCCGCGATTTCAAATTGAAAAGTGACCCGCGTGTGACCCTGATCGGGCGCTTTCTGCGCAAGACCAGCCTTGATGAAGTGCCGCAAATCCTGAATGTGCTGCGCGGTGAGATGAGCATTGTCGGCCCGCGTCCCGTGACGCGCGAAGAGCTTAGCCTATATGGTGATAATGCCGGCCTTTATCTGGCCTGCGCGCCGGGCATTACCGGCTTGTGGCAGGTCAGTGGCCGCAATGATGTAAGCTATGCCCGCCGCGTGGCGATGGATGTGCGCTATGTCCTGACCTGGTCACCCTGGCTGGATATCAAGATCATGCTGCGCACCCTGCCGGTCATGATCCAGCGCAAAGGCGCTTATTAAACAGCCTCGAGCACCGCTTCAATAATGCGATCCTGTGTCGGCGCATCCATATAAGGATGCATCGGCAGGCTGAGGACAGTTTTGCTCAGCCGCTCGCAGACTGGAATAGGCGCGCTGGGATAATGATTATAGCCCTTTTGCCGTGAGAGCGGGATCGGGTAATAGACCGCCGTCGGCACGCCCTTTTCTTTCAGCGCAGCCTGTACGGCATCCCGCTGGGCCACTTGAATCGTATATTGCGCCCATGTGGACTGCGCGCCTGAAATCACCTGTGGCACGCGAATTTTATTCGATGCCGCGAATGCCGCATTATAGCGCCGCGCCACAGCCTCCCGCAGTTCGATTTCTTCCGGGAAAATTTTCAGCTTCTCAAGCAGGATCGCCGCTTGAATAGTGTCGAGCCGCGAATTTACACCGATGCGCACATTCTCATATTTATCCGCGCCCTGCCCATGCACCCGGATAGAGCGCAGCACATCGGCCAGCTCATCATCATTGGTGAAGCTTGCCCCGCCATCGCCATAACAGCCTAAAGGTTTGGCCGGAAAAAAGCTGGTTGCCGCCGCATCGCCGATACCGCCCGAGCGCTGGCCATTCAGCAGCCCACCAAAACCCTGGGCCGCGTCACAGAGCATTTTCAGCCCGGCACGCCGCACAATAGGTTCGATCGCAGCATAATCCGCCGTCTGCCCAAAAAGATCGACCGGCATCACGGCGCGCGGGTTCAGCTTGCCTTCACGCTGTACCAGTGCGATCGCGGCGTCCAAACTTGCCGGACACATATTGAACGTATCGTCCAGCACATCGACAAAAACCGGCACGGCGCCAACCAGCGCCACCACCTCGGCCGAGGCGGCAAAGGTGAATGCCGGCACGAAAACCGCATCACCCGGCCCGATACCCCATGCCCTGAGCACAATCATCAAAGCATCAGTGCCATTGGCGCAGGCGACACAATGTTTGACGCCTGCGAATGCGGCCAATTGCGACTCCAGCTCGGTCACTTGCGGACCCAGCACCCATTGGCCGCCTTCGACAGCAGCACTGATGGCGCGGGTTAAATCATCCCCCAGGCGACGCCGCTGGGCGAGAAGATCAATAAACGCAATCGAAGTGCTCATGACGTTATCTTATGCATCCGCCGCGATACGGGCGCGCAAAATGGCATCGGGCGCGCCCGTGATGGCACCATTATTATGTTCACCGCCCTTTTTGATCGCATCGACATGATCCATGCCTTCGACCACCTGGCCCCAGACCGTATATTGACTGTCCAGCCAGGACGCATCGTCGAAGCAGATGAAAAACTGGCTATTGGCGCTGTTGGGATTGCTGGTGCGGGCCATTGATACCGTGCCGCGCTTATGCACGACTTTGGAAAATTCCGCCTTCAGATCCGGCAGATCAGAGCCGCCCATGCCTGTGCCCGTGGGATCACCGGTTTGTGCCATAAAACCCGGAATGACGCGATGAAACACAACACCGTCATAAAAACCGCGCCGCGTCAGTTCTTTGATGCGCGTAACATGGCCGGGGGCCACATCGGGTTTCAGTTCAATGATCACGTCCCCGCTTTTCAATTCAAGGATCAGTGTATTTTCGGCATCGCGGGACATGTTCATTCCTTTCTGCGCTCGGCGCAGCGTTTGACAAGACGTTCAGCTACGCGTGGCGGTGCAAAAGCGGTGACTTCGCCGCCCAGCATCGCAATTTCCTTGACCAGCCTTGAGGCAATGGCCTGATGGCGCGGATCGGCCATCAAAAACACCGTTTCAATCTCAGAATTCAGGCGCTGATTCATCGCCACCATCTGAAATTCATATTCAAAGTCGGACACGGCGCGCAAGCCCCGGACAATCACGCTCGCCCCGATCTTTTCGGCAAATTGCATCAGCAGAGAATCAAACGTCTCCACCGAGAATGTCGCCCGCCCTTGCGCCAGCGGCTCGGCCTCATGGCGCACCATATCCATGCGTTCTTCCAGTGTGAACATGGGCGATTTCGAAGGATTGGTCGCAACCCCGATCACCAGATGATCCACCAGCTTGACCGCGCGTTTGATAATATCGAGATGACCCAAAGTCACCGGATCGAACGTGCCAGGATATAATCCGACGCGGCGCAGAGGTTTTGCGGTCTTACCCTTGATCTGCGTCACTCAGAACCCCCGTTCTCTGATACATCTTCAATCCGTTCGACCGACACCACGCGCTCATTATCTTCGACGCGGAAAATAGTCACCCCGCCCGAACCGCGCCGCTGAATGCTGATCCCCGCCACCGGCACGCGAATGATCTGGCCCTGATCGCTGATCAGCATCAGATCATCGCCCTCCTCCACCGGGAAGCTGGCCACCAGCGCGGTGTTTTTGCGGCCCATATCCAGCGCCACAATGCCCGAACCACCGCGCCCCGTGACGCGATATTCATAAGAGCTGGAACGCTTGCCATAGCCATTTTCCGAAACGGCGAGCACGAATTGTTCGCCCGCGCCCAGTTCGGCATAACGTTCCGCACTCAGGCTGGCTTCTTCCACGCCATCATCCTGATCTTCGGCCAAGTCTTCCAACACATCCTCGCCCGTCGCCGCACGGCGCAGCGCCGCGGACTGTTTGAGATAGGTCTTGGCTTCCGCTGTCGACGCATCGCTATGGCGCAGCAGAGACAGGCTCACCACCTCATCCTCTTTGGCCAGTTTAATGCCGCGCACGCCGGTGGAATCACGGCCCTTGAAGATGCGGATTTCCGTCACCGGGAAGCGGATACATTTGCCCAGATGCGTGGTCAGCACGATGTCGTCATGTTCGGTGCAGGTCTGCACACCGACAATGCCATCACCATCGGCCAGCTTCATGGCGATTTTGCCATTGCGATTGATCGTGACGAAATCCGATAATTCGTTACGCCGCACATCGCCCGACTTTGTGGCGAAGATCACATTCAGCTTGCTCCATTCGCTCTCATTTTCCGGCAAGGACAGAATGGAGGAAATGGTCTCGCCCGGCTGCAAGGGCAACAGATTCACCATGGCTTTGCCGCGGCCCTGAATATGGGCTTCGGGCATCCGCCAGACTTTCATCTTATACGCCATGCCGGTGGACGAGAAGAACACAAGCCAGGCATGGGAATTGGCGGCGAAAATATGGGTGACGAAATCTTCGTCCCGTGTCGCCATGCCGGTGCGGCCTTTGCCACCACGGCCCTGTACCCGATATTCAGCCAAAGGTGTGCGCTTGATATAGCCCGCATGGGTGACGGTCACCGCCACATCCTCGCGCTCTATCAAGGCCTCATCTTCGATCTCGATATCGCCGTCAATCAGCTCGGTCAGGCGCGGCGTGGCGAATTCGGCGCGGATGCTGCTCAGCTCATCCACCACAATCGCCAGCACACGCGGGCGTGAACGCAGGATGTCGAGATATTCGGCAATGGCCGCGCCCAGCCGGGTCATTTCATCCGAGATTTCGTCCCGGCCCAAAGCGGTCAGGCGCTGCAAACGCAGATCCAGAATGGCCTTGGCCTGATCTTCTGAAAGATGGATCGTCCCATCTTCCGCCAGAGCGTGCCGGGGATCGGCGATCAACATGATCAGCGGGGCGATATCTTGCGCCGGCCAGGCACGCGCCATCAATTGTTCGCGGGCCGTCGTGGCATCCGGGGCGGCGCGGATCAGCGCGATGACCTCGTCAATATTGGCGACCGCGATCGCCAGACCCACCAAAATATGGCCGCGATCACGCGCCTTATTCAATTCAAAACGGGTACGCTTTGTCACCACTTCTTCGCGGAAGGCAACGAAGGCGGCAATCAGCTCACGCAGATTCATCAGGCGCGGCTGACCGCCATCCAGCGCCAGCATATTCACGCCGAAACTCGATTGCAGTTCGGTGTAGCGATAGAGCTGATTGAGCACGACATCGGATGACGCATCGCGTTTCAGCTCGATCACGACACGCATGCCCTGCCTGTCGCTTTCATCGCGAATATCGGCAATGCCTTCGATGCGTTTCTCGCGCACCAGCTCGGCCATGCGTTCCTGCATGCGTGCCTTATTCACCTGATAGGGCAATTCGCTGATGATGATCGCATCGCGGTCTTTGCGAATTTCTTCGACATGACAGCGCGCCCGCATCAGCACACCGCCGCGGCCACGCGCCAGCGCCGAACGCGCCGCCTGTTTGCCGATGATCAGACCGGCGGTCGGAAAATCCGGGCCGGGCACGATCTCGGTCAGCGCATCCATGGTGATCGACGGGTCTTCGATAAAGGCAAGGCAGGCATCAATGATTTCGCCCAGATTATGGGGCGGAATATTGGTCGCCATGCCGACCGCGATACCGCTGGATCCATTGACCAGCAGATTGGGAAAACGCGAGGGCAGAACCACCGGCTCACGTTCCGAGGAATCGTAATTGTCCTTGAAGGCGACCGTGTCCTTGTCCAGGTCATCGGTCAGCGCATGGGCCAGCTTGGTGCGGCGCACTTCGGTGTAACGCATGGCGGCGGGCGGATCGCCGTCTACCGAACCAAAATTACCCTGACCATCAATCAGCACGGCCCGCATCGAAAAGGGCTGGGCCATACGCACCAGCGCGTCATAAATCGATTGATCGCCATGCGGGTGATATTTACCGATCACATCACCCACCACGCGGGCGGATTTGCGATAGGCCTTGTTCCAGTCATAGCCCTGTTCATGCATCGAGAACAGAATGCGGCGATGAACCGGTTTCAACCCGTCACGCGCATCTGGCAGCGCGCGGGAGACAATGACACTCATCGCATAGTCGAGATAAGAGCGTTTCAGCTCTTCTTCGATGGCGATGGGGCTGATGGCTGTAGTGGCGCTTGCGCCACCGGCTGGCGGGCTGGACGCCGGCTGATCGCTCAATAAACGCTCCCTGAATGAGGTCACAAAAGCCCCATCTCGCAGGGGCAGAATCCGTCCCCTGAATTAGCATTTTTATGGAGCAATAAGCCAGTCTTAGCCCGGCCTTTAAGGGCGCTTTATGGGCGGTTTTTTTCGAGATCGGAGCCTTTGGCTTCCTTCACGGAATCATGGTCCTGCAGGCTCGCATATTCCGACAGAACAGAGGTGATTCTGAAGGCATACATGGATCTTTGGCCGCCCTGCGCATCCATATCCATGAAACCATAGGTAATGCCCAAAAGCCGCCCGGTTTTGGCATTGACCACGGGGCCGCCGCTGAAGCCTTTGCCGGCATTGGCCAGAATGGTGAAGGTGGATGGGCTGAGCTGATCCACCAGCCCGGAGGCCATGCGCAATGTGCCATTGGCGCCCTGACCATAGAGAATAACCTCTTCGCCAGGTTCCGGATCGCCGACGTCATGCAGCGCGGGGCCGCCCGTGATGGGGGTGCCATCCCGGAAGAACATCATGTCATAGCCCGATGGCGAACGGCCCATATCGTCCTGCCCATTCACCAGATTGGCATTATGGGCATTTGTGGCCGCAATACCGGGATAGATCACCGTGGCGGCGCCATAACGTTCGCCCATCAATGTGGTCTGCCGCAGCGGGATGTAAATCTTCGCAACATCGACACTGATAAACCCATCGGCAGGATATCCTGCCCCCCCTGTGCTGGCGCAGGACACCAGAAAAGGCGATGTGAACAAGGGTATCGCCAGCAGGACGACAACATTGCGGGCGCGCTTGAAGACGCGTGGGAACTCGGTGATCAACATGGTGGCGCAGAATGCACTATCTAAAAGGGTATCTCATCATCCATTTCGCCGCTGCGGTCAAAATTCACAGCTTCAGATTTACCGCCACCGAATGAACCGCCCTCAACCCGGCCGCCGCCACCACCGTCACCGCGGCCATCCAGCATTTGCAGTTCGCCCTTGAAGCGGCTGATCACCACTTCGGTCGAATATTTTTCCTGACCATCCTTATCGGTCCATTTGCGGGTCTGGATCTGGCCTTCGAGATAGACCTTCGCGCCTTTGCGCAAATATTGCTCGGCGACCTTGGCCAATTGTTCATTGAAAATGACCACGCGGTGCCATTCGGTCTTTTCTTTGCGCTCACCGCTCGCCTTGTCCCGCCAGCTTTCCGATGTGGCGATGGACAGATTGACCACGGGTTCCCCATTGGTCATGCGCCGGACCTCGGGATCCTTGCCCAGATTACCAACCAAAATCACCTTGTTGACACTGCCTGCCATGGATCACTTCCTTATATGCTTGCCGTGGATATGCTTGCCTTGGGGCCAAATTCCCTGAAAGCCAATTTAGGGGCGACACTAGCTAGGGCCGGACGCGCCCGCCATTTGCAAAAGCAAGATGTTCTTATTATGTTCCCGACCGACAGAGTCAATCCCCAGCAAAATAGCTGACTCGTAATCAGCATGCCGCTCCCTATATGACAGCCTCACCCGGCGCTGCTGCCCCACCCCTGATTTTCCACCGAGTTTCCATGCAAAAGAACATCTCGATCCGTGGCGCCCGCGAACATAATCTCAAAAATATCGACGTCGAGATTCCGCGCGATACGCTCACCGTCATCACCGGTCTTTCAGGATCGGGCAAATCCTCGCTGGCCTTTGACACAATCTATGCCGAAGGCCAGCGCCGCTATGTTGAATCGCTCTCGGCCTATGCGCGCCAATTTCTTGAGCTAATGCAAAAGCCCGATGTCGATCACATCGAGGGCCTGTCGCCCGCCATTTCCATCGAGCAAAAAACCACCAGCAAAAATCCGCGCTCGACCGTCGGCACGGTGACGGAAATTTATGACTATCTTCGCCTGCTCTTCGCCCGTGTCGGCGTGCCCTATAGCCCCGCCACCGGCCTGCCGATTGAGAGCCAGACCGTCAGCCAGATGGCCGACCGCATTCTGGCGCTGGACGAGGGCACGCGCCTGTTCATCCTCGCCCCCATCGTGCGCAGCCGCAAAGGCGAATATCGCAAGGAATTCGCCGAGCTTCAGAAAAAAGGCTTCCAGCGCGTCAAGGTGGACGGCACTTTTTACGACATTGGCGACATCCCCGCGCTCGACAAAAAACTGAAACATGACATCGAAGTCGTGGTCGACCGGCTTGTCGTCAAAAAAGACATCGGCAACCGCCTGCCAGATTCCATCGAAACCGCGCTTGGCCTATCCGATGGATTGGTGATCGCTGAATTCGCCGATGTGAAAGAAAACGGCCGTGCGAAACAACTGCTCATGTCCTCGAAATTCGCCTGTCCTGTTTCCGGCTTCACCATCCCGGAAATAGAACCGCGCCTGTTCTCCTTCAACAACCCCCATGGCGCATGCCCCACCTGCGACGGGCTGGGCACGCAAATGTATTTCGATCCGGCGCTGGTGGTGCCCGATGATAGCGCCAGTTTGCGCAAAGGCGCGATTGCCCCCTGGTCCAAAGGCTCATCCCCCTATTATCAGCAAACATTGGAAGCGCTGGGCCGCCATTACAAATTCTCGCTCACCGTGCCATGGGACGATCTGCCGAAAAAGGTGAAAGACATCATCCTGCATGGCAGCGGCGAGGACGAAATCAAATTCATCTATGACGACGGTTTGCGCCGCTACGAAACCCGCAAAACATTTGAAGGCGTCATCCCCAATATGCAGCGCCGTTTCCGCGAAACGGACTCCGCCTGGGTGCGGGAAGAATTTGAGCGTTATCAGGATATGAGCCCCTGCGATGCCTGCGAGGGCTATCGCCTGAAGCCCGAAGCGCTGTCGGTTAAAATCGCCGGTCGCCATATCGGACAGATCTGCGAACAAAGCATCAAATTGGCCGATCAATGGTTCCGCGATCTCGACAAAGACCTGACCAGACAGCAAAGCGAAATCGCCGCCCGCATTCTGAAGGAAATCCGTGCAAGGCTGAAATTCCTCAATAATGTCGGGCTGGATTATCTCACCCTCGCGCGCGGCTCGGGCACGCTGTCTGGCGGCGAGAGCCAGCGCATCCGCCTCGCCTCGCAAATCGGTTCGGGCCTTACCGGCGTGCTCTATGTGCTGGACGAGCCGTCTATTGGTTTGCACCAGCGCGACAATGAAAAATTGCTGGAATCGCTGAAAGGCCTGCGCGATCTGGGCAACACGGTTCTTGTGGTCGAACATGATGAAGATGCCATCCGCACCGCCGATCATGTGATCGATATGGGCCCCGGCGCTGGCATACATGGCGGCCATATCATCGCCGAAGGCACGCCCGACGATATTATGCAGAGCGCAAGCAGCCTCACCGGCAAATATCTCACGGGCCGCGAGCAAATCCCCCTGCCCGCCGGCCGCCGCACAGCCGCGCATAAACGCTGGGTGAAGGTAGTGGGCGCGCGCGGCAATAATCTGAAGAATGTCACGGCGGACATTCCGCTGGGCACATTCACCTGCATCACGGGTGTTTCCGGCGGCGGCAAATCCACCCTTGTCATCGAGACGCTGTTCAAAGCCGCGTCGCGCAAACTCAGCCAGGGCCGCGATCACCCCGCACCCCATGATAAAATCGAAGGTCTGGAATTTGTCGACAAGGTGATCGACATCGATCAAAGCCCGATCGGCCGCACACCGCGCTCCAACCCCGCCACCTATACGGGGGCCTTCACCCCGATCCGCGACTGGTTTGCCGAATTACCGGAATCCAAAGCGCGTGGTTATCAGCCGGGCCGGTTTTCCTTCAATGTGAAGGGCGGCCGCTGCGAAGCCTGTCAGGGCGACGGCGTGATCAAGATCGAAATGCACTTCCTGCCGGATGTCTATGTGCAATGCGATGTCTGCAAGGGCAAACGCTATAATCGCGAAACGCTGGATGTGAAATTCCGCGACAATTCCATTTCCGATGTGCTGGACATGACGGTGGAAGCAGGAGCCGAACTGTTCAAAGCCGTGCCATCGATCCGCGAAAAGCTGGAGACGCTGAAACGCGTGGGCCTTGGTTATATATCCATCGGCCAGCAAGCCACCACCTTGTCAGGGGGCGAAGCACAGCGGGTGAAATTGTCCAAGGAATTATCGCGCCGCGCCACGGGGCGCACGCTTTATATTCTGGATGAACCTACGACCGGCCTGCATTTCCACGACGTCAAGAAACTGCTCGAAGTGCTGCATGAGCTGGTGGAAGCCGGCAATACGGTGGTGGTGATCGAACATAATCTGGAAGTCATCAAAACGGCTGACTGGATTATCGATCTTGGCCCCTTGGGCGGCGATGGCGGCGGCGAAATCGTGGCCTCTGGCACACCCGAAGATGTGGCGACGGTGCCGCGCTCCTTCACCGGGCATTATCTCAAGCCGCTGCTTAAATCCCGGCCCACGCGCATTCCCGCCAAAACCGTGGAGCCTAAAAAACCGGCTGCACCACAAGCGCCCAAAACAGCAAAAGTAAAAATCACGGCGCAGAAATCAACGCCGCAGAAAAGCAAAGTGGTGAAAAAGCGTCGCTAAAAACAAAAGGGCCGGAAGAAAACCTCCGGCCCTTTTTCCATTATCTCTGACCAGATCTATTTATTGGTCAGAACTTCAATCCGTGCAGCTTGGCGATCCTGCGAACTACAGTCCAGCGACATGGCTGAAATATTCCGGCGCCCACCTGGCAGATCATAGCTGCGCGGATTTCCCTGACGCAGACGGTCCCCGCCACGGCCGAGGTCCAATTCAAAACGCTCGCCATTGCTAAAGCGGATATGCACGTTGCGGCATTGCGCATCGGCATTGAGCGCCTGCAAAGCCACCCGGTCCACCCGGCGGCCTGCCCAACCGGCATCGATATGCCGGCGATCACCGCGGGGGCCAAAGCTTGCCGTGCCCACGCTCACCCAATCATTGGCGCGCCAGCGGCCCCTATCACCATCTGGGCGACCATGACCGGGTCCGGGGCGTGGACCGGGGCCAACCATGCCGGGACCATCCACAACCGGGCCCCAATTAAACAGGCGTGACCATTGGCGATCCCAATCCGGGCTGCGGCGCCATTCGTCACGATAGCGATTGACCTCGGCAGAAATGGTGATGGTGGCGCCACGGCGGGCAGATGCACGACAATTGAAATCCAGTTTGCGCACGCGGGCATCATCGCCGGGTAATTCGATCACATGTGCGCGGCCTGATCGCAGATTGCCCTTGAACACTTCGCGGCTGCGGCCATTGGCAAAGGTCGCGCGCACAGAACGGCAGGTCACATCGCTATCACGCACATCCAAGCGCAATCTGTCTACACCACCGCCAAAGCGGGAATAGGCCGTATCGCGATCACGGCCATGGCTCACATCCACACCGCCAATACGCACCCAATCGGCCATGGCAGGGGCCGAAAGCCCCAGCAGCAGCGCCGATGCCAGCAAAGTCGCTTGCGTAATTTTGCCCATATTCAAACCTCCAAAAACGCCACGGATTTATCTCCGCAGTTGTGAAATGCCCCCGTAGTAACGATAGGTCTTTATAAAAGTTCCATCGCGGGTTCCACACTCTTCAGACAAAGAGTCATTTTCAAGGTGAATTTAACCCTGCAATTGGGCGAAGCGTTTTTGTATCTCTTCGGGACTCAACTGCTCTTGCTGCGTTGCAATGTGCCAGTGATGACCAAACGGATCTTCGATCATGCCCGCGCGGTCACCGTAAAATTCATCTTTTGCGGGACGCAGAATTTTCGCCCCGGCCTGTTCGGCGCGTTGCATGACAGCATCCACATCATCGACATAGAGATGCAATTTCACCGGCGTGCCGCCGACCGAAAAGGGGCTGCGCACATCATGCGCGGGAAATTCGTCTGACAACGACATCAGTGAATCGCCGAAAAGCAGTTCAGCATGGCCGATGATGCCCTGATCAGCTAGCCGATATATTTCCTTGGCACCCAATATGGATGTGTAGAAGCTGATAGCGGCTGCGGCATCACGCACAGTAATATAGGGCGATAATTTCAACGCCATATCTCCCTTCATGGGGTTGTTAGTCCAACTGGCCTTTTGGCGGCACCAGAACACGATAGACAATCGCGCTTCCACCCAGCATCAGACCATAAATCATAGGGGCCGTGATGAAGCTCAAACCCAGCAGATAGGGCATGGTAGATTTAATACGCTCCATCCGCGCGGCAGTTTCAGCCAGATCATTGCCTTCCGCAGGCAACATCGTATCAGCGCCGACAATTGAAAACTGAATCAACATCACAATCGCCATGATCGGTAATACGGTCCCGATCACCACCACACAGATGCGCCATGCATGGCCGCGCGACAATTGCCACGATCGTGCAAGGCTGATCTTTTCTTCAGCGACAGTCGCCGGCACAAGCAGATAGCCCAGACGGATGGCCATATAGACCAAGGCGGCATAGACAAAGGCCACGATCAGACTGGCCGATGCCATGGTCGGCCCATCCACCACCGGCAGATCATTGCCCCGCTCCGCCGCCATTTTGGCCAGATCAGGCGCCATGCCGAAAGCGCCCAAGGCAATGCTGATAATCGTGCCCAGAATGCCCCCGACAAACAGAACAATCACCGATAAAATCAGCATCGCCCCGATGAGCGAGAGCAGCGCGCCGAACATCCGCCACTCTGCCTTGCCCAGCGGCACGCGGAACAAAGCCATAGTCTGCGGAATACCCAGCGCATGGCGGGTGATGGCGACAAAGATCATCGCGTAAAAAATGAAGGATAAGGTCGAGAAGAACAGCAGCGGCAGCATGGCCTGACCGATCGCGCCGGGATTTTCCTGCGCGGCGGCCTGCGAAAAGCTTGAATAAAAGGGCGCGATAATAAAATAACCGCTCAGCACCACGAAAATCATCGGCAGCCAGATCAGCCGGATGATCGTGCCCAGATTCCCGAATGTATAGGCATAGGCATAGGCAATCGTTTTCACGACGGGAATTGGTCCAGCGGAGTCGGGACTGTTGGGGGCCGGGCTATTGGGGGCTGGGCTCTGGGATAGGGGGTTAGGCATGGACACCTCTGAAAAGGGGCACTATCGAACACACTACAAATGAAGGTGGTCGGCAGGTCTGGCACCCCATGATATTGGGCTTGTATTCCTCAGAATATAAGACTATATTCCCTTACTCACATCCTCCCGTAACCGGAAGGCAGCTAACAAACTGTTCTTTTTTAAGGAAAATCTCAAGCGCTATGGACAGACTACATATCATCGGCGGCGGTTTGGCAGGTAGTGAGGCGGCATTCACCGCGGCGGAAGCCGGGGTGCCGGTCACGCTGCATGAAATGCGCCCTGTGCGTGGCACCGATGCGCATCAGACCGATGGGCTGGCCGAACTGGTCTGTTCCAATTCCTTTCGCTCGGATGACTGGGAAAATAATGCGGTCGGCCTGTTGCATGCAGAAATGCGCCGGGCAGGCTCGCTTATCCTGCGCGCCGCCGATCAGCATAAATTACCGGCTGGCGGGGCCCTGGCCGTGGATCGCCATGGCTTTTCCGACGAAGTGACCAGAACGATTGAAAATCACCCTTTGATCGACATCGTGCGGGAAGAAATTACCGGCCTGCCGCCCGCCGACTGGCGCGCGGTGATCATTGCGACCGGCCCCCTCACCTCCCCCGCCTTGGCGGAGGCCGTGCGCGGCCTGACCGATGAAGCGGCCCTGGCATTTTTCGATGCGATAGCGCCGGTGATCCATCGTGACTCCGTCAATATGGATATTGCCTGGTTTCAATCGCGCTATGATAAAATAGGCCCGGGCGGCGGCGATGCCGATTATCTCAACTGCCCCATGGATGAAGCGCAATATTACGCCTTCATTGATGCCTTGCTGACCGGCGAGAAAACCGAATTCAAGGAGTGGGAAAAAGACACGCCCTATTTCGAAGGCTGTCTGCCCATCGAAGTGATGGCTGAACGCGGTGTCGAAACCTTGCGCTTCGGCCCCATGAAACCGGTCGGGCTACAGGATCCGCGCTCGGAAACGCGCCCCTATGCCGTGGTGCAATTACGGCAGGATAATAAGCTTGGCACATTGTGGAATATGGTGGGGTTCCAGACCAAGCTGAAATATGGCGAACAAAGCCGTATCTTCCGCATGATTCCGGGATTGGAGAATGCCCAATTCGCCCGGCTTGGCGGCATTCACCGCAACACATTTCTGAATAGTCCGCGTCTGCTCGATTCAAGCTTGCGCCTGAAAGCCCAGCCGCGTTTGCGTTTCGCCGGACAGGTCACCGGTGTCGAAGGCTATGTCGAAAGCGCGGCCATCGGCTTGCTGGCCGGACGTTTCGCGGCGGCCGAATGGCAAGGAAAGGTCATTGCGCCGCCGCCGCCGACAACCGCCTTTGGCGCCTTGCTGGCCCATATTACCGGCGGCGCGGATGCCAAAACATTTCAACCGATGAATGTGAATTTCGGTCTGTTTCTGTCCTTTGAGAAAGCGGCGAAAATTCGCGGCAAGGATCGCAAACGCGCCATGGCGCATCGGGCAATACAGGATCTGGAAAACTGGTTGCATCCCGAACAGGAGGCACCAAATTAGATTTGACCCTTCATCGACGCCATCAACAGCGACCACTGCCTGCGCGATTGCGAAAGCGTGGCCGGGTGACGGAAGGGATCAAACCAGCCGCGTGTCATCAATTTTAAATAATCCGGCACCAAGGCCGCCGGCAGCACCGATGCCACATGGCCGCGCGGGATTTTCAATTTACGCGCCGCATCCAGATGTTGCTGCGCCTGCAAAGCCAATGCAGCTATCACGCCTTTTAAGGGCGCACCACCCTGCCCCCTGAATATATCCGCGGGCGCAAGTTTGGCCGCGCTCAACATATTCAAAGGCAGGTAAAGTTTTTCCCGCCCGGCATGATGCGGTATGGCCCGCAACATACCGCTGATCGCATAGGCAATACCGGCCTCCCGCGCCGGCACATCCGCGCGCGCACCCGCCCCCAGAATACGCGCCGCCAATTGCATCAAAGCGCCAGACACACCCGCCGCATAGTCTTCCAGAGCGGCCAGGTTTTCGAATGTCTCCGACGAAATATCGAAACGCCGCGCATCTATCATCGCATCGAACAATTCCTGCGGCAGGTCATGGATTTCAAAAACGGAGGCCAGCGCCAGCGCCACATCATGGTTGCGCGGCGTCCCAGCACGCGCCCCTTCCACCACTTCACGCCACCATTGCAGGCGAATTTCCCCCATCATCGGCTCTCGCACACTCTCACCGACCCGTGCGATCTCATAATTCAGGGCATATAATGCGATCAGCGCAGCACGCGAATTTTTAGGTGCCAGCAATACCGAATAAAATCGATCCGGATCGTGTTGGCGCACCAATTCTGTACAGGCCATAAAAGCTGCGTCTTGAGTCATTTTATCCAAAACAAAGGCCGCCCGGTTTCCCGGACGGCCCCTGCCCATATGTAAGAGAAATCAAACGATATTTTGCGCGGCCACCATGCTGAACAGCATGGGGATGGAAAGCAACGTATTGATCCGCGAAAATTGGCCAGCCATTTTCGCAGCCGCAGCTTTATCCGCCGCAGCAATATCGGGATATTTATTGTCGATATTCAGGGCCTTTTGTTGGTTAGGCCAGATCACAAACCAAACATTGAACCACATAATCGTACCCAACCACATGCCTATACCAATCATGATGGTTTTCGGATTGGTGAAGCCTTCGCTCGCCCCTAAGGAATAGGCTTCATGCAGGTAATTGTTCTGATAAGCGAGGATGAGACCAAAAATGATGGTGCTCATGGCCGCCCAGCGAAACCAAAATAAAGCGGCCGGGGTGATGTAGCGCCCCAAGGCCGGACGTAGGTCTTCTGGGATTTTAGGTGTGGCCGGCGCGGCGACAAAGTTGAAATACCAGAGCAGCCCGATCCACATCACACCAGAGGCGACATGTAGCCAGCGGACCAGGAAGGGCCAAAAGCTGGCTGGGTCAAAGCCCTGAGTCTGGGCATAGAGTACAAAGAGAAGTGCGGCGAGTACGAAGCCCGCAATAACGACGGCACGAAGATTTCCTAAAAACGCAGCCATGAGCTGTTTCCCCCAAGAAATTGAGTCCCGCGGCATTCTAGCGCGTCTTCATGCAGGATGTTTAGTCCCCCTGCCTAAATAATAAGCTCTTTGGGTTTGCGCCAACGCAACCACCAGATGACGATCAGGCGTGTGACCATCACCGCGGTGAAGAAAGAGGTGATGATACCGAGGCCCAAGGTCACCGCAAAGCCGCGAACCGGGCCAGAGCCGAGCTGAAACAGCACCACCGCAGCAATGAGATGTGTCATATTGGCGTCGATAATCGTCGCCATGGCGCGTTGGAAACCAGTATCCAAGGCCGCGATGACACTGCGCCCGTTACGTTTTTCTTCCCGCATACGTTCATAAATGAGAACATTCGCGTCTACCGCCATACCGATCGTGAGAACGATCCCCGCGATGCCGGGAAGGGTAAGCGTGGCACCAAAAATATTGAGCGCCGCAAACAACAAAACCACGTTGAAGGTGAGCGCAATATTGGCAAAAAGGCCGAACAGCCCGTAACGGGCGAACATAAAGAGGACGACCAGCGCCAGGCCAGCCAAAGCTGCATTGAGACCGGCCTTGACCGAATCAGCCCCAAGCTCGGCACCCACGGTGCGCTGCTCGATCACCTTCAGAGGTGCAGGCAAGGCACCTGCACGCAGCAGGACTGCCAGATCATTTGCGGTTTTGCTGGTGAAGCTGCCCGAGATTTCGCCCGAACCACCCAAAATTGGTTCGCGAATCACGGGGGCAGAAATCACTTTATTGTCGAGGACGATAGCAAAGCGACGGCCCGTATTGGCTTTGGTCACGTCGCCGAATTGGCGGGCACCTACCGAGTCAAAGCGAAAGGTAACTACAGGTTCGCTGTTTTGAGAATTAAAGCCCGCAGATGCGTTTTTCAGACGATCGCCCGAGACCATGACGCGTTTTTGCACGACGATGGGCGGCGGAGCCGGTTGATCAGGCGCTGCTTCCTGCGGGAGCAGGATCGAGCCAATAGGCACGATTCCGCGCATAGCCTGATTCAGGTCTGCGGTTTCATCCACCAATTGAAACGTCATTTTCGCGGTGGTGCCCAGAATATCGATCAGGCGTTGCGGATCAGACAGGCCTGGTACCTGCACCACGATGCGCTGATCACCTTGGCGTTCGATCCCGGGTTCGCGGGTGCCCATTTCATCGATGCGGCGGCGCACGACTTCGATAGATTGGGCGAGTGTCTGCGTTTTGGTCTGGGTGCGATATTCATCAGTGAGCCGCATGCTCAAGCGCGTTTGCCCAGCCTGGGACACCACGAATTCTTTATTTCCGCCCGTCAGAATAGAACCGCTGAGGGATGGATTGAGATCGTCCAGGATTTTGCGGGCTTCAGCAAATTGTTGCCTGTCGCGTATTTCGACAGACACGACGTCGTTTTTATTGCTGAGATTACTGAAAGCTATCCGGGCTTTGCGCAGGCCAACCCGGATATCGCTCATCAGCGATTCCAGCTTGTCCTTTTCTACTTTGTCGAGTTCGACTTCGAGCAGAAGATAAGATCCGCCCTGAAGGTCCAGCCCCAAGCTGACGGTTTCTTTGGGGAGCCAGCTTGGCAGCTGGTTGCGGATATTTTCTGGCAGCGCATTGGGTAAGGCAAAAAGAATACCGACGATCAGAATGATCGCGGTGATAACGCGGCTCCAGAGGGATACCTGCAACATAAGCGAGGTTAGTCCTTATCGGCTTTGGTGCGGACTTCACTCAGCGTCGATTTAACGACACGGATCTGGACGGTTTCCGAGATGTCGATAAGCAGTTCGCCATCTTCCTTGACCTTGGCCACTTTGCCGATAACACCACCTGCTGTGACAACCGTGTCGCCGCGGCGGACATTTTCGATCATCAGGCGATGCTGTTTCATGCGTTGCTGCTGGGGGCGGATCATGAGGAAATACATGATCGCGAAAATCGCAACGAGCGGTAGGATAGAAGTGATAAAAGACTGGTCCATAAGACGTCCCGAAAATTTCTGGCACCACAGGGGAATTGCGGCGCGGCGCGCGGACTATAACGGCGTACCCCCGCATTGCAACCGCAAGCGTAAAAGGACTTAAGATCATGGCATCACGCAGCAAATTTGACGATGACGACATGGCTGCAGGCGAGCTGCGGCGGATCGCCGAGGCTTTGGAGCGGATTGCCCCACAGGTGATTGATGGCACGGTGCCGGATGGGGGGGCGGCTTTTATCTGGGAGCCGCAGCAGGGGGGGCTGTTGGCTGTCCCCAGTGTGGCCTATCTGCCGCTGGGGCTATTGCGGGGTATCGACATGGCGCGGGACCGGCTGCTGGAGAATACACGGCGGTTTGGGCGGGGATTGCCGGCGAATAATGCGCTGCTTTGGGGGGCGCGGGGGATGGGTAAGAGCTCCCTTGTGAAGGCGGTGCATGCGGCGGTGAATCTGGATCGGGCTGGCGCGGAGCAATTGGTGCTGGTGGAAATTCACCGGGAAGATATTTCCAGCCTGCCACAGCTCTTGCGGTTGCTGCGGGCATCCAGCCGGCGGTTCCTGCTCTATTGTGATGACCTGTCCTTCGACCAGGATGATACGAGCTATAAGTCCCTGAAGGCGGCGCTGGAGGGCGGGCTGGAAGGGCGGCCGAGCAATGTTCTGTTCTATGCCTCGTCCAATCGGCGTCATTTGCTGCCGCGCGATATGATGGAGAATGAGCGCTCTACCGCGATCAGTCCGTCGGAAGCGGTTGAGGAGAAGGTTTCCCTATCAGACCGTTTTGGGCTTTGGCTGGGTTTCCATCATTGTAGCCAAGATGATTATCTGACGATGATCGATGGTTATGTCGCCCATTTTGGTTTGAGTATCGCGCGCGAGGCGCTGCATGGGCGGGCGATTGAATGGGCGGCTGGACGGGGGGCGCGTTCGGGGCGCGTGGCCTGGCAATTTGTGCAAGATATTGCGGGTGAGCTGGAGCAGACCCTGGATTAGCGCGCCGCCATCAGGAGCGGATTGGGGTCTACCGGCTTGGTGTTCTGGCGAATCTCGAAATGGACCTGAGGTTCGTGAACATTGCCGGTTTGGCCGGTATAGCCGATCACCTGGCCCTTTATGACTTTGTCGCCCTGCCCCACGGTTAGGCGATCCGCATGGGCATAGGCGGTGACATAGCTTTCATCATGTTTGATGAGCGCGAGATTGCCATAGCCTTTTAATTCATTGCCGGAATAGGTCACGACACCGGATGCGGCGGCGTGGATCGGCGTGCCATGGGCGGCGGCGATATTGATGCCGTCATTACGTTCGCCGCTTGAAGATGTGCCGAAGGGGGCGATCACCCGGCCGGAGACTGGCCAGATGAAACGGCCATTGCCGGCACGCACAGTAGCGCTTGAACTGACTGTGGGTTCAGACGGGCGCGCAATTTCTGTGCGACTGGTCTGCGGCTGGTAGCTTGCATATTGCGTGTCTTTGGTATCGGCCCCACCCAGACGATCGATCACGGCTTGCGCGCGATTGAGCAAAGTTTCGTTTGAGTCTGAATTTGAGGAAGGGGGCTGCGCCGTTGTGGTGACATATTGCGGTTGGCGCGCGACGGGACGGCTTTGGGCTGGTGGGCTTTGCGAACGCCGCGGCGCGGCGGCGAAACGGCGGTCATTGTTTTGGGCGTAATCGGTGCGGCCTTGAGACGGAATGCGCAGCACGGCGCCCGCATAGATACGATCCTGATCGCGCAGGCGATTGGCGGAGATGATAGCCTGCATCGACACATTATGGCGGGCGGCGAGACGTGACAGCGTATCGCCGCTTTGGACCGTGACGGTGTAATAGCTGCCCGTGTTACGCGGCGCGGCGGCGCTTTTTTGGCTGTGATCGGAATAGCCGATGGGTGGTTCCGGATCGAAGGCGCAAGCAGACAGGCCCAAGGCGGCTATGATCGCCGCGCATAAGGCTATGCCATATCTCACCTTAGTCTTAGCGATAGGTTCCATCCGCTTTCTGCGGCTCCTGCGCTATGCCCGGAAGCATGGGGACGAATGTGACGGGGACCAGATGTTCAGTCGTGACCCCATTATGCCTGTTGATAATCTTGGTTAAAAGTTGAGAAATGCTTTCCAAACCGGCGCCGCGATCGATCGGGGCGACCAAAATGCCGTCAGGTTTGAGCTGATCCAGCAAGGCTTTAGGAATTTCAGGCACAGCGGCCGTAATAATGATCCGATCGAAGGGCGCTTGCTCTGGCCAGCCCTTGTAGCCGTCGCCCCATTTACCCACCACATTATGGATGCGAAGCGAATTGAACCTCACTTCTGCGGTACGGAGGAGGGGTTTGTGACGCTCGATCGTATATACACGGCGGCAGAGTGGAGCCAGAATAGCCGACTGATAACCAGAGCCCGTGCCGATTTCCAAGACACGCATTTTGTCGTTTAATTCCAGCGCCTGTGTCATCAGAGCCACAATATAAGGCTGACTGATGGTCTGGCCGCAGGCAATTGGAAGGGCCGTATTCTTCCAGGCGCTGTGGGAGACGGCCTGTTCGACGAACATCTCCCGCGGGGTTTGGGCGATGGCCCGGAGGACCGCTTCATCTGTGATGCCCTGATGCCGAAGCTCCTGCACCAGTGTTTCGGCTTCTGGCGTGCTCACGGCTGTGGCTCGAATTGGCTGCGCAGGCGTTCCAGCACGCGAAATTCGGTGAGGTTGAGGTGCAGCGGTGTGATGGCGATGCGATTTTCATAGATCGCGCGCAGATCGGTGCCTGCCAGCGGATTGGAGCGGACGCGTTTGAAGCCGATCCAGAAATAAGGATTGCCGCGCATATCCATGCGCTTGTCCAGCACGGCGGTTTGCAGATCGCGTTTGCCCTGTGACACGACCTCGATCCCCGCCACCTGATCGGGCGGGCAATCGGGGAAATTCACGTTCATCAGAATGTCCTGAGCCGATTCAGGTGTGGGCCAGCCGATTTCGATGAGGCGGCGCACCACGGCGGCCCCATGATTTTCGGCGCAGGACCAGCGAACTTTGTAGCCGTCCTCAAAACCATAGGACTGGCTGAGGGCGATGGAGGGGATGCCAAGTGCGGTGCCTTCCATCGCACCGGCAATGGTGCCGGAATAGGTGACATCATCGGCGATATTCGCGCCGCGATTGACGCCCGACAAAACCAGATCGGGCTTTTTATCTTTCATCACTTCGGCCACGGCCATCATCACGCAGTCGGTCGGCGTGCCGGTGATGGCGAAGGTTTTGTGCGAGACTTCGCGCAGACGCAAAGGTTGTGAGAGGGTAAGTGAATGCGATGCCCCGGATTGTTCGGTTTCAGGGGCGACGACCCAGACATCATCCGAAATGGCGCGGGCGATCGTGGCCGCGACCTGCAGGCCGGGCGCGTGAATACCATCGTCATTCGTGACCAAAATACGCATAATACTGACGGACCTTTACGAGCTGATTTTTTCCAGATTACCCATATAGGGACGTAACATATCGGGCACGGCAATTGTGCCGTCATCATTCTGATAATTTTCCATCACGGCAATCAAAGTGCGGCCCACGGCAAGGCCGGAGCCGTTGAGTGTGTGCAGGAAACGTGTGCCTTTGCTGTCTTTCGGGCGATAGCGGGCATTCATGCGGCGGGCCTGAAAATCCCCGCAATTGGAGACTGAGGAGATTTCACGGTAGCGATTTTGACCGGGCAGCCAGACCTCGATGTCATAGGTTTTCTGGGCGGAGAAGCCCATATCGCCGGTGCAGAGTGTGACGACGCGATGCGGCAGGTTCAGGCGTTTCAGCACCTCCTGCGCGGCGTCGGTCATACGTTCATGTTCGCTGGCCGATTGTTCCGGCGTGGTGATGGAGACCAGTTCCACTTTGGAGAATTGATGCTGGCGGATCATGCCGCGCGTATCCTTGCCCGCGGATCCTGCTTCGGAGCGGAAGCAGGGTGTCCAGGCGGTGAGGCGCAAGGGCAATTCTTCTTCGCCGAGAATTTCGTCCCGCACATAATTGGTCAGCGGGACTTCGGCTGTGGGCAGGAGCCAGAAATCATTTGTGGTGCGAAAGAGGTCTTCAGAGAATTTGGGTAATTGGCCCGTGCCGAAGGCGGCATCATCGCGGACCAGCAAAGGTGGCTGGACTTCGGTGAAGCCATATTCGCTTGTGTGCAGGTCGAGCATGAAATTGCCCAGAGCGCGTTCCATCCGCGCGAGGCCCGCCTTGAGATAGACAAAGCGCGCGCCGGAGACTTTGGCGGCGCGTTCAAAATCCATCAGGCCAAGCTGTTCGCCGAGATCGAAATGTTCCCGAGGATTGACGAAGTTGCGCGGCGTGCCGAAAGCGCGGGCGGGGATGGGCCTATTATCCGCTTCGTCCTTGCCGTCCGGCGCATCATCCATGGGCAGATTGGGGAGGGCGGCTAAAATTGTGGTGAGGGCGGATTGGAGCTGGCGTTCCTGCTCCTCGCCCTTCTGGATTTCGTCCTTCAGGCCCGCGACTTCGTCCATCAGGGCCCTGGCCCCGGCATCGTCTTTTTTGGTCTTGGCCTGCCCGATCAGTTTGGAGGCTTCATTGCGACGGGCCTGGGCTTCCTGGAGCCTTGTTTGCAGGATGCGCAAGGCCTGATCCTGTTCCAGAATCCGGGACGTGAGCGGCTCGGCCTCCTTCAAGTGGCGGCGTTGCAGCCCACGGAGGAACTGGTCCGGGGTGTCGCGGATGGCGCGGATATCATGCATGAGCGGCGTGTCCTGCGGGGGATGCTGAAACAGTGCCGGTCATGCCATTTGCCGGGTTTCGGGTAAACGGAGCGAGCCGGGCAAAGCGGGCAATAAAAGGCATTAAGTGTTTCGTCCTATATTTCCACCCTAATATAGGAATATATTTCCAGTTCGTCAAGGGCTGTTTGAGAACACACTTTCTTCCCCTTACGTATTTGCTCGAATGACCAATATATCGAGCCGGCTCAAGCTCCCCGATCCGCCTTGTCCCGGTCGATATGACGTTGGCGTTCGATCAGTTTCACGCACCAGATCGAGATTTCGTAGAGAATGACCAGCGGGATGGCGAGGCTGAGCATGCTGATCGCATCGGGCGGGGTGAAGACGGCCGCTACAATGAAGATGCCCAGAATGGCGTAGCGCCGCATGGTGCGAAGCTGACTGGCGCTGACCATACCGACCCGGCCCATCAGGGTGAGCAGGACGGGCAATTGGAAAGTCAGTCCGAAAGCGATGATCAGGGTCATCACGAGGTCGAGATATTCGCTGACCTTGGCCTGTAACTGGATGCCCAGCGTATTGGCGCTGCCCGGTGTCTCGTAACCCACAAAGAAATGGATCGCGAAGGGCAGCATGACAAAGAAGACGAAGCTTGCCCCGATGATGAACAGCACGGGTGAAGCCAGAAGGAAGGGAAGGAAGGCCTTGCGTTCGTGGCGATAGAGGCCGGGGGCGATGAAGAGCCAGAGCTGGCTCGCAATGAAGGGAAATGACAGACAGAGCCCCGCGAACATGCCGACCTTCACATAGGTGAAGAAGGTCTCATAAAGCGCCGTATAGATGAGATGGGCATTGGGCTGGCCTTTCAGGGCTGCGGCGAGGGGCGCGGTGAGAAAGGCATAAATTTGTTCTGCGAAGGTGAAACACAGCGCAAAACACAGGATGAACGCGATGACGGCGTTGATCAGCCTTTTTCGCAGCTCGATGAGATGGTCCATCAAGGGCGCTTTGGTGGCTTCCAGAGAAGCCTCATCCTCGGAGGTGGGGCGGTTCACGGATCGGATTTCTGGCTGGATGGTGTGTCATCGTCGGGAGGATCGTGTGGCGCTGATGGTTCGGGCTTGATGCCATGTTCCATTTCGGCCTTGAGTGCGGCGATTTCGCGATTATTGCGTAGCTCGTTGATTTCCTTGCGCAGCTCATCAAGTTCGGCCTGACGGGCCATGTCATCGAAGCTGCGGCGGAAATCGCTGGCCATGGCGCGGGCTTTGGCCATCCAGCGACCGGCCATATGCATGAGGCGCGGTAGATCCTTTGGGCCCACCACGACAAGCGCCACGATGAGCAGGATAAGGATTTCGCTCCAGCTAAGATCGAACACGGATCAGCGCCCGTTCTTGTCCTTATTTTCGTCGCGCGTATCCGAGAGGGTTCGATTGTCTTCGGGATCGTTCAACCCCTGACGGAAGCTACGGATGCCCTTGGCGACGTCGCCCATCAGATCGGAAATTTTGCCCCGCCCGCCGAACAGCAAAAGCGCGACCACGGCCAATATCAGAATGTGCCAAACGCTGAGTGCACCCATGACCTTCTCCTTCGCCCCGCATCATCTTGTTAAAGCTCTGGGGCAGTTAAAGCCCCTTTCAGGGGGCGGGTGCAAGTATGGGCGCAAACATCAGGCTGTAAGTTCGATTTCGCCCTTGCGGTTCACCAGCGCAGCAAGATTGTCCAGCCTTTTGGGCACCGGATCGGCGATGATGGCGGCCCGTGCGCGGGGAACCTGAAGCACAAGATTTTGGGCCGTCAGCTTCAGATGATAATGCGGCAATTCGCCAGATGCGGAGGCCGAGAGCGCAAAGGCCAGACGTAAGCTGAGGCCCAGCGTTTTGGCGTAAAGCTCGTCTTCCTCGATCAGCAGGCCCGCCTGTTTGAGCTGGCGGGGGTAATCCTCATCGCCCGAATATCGGTAATAGATCGCGGTCGCGATGAGGGCGCGGGTGCGATGGCGGGCCCCGGCAAAGGGCGCGGTGAGGAGTTGATTGAAGGCCCCGAAGGCGCGGTCATCCGGGTGACGCCGCCAATTCACATCGGAGAACAGGCAGGTGGCATGGCGGACGCGGCGCAGTTCGGCATTTTCACCGCAGAACAGGGTTTCGCTCCAGCGGAAGATTTCTTCGGCATGGGAGGAGGTGCGCGACATACGGCGATTCATGCCGGTGGCATATTCCAGCAGGGGGTCTTTGGCGCGCTCTTCGCTGCTGAGACGATCATGGAGCAGGCCTTCGCGCAGGCCGAAGGCGGAGATTACGATGTCATTGAAATTGCCTTCGAGCAGCAGGCGCTCCAGCACGATGGCACCGTAAGGCAGGGCTTCGGCGCGGCGTTTGGAGATCACCTTCATGCGCTCGGCGGATTTGCGGGAGAGCTGGGCGATGACACGGCAGAGTTTCAATGCGCGGCTTTTGGGGATGGAATAATCCTGCAGCACATGCAGGGGGTAATTGATGGTTTCCATGTCGACACGCGCGAAGCTGCGCCAGATGCCGCCGACTGCATAGAGTGTGCGGCCTTCCAGAGCGCCCATGGAGGAGAGGTTTGAAAGGCCATTGGCCACGATCTGGCGAGCGGTATCCTGATTACCGGCGGAGAGGTCCATCAGGCGTAAAGGACCGTAAGGCAAAGTGATGGCGCTGCCGGTGCGGCCCTGACCGAGGCTCACCATATCGAGGCTGCCGCCACCCAGATCGGCCACAAGGCCATCGGCACCGGGCATGCCGGCGAGCACACCTTCGGCGGCGAGGCGGGCTTCTTCTTTGCCTGGCAGAATATGGATGGGCGAACCCCAGACGCTTTCGGCGCGATGGATGAAGTCTTGCCCATTCGTGGCATCGCGCGCGGCGGCGGTGGCGACGGCATGGCGCAGCGGAACATGCATAGCGTCGGCGATCATGCGGAAACGCGCCAGGGCGGCTATCGCCATTTCCACGCCCAGGGGATGTAGCTGGCCCGTGGTCACCATATTGCGGCCAATGGCGCAGATCGCTTTTTCATTATGCAAGGTGGCGGGGGCGCGGCTGGCGCCATCGAAGATGGCAAGGCGCACCGAATTGGAGCCTATATCCACAATCGCCACCGGTGTGGTTGGGCTAAGATGCTCCGCCCGCATTTCAGCAGGACTGATGTGGGGAGAATGGGGTGGCTGTACTGTCACGAAAGGCAGATTAGCCGTCTGCGGGTGGGCTTGTCACGGGACGCGGGTGCCCCATTTTGACCGCCCTGCCCCGCCCTGAGAGCGAGGGATTGGTCATAAAATAGGTATGGACCGAGAAGGCGTCTGGTGCTGCGCCCGCCGGATCGGGCGCATATGTCCCATCGGGCTGCATCATGTAGCTTTGGGCCTGATCTTTGAGCAGCGCGCCCATGATCTGATCCTGTACCTGTTGATGCACGGTGGGATTTTCAATCGGCACCAGGGCTTCGACGCGGCGATCCAGATTGCGCGGCATCCAGTCGGCAGAGGAAATATAGACTTTGGATTTGGGTGAGGGCAGGCCATGGCCCGCGCCGAAACAGACAATGCGGCCATGTTCGAGGAAGCGGCCGACGATGCTCTTTACACGGATGTTTTCAGAGAGGCCCGGCACGCCTGCGCGCAGGCAGCAGATGCCGCGGATCACGAGTTCGATTTTCACGCCGGCCTGACTGGCTTTGTAGAGACAATCGATCAATTGCGGATCGACCAAGGCATTGAGCTTGACCCAGATCGCGGCGGGGCGGCCTTCGCGGGCATAGGCGGCTTCTTCATGGATCGCCTGCATGAGAAATTTGCGCATGTTCAACGGCGAGACGGCGAGGCGTTCCAGCCCTGCGGGTTCGGCATAGCCGGTGATGAAATTGAACAATTTGGCGGCGTCGCGGCCCAAAGCCGGATCGGCGCTGAAGAGCGAGAGATCGGTATACACTTTGGCGGTGATGGGATGATAATTGCCCGTGCCGAAATGCACATAGGAGCGCAAGAGCCCCCCTTCGCGGCGCACGACAAGGCTGACCTTGGCGTGGGTTTTCAATTCTATGAAACCATAGACCACCTGCACGCCCGCGCGTTCGAGATCGCGGGCCCATTTGATATTCGCGGCTTCATCGAAGCGGGCTTTTAATTCCACCAGCGCGGTGACGGATTTGCCGGCTTCGGCGGCTTCGATCAGGGCCTGCACGATGGGGCTGTTATGCGAGGTGCGGTAGAGCGTCTGTTTGATCGCCACGACATTGGGATCATGGGCGGCCTGACGCAGGAATTGCACCACGACGTCGAAACTTTCGAACGGGTGGTGGACGATGAAATCCTTGGCGCGGATGGCGGCAAAACAATCGCCGCCGAAATCGCGGATCCGTTCGGGGAAGCGCGCATTATAGGGTTTGAATTGCAGGTCGCTGCGTTCTTCCACGAAGAGCTGCGCAAGATCGGACAGGCCCATCATATGCTGGATCACCAATTCGCTGGGTTGCAGCGAGAGATGTTCGGCGATGAAGGCCCGCAAATCTTCAGGCATGGAGGCGCTGCATTTCATGTGAATGACCGAGCCACGGCGGCGGCGGCGCAGCAGGGATTCAAACAGAAGGACCAGATCTTCGGCTTCTTCTTCGACTTCGACATCGCTGTCACGCAGGATGCGGAACATACCTGAACTGATGACCGCATGATCGGGGAAGAGCTGATCGAGATGTAATTCAATCACCCGGTCCAGCGGTACAAAGCGCGCGACATTGCCCAGATTGGGCAGGCGCACAAAGCGTTGGAGCTGTGCCGAGACCGGCAGCAAAGCGGTGACCAGCCTGCCATCGCGTTTGCGTTTGAGGCGCAGGCCCATGGCGAAGCCGAGATTGGGGATGAAGGGGAAAGGATGGGCCGGGTCGATGGCGAGCGGGGTCAGGACTGGGAAAATCTGTTCGCGAAATTCTTTTTCCAGCCAGTTACAATCTTCGCGTTTTAGATCCGCGGGTTCGACCACGGCGATGCCTGCCGCGCGTAATTCTTCATGCAGATGCACCCAGACATCCTGCTGATCGGCGATCAGGTGACGGGCGACGTTTTCCACCTTTTCCAATTGCTGGGCGGGGGTGAGGCCGTCCGCGCTGAGGGTGGTGACGCCTTCGCGCACCATGGCTTTGAGGCCCGCCACGCGCACCATGAAAAATTCATCAAGATTGGAGGCGGAGATGGAAAGGAAGCGCAGTCGCTCCAGCAGGGGGTGACGGCTATTCTGGCTTTCCTGCACGACACGGCGATTGAAGGCGAGCCAGGATAATTCGCGATTCACAAAGCGCGAGGGGCTGTCCATCGAAAGCGGCGGGGACTGCATATCCTCGGGCATTGAGACGGTTTTATGGGCTTCAAACTGGTGCTGGGGCTCGTTCATGGCCGTAAGGCTAGACCATGTTTCTTAAACTGTCATGACAGCCGACTTTAAGCAGAAGGGGGTGGCTGATCCAGAAGTTCCCGGATCAGGCCTAAGGTCACGGGGCGTTTTTCCGCCAAGGCACGGGCATCGGCATGGGCCACGAAATCGCGGATCGCGGCGGGGGAGCGTTCCAGCGAGCGTACCATGCGGGTGATGACGCTGTCGGGGACGCTGAGTTGGCGGTCGGTGAATAGTTTTCGGGCGAGGAAAGATAGAAGCTGGTCATCAGGCTCCCATAGCGGGAATGACAGAAGCGCCGCGAAACGCGATGTCAGGTCTGGCAGGACGGTACGCCATTCCGGCGAGGGACAACGGCCCGACAGCAGGAAAGGCGTACCACGTTCAAACAGGGCAAACAGGGCGCGGTCGCGTATGTCGCTGGGTAGGGCGCGGTCAACATCTTCGATCGCGATGGCCTGATCCGCGCCAAGGCTGTTCACAGTATCGAGATTGAGTGCCGTGGCGGAAATGATTTTGGCATCGGCCATAGAGGCCCATGCGGTGATCAGATGGGATTTGCCGCAGCCTGCCGGACCATAGAGCGCTGCCGGGCCATGCCAATGGGGCCAGGAATCGATAAAGCGCGCGGCGGCCTGATTACAGGCCCCGACAATGAAGTCTTCCCGCCCCGATGCGGGGGAGATGCTCCAAGACAGAATGAGTTGCGCGGACATCGCCACTATCCAGAATTAGGCGGGACGGCTGTGCCGAAAGGCAAAGGCGCGCAGCCAGATATGGCCATAGGATAACCAGGACGCCAAGGTCACCACCGCCGTGATCACCGCGGCCCAATAGGTGACATCGGGCATGTCAATGCTGGCAGCCAGCATCAGCAATGTCAGACCGACATAGATCACCTGAATGGCGGTGCTGATTTTGCCGAGCAATTGCGGCTGCACCCGTAAAGGCCAGCCCAATGCTTTGGCGAGGAGAACTGCGGCGACGATGGCCACGTCGCGGGCCAGCACCAGCGCCGTCAATTGCCAAGGGGTCACCTCGATGATGGTGAGCGCGATGAAGCTGGCCAGCATGAGGAATTTATCGGCAATGGGATCGGCCAGCGCGCCAAAACGCGTATCCAGACCGAAACGTTTAGCGAGAAAACCATCCGCCGCATCGCTGAGGCCGGCAAAAGCAAAAACGGCCAGAGCCGCGACGTAATCATGCTGCAGCAACAGGAAGGCGATGACCGGGGCGGCGGCGAGGCGCAGCACGGTCAGCACATTCGGCAATTGCCGCAACATCATCATGGCGTGGCTCCCTGAGGCGCGGCAGCCGTATCTAGGCTGCGCGTAAGCCACCATAGGCCCGCACGAGAGGTCAGCACCAGACCGGAATGCGCAAGATTGGCGCGCAATTGATCCAATGTGCCCACATAAGCAACATTGATACGGGCTTCATGTATGCTGAAGGCCACAAGATCGATGCCAGTCACGGTTTGCAGGCTGCGCAGGCGCGATTGCAGCGAGGCCCATTCGCTGAGACTGTTGAAGCGCACATCCATATTGAGGCGTGATTTCTGGCTGAAATCCACCGTCGATTTGTTTTTCCAAAAATCGGAAATAACCTGAAAGGCAGCGCGGGCCGCAGCATCATGGCCCAATGCTTCCACGACAGGCTGGATCGGCTGGCCCGGGGCCAGACGTTTCAGACGCACGCTGACACGGCCATTTTGCTGAGTGGCTTCGGCTACAACCGCATCGACGGCGCGCAGGCGCAGGGCGATAGGCGCGATCGCGGCCCAATTGGCGCTGTCGAAGGTGAGGCCGGATAAAGCGGCGCTGTCATTTTCGTCTGGCAGAATGGTGCTGACCAGCGGCGTGGACAAAGCAGGATCTCGCCAGACCAGAGACCAGCTATCGCCCATTTGATAGGTGGGTGACAGAGGGATCACGAGCACTTTGCGGCTGGTGGAGACGACATAGGAAATATTCTGGCTGCGCAGCAGGCGTTCGACCGCCGACTGGCTGAAGACATAGCTCACCTTGGCGACATAGCGTTTGGTGGAACGGCGCTCATCGGAAATATCGAATGTGCGGATCAGGCGCTGGATCGCCAGATTGTCGAGCTGCGGCTGGCGGGCCCAGTCTTCCTGACGCGTGAGGCGGCGATAGAGGATGGACCAGGCTTTGGGACGGCCTTCGTTAATGGCTATCGACTGGGCCTCGACCGAGGCGGCGGCCGTGGCATCGACGGGGACATCTTTGACCGTGAAAATAGTGTCGGCGGCCCATGCGCCGGACATGGCCGGCAGCGGGGCGAGAAGGGCCAGAACAAAACCTATAATCAAACGCTGCATGGCTATCCTTTGGCAGGACTTTAATGTGGTGCACAAATCATAGAGGGACCGCTCTGTGAAAGCACACCCCCCCTGTGTTGGGTTCCCTTCTTATGGGCTTTCGCAGACGGAAACCCAAATGTGATGTTTTAAGCCCGCTCTCCATACTTGGACTTTGGCGCGGGCTCCTTTAACGAAGGCGGCAGAAATTCGTGCCGGACGTGACATGGCTGATCCCGAAAATCCTACTGGGCTGACTTATAGAGAGGCCGGTGTCGATATTGATGCCGGCGAGGCGCTGGTGGCGCGTATCGCGCCGGCCGCGCGGGCGACGCGCCGGGCCGGGGCGGATGCCGATCTGGGCGGGTTTGGCGGCTTGTTCGATCTGAAGGCCACAGGTTTTCGTGACCCCGTGCTGGTCGCCGCCACGGACGGGGTTGGCACCAAGCTGAAAATTGCAATTGATACAGGTATTTACGCGGGGATCGGGCAGGATCTCGTGGCCATGTGCGTCAATGATATTGTCGTGCAGGGGGCCGAGCCTTTGTTCTTTCTCGACTATTACGCGACCGGGAAGCTGGATGTGGATTCGGCCGAAGTGGTGATCAAGGGCATCGCTCAAGCCTGCCGGGATAGTGGTTGCGCCCTGATCGGCGGGGAAACCGCGGAAATGCCCGGCCTGTATAAAAGCGGTGATTTCGATCTGGCTGGCTTTTGCGTCGGGGCGGTGGAGCGCGGGGCGATTCTGCCGCGGACCGATCTGATGCGCGAGGGCGATGTGGTGATCGGCATTGCCTCGTCCGGGGTGCATTCCAATGGCTATTCGCTGGTGCGGCGCGTGGTGGAGACGCTGGGGCTGTCTTATGACCAGCCTGCGCCGTTTGATCCGTCGCAGAGTTTGGGGGCGGCTTTGCTGGCGCCGACGCGGCTTTATGTCCGCAGTGCGCTTTCGGCTATTCGCAGCAGCCATGGGGTGAAGGGGCTGGCGCATATTACCGGCGGGGGCGTGACCGAAAATCTGCCGCGGGCGCTGCCCGATGGGCTGGATGCCGAGATCGATCTGGGCGCATGGACGCCATTGCCGGTATTTGGCTGGATGGCGAAAAATGCCGGGATTGCGCCGGAAGAAATGCTGCGCACCTTTAATTGCGGCCTGGGCATGATCGTGATTACCAGCCCGGAAAAGGCCGGTCAGGTGATTGATGCATTTGGCGATGAAGGTGAGAAAGCCACGCGCATTGGCAGGCTGATCAGGGGCGCGGGCGAGGCCAAGGTTGTTTATCACGGCGACTTGAAACTTTAAGCGGGGTTGAACAGGCATGAGGCGGGCGCGGGTGGGCGTTCTGATCTCGGGGCGCGGCAGCAATCTGGCGGCGCTTGCACAGGCCTGCGCGCAGCCTGATTTTCCGGCGGAGATTGTGCTTGTGCTGTCCAATGTGGAGAGCGTGGGCGGGCTGGATGTGGCGGACCAATGGACCCTGCCCTTTCAGGTGATTTCGCATAAGGATTTTTCATCGCGCGAAACATTTGACGCAGCGCTGGATGCGGCTTTGCAAGCCGCTGAAGTGGATATTGTCTGTGCCGCGGGATTCATGCGGATTCATTCAGATTCATTCGTGCGCAAATGGGAAGGACGGCTGATCAATATTCATCCGTCGCTCCTGCCAAGTTTCAAAGGCATAAGAGTGCATCAGCAGGCGCTGGATGCGGGCGTGAAGATTTCAGGCTGCACGGTGCATTTTGTCGTGCCGGAGCTGGATTCCGGGCCGATCATCGCGCAGGCGGCGGTGCCTGTTATGCCGGAGGATACGGCGCAGCATTTGGCCGCGCGTATTTTGGAGGCCGAGCACAGGCTTTATCCAAACGCCCTGCGGGACCTGGCGACAGGGCGGGTGACGTTACGCGATGGGCGGGCGGTTTTTCTTTAGATATTTCCCACGCCGGTGAGATCGGAGGAGATGGACCAGAGGCGCTGGGCCGCCGCATCGTCACGCGCCTGTTTGAAGGGTTTGGAGATTTTGCTTTTGGCGAAATAGAGCCCGCTGATGGCAGCGACGTCGGGCGAGGCAGCCAGATGGACCATGGTGCGGGCGCCTTTTTCGGGGCTTATCGCGAAGAGCGATTTGGCGATTTTGAACATGACGGACAAGGCACCGCCATGATGTTCGCCAAAACGTGACGCGACAAAACCGGGATGCAGGCAATTGGCTGTGACGCCTGTGCCGGTGAGTTTTTCTTTGAGACTGCGGGTGAAGAGAATATTGGCGAGTTTGGATTTTCCATAAACATCGAGGGCGGAATAGCGCTGCGCGCTTTGCAGATCGGCAAAGTTCAGCCGGGCGGTTTTATGGGCATCGGAGGCGGTGGAGACGATGCGCGCGCCGGGCGTGGCTTTGAGATTTTCCAGCAACAGATTGGTCACCACGAAATAGGACAGGTGGTTCATGGCAAAGCTCATTTCCAGACCATCTATCGTGGTTTGGCGTGTGTGGAAAATACCGCCTGCATTATTCATCAGCACGTCGATTTGCGGATAGGCCGAGGCCAGCTCGGTGCCGACGCGTTTCATTTCGGCAATCGAGGAGAGGTCGGCGTAATGGACGCTGTGGCCGCTGCCTGCGAGTTTGCTGAGCGTGGCTTCGGCGCGGGCTTTGCTGCGGGCGACCAGCGTGATCTTTGCGCCCTGTTCGGCAAGGCGGCGGGCCGCGACCTCGCCCAGACCGGATGTGGCGCCGGTGATGACAATACGTTTATTTTGCATAATGCACCTCAGACTATGAGATGCAGCTTAGGGCATGATCAGGCAAATGTGTTTGCCTTTGATCATGCCCTAAACATTTTAGTCAGATGATCAGAGGTGGATTTCGCTGTCGCTGAAGAAGAAGCGGATTTCTTCGGCGGCGGTTTCCGGCGCATCGGAGCCATGGACTGAATTGGCTTCAATGGACTCGGCGAAATCTTTGCGGATCGTGCCGGCATCGGCTTTGGACGGGTCGGTTGCGCCCATCACTTCGCGATTTTTGGCAATGGCATTTTCGCCTTCCAGCACCTGCACGACCACCGGGCCGGAGGTCATGAAGCTGACCAGGCTGTTGAAGAAGGGGCGTTCGCGATGGACCGCATAGAAGCTTTCGGCCTGGGCCTGAGACAGGCGGATGCGACGGGACGCCACAACCTTGAGGCCGGCCTTTTCAAAACGGGCAATGATTTCGCCAGTCAGATTGCGGCGCGTGGCGTCGGGCTTGATGATGGAAAAAGTGCGCTCGAGCGCCATGGGAAACTCCGATCTGTGGAAAGCGCGCGGGTTATAGCCGCACGCTTTGCAGACGCGCAAGCTGTGTTAAAAGCCCCGCCATGTTGGCCATAGACAATATTACATATCGCATAGCCGGTCGGGAAATCCTCAGCGGGGCCAGTGCCCAATTGCCGACGGGACGCCGGGTTGGGCTGGTGGGGCGCAATGGCGCGGGTAAAACCACGCTTTTGAAGCTGATCATGGGGCAGTTGCATGCCGATGCGGGGGATATATCCCTGCCATCGGCGGCGCGGATGGGGGCTGTGGCGCAGGAAGCGCCATCCAGCGGCATCAGCCTGTTGGATACGGTTCTGGCCGCCGATACGGAACGCAGCCAGTTGATGGCCGAGGCGGACCATACGCAGGACGCTCATCGGATTGCCGAAATTCACACCAGGCTGGCGACCATCGATGCCTATTCCGCCCCATCGCGGGCGGCGGCGATTCTGGCGGGTTTGGGTTTTTCGGCTGAGGACCAGTTACGGCCCTGTTCGGAATTTTCCGGTGGCTGGCGGATGCGGGTGGCCTTGGCGGCGATTTTGTTTTCGGCCCCGGACCTTTTGCTGCTGGACGAACCGACCAACTATCTCGATCTCGAAGGTGTGTTGTGGCTGGAGGATTTTCTCAAGCGCTATCGCGGCACGGTGCTGATAGTCAGCCATGATCGTGATCTGCTGAATACGGCGGCCGAGTTCATTCTGCATCTCGATCGCGGGAAGTTGACGCTTTACACGGGCGGCTACGATAAATTTATCGAAGTGCGCACAGCCAAGCAGATGCTGGATGCCGCTTTCGCCAAGAAGCAGGATGCGACGCGCAAACATCTTCAGAGCTTTGTGGATCGCTTTCGCGCCAAAGCATCGAAAGCGCGTCAGGCCCAGAGCCGCATTAAAATGCTGGAAAAGATGGGACCGGTTTCGGTTTCACTGGATGAGCATGTGGCGCCTATTCGTTTGCCCAAGCCCGAAGAAGCCAGTCCGCCTTTGATTGCGATGGATGATGTGTCGGTGGGCTATGAAAGTGGCAAGCCGATTTTGACCCATCTGGATCTGCGCTTTGATCCGGATGACCGGATTGCGCTGCTGGGCAAGAACGGCAATGGCAAATCGACCCTGGCGAAATTGCTGGCGGCGCGGTTGCAGCCTATGGCGGGTGATCTGGTGCGGGCCAAGAAATTGCTGCCCGGCTATTTCGCGCAACATCAATTGGACGAATTGGATGGAGCGGCGACGCCGCTGCTGACATTGGCGCGGATGCGGCCCAAGCTCAGTGAACAGCAATTGCGCACGCAATTGGCGGGCTTTGGCTTTTCGGCGGATAAGGTGCGCACCGATGTGAACAAATTGTCGGGCGGTGAGCGGGCCCGGCTGATGCTGGCCTTGGCCACACTGGACCGGCCCAATCTGCTGATCCTCGACGAGCGGACCAACCATCTGGATATTGATGCGCGCAGTGAATTGCTGACGGCGCTGAATGATTTTGAAGGCGCAGTCATTCTGGTGAGCCATGATCGGCGTTTGATCGAGGCGACAGCGGATCGTTTGCTGCTGGTGGCCGATGGCACGGTGCAGCCCTTTGAAGGCGATCTGGATGATTATCGCCAATTCCTGCTGACGGGCGACAACCGGCCGACACAGATTGTGGTGGCGAAAGATGAACGCCAGAACAAGGCCGAAGCCCGGCGCGATGCTGCGGAAAAGCGCAAAGCGCTGAAACCGCTGAAAGAGAAAGCGGATCAGGAAGAGCGGCAGGTTGAGGCGCTGAATGCGGAGATCCGCAAATATGACACGGCGCTTTCGGACCCGCTGATTTTCACCAAAGACCCCGCTAAGGCCACCGCGGTTTCAAAAAAACGGGCGGAAGCCGCGCGTAAATTGAAAGCGGCGGAAGATCGCTGGATGCGCTCCAGCGAGGAATATGAGATGGCGCTGGCGGATTGATCAGCGGCGTTTGATGTGACGGCGGGCCAGATCGCCCCATTCTTTTTGCGCTGAAATATAATGGGTGGGGGCACCGTCCAGCATTTTGAGTATTTCAGCATATAGGGGCTGGGCTTCATCGGGACGGCCCAAGCTTTCTAAAAGCTGGGCGTAACGGCCACGGGCTTCCTCGCCCGGATAATAGGGGACCAGATTTTTATATTCCTGGGCGGCTTCTTCCCATTTCTGTTGCTGTTCCAGCGTGCGGGCATAGAGCAGATGGGCATCGGCTGAGATGAAGCTGGGATCCACCTGCTGCAAATGGTCGAGGGCATTTTGCGCCCCTGCCCCATCATTATGCAGAAATCTGGCACGGGCGAGACCCATTAGCAGGGCCGGATCATCGGCGAAGGCGCCTTGCATGGCCTCTTCATAGAGCTGGATGGCGTCGGTCAGGTTACCGCGTTTGATATATTCCTCGGCCAATTGGCGACGGGCATCGACCGAACCGTTCATTTCGAGATGACGCTTGGCATCCCGCAGGGATTTTGCCGGGTCGGCCATGGCCCTGGCTTCGCGCGTGACACGGCGCATCGCATCGCTTTTGAAGAGCGAAGGGATGATTTCCACCACGAAATAGGCCAGTGCGCCCAAGAGCGGAATGAAGATCACCGCATAGACCCACAAAAAATTGCGGCCGGTTTTGATAATATGCACCACGCAGATAAGCATCAGCAGGATGGGCAGGAGATAATCCATATAACCGCTCAAGCCTGCTTCTCCCATTTGCCGCTGGGGCTTTCTTTCCAATAGGTCACATCGTGATCGGCGCTTTTGGCGGCTTTCCATGCGGAGCGCGCCTTGGTGAGGGCTTCACTGTCGCGGCCATCGAACATCAAGACGATGCGGGTGAAAGCTTTGGTTTGCGCATCGTCCCACACAGGTGCGGTGGCGCCGCCGATCAGAAAAAGCACATCGGCAGCATTGGGGTTGCCCGGTTCTACCGTGATCAGCACCGTTTGACGGGCGGCATCGCCATCGCCCAATTGCGCATGGGGGATGAAGCTTTCCTCATGATAGGCCCAGAGATGGGTGTCGATCGCATCGGCGCGGTCGGCCGTGTCGGCGCGGATCAGCGCGCGCCAGCCACGCGCCAGCGTTTTTTCGACAAGACCCGGCAGAACATCATCCCAGAGGCGACGTTCCAGATGATAGAAAAGGACGTCACTCATAGGAGTTGGCCCTATTTGCTTTCATAATGATCCAGCACCAATTGATTGAGCAGGCAGACACCCCAGCCTGTGCCCCAGCTTGGAATAAGCGGCTTTTGTTCGCCATCCTGCCAGGCTGTTCCGGCGATATCGAGATGGGCCCAGGCCGTGCCGTCCTGAACAAAACGTTGCAGGAATTGGGCGGCGGTGATGGAGCCGGCATAGGGGCCGCCAATATTTTTCATGTCGGCGATCTTGGATTTGATCATTTTGTCGTAAGCGGGCCCCATCGGGAAGCGCCAGACTTTTTCGCCGGAGATTTCGCCCGCGCTGGTGAGATTTTTCGCCAGCGTATCATCATTGGAGAAGAGGCCCGCATATTCGGCCCCCAAGGCGGCGATGATCGCGCCGGTCAGCGTGGCAAGGTCGATCACGGCGGCGGGTTTAAATTTTTCCTGCGTAAAAGTGAGGGCATCGGCAAGGACGAGACGGCCCTCGGCATCGGTATTGAGGATTTCGATCGTCTGGCCGGACATGGATTCGACGACATCATCCGGGCGCTGCGCCATGCCATCAGGCATATTTTCCACGAGGCCGATGACGCCCACGACATGGGCGCGGGCTTTACGTTTGGCCAGAGCAAGCATGGTGCCGATGACGGCGGCGGCCCCGCCCATATCACCTTTCATGCCCATCATACTTCCGCCCGGTTTGAGCGAGAGGCCGCCGGAATCGAAACAGACGCCCTTGCCCACCAAGGCCAGCGGGGCTTTGGGTTTGGCTTTGCTGCCCGTGCCATTCCATTGCAGGACGACGAGCTTGCTTTCGCGGGCACTGCCCTGGCCCACGCCGAGCAGGGCCTTCATGCCGAGTTTTTTCATCTGGGCTTCGCCCAGCACCTCGACCTTGAGACCGTGGCGGCTGAGGCTTTTGGCGCGGCGGGCGAATTCTTCGGGGAAAAGGATATTTGGCGGCTCGTTCACCAGATCGCGGGCCAGCGTGACGCCCTCGCTGAGGGGGGCGAGCTGGGACCAGATTTTCTTGGCTCCGGCCTGATCACCGGTGGCGAGGGTGATTTTTTTGAGGGTGTAGTCGAATTCTTCGAGATTTTTGCGGCGATAGGTCGTGAAGGCATAGGACCGCAGACGGATGCCATGGGCCAGATGGGCGGCGAAGACGGCCCCATTCAGGGGAGCGGATTTGGGCAGGTCCAGCTCGAACAGGGCCTCGCTCTCACCGCTTTTGAGCAGGCGGGCGGTGAGCTTGGCCGCCAATATTTCGGCTTTGGACTGGCTGAGATCGGACACTTTGCCCAGCCCTGCCAGCAGAATACGACCGGCTTTGGTACCGCTGGGGGCCAATAATTCCATGATTTCGCCATGCTTACCCTTGAAACCACAGCTGCGCATGGCCCGGCTGAGGGCGCCGCCTGCGGCTTTGTCGGCGCGGCGGGCGGTGGGCGAGAGATCGGCCCCGTCGCCCGTAGCGGCGGGCCAGGCTGCGACAATCCAGGCGCCCTTAGGGGTGGAAAGCGGGACGGCAAAGGAAAGCTGCATGGCATGTCTCCGGAAATGTTAAGCGCCCGACAGGCTCTGAGGGGCAAAGGTAAGGGGTGGGAATGGTGGTCTGCGATGATAGTTTAAGGCGAATCCTTAAGCCCGCAAAAGTTGCGGGATTTTTACCCAACTCCGTTAAAGCTGACTTGGCCTTTTAATCCCGTTATCTGTCTTCGTCCGATTTTATGAAAACGCCCCTATGCCGCGCTTGTCCTTTTACATCCTGAAGCAGCTCGCGGCACCGACCGCGTTGTTTGCGCTGCTTCTGACGGCGGTGATCTGGCTGACGCAATCGTTGCATTTGCTGGATCTGGTGATCAATCGCGGGCAATCGGCCCCGACCTTTCTTTATCTGACCATTTTGCTGCTGCCGAGCCTTTTGGTGATTTTGCTGCCCGTCGCATTCTTTGCCGGCGCTATGTATGCGCTATCGCGGCTGAATGCCGATAGCGAATTGGTGGTGATGTCGGCCGCAGGTTTCAGCCGGGCGCAATTGGCGGTGCCGGTATTGATGGCCGCTGGTTTGACCATGGCGCTGACCTATTTATGCGGGCTGTATCTGATGCCGCTGGGGCAGCGCTTGATGAAGGACAAGGTGCTGGATATTCGCGCGGATATTGGCACGGCGATGTTCAATCCCGGTGAATTCAATACGCCCGTGAAGGGGCTGACCGTCTTTATTCGTGAGATTTCATCGGCAGGGGTGATCAGCGGCGTGCTGGTGCATGACAGCCGTAATGCGCAGCAGCCTGTGACCTATTTGGCGGAAGGTGGGCAATTGGTGCAGACGCCCGAAGGGGCGCGGCTGATCATGCGCAAGGGCACGATCGAGCAGAGTGCCATGGGTGGGTCGAAACTATCCATGTTGCAATTCGATCATTATGTTTTTGATCTGGATCAATTCGCCAATCGTCAGAAATATACTGAGCGGGCGGCCAGTGAGCGCTTTCTGCCGGAATTATTCTGGCCCGGCGCGGCGCAGGTGAGTGAGCGGACGCGGTCGATCTATCTGGCGGAGGGGCATAACCGGCTGGCCTCGCCGCTTTATTGCATAAGCTTCGCCTTGATTGCGTTGGCGGCGATTACCCGTGGACGGCGTGGGCGCGGGGCGCATGCTTTGCGGCTGACCGCGGCGGCGCTTCTGGCGATTGGGCTGCGCATTGCCGGATATGGGTTACAGGGCTTTGTCGCCAATCAGCCGATCTGGACATTTTTGTTATATCTGCTGCCGATTTTGGGTGCGGCGGCGGCTTTAGCGGTGTTGATGGGCTTTGACCCCGAAGAAATGTGGCATCGCCGCCAAGTGGCCAAACGGGCTGGCGTCAGTGGAGCGGCTGCATGAGCTGGTCCTGGACGCTCTATCGTTATATCGGGAAGCAATATCTGCTGGGGGTGGGCGTTATCTTCGGCATTTTTCTGCTGCTGGCTTTTTCGATTTCGCTGGTGGATTTGCTGGGACGCACGGCGGGCAAGGGTGTTTCGACCACCACGCTGATCGGTATGGGATTTTTGCATCTGCCCAATCTGGGGCAGAAATTATTGCCCTTTGCGGTGTTGCTGGGCGGGGTGTTCACCTTTGTGCGGCTGTCGCGCAGTCAGGAATTGGTGGCGACACGCGCAGCGGGGGTTTCGGCCTGGGATTTTCTGACGCCGCCTTTGGTGGTGGCGGTGATTCTGGGAATTGGCGCGGTGACGGTGGGGACGCCGATTTCATCGAAATTCCTGTCGCGCTTTGCGGCGCTGGAGGCGAAATATGTGCATGGTCAGGCATCGCAACTGGCGGTGTCGACCAATGGTTTGTGGTTGCGGCAGGGGGATGCGCAGCATCAATCGGTGATTCATGCTTTGCGCGTTTCGGATCAGGGGGCGCGGCTGGATGATGTGATCATCTTTTTATATGGCGCGGCAGATCAGCTGGAGGGGCGGATTGATGCGCGCAATGCGCAGTTGCGTGATGGGTCATGGCTGCTGAATGATGCCTGGGTGAGCGGGAAAGATGGCAAGCCGGTGCCGCATGCACATTATGAATTGCCGACCACGTTGACGCCCGCCCGTATTCAGGAAAGCTTTGCATCGCCGGATACATTGTCTTTCTGGGATTTGCCGGGCTTTATTCATACGGCGCAGGCGGCGGGCTTTGCGGCCACGCGCTATCAATTGCATCTCTATAGTTTATTTGCCATGCCTGCATTATTTGCGGCGATGGTGTTTATGAGTGCGAGTTTTTCGTTGCGGCTGGCCCGTTATGGCGGCGTGATACGGATTATTCTGTATAGCGCGCTGGCGGGGTTCGGGGTTTATTTCTTCAGCGACCTGACTCAGGCTTTGGGGCAATCGGGCGTGCTGCCTTTGGGATTGGCCGCAACAGTGCCTGCTGCCGCCACGATATTGATCGGGATGACATTGGTCTTCCACCGGGAGGACGGATGAGGTTGCGGGGTTTATTGTCCAGTGCGGCTCTATGCGCGTTGCTGAGCCTGAGCCCGGCAGCGGCGCAGCCCGGGGCTGAGGATGCGGTTCTGCTGCAGGCAGATGACGTGGTTTATGACATGGAAGCGCAAATGGTGACCGCGCAGGGCCATGTGGAAATTGAATATGGCGGGCGCATTTTGCTGGCCGATACGGTTACCTATGATCAGAAGAAAGATGAGATTGCGGCGCGCGGCAATGTGAGTGTGACCGCGCCCAATGGCGATGTCGCCTTTGCCAATTATGTGGTGCTGACAGACAAGATGCGCGATGGCGCGCTGGAGGGTTTTGCCGCACTGATTGGTAAGAATGGGCGACTTGTGGCAGCCAAGGCACGCCGCAGTGCGGGGCGGTTTACCGAGGCGCTGAGCGCCGCTTACACGCCGTGCAAAGTCTGCGCGGAGGGCGGGCGTTCCAAACCGCTCTGGCAGGTGAAATCCTATCGCGTGGTGCATGATCAGGAGCGCCGTAAGATCGAATTCAGGGATGCGACGATTGAATTTTTCGGCGTGCCGATTTTTTATTCGCCCTATTATTCGACGCCTGATCCGAGTGTGAAACGGGCGACCGGGCTTTTGTCGCCGGTGATCGGGACATCGACCACTTTGGGCAGTTTTATCAAGCTGCCTTATTATGTTTCGCTGTCGGATTCCCAGGACTTTACGATTGAACCATGGGTGACATTACGCAATGGCCAGGCCTTGGCAGGGGAATATCGCCAGCGTTTTGATAATGGTGGATTCTGGGTGCAGGCCAGCGGGGCACGTAATCCACATAGCGGGCTGAGCGGACAGCAGAACCAGACCTATGGACATATTTTTGGATCGGGCCGGTTTGAATGGGAAAATCAGTGGCGCTTAGGGTTTGACGCGCAGCTGACGTCGAATGACACCTATTTGCGGCGTTATGACATTTCCACCGAAGACCGTTTGGTCAATGATATTTTTGTCGAGAAAGTGTCGGGCCGCAGCCGCTTTGCGATGAGCGGATATTTCTTTCAGGGCTTACGGGCGAGCGATAATAGCCGCACCATTCCCTTTGTGCTGCCGCTGATCGAATATACCTATATTCCCAATCATGATGTGCTTGGCGGGCAATATCGGTTTGATTTCAGCACCGCCGCGCTGTCGCGGCAGGATGCGACGACTTTACTGGGCACCAATATGCAGCGCGTCAGCGCACAGATGCATTATCGCCTGCCTTTCGTGACGGGAAATGGCCAGTTGATTTCGCTGGCGGCGGATGTGCGGGGGGATGTTTATCACATGGACCCGGCCAATCCATTGTCGATACCGGGGCTGCCTTCGAGTTCGACCTTTATCACCCGCGCCATTCCCTATGCCGCCGTGGATTGGCGCTGGCCTTTTGTATCGGGGCTTAACAATTCGACATCCTTTGTGGTGGAACCGATTGTGCAGGCCATCTGGCAGCCTTATGGCGGCAATCCGCGCGACCTGCCGAATGAAGATGCAACATCTTTTGAATTTTCAGATGCCAATCTGTTCAGTTTCGACCGGGTTCCGGGATATGACATTGTGGAAGCCGGGCCGCGGGTGAATGCGGGCTTGCGGGCGGCGGCGCTGTTTCCCGGTGGTGAATTAGAGGCTTTGCTGGGGAAGGCTTTCCGGCCCAAACGTGAAACTAATTTCACGGAGCAATCGGGCCTGCATCGCACGGCGTCAAATCTGGTCGGGCGGGTGAATTTGAATTTGCCGCCCTATCTGGATTTCACGGAGCGGTTCCAGATCGACGAGGCCAGTGGGCGGATTGTGCGCAATGAAGTCTATTTCACCGGCACCTATAACCGCTCTTCGATTCGGGTATCCTATGTGCGGCTGCCATCGGACACGGCTTTGGGGCTGAATGCACGCGAGGAGCTGAACGCCCAGACCATTATCGGCCTGTTTGACCATTGGGCTGTTTTGGCCGCTGCCAACCGGGATCTGCGCAATGGCAAGCTGTTGGATACGGAAATGGGTGCCGGCTATCAGGACGAATGTCTGAATATTTCCATAGCTTACCGGCGACGTTACACGAGCGATCGTGACGTGCCCCCCTCGACCTCGATCATTTTCCGGTTCAATCTCAAGACCGGCGATCAGCCCACGGGTTCGTTTGACCTCTTCCCGGCAGATGTTTTTGCACTGCACCAGTGATGGCCCACGCAAGACCTAAAGCGACATATCCTTGAATGGAGTGGGGAATTGCTTTATCTCGCGGACGGCGCTCCTTCCGGGGAAATTCTGGATGACGGGGCTTTGGAGCAGCAGGTTTGAAACAGCTTATGAAACACAGCCCCATAAAACACAGCCTAGTGAAGCATAGTTCTGTGAAACATAACCCCGTGAAGAAACATATGATGCGCAAACATTTTGGCCCGTATCTGTTGAGGATGTCTCTGTTGGGCCTTGCTCTTATGGGGCTTGATGTCTCGTCCATCGCACTGGCGCAGGACAAGAAGGCGGAGAGTGCTGATACCGTTGTGGTGGAGCCGATGGAGGGCGTGGCATCGGTCGTGAATGACTCGGTGATTTCCCATTACGACCTGTCGCAACGCACTGCGCTATTTCTGGCCACCGCTGGCAATCCGCCGCCGCCGGACAAGATGAAACAAATTCGCTTGCAGATTCTGAAACAGCTTGAGACCGAGCGCATTCAATTGCTGGAAGCGCAGCGCAAGAATATTTCGGTGTCGGCGGCTGAAGTGGATAAGGCGATCAATAATATCTTACGCGAAAATGACCTGACGCAGGAAAAGCTGGAAGCCACGCTGAAGAATGGCGGAGTTGCTTTGTCGACCTTGCGTAGCCAGATTGCAGTGGGCATCGCCTGGTCGAAAGCGGTGCAGGATGAATATTCTGATCGCATCAATGTAACGCCGGAAGATGTGAAAGAAGAAATGCAGCGCATTACCGAAAGCGCCGACAAGCCGCGTTTTCTGGTGTCGCAGATTTTTCTGGCCGTCGATTCCCCTGAGCAGGAAGACAAGGTGCGCGGCGATGCCGAAGGCCTGATCTTGCAGATGCAGAGCGGCGCGCCCTTTGCGGCGGTGGCGCGGCAGTTCAGCCAGAATCCATCGGCCGCACAGGGTGGCGATATTGGCTGGGTGCATGAGGGCCAATTACAGAGCGAACTGAATGAAGCGCTGGTTGATTTGCGCCGCGGGGAATTGAGCAAACCGATCCGGTCTACGGGTGGGTTTTATATTATGGCGTTGCGGGAACGGCAGGAGGGCGTGAATGCCAAATTGCCGGATCCGGCGACACAGGTGGTGAACAAGACGCCGCCCGGCACATTATCGCTGGTGCGCATTCTGTTGCCGACAGGTGAGCGGCCCGCCAAGGCTTTACTGGAAAATGCCATGAGGGCGGCCCAGATGTTGCAGCAGCGCGTGGAGAATTGTGAAATGGCCGCAAAAGTGCCGCAAGCGGTGCAAGGCGCGGTCTTTATGAAACTGGGCACGATGAAACTGTCGGATTTAAGCCAGCAGATGCAAAGTGAACTGGCCAAGACCGGCCCTGGTGAAATGACTGATCCGTTTCAATCGCAGGCTGGTATTGAATTGATCATGCGCTGCGATGCTGCGCCCCCGAAGATTACGGCGTTCCAGATGCCGACCGAACAACAGGTGCAACAGCAATTGTTTGAGGAACAGATCGCCACGCTGTCGCGCCAATATATGCGCAACCTGCGGCGTACGGCCAATGTCGACACCAAGTATAAGTAAGCAGGGACTGGGCAGAGCTTCGGCCGCGGCAGATGCCAGTATTTTCATTACGATGGGCGAGCCATGCGGTATCGGCCCGGAAGTTGCTGTGGCGGCCTATCAGGCGCTGAATGGGCGTATTGGCGCGCGGGCTTTGAAGCTGGTGGGCGATGCGGATGTGTTTCGTGCTTGCGGGGATGTGCCGCCCGCGGCTTTGGTACCACTTCAGGCACAGGCGACACGCCTATGCGGCAGGCCTGATCCGGCGAATGCGCCCGCGGTGATTGAGGCGATCGAAGTATCCACGCAGGCGGCGCTGGCAGGCCTTGCGGGCGCGGTGGTGACCGCGCCTATTCATAAGGCCGTGCTGACCGGCGCAGGATTTGGCTTTCCCGGCCATACGGAATTTCTGGCGCATCTGACAGGCGCCAAGCGGGCTGTGATGATGCTGGCCAGCCAGCATTTGCGCGTGGTGCCGCTGACCATTCACCTGCCGCTGCGCGATGTGCCGGATGCGCTTTCACAAAATGGAATTGTGGAGACGGGCGAGATTATTCTGGCGGCGTTGAAACGGGATTTTGCGGTCACGGAGCCACGCCTGGCGATTGCCGGATTGAACCCGCATGCGGGCGAGAGCGGCACGATGGGGCGCGAAGAGGCGGATCATATTTTGCCCGCGATCGCGCAGTTACGGGCGAAGGGTTTTACAGTTATGGGGCCGCTATCCGCCGACACGATGTTTCATGAAGAGGCGCGCGCAGGATATGACGCGGCGCTTTGCATGTATCATGATCAGGCATTGATCCCGAGCAAGACATTGGCGTTCTGGGATGGGGTGAATGTGACATTGGGATTGCCAATTGTGCGGACATCGCCGGATCATGGTACGGCTTTAGAGATTGCGGGGACGGGTATGGCCGATCCGCGCAGCATGATCGCGGCGATCCGCATGGCGGCTTTGATGGCGGATGCCAGATTTTTGAGCGCGCCGTGAGTGATGGATTACCGCGTTTAAGCGATGTGATTGCAGCCCATGGTTTGGCCGCCAAGAAATCCTTGGGGCAGAATTTTCTGCTCGATCTCAATCTGACGCGGCGCATTGCGCGGGCGGCGGGACCGGTGGAGGGCGAGACCTTTTATGAGGTGGGGCCCGGGCCGGGCGGATTAACGCGGGCGCTTCTGGCCGAAGGGGCGGCGCGCGTGGTGGCGGTGGAGCGTGATCCGCGCTGTATTCCCGCCTTGCACGATATTGCTGCTTTTTATCCGGGGCGGCTGGAGATTGTTGAAGGCGATGCTTTGGCCATTCAGGAGACGCAGCTATTTTCTGCGCCGGTGCGGGTGGCGGCCAATCTTCCGTATAATGTTGGCACGGCCATTTTGATCAAATGGTTGTCGGCGGAGACATGGCCGAGTTTCTGGTCCAGCCTGACTTTGATGTTTCAGCGCGAAGTGGCTGAGCGGGTGGTCGCGCAGCCAGGCGGCAAAGCCTATGGGCGGCTTTCCGTTCTGACGCAGTGGCGCGCGAGGCCGAAAATTTTATTCGATGTCGGGCGTCACGCCTTTGTGCCGCCGCCGAATGTGACATCGTCCATTTTGCGGTTGGAGCCATTGAATGCGCCCGTGGCGGAGGCGCGGCTGGAAGATTTGGAAAAAGTTACGGCTGCTGCCTTTGGCCAGAGGCGAAAAATGTTGCGCCAGAGCTTGAAGGCCTTGTCGCCGCAATCCGATGCTTTGTTGGAGCAGGCGGGGATTGAGCCATCCCTGCGGGCGGAAGTTTTGACGGTTCCACAATTTGCCGCTTTGGCGCGGGCCTATCGCGCACTGGTTGAGGGCGGCTAAAGCCCATGCCACACTGCCGCAAAATATATGTGGGAGTAGTGGGATGCGTAGTGTTGTTGTCAGCGAATTTGGTGCGCCGCTTGAAGATATGACGTCGATACAGCCTATGCCGAAAGGCGCCGAAGTGCTGATCAAGGTGCATCATTGCGGGGTCTGCCATAGCGATGTCCATATTCATGACGGCTATTTCGATCTTGGCGGCGGCAACAAATTACCCCTGAACAGTATCAAACTGCCGCATGTCATGGGGCATGAGGTGCAAGGCGAAGTCGTGGCGCTGGGACCGGATGTGACATCGGCGAAGCTGGGCGAATTGCGCGCCGTGTTTCCGTGGATTGGCTGCAATGCTTGCCCGGCCTGTGCGCGCGGCGAGGAAAATCACTGTAATCGGCCGCAAAATCTGGGCTGTTCGTCGGAATGCCCCGGCGGTTATGCCGATTATATGCTGGTGCCGCATGAAAAATATTTGCTGGATTATGGCACGGTCGATCCGGCATTGGGCGCGGCCTATATGTGTTCGGGGCTGACGGCCTATAGCGCGCTGAAGAAAGTCGGCCTGCCGGGGCCGGAGGATGAGATTGTCGTGCTGGGTTGCGGCGGCGTGGGCATGATGGGTGTGCAATTTGCCCAGGCTTTGTTCGGCAAACAGCCCATAGCTGCCGATATTGATGAAGCCCGACTGGCCGCCGCACAAAAGGCCGGGGCGAAAGCCGTGTTGAACAGCAAGGGCGACGGGGTTGCCAAGCAATTCGTCAAACAGACCGGCGGCGCTTATGCGGTGGTGGATTTTGTCGGGTCGGAGGCCAGTTTCAATTTCGCCAATGCCATTGTGCGCAAAGGCGGCAAGATCATTCTGGTCGGGCTGTTTGGTGGCGCTTTGAATATGCCTTTGCCGCTGATCCCGATGCGGGCGATTTCGATCATGGGATCCTTTGTCGGATCGCTGCCGGAGGCCGAGGAAATGATGGCCTTGGTGCGGGCGGGGAAAGTGGCGCCGATTCCGGTGGAGAAACGGCCACTGTCTGAGGCCAATCAGGCGCTGAGCGATTTACGTCAGGGAAAGATAACAGGACGCGTGGTTCTGACGCCCTGATTATGTGCTGTGCATGAGGGATGAGACGAAATCGGAAAGATTGACCTGACGGGTGCGGCGCGAACGTTCGGCGCCCACCACGTCTTTGATGCGGGTCAATGCTTTTTCCAGATCGTCATTCAGCACGACATAATCATATTCCGCCCAATGGCTGATTTCGCCATTGGCTTTGGACATACGCTCGGCCACGACCTCTTCATCATCAAGGCCGCGTGAGCGCAGGCGATGCTCCAGCTCGGCGCGCGACGGCGGCAGGACGAAGATGCTCGCAATATCATCGCGGGCATGTTGTTTCATCTGCTGCGTGCCCTGCCAATCGATGTCGAACAGGACATCGCGGCCAGCGGCCAGCGCATCCATCACCGGTTTTTTGGGCGTGCCGTAGCGATTGCCGAAGACCTGGGCATGTTCAAGAAATTCGCCAGCCTGCACCATGCGTTCAAATTCTTCGTGATCGACAAAGAAATAATCCCGCCCTTCGATTTCGTTGCGACGTTTACCGCGGGTGGTGGCGGAGACGCTCATCACGATATTGGAATCGCTTTGCAGCAACAGGCGCGACAGCGTGGTTTTGCCGGCGCCTGAAGGCGAGGACAGAACCAGCATGAGGCCGCGCCGTTTCAGACCGCCGGGAGACATCGAGGGTATCATGTCGGGATTTTCAAAAAACTGAATCTATTCGACATTTTGCGCCTGTTCACGGAATTGATCGATCGCGGCTTTAAGGGCGAGGCCGGTGCGGGTGAGCTGTATATCCGAGGATTTGGAGCATAGCGTATTGGCCTCGCGGTTGAATTCCTGGGACAGGAAGTCGAGTTTGCGGCCCACGGATTCACCTGAGTCCAGCAAAACGCGGGCTTCGTGGACATGGGCGCTGAGGCGGTCCAATTCTTCGCGCACATCGGCCCGCAGGGCCAGAAGGGCCACTTCCTGTGCCAGACGCTCTTCGGAGAGCTGGGAGGATAGCGGCGCATTTGCGGAGAGCAGATCGTTTAACTGGCCTTGCAGCCGGTCACGCAATTGCTGGGGCTGGAGCGCGGCAAGCTTGGTGGCGGCCATGACGAGGTCGCTGATTTCACCGAGTAGCGCAGCGAAGACATGGCGAAGTTTCAGCCCCTCCTCGATACGGGATTTGGAGAGATTATCCAGCGCGAGGGCCAGGCTTTCCAGCACGGCGGCATCGCGGGCGGCGCGTTCCTGGGCCGTGAGGGTGAGGATTTCGTCTTGGGCGATAACGCCTTTGAGGGCCAGCAGGCCATCGACCCGGGCAGGCGGCAGACCTGTTTCGGCGGCGACTTCGCGGGCGATTTTTACGGCGGCGGCCAGCGCCACGGCATCAATCCGCAGCCCGCGCGCATTTTCGGCATTCTCTAATGTCAGCGAGGCTTGCACCGTGCCGCGTTTGAAACGACTGGCGGTAAGCGGGCGGGCCGCGGTGTCGACACTGTCAAAGCCGGGCGGCATGCGCAGACGCAGATCGAGGCCACGGCCATTGACGCTTTTGACCTCCCAGCGCCAGCGCATAGTGCCATAGGCACCATGGGATTCGGCGAAACCTGTCATGCTGTTGAGGGTCATGCGGCGCGTCCCGGATTGCGCCCGAAACTTAAAGCATGACACGGCAAAGAGGAAAGTATTTTAGGCCCTATCAGGGGTTTTGCTGCGCGCGGATTTTGCGCCATTTCACGACATTGGCCTGATGGCCCGCAAGATTGGGCGCGAAAGCATGGCCGCCCGTGCCATCGGCCACGAAATAGAGATCTTTGCTGCTGATCGGTTGGAGCACCGCCTTGATGGCATCTCTGCCGGGATTGGCGATGGGATGCGGCGGCAGGCCGGAAATCACATAAGTATTATAAGGCGTGGCAGCACGGATTTCGCTTTCGAAAATGGGGCGACCAAGCGGATAGCCTTTGGTGATGCCATAGATGATCGTGGGATCGGATTGCAGTGGCATGCCGATTCGCAGGCGATTGACAAAGACCGAGGCGATATGCGGCCGTTCGGACGGGCGGGAGGTTTCTTTCTCGACGATGGAGGCGAGGGTGAGCACCTGTTCGCGCGTCGTATAGGGAAGATCGGCGTGACGGTTTGGCCAGAGCGCATCTAGCACGGCTTTCTGTGCCGCCTGCATCTGCTGCAGCAAAGCGGCCCGGCTGGTGCCGCGTGTGAAGAGATAGGTTTCGGGGAGCAATGCGCCCTCGGGCGGAATGGGGCCCGCATCACCCAAAAGTACAGGATCGGTCTCGACCAGCGCATGCACCATGGCGGAGGTCAGACCTTCGGCGACGGTGAGTTTGTGCTGAATGGATTTACCCCCGCGCAGGATGGCGGAAATATCTGCGAGGCTGGCATAGGCGGGAATGGCATATTCCCCGGCCTTTAAGGAGGCTGCGTCCTGACGCAGACGTAAGCCCATTTCAAACAAACGCGCATTCCCGATGAGGCCCGCTGTTTCGAGCTGCTGGGTGATGGCGGCGACCGGGCTGCCCGGTTTGATGAGGATGACGGTATCTTCGAGGCTAGGGCCGAGGGCGGTGAAGTTATACTTTTCCCAAAGAAAAAGCCCTGCCGCACCAAGAGCCAGCGCGACAAGGCTTAAGAGAAAGCGCTTCATGATGTGATCAGGTAGCTTTGGTGAAGATCAACGATGCATTGGTGCCACCAAATCCGAAGGAATTGGACAAGGTGGTTTGGATGGAGCGTTTCTTCGGCGATTTGGCAATGAGATCGAGTTTGGTCTCGACGGCGGGATTGTCGAGATTGAGGGTGCCCGGCGCGATCTGATCGCGCATCGCCAGTAGGCAGAAGATCGCTTCGACCGAACCCGCCGCGCCCAAGAGATGGCCGATGGAGGATTTGGTCGAGGAAATAGAGGTGTTGGGGGCGGCATCACCCAGCAGGCGTTCGACCGCGCTCAGCTCGATACCGTCGGCCATGGTGGATGTGCCATGGGCATTGACGTAATCAATCTGCGCGGCGTCGATCCCGGAGCGTTTCAGGGCCATTTGCATGGCGCGCAGTCCGCCTTCGCCATCTTCCGAGGGCGCGGTGATATGATGGGCATCGCCCGAGAGGCCATAGCCGATCACTTCGCCATAGATTTTGGCGCCGCGCGCGCGCGCATGTTCATATTCTTCGAGCATGACGATGCCCGCGCCTTCGCCCATCACGAAACCATCGCGGTCGCGGTCATAGGGGCGGGAGGCTTTTTCCGGCGTGTCATTATAGGCGGTGGAGAGCGCCTTACAGGCATTGAAACCGGCAATGCCCAGACGCGAGATCGCGCCTTCTGCGCCGCCGGCCAGCATGACATCGGCATCGTCATATTGAATAAGGCGCGCGGCATCGCCGATGGCGTGTGCCCCCGTGGCGCAGGCTGTGACGACCGCGTGATTAGGGCCCTTATAGCCATAGCGGATCGAGGCATAGCCCGAGACCAGATTGATCAGACGCCCCGGAATGAAGAAGGGCGAGAGACGGCGCGGGCCTTTTTCGGCGACGAGAAGGGCCGCGTCCTCGATACCGGGCAGGCCGCCAATACCGGAGCCGATCATCACACCTGTGCGGAAGCGATCTTCTTCGGTTTTAGGCTCCCAGCCGGAATCCAGAACAGCCTGATGCGCCGCTGCAAGGCCAAAGATGATAAACTCATCCATGCGCCTTTGTTCTTTTGGGTCTATCCATTGGTCGACATCGAATGTGCCCCCGGAGCCATCGCCCCGGGGTACATCGCATGCGATTCTGGTGGCCAGATCGTCAGTCCGAAATTTGGTGATAGGCCGCGCGCCCGATTTGCCCGCGAGCAAATTGGCCCAGCTTTCTTCAACTCCGCAGGCTAGCGGCGTAACAAGCCCCAGCCCAGTGACGACGACACGACGCATCTAACCCTGCCCGCTCTTAGGCCTGGGTCTTGGTGATGAACTTCACCGCATCACCGACCGTCACAATGGTTTCGGCCGCATCGTCGGGAATTTCGATGCCGAATTCTTCTTCAAAGGCCATGACCAGCTCGACTGTGTCCAAGCTGTCGGCACCCAGATCTTCAATGAAGGACGCGCCTTCGTTGACCTTCTCGGCATCGACATTGAGATGCTCGACGACGATCTTCTTCACGCGCTCCGCAGTATCGCTCATTGCTTTGTGCAACCTCTTTAGATGTTTGCATCGCCGTCAGGGTTTGTTCCACCCCGGCGAAGTTTCCTCGCATTAGGCGGGCGAGGAAGGGCCGCTTGGTAACACAAACCGATTTGCCCTGCTACACAGCGGAGCCTGACTTGTGTAACTAACTATAAGTCATTGGTAAAGCACTTAAATCATAGCCATCCCGCCATTGGCATGGAGGGTTTGGCCCGTGACATAGGCAGCTTCAGGGCTGGCAAGATACACAACGGCACCGGCGATTTCCTCGGGCGTGCCGAAACGGCCAGCAGGGATTCGCGTCAGGGAACCGTCTTTTTGGGCGTCGGTCAGGGCATCGGTCATGGGGGTAAGGATGAAGCCCGGGGCCACGCAATTGACCGTGATATTGCGGGAGGCGACTTCGGCCGCGAGGGATTTGCTCATGCCGATCAAACCGGCTTTGGCGGCGGCGTAATTGCCCTGCCCCGCATTGCCCATAGTGCCGACCACCGAGGTGATATTGATGATCCGGCCCCAGCGCTTTTTCATCATGCCCCGCAGCACGGCGCGGCTGAGGCGGAAATTGGCGCTGAGATTGATGGCGATCACCTGATCCCATTCATCGTCTTTCATCCGCATGAACAGATTATCGCGGGTGATCCCGGCATTATTGACCAGAATATCGATGGGGCCGGCGAGGCTTTCGGCGGTTTTGGGGAGGGCTTCGACGGATTCAGGGTCCGACAGATTACAGGTGGCGACAAAGACCCGCTCGCCCAGTTCGGCGCGCAGGGACTCCAGCGCTTCGGCGCGCGTGCCTGAGATCACGATGGTGGCGCCTTGCGCATGCAGGGCTTTGGCGATCGCCCCGCCAATGCCGCCGGTCGCGCCGGTGACGAGTGCGGTTTTTCCGGTCAGATCAAACATGGCGCTGGCTGTTGCTCCGTTCAAAGCGATTGCACAAAAAGTTCAATATCGGCCGGTGTGTCGAGTGTCACGGTGGTGAGGTCGCGGTCGATCCGCTTGACCATGCCGGTGAGCACTTTGCCGCCGCCAAATTCCACCGTTCCGGTGATGCCCAGCGCTTTGAGGGCGAGTACGCTTTCGCGCCAGCGGACCTTTGCGGTGACCTGATCCACCAGAAGGCGGCGGATCAGTTCTGGTTCGGCTGATTCTGCGGCGGTGACATTGGCCAGCACCGGTATGACGGGCGGGCGAATCGTGATGCCCGCCAGTGCTTCGGCCATTTTGTCGGCGGCGGGCTGCATCAGCGGAGAATGGAAAGGGGCGCTGACATTCAGGGCCATGGCGCGTTTGGCCCCTTTGGATTTGGCGATGTCGCCTGCGCGATCGACCGCAGGCTTGCTGCCGGAGATCACGACCTGACCGGGGGCATTGTCATTGGCCACCACGCAGACGGGGTTTTTCTCATCGGCGGGGGCGGCGGCCACGGCTTCGCGGGCGGCCTCCTCGGCCAGATCGATTTCGGCACCGAGCAGGGCGCTCATCGCGCCTTCGCCCACCGGGACCGCCTGTTGCATGGCGCGCCCGCGAATGCGCAGCAGATTTGCCGTATCGGCCAGGGAGAAGGCCCCGGCGGCGCAGAGCGCCGTATATTCGCCCAGCGAGTGGCCCGCGACGAGACGGGCATGTTTGGCCAGATCCAGACCGGCTTCTTTTTGCAGCACCCGAATAATAGCCATGCTGGCCGCCATGATGGCGGGCTGGGCATTTTCGGTGAGGGTCAGGTCGCTTTCCGGGCCTTCCCACATCAGTCGGGAGAGACGCTGATTCAACCCCTCGTCGATTTCCGGAAAGGGGTCACGGGCGGGCGCAAAAG
>CAZOJG010000014.1:0-12882 GCA_964580115.1 uncultured Rhizobium sp.
CGACCGAGCTTCGCTATTTCGGCCGCAAGCTTGCCGCCTTTCGCAAGGCGGATGGCACGCCGACCGTCATGGATGCGACCTGCCCTCATATGGGCGCCAATCTGGCCAGAGGCGGTACGATTGATGAAAACGGCATACGTTGCCCATTCCATGAATGGCGCTTTGGTCTTGATGGCAAGTGCAACAACATTCCCTATGCCAAACTGATCCCGCCAAAGGCGCGGGTGCGGGTCTATCCGGCGCGCGAAATCAACGGCCTGATCTATATGTGGCACGACCCGGAAGAGGCTGAGCCGCATTACGAAATTCCCGATCTTGAGGAATGGAATGACAAGGCCTGGTCCAAATGGCACCCGATCAACAAGGTGATCCTGACCCATCCGCGTGAAGTGATCGACAATATTTCGGATTCCGCGCATTTCGGCCCGGTGCATGGTCAGATCACCGAATATTTCGAGAATAAATTTGACGGTCACAAGGTGACCCAGATTCAAGGCGGTGGCCATAAATCGCTGGCGACGTCGGATACCAAGCTACATACCGAAGCCACCTATCATGGCCCCGGCTATCTGCTGACCCGCATGTCGGGCTGGTATGATTCCTGGATGCTGGTAGCGCATACGCCGATTGATAAAAACAGTTTGCGCATGTGGTCCGGCCTGATGGTGAAAAACACCTCCAATCTGCCAGAGGACGAATTCCTCAAACAGGCTGACTTCTATGAAGCGGCCGGTATCGATGCGCTTTTGCAGGATGTCAGCATCTGGGAAAATAAAGACCCCGCGCCGACCCCGCTGCTTTGCGATGGCGATGGCCCGGTTATTCGTGCGCGCATCTGGTATAGCCAGTTCTATCGCCCACGCAGCGAAACCGAAGCTGGCAAAGTCGCCGCCGAATAATTTTGTGGTGATGCGGCGCAGTTCGCCCGCATCACCATTTTCACAATTTCAACCGGAGTTTTGTCATGCCCTCTCAAGAGATCATGAAAGCGCAGATGCGCGCTTATATTGACCTGTTCAACAAACATGATGCGGCTGCTGTATCGGCGCTTTATGCGGATGACGCCACCGTGGAAGACCCGGTGGGCACTGAGCCAAAACGTGGACGCGAGGCGATCGACGCTTTTTATGCAGGGGCCATGAAAACCGGTGCGCAATTGGAATTGGTCGCGCCTATTCGTGGCTCGCAAGGCAATAGCGCCGCCATGGCCTTTGATGTCGTGCTTGGCGGCGGCAAGATGCGGATTCACGTGATTGATGTGATGACCTTTAACGAAGAGGGCAAGTTCACATCGATGCGCGCCTTCTGGGGCCCATCCGATATGGAAAATATCGACTGATTTCAAAAACAGCATACTTACAAAACGGAGATTGTCTTGCCTGGTAAATATTTCGACGAAATGGAAATCGGTGACATCATGCAGCATGATGTGCGCCGGACAGTGACCGATGTGGACAATATTCTGTTCACGGCGCTGACCCACAACACCCAGCCTCTGCATATGGATGCCGAAGCCGCCAAGGAAACCGAATTTGGAAAAATCCTGGTCAACAGCATCTATACATTCGGTCTGATGCTGGGCGTTTCGGTGGCGGATACGACGCTGGGCACATTGGTGGCCAATCTCGGCTTTGAAACAGTCAATTTCCCCAAGCCTGTGCATATTGGCGATACGCTGCGCAGCGAAACAACCGTGGTGGAAAAGCGTGAAAGCAAATCGCGCCCCAATGCCGGAATTGTGATTTTTGAACATCGCTGCCTGAACCAGCGTAATGAAATCGTGGCCCATTGCCGGCGGACTGCCCTGATGCAAAAGCGCCCGAAAGACAGCGTATGAGCGCGCGTTCATATCTCTTCGTTCCAGGAGATAGCGAGCGTAAACTCGAAAAGGCTCTGGGCAGTGGCGCAGATGCGCTGATCCTCGATCTGGAGGATTCGGTCGCACCGGAGCGCACCGAACGCGCGCGCGGCATGGTGCGTGAAGCCTTGCAGGGTCAACGTAAAGACGGCCCGCAATTATGGGTGCGGGTGAACCCGCTGACCACGCCCAAAGCCCTTCCCGATCTGGCGGCCATTGTCGGCGCGCGCCCCTTTGGCATCATGGTGCCGAAACTGGATGGTGCGGCCGATGTTGTGATGGCTGATCATTTCATCACCGCATTGGAAGCAGCGGCTGATGTGGAACAAGGCGCGATCCGTATTTTCGCCGTGGTCACGGAAACCGCGAAATCGGTCTTTGCGCTTGGCTCCTATCCCGGCTGTTCGGCCCGGCTGGCGGCCATGACATGGGGCGCGGAAGACTTATCGACCGCGCTTGGCGCCTCCACCAATCGCGATGAAACGGGCGAACTGGCCTTTACCTATAAGGTCGTGCGTTCGCTCTGCCTTGCTGGCGCAAAGGCAGCGGATGCGGCGGCGATCGACACGTTATGGGCCGATTTCCGTGATCCGGTCGGATTGGAGAAAGTATCCGTCGCGGCGCGGCGCGAAGGGTTCAATGGCAAGATCGCCATTCATCCGGACCAGGTGGCGGTGATCAATGCCAGCTTCACGCCATCGGAAGCCGAAATCGAACATGCCAAACGTGTGATTGCAGCCTTCAATGCCAATCCGGGTCTGGGCACGGTGGGGCTGGATGGAAAAATGCTGGACATGCCGCATCTCAAACAGGCGCGCGCGCTGCTCGCCGCAGCGGGGCAGTGATGAATATGGTCGATGCGGGCGATTTACTGGAACAGGCCCGCAAGGCCACGGGCTTATCTGATTTTGGCGATCTATGGTTTCTGACACCGCTGGAAAAGCTGGTTGAGGCCATAAATAAAGAAGGCCAGCTTGTCGCCGCCAATGCCCCGCCGGTGGAGCGCATGGTGCAAAGCCTGTCTGACCGGCTGCAAAAAGTGGCGCTGCTGAAAACGCATCCGGAAATTCTGGAAGAAAAAGTTTATGTGCGCGGTGCGATATTGGGTCTGCCGCGCACGGGCAGCACGATGTTGCATCGTATGCTGGGCAGTTCCAGCCAATTGACCGCGACCTATTGGTGGGAAGCGGCGATCCCCCTGCCCTTCCCGCAGGAAGAACATGGTAACCCCAGAGCGCGCAAACAAGCGGCCCAAGCCGCTGTCGAAGGATTCTACGCCGCATGGCCGGATTTTCGCACCATTCACCCGATGGACGCATTGGCCCATGACGAAGAGGTGTTGCTGCTGGATAAAACCTTTCTCAGCTCCACCTATGACAGCATCATGACCATTCCATCCTATGGGTTCTGGATGGCCGCGGCGGATAAGCGCAAATCCTATGAGGAATTGCGCGAATGGTTGCAGATATTGCAATGGCAGAACCCGGCGCGGCGCGAACAGGGCTGGCTGTTGAAATCCCCGCACCATTTGTTGGGCGGTTTGCGCGGCCTGCTGGATGTTTTTCCTGAATGCCGCATATTGATGACCCATCGCGGGATTGAGGAAAGCCTGCCGTCTTATTGCAGCATGTGCGCCTCGCTCACCGTGGGCCATACGCGGGATTTTGATGCGGGCATGCTGGGCGACTATTGGGCGCAACGTTTTGAAAATGGCCTGCGCGAATTGATGAGCATACGCGAACAGCGGCCTGATCGTCATTTTATGGATATTCGTTACACCGCTTTACTGGATGACCCATTGACGGTGGCGCGGGATATTATGTGCTTTCTCGGATTGGACGACACAGAAGATGATCGCGCCCGCATGGCGCAATGGCTGGCTGAGAATGGGCGCGAAAATCGCCCCGCACATAAATATGCCGGAACTGATTTTGGTTTGACGCCAGATGTGTTGGCGCGTCGTTTTGCATTTTACAGAAACGCCTATTTGCCCTGACGGGAGAAAAATATGATTTTAAAAGATAAGGTTGTGATTGTGACCGGCGTTGGCCCAGGCATGGGACGCCACCTTGCAGCCGCCGTGGCGCGCGAGGGCGCGCATGTGGTGATGGCCGCACGCAACAAGGATTTTCTGGGGCAGATCAGCCATGAAATCCAATCAGCGGGCCATAGCTGCCTTGCCGTACCCACCGATGTGGCGGTCAATGCGGATTGCCAGAATATCGTCAAACAGGCTTTGGATAAATTCGGCAAGATAGATGGGCTGGTCAATTCCGCCTATTACCATCCCGCCTTCGAATCTTTTGAACAGGCAGATTTCGCTGAGTGGCAAAAGGCGATGGATGTTATCTGCTTTGGTGCTTTGCAGATGATCCGCGCCACGCTGCCCGCCTTGAAAGACAATCAGGGCGGCTCGATTGTGAATATCGGCACGCTGACCACCCGCAAACCCATGCCCGGCGAAATGGGCTATGCGGTTGCCAAAGGCGCATTATCGCAAATTACCCGCCATCTGGCAGTGGAATTGGGCGCATACAATATTCGCGTCAATCAGGCGCTGATGGGCTGGATGCTGGGTGCGCCGCTGCAAGGCTATTTCGATCACACCGCCGCTCAGACCGGTGCATCGGTGGCCGATCTCATGAAAACGGTTTCAAGCCGTATATCGCTGGGCCGCATTCCGGCAGATGCCGACTGTGCCAAAGCCGTGTTGATGCTGCTGTCGGATTATACAAGCGAAGTCACCGGCGCGATGCTGGATGTGAATGGCGGCGAATGGGTAGCCCCGTAAGCGGCAAAAGGGAGGATCAAAAATGAGCCTGCGCCTCGAAGATATAGAACTGATCAAACGCGTGAAATATCTCTATTGCCGCGGTATCGACACATGCGACATCCCATTGCTGCGCAGCCTTTTCACCGAAGATATGTCGGTCGATTACAAGGGCGGAACCTATCATTTTCAGGCTACAGGACGTGAAGACGTTCTGGCGGCGCTGGAATATGCGTTCCACAAACAATTCGCCTCCAGCCATACAGTGCATCATCCCATCATCGATGTGCATGAGGACGACACGGCGGATGGCCATTGGACGCTGGTCGATGTCTCGCTGGATATGCATCACAATGTGCAAACCACGGGTTCGTCCTTCTATATCGACAAATATGTCAAGCGCGATGGCAAATGGCTGTTGAAAAAAGCCAGCTATACACGCCTGTTTGAACGTGTCGGCCCGCTTAAACCTGATCTGAAACTCACCGCCAATTATTTGTCCGATCATGCCACACGGGACCCCAGCGGATGAGCGAGGCCGATATTATTTCTGGCAAGCTGTGGCGGGATTTCTGCAACCGCCTGGGTGACGCGGGCGAATTGATCCTGCAAAAGGATGCGCCTGACACGCCATTGGACCGGGCGGAGGGCTGGCGCTATCTCACCCGCTTGCTACGCGTCGCACTGGAGATGAATGTCGAATTTGCCGATCCGGATTTTCCGGTATTTTACAAAGCTTCGCATGAAACAGCCAAAATCGGATCGGACAATCCGGATAATGTTTATCTGAATGCCACGGTGCGCGGTGATCGCGATTATCGGATCACCGGCAAGCGAGGCTCGATTGCTTATTTAAGCGTGGGGTCAAAGGCCAATCGCTATCATATAGATGGCACCATGGCCTCTACCGGCGAGCTGGAAGAGCAGAATATCGTGCTCGGCCCCGATGGGGCGTTTGAAATTATCGCCAGCGCCACGCCGAAACCCGGCAATTGGTTGCCGCTGGCCGCCGATACCAGCTTCATCATTATCCGCCAGTCTTATTTGGACCGGGAAAGTGAGCAACCCGGCACTTATACAATCGAACGCATTGATGGCCCTGCGGCGCCGCAGCCTCTGGATGCCGCGGGCTTCGACGCGGCTTTGCGCAAATCGGCGAATTTTGTGTATGGCACGGCCAAAACATTTGCCGATTGGGTCAAGCTGTTCATGACCCGCAAAAACGAAATGGCCGATTTCGGACAGGAAACATTCTGGAAAGCCGGGGGCGATCCGAAAATATTTTATATCTATGGCTATTTCGAACTGGCTGAAGACGAAGCCTGGATCATAGAGACCGATATACCCGACTGCCCCTATTGGAATATCCAGGTCAATAATTGGTGGGATGAATCGCTGGATTTCCGCTATCACAAGATCAGCGTGAACAAACACACCGCAAAGCTGAATGCACAGGGCAAGCTAATTGTTGCGGTCAGCGCGCGCGATCCCGGCATGGAGAATTGGCTGACGAGTGATGGCCACCATAGCGGCGTTGTTCTTTTGCGCTGGCTGGGTGCTGAACATCACCCCATACCCACCTGCCGCGTCATCAAAATAAAAACCTGACCCAGCTTCCGCTGGATCAGGCTTTCATCACGCCCCCCATTATTCGGCGTGTAAAATGTTAGAGCCGTTCAGACAGTGGGCGGCCCGGCAGGCTTTCATGATAAGAACCCGCAGCCCAGCCACCATCGACCGATAATTCCGCGCCGCAAACATAAGAAGCTTCATCGCTCGCCAGAAACAGGCTGGCATTGGCGATTTCATGCGGTTCGCCCACGCGTTGCATCGGCACGCGCGTATAAGCCTTGTTCATCAGTTCGGCTGGCATGGCCGCGGGGTTACCCATGCTGGTATTCACGCCGCCGGGATGGATGGAATTGACCCGCACCCCATGATGCCCCAGTTCAAGCGCCGCAACGCGGGTGAGACCCCGCAGCGCCCATTTGCTGGAGGAATATGCGCCCAGACCATTGGCCCCGCGCAAACCATCGACCGAGGAAATATTGACGATAGAGCCGCTTTTCTTTTCTTTCATGATCGGGGCAATGTTCTGGATGCCCAGAAACGCGCCGATCAGATTGATATTGATGACCCGTTGAAACTCAGCCAGCGGTAATTGGGTCAGCTCGCCAAAAGCAATGATGGCGGCATTGTTGATCAGCACATCCACCGTATCGAAATGTTTGACCGCCGATTCAGCGACCGCTTTCCAATTCGCTTCGTCCGATACGTCCAGCTTTTCAAAGCGGGCATTGCTGCCCAGTTCATCGGCCAGCGCACGGCCCTCATTTTCCAGCACATCGGCAATGATAACCCGCGCGCCTTCCTGTACGAAAAGCTTTGAGGTTGCGCCGCCCATGCCGCGCGCGCCGCCTGTCACAATTGCCACTTTGCCCTGAAGCCGACCCATGCATGTCTCCCGGTTTTTTTGCGCTTTATGCGCCTGAAATCACGTGGCGGAGACTTTACGCATAGTGATAATATGATGCAATTATTATAACGATATGCGTATATTGAATCTTCTTTAATAGGCAGGGTCATGAAATTCGGGCGCGACGATGCGGAGCTGGCAGAACTGCCAATCCCCTTTCAGACAGATTTGTTCAAAGGCCAATCCGTATTGGTAACCGGCGCGGGCAGCGGCATCGGCAAGGCCACCGCCTTCTGGTTTGCGCGTCTGGGGGCAAAGCTCACCATTTCCGGCCGCAAGATAGAACCGCTGGAAAAAACCGCGGAAAATCTGCGCGCGCTCGGCGCCGAAGTGCTGGTCCATACAGCTTCTATCCGTAAGCCCGAAGAGGTGGGCCAATTGCTGGACGCACATTGGGCGCATTATGGCGGGCTGGACATATTGGTGAACAATGCCGGCGGGCAATTTCCGCAAGCCGCCATAGATTTTTCGCCCAATGGTTGGAACGCGGTGATCGACACCAATCTGAACGGCCCATGGCATATGATGCAGGCGGCGGCGCGGCGCTGGCGCGATGCGGGCAAGCCGGGCTCGATTGTGAATGTGGTGGCGGTTGTCTGGCGCGGCATGCCGGGCGTGGCCCATACATGCGCGGCCCGGGCCGGGATTATTTATCTATCCAAAACGCTGGCGATAGAATGGGCGCCGCTGAATATAAGGATCAATTGCGTGGCCCCGGGGATCATTTCCACCGAGGGAATGAATGTCTATCCCGAAGAAGCACAGAATGAGATGCCCAATACCAATCTGTTACGCCGCTTCGGCCAGGTGGAAGATGTCGCCAATACGATCTGTTATCTGGGCGGCGCGACAGGCAATTTCATGACGGGCGAAGTGGTTGTGCTGGATGGCGGCAATCAGATTTGGGGTGATCAATGGACCATCCCCAAACCTGATTTCTTCAAAGTGTGAGCTTTGAATGAGCGCCTATTACATGCGGAACACGCCATAGCTCGGATCAGCGATCGGCGCATTCAGTGATGCGCTGATCGCCATGCCAAGCGCATTGCGTGTATCGACCGGGTTTAGAATCCCGTCATCCCACAGCCGCGACGTGGCGAAATAGGCGCTGGCCTGATCGCGATAACCAGCCAGAACCGGGGCGCGGATTGCCTCGATCTCCTCGGCGCTCAGGCTGCGGCCTTCACGTTGCAATTGGCGAATCTTCACATCGCTGAGCACGCCGGCTGCTTGCTCTGCGCCCATCACGCCGACCTGACTATTGGGCCAGCTAAACATCAGGCGGGAATCGAATGCGCGGCCCGACATGCCATAGGTGCCAGCCCCGAACGACCCATTACAGATCACCGTGAACTTCGGCACGACAGAGCCAGACACGGCCATAATCATTTTGGCGCCGTCCTTGGTGATGCCGCGGCGCTCATATTCTTTGCCCACCATGAAGCCGGTGATGTTCTGCAGGAAGACAAGCGGTGTTTTATTCTGGTTGCACAGCTCAATGAAATGCGCGCCTTTCAGGGCGCTGTCATTAAACAGCACGCCATTATTGCCCAGAATACCCACCTGATAGCCCCAGATATTGGCATAACCGCAGATCAGGGTCTGGCCGTAATTGGGCTGATATTCATGGAAGCGGCTGCCATCGACGATACGGGCAATCACTTCGCGAATATCGAATTGCACTTTGTTATCGCGCGGGATGACGCCGTATAATTCCTGCGGATCGTAATAGGGCTCTTCCGGCGCAACCCGTTCGATCACGGTTTTTTCCGGCCTGCGGAAACGGCCCACGATCTCACGCGCAATAGCCAGCGCCTGATGCTCATTATCCGCCGGATAATCCGCCGTGCCGGATACGGTTGTATGCATGTCACAGCCGCCCAATTCATCGACCGTCACATCTTCGCCCGTTGCGGCCTTCACCAAAGGCGGGCCGCCCAGAAAAATCGCGCCCGTGCCGCGGGTAATGACATTGTAATCGGACAGGCCCGGCACATAGGCCCCGCCCGCCGTGCAATGACCCAGCACCACAGCCAATTGCTGCACACCCATTTTCGACAGGATGGACTGATTGCGGAAGATACGGCCCGCATAATATTTATCGGCGAATAAATCGGCCTGCATCGGCAAAAAGCCACCGGCGCTATCACACAGATGCACCACAGGCAGCCGGTTTTCGATGGCGATATCCAGCGTGCGCACAATTTTTTTCACGGAAAGCGGATACCAGGCCCCGCCCTTCACGCTGGCATCGTCGCAATGCAGAATCACTTCGCGCCCGGAAATAATGCCAATGCCCGAAACCTGTGCCGCGCCGGGTACTTCGCCGTCATAATCCATATTGGCGGCCAGCGACGACAATTCCAGAAAAGGTGTACCGGGATCGAGCAACAGATCCAGCCGCTCCCGCACCAGAAGTTTTTTCTGGCGGCGCAGCCGATCTATATCGCGCTGCGGCCGTGCATGACGGGCGGCATCCTGCTTGGCCATAAATTCATCGGCCAATTTGCGATTATGTTCGTAATTGGCCTGATATTCAGCCGATGTTGTTGAAATACGCGATTCAATACGACGCATCTAAATTAATCCTCAGAAACAGGCACGAGCGAAACCAGCGTCGCATCCCGCTCAAATGTTTGCCCGACTTCCAGAAGCACCTTGTCCACCACACCGGCGCGTTGCGCCTTGATTGCGGTTTCCAGTTTCATGCTCTCGATGATGATCAGCACATCGCCCAGCTTCACCACATCGCCCGCCGCAACCGGCGTGGCGATCACCCGGCCCGGCATGGGCGCAAGCGCGGCATTTGCGGCGATACCTGCCGCCGCATCAGCATGGCGGCGGATGGCATCCTGCAATACGATTTCATAGGCCACGCCATCCACATGTAGATGGATATGATCGCCATCACAGGCGAGATGCAGCGAAACCTGCCTTTGGCCAAGCTTCAAACTATAGCGATCATCGCCCAGTGCTTGCAGCGCGACAGGCTGGGTCTGGGTGCCATGATGTAAAACATAGCCATCCACCCCGCGCGAGAGCCAGAGCGAAATATCCTGTTCTGCGAGCGTTAAAACATGTTGCATCTTAATTACGCCACCCACCCATTTGCGCATGTAGCGCAGGCACCAGATCGGCCCCATCGCGCACCACGCGCAAGCTCAACGCCGCCGCCGCCAGAATTTGTTCCATTGTGTCAGACTCAATCGGCGGATCGGCCACGATCTCGGCCTTTTCCCCTATCAATCCGGTGTAAAGATTGCCGGCCTGCACATCGGAATCGGCCAGCAACCGGCGCAAGAAAGCGGCATTGGTTTTGAAACCCAACAGAACAAATTCCGCCAAAGCCTGATCGGCTTTTTGCAGCGCATCCGCCCGGTCTTCGCCATGCACGATCAATTTGGCAAGCATTGGATCAAATGCGGCGGTCACCGACTGCCCCTTCGCCACACCGGAATCCACCCGCACACCGGCCCCCGCAGGTTCGCGATAGGCCAGAATTTTCCCGGTGGTCGGCGCAAAATCCCGAGCTGAATCTTCGGCATAGAGCCGCACTTCAATCGCATGACCGCTGGATTTTATATCATCCTGCCCATAGCCCAGCTTTTCACCCGCCGCGATGCGCAACTGCTCCGCCACCAGATCTTTACCCGTGATCATTTCAGTGACCGGGTGTTCCACCTGAAGACGGGTATTCATTTCAAGGAAATAAAATTCCCCTGCGCCATAGATAAATTCCACCGTTCCGGCATTACGATATTCAGCAGAGTCCGCAATCCCCGCCGCTGCATCGCAAATCCGCTTGCGCAGATCCGGTGTCAGGCCCGGCGATGGCGCCTCTTCCACGACCTTCTGGAAACGCCGCTGCAAGGAACATTCCCGTTCAAACAGATGCACGACATTGCCATGACCATCGGCCAGAATCTGCACTTCGATGTGACGGGGATTTTCGATATAGCGTTCGACATAAAGCCGTCCATCGCCGAAATAGCGCTGGCCGCTGCTGCGGGCGCGGGAGACATCGTCTTCTAATGTCGCCATATCGCGCACGATATACATGCCCTTGCCGCCGCCACCGGCAGCCGGTTTGATCAGCAGAGGCACGCCCACTTTTCGCGCGCGTTCCAGAAATGTTTTGGGATCGTCATCCTCGATCGCCGAGGGCGCGACTGGAAAACCGCGCGCCGCCACAAAATTGCGCGCCCGCACCTTGTCGCCCATCAGCTCGATCGCTTCGGGCGTGGGGCCGATAAAGACCAGACCCATTTCGCCCACGCGGCGCGCAAAACCAGCATTTTCAGATAGAAAACCATAACCGGGATGGATTGCTTCCGCGCCGGCGCTCATGGCGGCGGCCAGAATCTGCTCGCCGTCCAGATAGGCCGCGACAGGCGTGGACCCGCTGATTTCCACCGCCCGATCAGCCAGACGCACAGCCGGGCTGTCTCTATCCACGGCATGGAAAACGACCAGCGCTTCCAGCCCCTGATCTTGAACACTGCGCACAATGCGCGCGGCAATCTCGCCCCGATTGGCGACCAGTACAGAACGAAATGGTTTCATTGTGGTGCTTGTGCTTTGTCTGACAGGGGGGCGCGGTTCACCGCCCCGGTGGGAACGACCAAGGCCCCCTGCAACAGCAAAGTGCAGGTTTCACGGGCATAGTGATTGGCATCGAAATGTTCGATATCGGCCAGATGACGGGCCACCAGATGCTCGATCCCGCCGAACAGCAGATCGCGCAATAATTTGGCATCCAGATCGGGGCGGACCTCCCCCGCTTCAATCCCCTCCGACACCAGCCGGAGCAAGACCGACGTATAACGCCGGTTGAGGGCCTGTGGCGGCGAGCCGTTATAATCGGCCGCAGTGCGGATTTCCGACATGAACAAGCGGCACAGCCCGGGCTCGGCCACAAAGGCCCCCAGATGCGCCCTGATCAGCGCCTCCAGCCGGGCGGTAAAGCCCTTTTGCTGTGAAATGCCGGTCTCCAGAGCCAGAATGAGGACGGCATAGAAGTCCCCCAGCACCTTGTTCAGCAGGTCCCGCTTATTGGCAAAATACCGATAGATCAGCCCATCAGAGATAGACGCCAAAGCGGCGATCTCCCCGATTGAGGCGGCCTGATAGCCCCGGGCTATAAATACCTGACGGGCTGCACACAGGATCGTTTCATAGCGATCCTGTGTCTGTTTTGCGCTAATAGTTGGCATTTCAAATCCCGAAATGCGATATGTTTATAGAATATGCTTTTAATATGCGTAATACTGGACGCCATTCAGTTTAGCGTCAATGCTTTTGGACAGCGGCACCTTATCCTGCCCCCCTTTTCGCCCTGTTCCGGGGCATCTGGGCAGCGGAAATACTTGCTGTCTCAAAGGGTTGAGCAAAAAATATTATTATAGGAGCGATATGTAAAATGAGTGCCGGGGCCGATTTTCGTAATAGTCAAACTATGGGCGCCTTTCGCCTGAGCCCAGACCAGCAAGAGATTCTCGATCAAGCCGATCGTTTCGCCAAAGACGAATTCTGGCCCTTGCAGCAACGCATGGATGATGAGGAATGGTGGCCGCCGCAAACCATGCCAGCCTTGGCAAAAATGGGTTTTCTGGGGGTCACGGTCGATCCGAAATTCGGCGGCGCAGGCAGCGATTTTTTCACCTCGGGCCTGATCGCCCAAGGATTGGCGCGGTGGAATCACGCCACGTCGCTCAGCTATGTGGCGCATGAAAATCTTTGCGTGAACAATATCGCCCGCAATGCCAGCGCGGACTTGCA
>CAZOJG010000014.1:12892-39108 GCA_964580115.1 uncultured Rhizobium sp.
CCCGGCCTATGTGATGGTTCGCTGGTCGGCGCGCTGGGCCTGACCGAACCCGGTGCCGGCTCGGATGCGCTGGGCTCCATGGCCACCACCGCCCGCCGCGATGGCGACAAATATATTCTCAATGGCCGCAAATTATTCATCACCAACGGTCCAGTAGCCGATGTGATTCTGGTCTATGCCAAAACCGATAAATCGCGCGGTGCTAAAGGCATTTCCGCTTTTATCGTGGAAAAAGGCACGCCCGGCTTTGCGGTGGCGCAAAAGCTGGACAAGATGGGCTTTCGCGGCTCGACCACGGCGGAACTGGTGTTTGACGATTGCGAAATCCCCGCTGGCAATCTGGTGGGCGAGGAAAATCGTGGTGTCGCCGTGGTGATGAGCGGGCTGGATCTGGAACGCGCCATCGTCTCCATGATCAATCTGGGCATGGCGGAGCGGGCCTTTGCGCTGGCGCTGGACTATGCCCAGACCCGCGAACAGTTCGGCAAGAAAATCAGCGAATTCCAGCTGGTGCAGGGCAAACTGGCCGAAATGTGGACATCCATCGAAACCATGAAAACCTTCTGCTATCGCACCTTGTCCGAAGGGAATGAGGTCGAGGAAGGTCAGGGCGGGCGCGGCAATATTCATGCGCTGACCGCTGCCTGTATTTTATATGCGGCGGAAACCTGCACTAAGGTTATTTCCGACGCGGTGCAGATTTTTGGCGGCGCGGGCTATATGCGCGAATCCGAAGTCAATCGCCTTTATCGTGCGTCCAAATTATTGGAAATCGGTGCGGGCACATCTGAAATTCGCAAACTCATCATCGCTGGAGAAGTTTTGCGCGCGTAACAAAGCTTATTTTAAACAAAAATATTATGTCGGAGGGAACGATGAAAACTGCATTTATTACCGGTGGAGCCGAAGGCCAGGGTTATCTTCTGGCCAAAAAGATGAGCCAACAGGGCTGGCGCGTTTTTGCGGGCGTTCTGCCCGGCGCACGCACACAGGGCTTTGCCGATACGCCTAATGTAACACCGATCGAACAAAATGTGATGGATACAGAATCCGTCCGGCGCAGCGCCGAGGAAGTGTCCAAAGCGCTGAATGGCGGCGGGATTGATCTGGTGATGAATGTGGCGGGTATCGCCAATATCGGTGTGGGCGTGCTGGAAGGCGCCGATATCGATGCCATGAAGAAGATGTTCGAGATCAATACATTCGGCCAGTTGCGCGTCATTCAGGCTTTTCTGCCGATGCTACGCAAGGCCAGTCCGCCGGGCCGCATTGTGAATTATGCGTCTGGCGCGGTGCTGGTCAGCCCTCCCTGCGCGGGTGGCTATAATATGAGCAAACATGCGGTCCATGGCATGACCCTTACCCTGCGTCATGAATTGGCGACCTTTGGTATTCAGGTCACCACCATCATGCCGGGCGGCGTGAAAACCGGCATGACCGCCAATGCGCATCAGACCACCATCGATATGTGGGATAAAACCCCCAATGACGTGCGCAAAATCTATGAGGCCGCCTTGTGGAACCCCACCACCAAAGTTCTGCCCGACATGTTGGAAAAACATGGCAGCACGCCAGAACAGGTGGTCGACCAGATGATAAAAATTCTCAGCATCAAGAAATGGAAGAACTTCTATACCGTGGGCAAGGACGCAGCCCCGCTGGGTCCGATGCATAAATTGCTGTCGGGCAATATGTTCGAAAAGCTGATGCGCTCCACCTATAAAATCCCTGCTTATAAAGGCTGAAACGGATGTCGGATATTCAAACCATCTTTCAGGGTCTGGCCGCCAATGCACCGGCATTGGCCCAAACCACCGCCGCCCAGCGCTGCGCCAAAATTCAACGCCTTGTCGATGAAATGCTGGCCCGCCGGGATGATATTAATGCCGGCGTTCTCGCAGAACTGGGCACGACCGACATAGATGTTCTAGGCCAGCTTATCATGGTGAAGGCGGAAGCGGATTTCGTCATCAAACATCTCGAAGACTGGATGAAACCGCAGATCGTCAAAAGTTCAATGATGATGATGGGCAAGAAAGCCTATGTGCATTATGAACCCAAAGGCGTGATCCTTAATCTCTCCACATGGAACGCGCCCTATGCGATTGGTTTCCTGCCCGCGATTGATGCGATCGCGGCTGGCAATGCTTTTCTGCTGAAACCGTCTGAGCTTGCGCCGCATTCCTCGCGCATAATTGCTGAAATTGTGCGCAAGACCTTCCCCGAAAATGAATTCGCGGTGGTGGAAGGCGGACCTGAGGCTTCGCAGGAATTGCTGAAACAGCCCTTCAATCACATCTACTATACAGGCGGACAGAATGTCGGCCGTATCGTGATGCGTGCGGCGGCAGAAAATTTTGCCTCAGTCACCCTAGAGATGGGCGGCAAAAACCCGGTGGTGATCGACGAAACAGCTTATATCGCCGATGCCGCGAAGAAGATTGCCTGGGGACGCCTATCCAATGCGGGTCAGGTCTGCGTCGCGCCGGATTATGCGGTGATCCATACATCGCTGGTGGATAAATTTGTCGAGAATTTCGCCAAATCCGCCACGGAAATGTATGCCACCAATGGCGGCTTCGACAAATCGACCGATTATCCCCGCCTCGTCAATCAGGCCCATTTCGCCCGCGTGCGCGCCCTGATCGACGATGCGGTCGCCAAGGGCGCGAAAATCGCGTTTGGCGGCGAGTCAGACGAAAGCCAACGCTTCATTGCCCCTACCCTGCTCACCAATGTGAGCGAGGATATGGACATTATGAAGAATGAAATCTTCGGCCCCGTCATGGCTATCGTCCCCTACAGCAAAAAAGAAGACGCGATTGCGATTATCCGCCGCCGCCCCAAGCCTTTGGCGCTTTATATCTTCGCGCGCGATCAGGCCAATGCCGAATATTTTCTGAAACACACTTCGGCTGGCAGCACCGTGTTCAACCACAATCTGATCCAATCCGGCACCAATCAGCATCTGGCCTTTGGTGGGGTGAATCACAGCGGCATGGGCCGGGTCGGCGGCCATGCCGGCTTCCTCGAATTCTCCAATCACCGATCGGTGGTCGAAGAACATCCCAATGCGGGCGACATTATGATGGCCTATCCGCCCTATCCAGAAAAGCACAAGAAGATGATGAACCAGGTGCTGACCCGCAGCACCATCATTCCGCCCTTCATCATGGCGGGGATCATCGGCGCGCTGAAACTGCGCCTCGCCTTCCGCGGTCGATAAAGCCGCATCAAATCTAGCACATAAAAAAGGCCCCGGTTTTCCGGGGCCTTTTTCAATCTCTGATTTCAAGATTTAATGACGAATGCCGTTGATTTTGATGCCGAAATTCATCACCGGGCCGGGTGTCGGCGCGGTTTTGGTTTTCAATTCATAATCCGGCGGATCGAGCGTCATATCCAGCTTGTAGAACAGCCGGGACATCATCAGCAGCATTTGCACTTCGGCCAGGCTTTTTCCGAGGCAGGTATGCGGCCCACGGCCATATGGCGAATAAGCCCCCGCCGCCAGATGTTCGGCGCGCGGCCGCTCATAACGGTCAATGTCGAATTTCGTGGGGTTCGGAAAGAACTCTTCCATGAAATGCGGCACGCTGGTCGCCACGAATAGCAGTTGATCCTTCGGGATAATATAACCCTGGAATTCAAAGTCCTTGGTCGCGGTACGCATCTGCGCCACGGCGATGGGATAAAGCCGCATCGTTTCCATGATCGCACCCTGGGTCGCGGTCAAACCCTTCAGATCCTCGTCCTGCAAGGGGCCATTGCCATAATAAGCGTCGGCCTCGGCAATCACGCGGGCCTTCACCTCGGGATGTTTGAGGATCGTATAGAGACAGGCCGCCGTTGTATTGGCCACCGTATCCAGCCCCGCCACATATGGGCCTGTCAGGGTGATAATCAGATCGCTATCGGGGATAAGCGTCGGATTTTTCTCATGGGCTTCCATGATGTCGTCGATGAGATTTTTCTGCTCATCGGTCTTGGTGCCCTTAGAGCGGTTATAATCCTCGATCATCTTATGGCCCAGCTCGAACACCCGCGCCTTGGCCTTTTTATATTCGGGGTTGAGCAGCATGAATTTCGGGCGCTGCCGGGTCACCAGCACATTCAGGATATAAAGAATGGTGGTGCGGATGTCCGAGACATATTCCAACGGCGCATGGCCAGTCAGCAACATGCCCAATTGTTCGGTCACCAGATATTGCATCGCCTGTACGACAGAGGGGAGCTTGCCCGGCTTCCAGTCACGATCAATCGCCTTGTCTGTCGTCTCGATGAATTCGTTGAAGCGGCCCTTGATGGATTCGCGGGAATAACCGCGTTTCATCACGCTACGCAGTTGTGAATGTTTCTCGCCATCCTCGCCGGTCAGGGTGCAGGTGGCCTTATATTCCTTGACCAGACCTTCCCAGAATTCCTTGGAGCGCAGGCTTTCCTTGCCATCGCGTGTATTCATGAAATTGGCGGCTTCGTTACCGGCAATCACCACATATTCATTGCCCAAAACCTTGGCCCGGAAAACGGGGCCATGTTTGCGATAGGCCTTAAGAAAAAACTGGGCCGGGTCTTTGGCCATATCCAAAGTGTTGCCGACCAGCGGCAAGGTCCAGGCACGCGGAATATCCCGCGACGGCCCAGAAATATCCGTTGCAGCAACCATGGCTCAAATCTCCTTAGAATATGCACTCATCATATCAGATCGGCCTCGTTTAAAAACAAGGCTCTTTCGTACGCTTATATTCATATCTGTACGATAATTTGCAATATACCTCACAATAGTTTCGAATATGCGTAACAGATAGCCGAATCCGTCAGTTAATGAACGGAATTGGCCCAAACAAACAACACATCATCAGGGGCGGACGATCATGGAAGTGAGCCTGGAAGGTTTGGAGCGGCGCTTGCGGGCCCTGGAAGATATCAATGCCATCAAGGACCTTAAGGCGCGCTATTGGCGGGCCTGTGATCGGCAGAAGCCTGAAGATGTCCGGGCCTGTTTTGCACCTGCGAAGGCCGTGGTGGATTATGAGGGCTTCCCTCTGCTGGAGGAGCGCGACGCTTTTGTCGCACTTTATTCCAAGCTTGGTTGCCGCCCCGGCGTGATGGACATGCATCACGGCCAGAATCCCATCATCACCATGACAGGCCCCGATAGCGCCACCGGCCTGTGGGACATTTTCTATTTCGGGATCGATCTGGAAGCCCGCACCACCGTGCAACTGGCCGGGGAATATCAGGATGTCTATGCGAAGATCGGCGGCCAATGGCTGATCCAGAAAACACGGTTTCGCCAAACCTCCTTCCAGATGCAGGCCATAGATAAAGACGGCCAATCCAAATGCCTGTCGCTGGGCACCCAAAGCGCCGCCGCCTTCGGCCAGAGCGAGATGGAGGCCGCCCGATGATGGCGCTGCAGGAAATGTCGGACCGCTTGGAAATTCAGGACTTGCTCAACCGCTACAGCCATGCGGTGGATGACCGGAACTGGGATGCGCTGGACGATATTTTCACCCCCGACGCCCAGATCGATTATACCGAGGTCGGCGGCGCCAAGGGCAGCCTGTCCGAAATCAAAACCTATCTCGCCCAAGCGCTGGATAAGTTCAGATCCACTCAACATCTCAGCGCCACGACCAAGCTGGACCTAGATGGCGACCAGGCTAAAGCCCGCACCATTCTGTTCAACCCGATGGTCATAGACCATGGCGGGCGCGAACATGTGTTCTTTGTGGGCGTCTGGTACCGGGACACATTGGCCCGCACGCCAAAGGGCTGGCGCATTACCTCGCGCTACGAGGAAAAGACCTATTTCCACAATTTTCCATCGGATTTTGTCCCCGCCGCGACCTGAATTCCATCCGGCTGCTTGCAGTTCATCTCGAACATGTTTCAATGGAAGACGGCGGCTTGGTTCGGCCTCGGTGTTAGTACCCGTCATTGAATAATCTTAAACCGAGACAGGATGCAGCACGTGTCCCACGCATTTATACACATGCCCATGGCACAGCCCAGCGTGGCGGCACGGCCGGAAATTTGCAAAGCTCTGTCGGTGGTCGCCCCCTGTTTCAACGAAGAGGCCGGGCTGGGCGAACTGGTCCGCCGGGTCAGCGCCGCCTGCCATGCCACTGTGGGCGAAAATTTTGAGATCGTACTGGTCAATGATGGCTCGGCCGATGGGACATGGCCGGAAATGCTGCGTCAGGCCTCGCTCTGCCCCCAGCTTGTCTGTGTCGACCTCTCCCATAATCACGGCCAGCAATTGGCGCTGACGGCCGGTCTGTTCCTGACACGGGGTGAGCGCATTTTCATTCTGGATGCCGATCTGCAGGACCCGCCCGAACTCTTGCCCGATATGATGCGCATGATCGATGACGGGGTGGATGTTGTGTATGGCCAGCGCCTGCACCGGGATGGCGAGAGCTGGTTCAAAAAAGCCAGCGCCAGCATGTTTTACAAAATCATGCGCAAACTAACCGATGCCCCGATCCCCGCCAATACGGGCGATTTCCGGCTGATCACGCGGCAGGTTCTGGATGTGCTGCTGAACATGCCCGAACAGCATCGTTTCATTCGCGGTATGGTCGCCTGGATCGGGTTCCGCCAGAAAGCCCTGCCCTATAGCCGCAAAGCCCGTTTCACCGGCAGAAGCAAATATCCGCTGAAACGCATGCTGGCTTTCGCAGTAGACGGGATTACCGGTTTCTCGGTCGCCCCATTACGCCTCAGCCTGTATCTCGGCTGTTTTGCGATCTTTGGAGCATTCCTGATCGGCCTATACGGATTATGGTCTTTGTGGACGGGTGCGACCCGGCCTGGCTGGGCCAGTATCATGTTTGTGATCCTGACCTTCGGCGCGATGCAAATGTTCTGCCTGTCTATTCTGGGCGAATATATCGGGCGCACCTATATGCAGACCAAACAAAGGCCGCTTTTTATTATCCGCTCAGTGCATCAGCAGACGAAGTTATAAATTTAAACCCATATCCCGGTGCATCTGCGGCGGATAAAGGATTATCATGTTTGCGGCCGAGCCTTCCCCTAAACCCGATGCTGTAGACCGCGCAATCCTGCTTTTTATAATTCTTCTTCCCGGACTATTTTGGGCGTGCTTCCCCATTGTCCTGAGCAATGTGCCCGGTGACGTCGATACATGGTTCTATTTCGGCCATTTTCTGAATCTTGGGAAATATGCCGGAACACCCGCGGATTTCGGCATCAACTATTATCAAACGCGCCTGCCCTATACGATTCCGGGCTATCTCATTTTTCAACTCTTCCCGCTTGCACTCGCCAAAGTCGTTTTTGGTGCCGCGATTTATGGCGTCACGCTGTGGTCCTTTCTTTATACGCTGCGCCATCATATTCCGCGCCGCGCGGCCTATCTCGCAGCGGGGCTGATGGCGACGGATCTGTTTTTCCTCCGCACCATTTCATGGAATTATGTAGATAATGGCGTCCTGGTCTATCTGGCGCTGAGCTTTGCCGCCCTGACCGCAGCATGTAACCAGCCCTCCCGCAGATTGATCTGGGTTGCCGCCGCCGCCTTCTGTTTTTCAAGTGTGCTTTCAATCCATCTGGGCACCGGGCTGCTGGCAGTTTTGTTTGCGGCCTACGGCATCTATTGCCTGCGTCCCCAGGAGGGCAAAGATTTCGGCATTCTCGCACTGGCGGCTTTGGCGGGTTTTATTCTGTGCCAGGCTATTTTCGGCCTGTTGAATGTTTTGATCTGGAACAATGATTTTCTATATCTCTGGGAACAGATTTCAATCGGCAGACATGAAATCAAACATGTTGCCAGCCGCAAAACCCCGGCCCAGCTTTTCAACACAGATGGCTTCTGGCTTTCTATTCATCTCGCCATTTTTATAGCGGGCATCACGGCAATCGCGCTGCATAGCTTGCGGATATTACGTCTGAACCGATTCCAACTCGTTATTCTGGGATCGGTCTGTGCGCTCTATTTTGCCATCTACCTGCTGGATCTCGCCCGCGTTACATATTTTCTCTCGCGCAGCGGCATGTATGCTTGCTTCATGCTATTTCCCACCTATTTAGCGCTGGCCAGCATTCTGGCGCAGGGAAAAAATATTTCGCGCCCTGCGATCCTATTAGTCTGCACTGCATCCATCATCAGCCTCATGTTGCGCCTGAATGAGAACGGCCTTCCCCCCGCATGGTGGATTTCCTTGTCTCCGGGAATGATCGGGCTTTTAACCGGCTTGTTCTTCATTGCTGCAATGATTGCGCCTAAGGTCTGGATGAAAATATTGGCCCTTTGCCTCATCGCCCTGCCCGCACTTTCCACGCAATGGAAATTTTTTCCGACAGACGACATCTATAAAACAGTCACTGCCCTACAAACCTTATCCAAAGGCGAATTACCCCGCATTTGGGTCTCTAAAGACGATCCCTTTTATCACGATATTTATGTGTCCGGGTCAGCGGCTTTTACGGAACGCGGCTTTTGGATACGCGCCGAGAATTATCCGCGCTCCGGCTATGAAGCGCTTGAAGGAGACCGCGTCTTCATTCTCAGCAGCCAGCCAAAAACATTGCAACAGGTCGCGCGTGAGATCGGCCCCTATGTCGATAAGAAAATCCCCATCCGCAGCCATAAAATCGATCTGCAACGCGGCGGGTTGTGGGTACAGGAATTTAAAATCTGGAACAGATATGGGCTTTTCCCGCAATATGAAAAGCAGAAATTCACTACAACCGGTATAGATGCAGCCGATCTTCCGTCACGCGTTGGAAAAGTGGTCGGCACGTCGCGCATGGCATCTGAGCGACAGGGGGATCTAGAGGGGGCTTATCTCACCTTTGGGCCTTATGCGGGACTGGCTAAAGGAAAGTATAATGTGGTCATACAGTATGGCCCAAGCAGCGGCCCACAGATGTGGGATATTACCCTGCGCCAACGCTTCAGCATGCGTCACATCAAAAAAGGCGAATTCCCACCCACGAAAACGAGAAGTACCGTCACGATCCCCTTAACTTTGGATGCGCGAGGTCAACATTTCGAGGTGCTCACACATTATGCAGGTAAGGGCGAGCTGCATATTCACAGCATCGCCGTCCACCAAGCCCCATAAGAGGGTGAAACTTTAGACCACCCGTCCCGGGCGCTTGCCCGTATAGTCACCGTTTTGCACCACGATCTCGCCATTGACCATGACCATATCTATGCCCGACGGCTTGCGGATATAACGCCCACCGCCCCCCGGCATATCATAGATCATGCTTTCCGGCCCACGCGTGATCGTGTCTGCATCAAACAGAACCAGATCGGCAAAACGCCCGGCCTCTATCGTCCCGCGGTCACGAATACCCGCATCATTGGCCAATTCGCTGGTCATACGCTGTATAGCGCGCTCCAGACTCATCTTCCCATGCTTGCGCACATAATTCTCGATCATGAAAGCAGGATCGCCTGCACCGGAAAACTGTTCCACATGCGCCCCGGAATCTGATGCGCCGACCTGCACCAGTGGATGGCTGAGAATGGTGCTGACATTTTCCACATCAGCATGGATCACGCCGCGCAACGAGAAAGTCGTCTCCAGGTCATCTTCCAGCGCCAGTTCAATCAATGTATCGGCAAAAGGTTTGCCGATTTCGGCTGCAATATCCTGCACCCGCCAGCCTTCATATTTCTTATTGGCCTGACATTCCGTGCTGGTCAGATACATGCCGCTCATCTGTAATTTGCGACCTTGAATTTCCACTTCAAGCTGCGCCCGGCGCGACATGTCCCGGAACAGTTTGATGCGCTCCGGCATTGGCGTGAGCATGATCACGGACCAGGCGGGCAAAACATAGAAGGTAAAAAATGCTTTGGAGAGCTGGAAATTGAATTCCATCGTACGCGGTGTTGTCTGCAACATCACCCGTGCGCCGCGCTTTTGCAGGTCTTCCAGATGTTTAAGATCATCGCGCCAGCGCCCCGGCATAACCGGGCTGTCCAGCAAAGTCAGCCCCGCCACCAGCGCCCCGGATTCCAGCGCAATATGACCAAGCTCTTCGAGATGCTGATATTGCAGATCGTAATCGGCAAAAGCGCGAATACCCTGCACGAAATGGCGGCCATTGGCCGTTACCGTCCGGGCCAGCGCCACCCGCTCCCGCACATCGGCCCAGCAACTAGCCACCGGCACATTGTTCACATCCGTATCGGCATAGGAAATGGAAAGCCCAAGCGCCCCTTGCTGGATAGCCTCGGCAAGTAGTTCGCACATTTGCTGGATTTCAGCATCTGTCGCCACACGCTTCTGCGCATCTTCGCCCATCACGAAATGGCGCAGCGGTGTATGCCCCACCAGAAAGCCGACATTCACCCCCAGATCAGGGCGAATAAAATCCATGAATTCGCCAAAACTTTGCCAGCTATAGGGAACTGCCGTATCGAAAAACGCTTTGGGAATATCTTCGATCTTGCCAAAAATGCTCGTGATCCGCGCGTCGTCGCCTGTACGCAGCGGCGCAAGACTAAGCGAACAATTGCCTGTCACCACCGTGGTGCAACCATGCTCCAAAGCCGGCGTCGCCATCCGATCCCAGCATAATTGTGGATCGTAATGTGTATGAATTTCCACAAAACCTGGCGATAGAACATGCCCTTTGGCATCTATCTTGGGCGCATCCACCGATTCAAAATTTCCAATTCCCGCAATACGATCACCCGCCACAGCAACATCGGCCACATAGCTGGGCCGTCCATTGCCATCAACCACCCGTGTATTGCGAATAATCTGAGAAATTTTCGACATCCTGGCGCCCGTTTTATGTTCTACCGGGATGTTAAATTCCTCCCTTCTTGATCACCAAGACAGAAACCCAAAGGTCACGCATGTGGTTTGACCCCGCCGGCAATCAAAGTTCCAGTCAGGCCGTATCTTTACCAGCCGGAAATGGCGTGAACGCCATCGTGCGCAACTGAAAATGCAGCCCCGCATCCTGAATAGTCAGGTTGATCATAAATTCTTTTCCCACATTATGATGCGAATGCACCAATAGGGGCGGTGTTAAAGACACACCAAACTTTTCCCACGGGACTTTTATTGCCCCGATCTGGCTGAATCCTTCGCCTTGAATACACAGGGTCAGTGCGGCGGCGCTATGCCGATGGGCAGCCTGCACCCTGCCTGGCTCAAGCGGGTTTAAGCCCACCGTCAATGTTGGCGTCGCAGCATGGCGATTTTGATGTGCGGCCGATGTCAATTGCACGGGCCAGGATGTCTTACCCTCGCCATGAGAAAATATTTTATGCATCTCATCTGCGATATGCGCGGCCGGGTAATGCACAAACGAAGGCAGCCCGGCTGGACCCGCGCCTAGAAAACTAAATAAGGGTGCGTCTGAGCAGCAAAATAGAATGGCCCGCGCATCATGGCCAGAATGCTGAGAGATCGCATCGCCATTCAGGCAAAACACATCCCCCGCTGCCCATTCCAAACTATGCCCGCCCTTTGTGCTGCGCCCCCTGCCCTCTATCACATAATAAACTTCGGCGCCGGCCCGCGCCGCATAAACTACAGGATTCGCCTTCTGCAAAACGATATAAGATGCCAGCATGGCAGGCGTCGTGGCAGCATAGGAACAGCCCAGATTTGAGCGCATATCCAGATCGATGATCCGCGAACCAGCAAGCGGAGAAAAGGCTGCTATGCGTTCATTCGTGAAACTATGCACCGGGACAGGCGGCAATTCATAGTCAAATGCCGCATCGCGCCCCACAACATGATAGATCGCACCATGCTCGGGCATGATCAGGTCTCGCTCGGATAGGATATTTGCGACTTTTTTAAAGCTGCTTGCGCAGTGAAATGTTCTCTATGTTTCAAGCTGAGCGGGCGAACATAAGAAAGATCAGATTTATCCATGGCGGATTTTCCCGATTTGGCGAGCAATGCATGATTTCCCGCCGGTATCTCATGCGCTTCGGGTGCGGCGCCCCATTCAATCAAACATACTCTCTCGGAAATCGCCCATTTCCCCGCGCGCTTTTCAAAACGATCAATATAGCGCCCACCCCATTGATAAACGCCCGGCCCATCTTTGCGGCCAGTAATCGCCAACCAATAGGTTTCCCCATGCGCAACTGAGCCATCCAGTTCAAGGCGATGATTCATAATATAATGCTCAGTCACCGACATGCCCTGATAGCACATGTCGATATAGTCCACGAATTTCTCACGATTGCCGACAAAATATCCATGGTCATCCACCGCATCTGGATGAAAGCTGGACATAAGTAAATCACGATCCAGCCTGTTAATGCCCCGGCAAAAAGCCGTGACACAATCCATAATAGCCTGACGGTCCTCCAATTCGGTCTGTCGTGCCAAAAGCGTCTCAATGAGCTTTCGCTGCTGCTCCACCTGCGCAGACAGCGCGGCTATTTTTTCATTGGCATCCATCACTACGCTCCCACCAAGTCTCAATTGCCGAAACTATATTTGAGCTCTACACCGAAAAAGCGCGGCGTATTCATATAAGCGGGTTGAAAGCCCATGCTTTGATAGGTCACGCTGCTGAACGTATAGGCTTCGGTGTTCAAGGCGTTTTTAATTGTGAAGGCCAGATCAACGCTTGACCCCAATATTTCGCGCCAATCCACGCGGATATTCAAATTTCCATATCCCTTCTGGCTGATAATATCCAAAGGTCCAGACAGCGGCCCCTGATCTGTATCAGACCAGAATACCCTGCTCTGCCAATAATAATCGGCCCCTATCGAAACTTCGCCAAGTGAAGGCTCTACCGGCAGCCTGTAACGCCCGGAAAGCGTGAAGGTGGTTTTAGGCGTGAAAGAAAAATCGTAATCCGTGAAATCGCCAAGACCGGTGACGAAATCCTTATATTTGGCCTGCGTAAATGCATATGACCCGGATAGTTCCAATCCAGTCATCGGGAGCAATGTCAATTCAATCTCGCCGCCATCTACACTGGCCGATGCCGCATTGAGAATAGTCTGATTGGTAGGATCGGTGCGGGAATAGACCCGGCGCTGAATATTGGTGTACTTTTGGCTATAGACCGCCACATTGCTGCGCAGCGCCATATCACCCAATATCCAATCTTTCTTTAAGCCCAACTCCCAATCTTCCACAATTTCGGGCTTGTAGGGCACAAATGCCGCAATGGTTTGCGCCTGAACATTATATCCGCCCGATCTATAACCACGACGTTTCGCAACATAAATCAGGGACGTCTCATCAATCTTATAATCCAGCGTGGCGGTGTAACTTATGCTGGAGAACGACGTGCTTCCGTCGTAGAAGCAGCTATCCAAAGGCAGGCGATCCCCTAACTCATCGCGCAAATTACAGGTGGTCGGGTTCGCTTCATTGTAAATATGCATGTTGCGATTGTCATGATTATATCTGACACCCGCTGTCAGCGACAAACCATCCACCAATGATGACAGACTTTGCGTGCCATTTAAAAAGATCGATATGCCATCACTATTGGCAACCCCGCCATTCAATTGCGACGCGGTACCGGTGAAGGTATAAAGCGGGTAAGTCGTCCGGTAATATTCCTGATCATAATAGAAAATACCGGCGATCCATTTCAGAGACCCACCGAATGAGTCCCCCTGGACCTGGAATTCCTCTGAGAATTCATGACCACCCGTACTAATGACCGGCATCAAAATTTGGAATGGCGTTCCATTCGCATCCTGATGTGTATGCACTTTGGTGTGGTTATACCCCATCACATTTTTCAATGTGATATTGCCTAAATTCCAGCTCGATGAATTTGAAACGGAATGCGTATTCACCTCATTGGGAAATTTCGCGTAAGACGTGGCGGACCAGAAATAATCCCGCTTCGCGGCCTCTGTAACGCTTAGCGCATCCAATATTGAAGGCCGGGTCGGGCTGGAGCCATCATAGGTCGTGGCTGCCAATCCAGACGGATTGACCGCACGCAATTGCGATGGATACCCGTTGGAATAAGAATGGCCGCCCTGATACAGGAAATAACTATCAAAATCAGCCATGGGCGTGAACAAAAGGCCCACACGCCATGACTGCGTTTGGGAAGAGCCTAAAGGTTCATAGTCGGTCGTTTGAATTTGCAGTGGATTGGGATTGAAGATCGGCAAATCGCGCGGCGTGACATTGCGCACATAGCCATCGCGATCCAGAATGCTGACACCCAGCCGCAAAGCCAGCATGTCATTCACTGGAACATTCAAAACACCTTCCAATGTTTTTCCGGTGCCTTCCTGAAAAAATATGCCGCCAACTTTGGCATAGCCGCCAAAGGTCTGTTCCGGGCGCGTAGGGTTCACGAGAATAGCGCCACCAGTAGAGTTTCGGCCAAACAGCGTGCCTTGTGGTCCTTTCAGAACCTGCACACTGGATATGTCGAACATCGCCTGATTAAGGCCGTACTGAAACCCAAAAGGAACTTCATTGACATAATATTGAACCGCCAAATCCTGCCCCGGAAATGGCGTCCCGTTACGCTGCCCTCGCACACCCACAATCAAAACTTCCGGAATGGCATAGACATCGACATGCAGTGATGGCGCAACGGTTTTAAGATCCATCGTATTGACGACGCCCTTTTGCTCCAGCACGCGCCCACTTAGCTCCGTCACGGCCACCGGCACATCCTGAAGCCGCTCTTCAACGCGCCTTGCCGTAATAATTACGTCTTCCAATCCGATAATCGATGATGCGCTCTGCCCTGCCTCATCAGCATGCGCCGCAGGCGCCGCCATGTGCAAAGCGCCGACAATAACCGCCATTAAACTGGCAGATGATAAAAGCCCGGATTTCAACATGATAAAACTCCCCCATACTGTAGACGCAGGCACGCCTTCACACGCACGCAGTGTTTGAACGTGTGGCGCACGAATTTTATAAGAATGCAGACGTGTTGGCGCTTAGATGGTCGCTGTTCGCAATGTTGGAGAATGCGCTCGGGATTCAATGTTCATGAAAAGCTCCCTGATTTTTTGTTTTTGGTTATAGCGCTATTGGCGCTTTCGCAATTTTATTGACGCTGAAATTGTCGGTATTTTGAGTAATGAACAAGCGCCAGTCCCGCATGTTTGCGATGGCGCTGTAATGCACGCAATGAGCGCCTAACGGGCAAATTCAATCGATGTTTGAATTATATGATTGAAAGCCATGCTTTTTTATTGAGACCACTGAAAACATCTCATGCGCATATATGCACATGCACATCCTGAATTCAGAAGATACACATATGAAATCTTCGCGCAGTTCTATCTTTTTGCGGTGCAAAAGAACATGACAACGAAAAAAAGCGCCCTTTTCTTGCGAAAAAGGCGCTTTCAGAGTGTTGTAAAACGATCAGCCTGAATCAGGCTTTACGGCGCATGCGGCTGAGAACAAGCCCGGCAAGCCCCATCGCAAACAGCGCCAGCGCAGGGGCTTCAGGCACAGATGTTGAAGGCGTCGCTGTCACGACATTCGCATCCGGAAACGCGTTGGATGAGGACGTCAATGTGTAGCCTTCGGGCAAAACCACTTCCAGCACAGCCGTATGACCAAAATCAGCTGTCAACGAAGCATTGATGGTGGAAGAATCCAAAATCACCCGCGTGAACAGATCTGCATGCCATTCAAAGCTGGTTTCAATATCGTCGAGTGAAAGCTGCAATTCCAGAACCACAAGAACTGTTCCATCTTCCGCCAGTGTCAATTGATAGCCAGGAGGCAGAACCGCAGCGTTTACGACCGTTTGATTGGAATGCTGGCTGACGGCAGTCCGCGCGATCAGCGTGTCTTCATATTGTGCATTCAGTGCAAGGAACGCTGCATAATATTCGCTGAAATCAGCGAAATCATCCATATTCAGCGACCGCGCCTGGTTCTGAATATCGAAAGCACCGACCTGGTGCACTGCAAGGCCCGAGGAAAATTCGAAAGAATTATAGGCGGTGGCCTGACCGAATTGATCATAGGTCGAATTCAGGTCAATCGCGCCCGTGGAGGTAAAGGTCCCTGAGATCGTGAATTTCAGAGTCGCCATGGCACCGGATACCGCAACATGCGGGTCACTCAGACCAATGGTGAAAGTATCCCCGAACCCGGCCTCGGAATAATTCATGTGCGAGCGCGCACCCAGGGCCAGTATTGGACCGCTAATCGGCGCATGATTGGTCACAGAGGAATAGGTCCGCAGCGATCCATCATTCAATGTCGCGGAGGCTTGTCCGACAAATTGCGCATTCTGGAACGTGCTAGAGCCACCCCAGACAAATGGCGCGGAATAATTGAGGGTCGCTGATGCAGCCTCACCATTGCTCAAGTTCTGCTCGCTCGTCGCGGCAGGCGCACCAAAACTCATGGCCGAACTGTAATGGGTGATTGTGCTTGCCATGGTGGGCACAGCAACAAGGCTAACTAATCCAGCAAGCAGCATAGATCGCAACAACATTTACACCTCCAGTGAAAAACCCAAAGGGATGCAAATATTGTACCAAAATGGAACTTCGAGATTAATGCAAGTAAACCATTGTATTATTCATGTGCGGTAAGAATGGCGATCTCAGCCTGTAATCGCTGCTGACAAATTACCAGCGAATATGCCGACAAGGTTTTGCGGGCCAAACATCCGTATAGATCATAGAGGTGTAACGAGCACGCTCTAAAGTAAGGCCCTGTGCCGCCTTACAGTTATGCTAAGTTGTTGAAATACTGGTGCCGGAGGAGAGAATTGAACTCTCGACCTACCCCTTACCAAGGGGTTGCGCTACCACTACGCTACTCCGGCCACCGCCATGGCCATAGAACTGGCCAATCCGAACAGAATCTTGTCCGGGCGCGAGCCTATAACCCAAGGAATGGCCCAAGGAAAGAAGTCATGTCGGGCAAAATTGCAGGTGGTAAATCCGAAGCCCGCGCCGCGCGCCTGGCTGAAGCGCTGCGGAAAAATCTGAAACGCCGTAAAGGCCAAGCGAAAACCACATCCCAGCCCACAGGGCCGCAATCGAAAGCCCCGCTCGCCCCCGGCGCTGATGCGGCAATTGATAGCTGCCCCACAAAGTAAATCCCGCCGCAAAACCAGCCGCCGGGCGGCCACGCCCTGCTTCTCGCCTATCCGGGGGGCGTATCGCGGGCTAAAAGAGTCAGGATTCGGCACTTAAAAACCGCAGGACCAGACCAAGGGCCCTGCGATTCAAAAAAGGCGTGTGAGCGTAAATGGATATAATTCGCATTCATGGCGGAGCCCGCTTGCAGGGAAAGATCGCCATCAGCGGGGCCAAGAATGCCGCCCTGCCTTTGATGGCCACCTGCCTGCTCACAGACCAGCCGCTCACCCTGACCAATGTGCCCAAACTCGCCGATATCGCCTTTATGGGCGACATCATGCGCGAATTGGGGGCCGAGGCGCAGTTCACCCCCGGCACAGCACTCGGCGCGGGCGGCACCTATACTTTCTCAGCCGCCCGGATCACCAAAACCACGGCCGATTATGACGTGGTGCGTAAAATGCGCGCCAGCTTTCTGGTGCTTGGCCCGCTGCTTGCCCGCTTTGGGGAGGCCAAAGTCTCGCTTCCCGGCGGCTGCGCCATTGGTGCGCGCCCCGTCGATCTACATCTCAAAGTCATGGAAGCTTTGGGCGCTCAGATCGAACTGGCCGATGGTTATGTGATCGCCCGCGCCCCCAAAGGGCTGAAAGGGGCGCGGATTATCTTTCCCTTCGCATCTGTTGGAGCCACGGAAAACGCCCTGATGGCGGCCAGTCTGGCGGATGGTCAAAGCATTATCGAAAACGCCGCCCGCGAGCCGGAGATCGACGATCTTGGTCATTGCCTTATCGCCATGGGCGCAAAGATCGAAGGCCTTGGCTCGTCCCGCATCACGATTCAGGGCGTCGCCACCTTAGGCAGTGCCCATTACCCTGTTTTGCCGGACCGGATCGAGACCGGCACCTATGCCATGGCCGCCGCCATCGCAGGGGGCGAGGTCGAACTGACGCAAACCAATGCCGAACTGATCAGCGCCGTGCTGCCGCTGCTCACCTCTATCGGGGCGACCATCACCCCCACCGATACCGGCCTGATCATCGCCCGCAATGGCAGCCGCTTGCGCGCCATCGATGTCATCACCGCGCCGTTCCCCGGTTTCCCCACCGATCTGCAGGCGCAATTCATGGCGCTGATGGCGGTGGCCGAAGGCACATCCCATATCAAGGAAACCATTTTCGAAAATCGCTTCATGCATGTGCCCGAATTATTGCGCATGGGCGCCGATATCAAAGTCGATGGCGATCTGGCCATCGTGCGCGGTGTCGAACGCCTGAAAGGCGCGCCTGTCATGGCGACGGATTTGCGTGCCTCATCCAGCCTTGTTCTAGCTGGGCTCGCCGCCGAAGGCGAAACCATCGTCAATCGCGTCTATCATCTGGATCGCGGTTTTGAACGGCTGGAAGAAAAACTCTCCGCCGTCGGCGCCCGGATCGAAAGACGCGCCGCATGAGCAATATAGAAATGAACAAACTAAAACTCGCGGCCAGAGATAGCGCCGATCTGGATGTCATTGCCGCGCAATTACAAGATGCGGTGGCGCAAATCCGTGATCTTGTATATCTGCCTAAAACCCGCCGCTTCGCCGCGCTGTTCAACCGGTTCAAATGGGAAGACGGCAAGGCCCAAAATCTGCGCATCCGCACCGGCCTGCATTTCGATACGGTGCTCAGCGTCAAAACATTGAACCTGCGGCACGAGGCACCAGATGCCGTGGTCTCTCTGCTCACCATCCGCTTCACCCCCACCGCGCCCGATGATTGTGCGGGCATCGTTGAGCTTCTCTTTTCAGGCGGCGGCGTGCTGCGGCTCGAAGTGGAATGTCTGGAAGCCGGCCTCGCCGATATGAGCGATCCATGGCCCACCCTTTCTCGCCCGCAACATCCGCTGGACGAGGTATAGGCATGGCCCGCCGTCTCAATAGCAAAGATAAAACGTTCAAAGCCGATTTCGAGGCTCTGATATCCGCCACGCGCGAGGCCGAGGAAGATGTCGCGCAAAGCGTGCGCACGATTATCGATCAGGTCCGCCGCGATGGAGATGCCGCCCTCTTCGCGCTCACCGCCAAATTCGACCGGCTGGACCTGAACCCGCATAATCTGCGCGTCAGCCCCGCCGATCTCGATGAAGCCGAAAAATCCTGTGCGCCGGAATTGCTCCACGCCATCGATATCGCCGCCCAGCGGATTGAAGATTATCACCGCCGCCAGATCCCGCAGAACGAATGCTATACAGATCCAATCGGCGCAACACTGGGCTGGCGCTGGACGGCGCTGGACAGTGTCGGTCTTTATGTCCCCGGTGGCACCGCCAGCTATCCCAGTTCGGTTTTGATGAATGCCATCCCTGCCCATGTTGCAGGTGTCGAACGCATCGTCATGGTCACACCGGCCAGTGGCGGAAAAATCAATCCTCTGGTTCTGGCGGCAGCCAAACGTGCGGGCATCCGCGAAATCTATCGCATCGGCGGCGCGCAAGCCGTGGCCGCCCTTGCCTATGGCACGCAAAGCATTGCCCCGGTCGATAAAATCACCGGCCCCGGTAATGCTTATGTCGCCGCCGCCAAGCGCGAAGTCTTCGGCAAGGTGGGCATAGATTCCATCGCCGGCCCGTCGGAAATTCTGGTCATCGCCGATGGCGCGAATAATCCCGACTGGATGGCCGCCGACCTGCTCAGCCAGGCCGAACATGACACATCCTCGCAAAGCATATTGCTTACCGATGATGCCGCCTTTGCCGATCGTGTTGCGCAAGCCGTGGAATACGCCTTGGAAACATTGCCGCGTAAATCCATCGCCGGGCCAAGCTGGCGTAATTTCGGCGGGATCATTGTCGTGGAAAGTCTGCGTGAGGCCTGCGCCCTGTCCAATCATATCGCGCCCGAACATCTGGAACTGGCCGTAGCCGATCCCGAAGCGCTGCTTCCCCATATCCGCCATGCCGGGGCGATCTTCCTTGGCCGCAACACGCCCGAAGCGATGGGCGATTATATTGCCGGTCCCAATCACGTTTTGCCGACCGCGCGCACGGCGCGTTTCTCCTCCGGTCTGTCGGTGCTGGATTTCATGAAACGCACCACCTTGCTCTCCTGTTCGGATCAGGCTCTGGCGGTGCTGGGTCGCCCCGCCGTGGCGCTGGCTCAATCCGAAGGTCTGGACGCCCATGCCAATTCGGTGGCCGCCCGTTTAAAACCCGCGACCTGATCCAGCATGACCCAATCGCCATTCCGCCTCACCTCGATCGTTCTGGATGAAAGTTCGGTGATCCGGCGCACGCGTGAAGTGGAACAGGAACGCGAAATCGCTATTTACGATTTGCTGGAAGCCAATAGTTTCCAACCCAATGGCTCGCAAGGCGGCCCCTATCATCTGGTGCTGGGGGCCGAAGAGAACCGGCTTGTCTTTGATATACGGCTTGAAGATCAAACCGAACATGGCCGCATCATGCTGTCGCTCACGCCGCTGCGCCGCGTGATCAAAGATTATTTTGTCGTCTGCGAAAGCTATTTCAACGCCATCCGCGCCGCACCACGCTCACAGATCGAAGCCTTGGATATGGGCAGGCGCGGCTTGCACAATGATGGTTCCACCCTGCTGCAGGAAAGATTGAAAGGTAAGATCGAGATCGATTTCGATACGGCCCGCCGCCTTTTCACCCTGATCTGCGTGTTGCATCTGAAAGGCTGATGCCATGCGGGGGCCCAATGGCGAAGAACTGCCCGGCGCAGTCCTGTTTGCCTGCACATGGAATGCGCTGCGCAGCCCCATGGCGGCGGCGATCATGCGCCACCTCTTCGGCAAATTTGTCTATGTGGAATCGGTCGGGGCTAAAGCCGGCGAACTCGACCCCATGGCCGTAGAGGTGATGGAAGAAGTTGGCATCGAAATCGGCAAACATCGGCCCAAAAGCTTTGACGATCTGGAAGACAGCTCCTTCGATATCGTCATTTCGCTGTCCCCCGAAGCCCAGCATAAGGCGGTGGAATTGACCCGCACCTCGTCGCTGGAACTGGAATATTGGCCTACCATGGACCCCACCGCCGTCGATGGCTCCCGCACTCAGCGGCTGGACGCCTATCGCGCCGTCCGCGACGAATTGATGAGGCGTATTCAGGCGCGCTTCGCGGTAGATCGGGCGGCAGATTCCTGAAACTGGGCGTGTTTTAGCCCAAAGCCTTGATTTTCTGTCATTTCGGTGCAATGTCCCGCGCCGCTAGGCTCGTGAAGTCAGACCGTCAGAGCCCAATAAACCAGAGGAATAATGGCCAAAGAAGAACTGCTCGAATTTGAGGGCATCGTCAGTGAGCTTCTCCCGAACGCAACCTTTCGGGTGACGCTGCAGAATGGACATGAGATCATCGCCCATACGGCGGGCAAGATGCGCAAAAACCGCATCCGCGTCCTGACCGGCGATAAGGTCATGGTGGAGATGACACCCTATGACCTCACCAAGGGACGTATTACCTATCGCTTCAAATAATCTCGTGGCGAAGCGCTTGCCGCTGATCTTGGCCAGCGAAAGCCCAAGACGTCTCGCCCTGCTGGCGCAAATCGGCATCATTCCACAAGATGTCCGCGCCGCCTCTCTCGACGAAACGCCCCTCAAGAACGAATTGCCCCGGCCCTATGCCGCGCGGCTGGCCTGCGCCAAGGCCGAAACGGTTCGCGCGGTCTGGACGGCGGGTCCGGCCATGTTTCTGGCCGCCGATACGGTGGTCGCCTGCGGGCGGCGCATTCTGCCCAAACCCGAGGACGAGGCCGGCGTCATCGCCTGCCTGAATCTGCTCTCGGGCCGCAGCCATCAGGTGATGACCTCTATCGCCCTCGCCCTGCCGCAGGATGTCCTGCGCCAGCGCACCATTTTAACCCGGGTGCGCTTCCGCCGTCTGACATCTGCTGAAATCGAAACCTATGCCGCCAGCCGCGAAGGTCTGGGTAAGGCAGGCGGCTATGCCATTCAGGGCCGCGCCGATGGTTTCGTGGAGGCGTTGAACGGCTCTTACAGCAATGTTGTGGGCCTGCCACTTTCCCACACCCTTAACCTGCTTCGGGGATGCGGCCAGTCTGTTTTGTGATAGGCTCGCCCGACCATATTGAAAATTATTATTTTTGAAGCGGGCATATGAAGGAAGTCCTGATTAACGCCGGGGCGGGCGAAACCCGCGTCGCCATTGTCGAAAATGGCCGACTGGAAGAGCTGTTTCTCGAACGCAGCATCGGCATCGAAGATAATCGAGACCGCAGCACTGGCCGGGCCGGGCATAGCCTGATCGGCACCATCATTCTGGGCCGGGTGCAACGCGTATTGCCCGGTATGCAGGCGGCCTTTGTCGATCTTGGCCTCGATAAAGCCGGCTTTCTGGGCGCGCGCGAAGCCCGCTGCCTGGCGGGCCTGCCCGGCTTCGAAGAAGGCCTCTCCCCCAAAATCAGCGATTGCGTGCGCGAGGGCGAAGATATTCTCGTCCAGATCGTCAAAGACCCGATCGGCGAAAAAGGCGCGCGGATTTCCGCCAATATCACCATTCCCGGCCGCCTCTCTGTGCTGGTGCCCAACCAGCCTGGCATTGCCCTCTCCCGCCGCATCGAGGACGAGGACGAACGCAGCCGCCTCACCGCTTTGGGCGAACAGATGATCGCGCAGAACAGCGGAAATCTGGTGGAGAATGCGGGCTATATTTTCCGCACCAATGCGATCGGCCTGGGCCTCAGCGATCTGATTGAAGATGCCGAACGATTAGCCCAGATCTGGCTTCCCATCCTCGAACAGCGCCGCCATGCCAAATCACCGGCCATCCTGCATCGCGATCTCGATCCCGTAGAACGTATCATGCGCGATGAAGTCAGCGCCGATATAGACCGCGTCCTGATTGATGATGGCGAGGCTTTGCGCGCCGCCCGCGACTATTGCCGCCAGAACATGCCGGACGCCGACCAGAAGCTCGGCTTTTTTTCCGGCCCCGGCCCGCTCTTTGATCTTTATGAGATCGAGACCGAAATCGAATTGCTGCGCCAGCGCCGCGTGCCGCTGAAATCCGGCGGCTGGATCACGATTGAAGGCACAGAAGCGCTCACCGCGATTGATGTGAATTCCGGCAGCTACACCACAGGCAGCGGCCTCGAAGACACCAGCGTTCAGGTCAATCTGGAAGCCGCCGAGGAAATCGGCCGCCAATTGCGCCTGCGCGGCATAGGCGGGTTGATCGTGGTGGATTTCATCCATATCGCCGAAGCTGAAAATATCGAAAAAGTTCTGGCCATGCTGGCCAGCAGCCTCGCCAAAGACCGCACCCCCACCCAGCTTCTGCCCATGTCGGAATTTGGTCTGGTGGAAATTACCCGCAAACGTATCCGCGATCCGCTGATCAAACTGATTACCGAAACCTGCCGCCCCTGCCATGGTCTTGGTCGTAGCCGCACCCGTGACAGCGTGGCCCTCGATGTGCTGCGCGCCGTGGAACGCGAAGCCATTGCCTCACCCGGCAAGCCCATTCATATACGCGCCTCGCCCGAGGTGATTGACTGGATCATGGAACATGAAGCGGAAATCCGCCCTGCCCTGATGCGCCGCGGCGCCGCTCGTGTCAGCTTCGAAGCACGGCAAGCCTTCACAAGGGAAGGATTCGATGTCAGCCCCCTCGCCTGATCAGAAGGCCAGCACCGGGCCCCACGCCGCCGAGACCCGCCCCTGCGTGATCTGCGGCAAGCCACAGCAATCCCATATCCGCCCCTTCTGCTCCTCGCGCTGCGCCAATATCGATCTGGGCCGCTGGCTCAAAGGCACATACAGCATCCCCGGCGGACCGGCCGAAGACTCTGATTCCAGCTGATAGAAGGGCAATCCACCCCGAAATCTCAAAAGATAGAATTCCAGGACCTAAATTTCTGGCATTGCAGGCTAATTCGTCGCTTTTCCAAGCTGGACGAACGCCCCCTGCTCCATTATGAAGACCGCCATTCCGCCCCGATCCTGATCGCGGCCCGGATGCCCAGGTAGCTCAGTCGGTAGAGCAGCGGATTGAAAATCCGCGTGTCGGTGGTTCGATTCCGCCCCTGGGCACCATTTTTCAATGGTTTAGCGACACGTCCAAAAAGTGTTTTCCATTCTAGTCCGTTGTGTTTTCCAAAAATGCATCTGAACAACGGACACTGATCTTACTTCATTCTTGCCATCGTCACGGCAGCCCACCTACAAAGCTGCTGGCGTCATGATTGCGGATCAGGATCAGCCGGACCCCGACATGGGCGGCAATTCCATCGCGGGCAACTCAGGTTTCGCGCGACCTCATCCATACGCACCTCGCGGTGATCGACCTTGAGCAGGAGCTGGACCGGGCTTTGCTGCCAAGTGTAGCCACAGCGAAGGCAGTTTTCCGAGCACTCCACAGCGCCCAAAGTTTAATGATTAAAGGTGGGCCCAGCATTAGAATAATACGCGATCAGCGTAGAATTTACTTGATTGAAATACGCTATCTGCGTATATTCTTTGCATGAAGATTGTTCGCACCAATGTTTTCAAGAAGCTGGGCGCTTCTGAGGCTGATTTGGCCAAGTTGGAAAACGAATTGGCAGCTAACCCTGATGCTGGCGACGTTATTCAAGGGTTGGGCGGGGCTCGCAAAATTCGTTTTGCCATGAAAGGCAAAGGGAAAAGCGGCGGAGGTCGGGCGATCTATCTGGCTGTGATGGTTGATGACACGATTTTTCTGATCTTGGCTTACGGCAAATCAAAACAGGAAAATCTCTCTGCTCAACAGTTGGAAATTATTCGGGAAATCACTGAGGAGTTAAAAGGATGAAGGCGACCAAACGCGACACGCAATTCGGGCGCGACCTGATCCAAGGTCTAAAGGAGGCCCAAGCTTATCAAAAAGGTGAAATTGCTCTGCCCACACGCGAGATTGAGCCTTTCACGAAAGAACGGGTCCGGGAAATTCGTAAGAAAGTCGCGACGAATATAGGAGAGTTCTCAGCTAAATTCGGCATCCCGGCCCGCACCATCGAAGGTTGGGAACAGGGCCGTAAAATTGATACCGCTGCCCGCGTTCTACTGACTGTTTTGGAGAAAGACCCAGATGCGGTGGAACGCGCGCTCACCAAGGCTGCTTAGTATTGATTGAGAATATTCAATAAAAAAGCCGCCCATCGCAAGATGAGCGGCTTCTTTCAATAGATCGGCGTCGGCGTATCACGCCGCGAAGTTGTTTCGCTAGGTGACGGCACAGCCGGATTCAATCATATCCTGCTTTAGCTTCGGCAATAGATCATTCACTGCCGGGTAATCGCGTGCGAAAAGCGCCATGGCCGCCCAATAATCGCCGGGATATTGCCCACCGGCATTGGCGATAGGCTTACCATTAGGATCCGGCCCAAGATTATTGACCCGCGCCAGCCCCGCCCAGCTGGCAACAGGCGTCACTGGGATGATCCAGCGATCACCGACATTGGGCGCACCGGCGAGAGTAAAGGCCAACCCCTTGCCCTTGTCCGGCGTGGTGCCGCCCAGTCGCACACCCACAACGCCGCTATATTTGTGTGACTTTAGATTTCAACAATGCCGGTGCCAATTCCTATGAACAGGCGATGATGGCCATGCGGCAGCTTGAACTTCCTATGGAAACATTCGAAGAGCAATTTCGCCGGACAGCCTTCAACATCATCGGTCGCAATCAGGATGATCACGTCAAGAATATTGGCTTCCTGATGGATAAAACCGGCGCATGGTCGCTCTCACCAGCTTTCGGCATTTCCTATAACTATAATCCCGACGGGATATGGACGTCCCAACATCAAATGTCGATGAACGCAAAGCGCGATGGCTTTACCCGGGCCGATTTCATCGAATTTTCTAAGACCGCCGGACTAAAACGAGGAAGAGGAAAAGCCATTCTTCAGGAAGCCACAGACGCATTTTCCAAATGGGATGAGATCGCAAGTGAGATTGGCGTCTTTCCCGAATGGCGACGAACCATCGCCAATAATTCACGTTTGAATCTACCGGCAACCTAACAATTTGGCCGCTATGATTGCCGTTAGATGTGTTGAACGCCACGCCAGAAAGCGCAACGGCCCGCTATAACTTGAGAGAGAGAAGCGGGCCGTTACTGGGTGCCGGGCCAAGTGGAGGCTTAGCCCAACCTCTTAATCGCCGCCGCCGCCGCCACCACCGCCGCCGCCCAAATTACCCGCGACATCGTTGA
>CAZOJG010000014.1:39118-72022 GCA_964580115.1 uncultured Rhizobium sp.
CGCCGCCCAGCGCTTGAAGGGCGCCGATGATGACAACTGCAATTAAAGCAGCAATTAGCCCGTATTCGATGGCGGTCGCGCCGCCCTCATCGCGAATAAAACGCGAGATGATTTTCATGAAACTTACTCCGGTATTGGTCTGACGCACCCCGTTATTGGGTGAGGTCAATCTACATTTGGAGATTTAAGAGCAGCTTAAAAATAAAGGCACGTTTTACTCAATAACTGTTTGAATCGATTGATCAATCAGTCTTCATTTTACTGTTTAACTTCAACAAGTAATCGCATTTTTATCTTGATTTACTTATGCAGGCCGCGAAGATTATTTAAAAAAAGATCGATTACTGGCCCACAGCTTTGAGGGCGCGCGCTTTGAAGAAATTCTGAGATGACAGATTCCACAGCCGCACGGATCAAGGAGATGTGTGTTGGCTCGCCACTGTTATTTTAAGGCGCCATCTCCCAGGCGATATTTTTTGAGACAATTGATGCCTTAGCGCACGAATGCCACTCTTCCCGAAATTATCAGGAAGCCCGGCCATGCCCCCCGATCTCGAAAAAACCATCCGCGAACTCAGCGACCGCCAGCAAATTCTCGACTGCATCCACCGCTATTGCCACGGCATGGACCGGCTGGACCGCGAACTGGTGCTCTCGGCCTATCATGAGGATGCCTGGGATGATCACGGCACGATTTGCGCTCCGGCTGCGGAATTTGTCGATTTCACGATGAAGCGTCATAGGGATTATCTGTCCCATACGCATCATCACCTCACGATGAATCACCGCTGCGAACTGGATGGCGACATCGCCCATGCGACGACCTATTTCCTCTATAGCCTGACCCCGAAATCCAAGCCGGGTGATGAAACCCCTGTTCAGGTCATGCTTTGCGGCGGGCGCTATATGGATCGCTTCGAACGGCGCAACGGCAAATGGGCTATCGCAGATCGTGTCTGCCTGATGGAATGGAATGGCAATCTCATCGCCACCGGTATGCCGCCCTCCAGCGGACACGCCATCTCAGGCGTCCCCGCGCGCGATAAAACCGATCTGCAATATCAGCGCCCCTTGCGCGTCAAGCGCATCCCCACAACGGGCATTGCATAATCATGGCTAAGAAAATCCGCGTCGGCCTGATCGGCATCTCGGCCAATCGCGGCTGGGCAGCCATGGTGCATATGCCCGCTCTGCGTGATCTCCCGCAATATGAAATTAAAGCCGTGGCCACGACGCGCCAAAGCTCTGCCGATGAAGCCGCCAAACATTTCGGCGTGCCGCTGGCATTCGGTGATCCGCAAGCGCTGATCGATCATCCAGAGATCGATCTTGTCGTGATCACGGTCAAAGCCCCGCATCATCATGCCCTCACCATGAATGCATTAAAGGCGGGCAAACATGTCTATTGCGAATGGCCGCTGGGCGTCACCTCGGAACAGGCGCAAGAAATGCGTGATCTTGCCCAAGCCAAAGGCGTCTGCCACATGATCGGTCTGCAAGGCCGCGGCTCCCCCACCATCCAATATGTCCGCGATCTGATTGCGCAGAATTATATTGGTGACGTCCTGTCCTGCACCATGCTCACCACCGTGCCGAACTGGGCGCTGGGCCTGGACAGCGCGAATGCCTATATTCTGGATGCCCAAAACGGCGCGACGGTGCTCTCCATAGCCGGCGGCCATTCACTCGATATATTGTCTTATTGCCTTGGCGAATGGGCCTCGCTCAACGCCACGCTGGCAACCCAGCGTAAAACCGCCACCCTCGTCGATACGGGCGAAACCGTGTCCTGCACCTCGCCCGATAACATTGCCATCACGGGCACATTGCAATCCGGGGCCATCGCCTCGGTGCATATCCAGGGCGGCGTGCCCCATGCCACAAAATTCCTGTTCGAAATTAATGGCCGCGGCGGCAGCCTCTCCCTCCGCGACACCGGCCCTTTAAGCGCGCAAATGGCGCCCTTGAAATTGGAAGGCAGCAATACATTGAATGAGCCGCTCCAACCTCTGCCCATCCCCGAAAAATATCGACTAGTGCCGGAGAATTATGGTGAGAGCGTCTATTTCAATGTGGCGCAGCTCTATGTCCGCCTGGCCGATGCGATCCTCAGTAATGATCCCAGCCGCGCCCAGCCCGATTTCAATCAGGCACTCACCCGTCACCATCTGCTGGATGCCATCGTCACAGCCGCCCAAAGCGGCGAGCGTCAGACACCCCTATAGAAAATAGCAGACCGCCTTCCTATCTATGTTCCCAGATAGGAGAGTGTCATGATTATCAGGAGACCTTTTGAAACATTGGGCGGTGCGGATCATGGCTGGCTGAAAGCCCGTCATCATTTTTCCTTTGCGCAATATTATGATCCCGAAAATATGGGCTGGGGCGATCTACGCGTCTGGAATGACGACGAAATCTCCGCGCAAACCGGTTTTCCGGCGCATCCCCATGCCGATATGGAAATCATCACCTATGTCCGCAAAGGCGCCATTACCCATAAGGACAGCCTGGGTAATGAAGGCCGCACCGAAGCTGGCGACGTGCAGGTGATGAGCGCAGGCACCGGCATTCGCCATGCCGAATATAATCAGGAAGATGAAACCACCACTTTGTTTCAGATCTGGATAATGCCCAGAAGCAGTGGGGGGATACCCAATTGGGGCTCAAAACCCTTCCCGCGCGGCGAACGTTCGGGGCAACTGGTCATCCTTGCCAGCGGCTATAGCGAAGACAAAGACGCCCTGCCGATCAATGCCAATGCCCGTGTCATGGGTGCCACATTGAAAGCGGGTGAAAGCGCCACATATGGGTTATCGCCAGATCGCCATGCCTATCTTGTGTCCTCAACGGGTTCGATCAGCGTGAACGGCCTGCAACTCGCGGCCCGCGACGGTGCAGCCATTACGCAGGAGGCAGAAATAAAGATTACAGCAACTGAAGATAGCGAAATCGTGCTGGTCGATGCTCCATAATCGGCCAGTATCAAGTTGCAACAAATATAAGCAGCACTCGTTAAGGAGCTAAGCCAGTAAAAACAGAGATGGCACCGTCATCTTTGCTTTCAAAGCACGATAAACGCCTTGGAATTGTCGCATTCGCCCACTCTATCTCTGGTTCAAAATGCGCATATGGAATTGGCATGCCCTTGACGATGCTGCACTTGCGAACTAACCCTCATGGGGGGTTAATGGATGTTCTACTCAACTTATGGAAGTGGTCATGACTATGCTGCGGTCTGCCTTTCTGACGGTCGCGCTATTGGCCATGGCCCCCATGCTGGTTGGCTGCGGTGATGAAACGCCAACAGGCGCGCCCCCGCCTCCTGAAGTCGGGGTCATCACCCTCAAAGTAGAACCCGTCACCCTCTCCACTGAACTTCCCGGCAGAACCAGTCCCTTTGCCGTATCCGAAGTCCGCCCCCAGGTGAATGGCATCATCACATCGCGCAAATTCGTCGAAGGCGCGGCGGTCAAAGCCGGTGATGTGCTCTATGAAATAGACTCCGGCCCCTATCGCGCTGCCTATGACAGTGCGCGCGCCGCGCTCACCAGCGCCAGCGCCAGCGTCACCAGCACAAAAGCACGTGCAGAACGTTTCGCCATGCTGCTCAAAGCCAATGCGATCAGCAAACAGGATCACGACGACGCGCAGGCCAATTATCAGCAGGCCGCCGCCAATACAGCCCAGGCCAAAGCCCAGATGGATGCCGCACGCATCAATCTGGATAATACTAAAGTCACCGCCCCAATTTCAGGTGTGATCGGGCGTTCTGCCGTCACGCAGGGCGCGCTGGTCACGGCGGCGCAGCCCATGCCGCTGGCCTCTATCCAGCAGCTTGATCCGATCTATGTCGATATTACCCAATCCAGCGTGCAATTGCTGCGCTTGAAAAAGCTGGTGGCCAACGGACAGGTCGATCGCGATACGCCGGTCGCCACACAGGTCAAACTCTTATTGGAAGATGGCTCCATCTATCCGCATGAGGGCAAACTGCAATTCAGCGAAGTCACGGTGGAGCAGAACACCGGCTCGGTCACGTTGCGGGCGCTGTTCCCTAATGCCGAACGTCTTTTGCTGCCGGGCATGTTTGTCCGCGCCGTGGTGTCCGAAGGGGTCGACCCCAAGGGCCTGCTGATCCCGCAGGAAGCCCTCCAATATGACGAAAAGGGCAGGCCCATCGCCTTTGTGGTGGACAAGGATAAAAAAGCCCAGCGCCGCTCGATACAGGTGGTGCGCACCATGGGCAATAAATGGCTCGTCAAAGACGGGCTGAACGATGGCGAACAGTTGATTTTGGAAGGGCTGCAAAAGGTCCAGCCCAATATTGTCGTCAATCCTGTACCAGCAGGCGCGCCCACACCGGCGCCCGCGACTTCAGCGCCGGGCAAGCCCGGAACGGCTGAATAGACGATGTCTCAATTTTTTATCGACCGTCCGGTCTTCGCTTGGGTGATCGCGATTGTGATCATGCTCATCGGTGGGCTGTCGATCTTCACCCTGCCGATCGAACGCTATCCTGACATCGCGCCGCCCGCGGTGAATATCGTTTCGACCTATCCGGGCGCCAATGCCGAAACGCTGGAAACCTCGGTGACCCAGATCATCGAACAGCAATTGGTGGGCGTCGATAATCTGCTTTATTTCGCCTCCAGCAGCACCTCTGCCGGCCAGATGACCATTACCGCCACCTTCCGCAACGGCACCAATCCCGATGTGGCGCAAATGCAGGTGCAGAATAAAATCCAGCAAGCCCTGCCCTTGCTGCCACAAGAAGTACAACGGTTGGGCGTCACGGTCACCAAATCGCGTGACAGCTTCCTGATGATTGTCGGCCTCTATGATAAAAGCGGCCGCTACGACAATGTCGATATTTCCGATTTCCTAGCCAGCAATCTTCAGGATTCTTTGGCGCGCGTGCCCGGCGTCGGCAATATTCAGGTCTTTGGCTCGCAATATGCGATGCGCATCTGGCTCAATCCCTACAAGTTGCAAGCTTTTGGCCTGACCCCCGCCGATGTCCGTAATGCCGTGCAGGCCCAGAATGCACAGGTCGCGGCAGGCGCCTTGGGCTCTCAGCCTGTGGTCGAAGGGCAGCAGCTCAATATCACCGTCACCGCCCAGTCGCGCCTCAGAACCGCCGCGCAATTTGACGAAATCATCCTGCGCACCCAGACCGATGGCTCGGTCGTCAAACTCAAAGACGTGGCGCGCGCCGAAATTGGCTCGGCCATGTATGGCATCCAGAGCCGCTATAAAGGCATGCCCGCATCCGGTATCGCGATCCAGCTCTCGCCCGGCGCCAATGCACTGGCCACCGCCAATGCCGTCCGCGCGGAAGCCGAATCCCTTCGCGGCAGCTTCCCCCCCGGCATGGATCTGGTCTATCCGGTCGATACCACCACCTTTGTGCGCATCTCGATCAATGCCGTCGTCCAGACCCTGATCGAAGCCATCGTGCTCGTCGTTCTGGTGATGTATCTCTTCCTGCAGAATTGGCGCGCCACGCTCATCCCCGCCATTGCCGTGCCCGTTGTGCTGCTGGGCACATTCGGGGTGCTGGCGGCCTTCGGCTATTCCATCAACACGCTGACCATGTTCGGCCTTGTGCTGGCCATCGGCCTTTTGGTCGATGATGCGATTGTCGTCGTGGAAAATGTCGAACGCATCATGCGGGAGGAAAAACTCGGCCCACTGGAAGCCACCCGTAAATCCATGCAGGAAATTACCGGCGCCCTGATCGGCATCGGCCTCGTGCTCTCCGCCGTCTTTGTGCCCATGGCCTTTTTCGGTGGCTCGACCGGCGTGATCTATCGCCAATTCTCCATCACCATTGTCTCGGCCATGGCTCTATCCGTGGTCGTGGCGCTGATCCTCACTCCCACACTTTGCGCCACACTTCTGAAACCCCTGCCGGCCGAGGGCCATGCCAAACAGGGCCGCTTCTTCACCTGGTTCAACAGAAATTTCGATGCCGGTGTCGAGAAATATAAGCGCTCCCTCTTACGTATTTTTGATAAGCCCATCCTGCCGCTGGTCGGCTATGTGGCGATCATCGGCGCATTGATCCTGCTCTTTGTCCGCCTGCCGGGCGGCTTTCTGCCGGAAGAAGATCAGGGCTTTGTCATCACCCAATTCACCCTTCCCGCGGGCGCCATCCAGTCGCGCGCCCTTGAAGTGGCGAAACAGGTGGAGCATCACTATCTGGTCGACGAGAAAGAAAATGTCGAAGACCTCTTCCTTGTTGTCGGCTTCAGCTTTGCCGGCGCGGGCCAGAATACCGGCGTCGGCTTTGTCCGCCTGAAAGATTGGAGCGAACGCAGCGGCGCCTCCCGTCACGCCAATGCGATTGTCGGTCGTGCCATGGGGGCCTATTCCAAAATCCGCGACGCCCAGGCCTTCGCCTTGATCCCCCCTTCCGTGCCGGGCCTTGGCATCTCCGCCGGCTTCACGTTCCAATTGCAAGACCGCGGCGGCCTTGGCCATGAAGGCCTGCAAAATGCCCGCAATCAATTGCTGGGCCTCGCCGCGCAAAACCCGCTGCTGATGGCCGTACGCCCCAATTCGCTGGAAGACACCCCCCAGCTCCATATCGATATCGACACGGCCAAAGCCAGCGCGCTGGGCCTCTCTCTCGCCAATATCAATGACACATTGAGCACCGCATGGGCCGGCAGCTTCATCAGCGACTTTGTCGATCGTGGCCGTGTCAAACGCGTCTATCTGCAAGGCGATGCGCCCTATCGCATGCTCCCCGAAGATCTTTACGCCTGGCACGAACGCAACAATACAACCGGCGAAATGGCGCCTTTCTCCTCCTTCACCAAACTGGCCTGGGCGCGCGGCCCCTCGGCCCTGCAACGTTTCAACGGTGTCTCCTCGATCGAAATTCAGGGTGCCGCCGCACCGGGCATCAGCTCCGGTACCGCCATTCAGGAAATGCAAAAGATCGCCAGCCAATTGCCCAAGGGCACCGGCTATGAATGGTCTGGCGCCTCCTATCAGGAAATCGAGGCAGGCTCCCAGGCCCCCGCTCTCTATGCCCTGTCTATTCTGGTGATCTTCCTATGCCTCGCCGCGCTTTATGAAAGCTGGTCCGTCCCCTTCTCGGTACTGCTGGTGATTCCGCTCGGCGTCATCGGCGCATTGCTCGCCGCCACGATGCGCGGTCTCTATAATGACGTGTTCTTCCAGGTCGGCCTGCTGACCACGATGGGCCTGTCCGCCAAGAACGCCATCCTGATCGTGGAATTTGCCGAATTCGCTGTGCGCCGCGGTGTTCCCGCCCGCGAAGCCGCGATCGAGGCTGCGCGCCAACGCCTGCGCCCCATCCTCATGACCTCTTTCGCCTTTATCGCAGGCGTCACGCCGCTGGCCATTTCCACCGGCGCGGGCGCAGGCGGCCAGAACGCCATCGGCACCGGCGTGATCGGCGGCATGCTCTCCGCCACCATCCTCACCATCTTCCTTGTGCCCCTGTTCTTCGTGCTGGTGCAAAAGGCGGTGGAATGGCGCTACGGAAAACCCGTCTGATTTCAAGCATCTGAAATTTTCTTGCGCTAACTGCAATTTATTTTTGCAGTTTTCCGCGCGCCATCCGACCTATCCTGCAAGGACGTGTTCGACCCTCGAACAAAAGAAGGCGGGGGATGGCCAAGACACCAGGTAAGAGTCACGAAAATAATGAGGCTGGGCGCCCAACCATGACGCCTGCCCTCTCCGAACTTGATACCTGGTTTGTCGCGGAAATCCTCCCACTCGAACCCGCCCTGATGAAATTCCTGCGCCGTAGCTGGCGCAATGAGAGCGATCTCAAGGATCTGTGTCAGGATGTCTTTGTTGAAGTTTACAGCAGCGCCCAAACAGAACGCCCCGCTTCGGCGCGCGCCTTCACCTTCGCCATTGCGCGCAACAAACTGGTGGACCGCATCCGCCGCGAACAGATCGTCTCCATCGACGCCGTCGCCGATCTCGAAACGCTCGGCCTCCAGAGCGATGAACCCGGCCCCGACCGCACCATCATGGCAAGGCAGGATATACGCCGCCTCGAAGCCGCCCTCGCCCGCATGCCTGAACCATGGCGACAAGCCGTGATCATGCGCAAAATCAAAGGTCTTACCCCCGGCGAAATCGCCCTGCGCCTCGGTATCGCCGAACGCACCGCCTTTGCCCATCTTGCCTCCGGCCTCGCCATGCTCACCGATCTTTTTCAGGAAGACCTCACCGATCGCGGAGGAAAAAAATGAGCGATCACATTTCAAACTTACCCCTTCCCGCTCTGAACGAAATCGATCTGCAAGCCAGCAGCTTTGTCCTGCGTCAGGGCCTGCCGGGCTGGAGCGACACGGATCAAACCACCCTCGATACATGGCTTGCTCAATCGCCGCACCACAAAGTGGCTTACTTGCGCCACCTTCACGTCTGGTCCCGCGCGGACCGCCTGCAAGCGCTGCAAAACCCTGCGCAAACAGACACGGGCCAAAACCTCACCCGCCTGCGCCGCACACCGCAGATTAAAAATAGCTTCGCCCGCATCGCAGCCGCGCTCACCCTCATCAGCGCCTGCTCTCTGGGTGGTTATCTCTATCTCAGCCAGCCACGTGAAACGCTCTATGCCACCGCCATTGGCGGCCATGAAACCGTACCCCTGTCGGATGGCACGCAGATCGAACTCAACACTGATACACGCATCCGTGTCAGCGAAACCAAAGCCCGACGGATCGTGCGGCTGGAAAAAGGTGAAGCCTTCTTCGATGTCAAACATAATGCCGCCCGCCCCTTCATCGTCTATGCCGCGGATCACCGTATCGTCGATATCGGCACCCAGTTCCGCGTTCATCAACAAGGTGGAACCGTGCGCGTCGCCATGCTCGAAGGCAGCGCCGAAATCTCCAAAGATACATGGCGCAAAAGCCCGGCGAAATTACTGCTCCCCGGCGACATGGCCGTGGCCACGGCGCAAACAGTCGCGGTCACCAAACATCCGCTGAAAGAGCTTGAAAGCGATCTGAGCTGGCGCAAAGGCACATTGCATTTCCGCCACAGCACGCTGGCCCAGGTCGTGGCCGAACTCAATCGCTATAACAGCCAGCAATTGCAAATAGACGATCCAAAAGTCGCCGCCCTGCGCATCAGCGCCACCATTTCCACCACCAATCTCGATGGCTTCATCCGCCTGGCACAGGACGTCTTCAACATCCGCGTCCGCGCCAGGGACAATGCGATTTTACTCTCTCAATAAATTTCAAGCCGACAAAAATATTCATCAGGGGGATTTATGAAAAAGTCAGTCTATCTCAATTCCGTCTTCGCCGGGGCCTGCTTCGCCTTAAGCCTCGCTCTGCCCGCGCAAGCCGAAAGCTTCAATATTCCAGCCGGCGATCTGCAAAGCGCCCTGGCCATCTATATGAAACAAACCGGCGTCCATCTGATGATCTCGGAAGATGCCATCAAAGGCGCTAAAACCCGCGGCGTCCAGGGCGACCTCCCCGCCGACAGCGCCCTGACCAAAATCCTCAGCGGAACCGGTTTCACGCTTAAACGCGACTCCACAGGTATCACAGGTATCATTCCGCAACGCGCCTCTCAGAATTCCAACCTCGCTCTGCAAAACTTACAAATAGCCCAGGCCGCCCCATCTGGCCGTATCGAGGAGGTTCTCGTCACAGCTCGCAAGCGTGAGGAAGCGATCGAGAATATCCCGATTTCCATCACCGCCATGAGCGCCGAAGACCTCAAAAGTTATGGCGTGCGTAACTTCGCCGATCTCGAAGGCGTGGTCCCCGGCCTCAGCATGGGCGGCGGCGGCAACGGCGTGAAGCGAGACTCATCACCCTTCATCCGCGGGGTCGGCCAGCGCGAAACCAAAGTCACCCTCGATCCGGCAGTCGCCACCTATATTGAAGGCGTCTATATCGGCCGCGCCGCGGGCGCGATGTTGGATATTGTGGACGTCGACAATATTCAGGTCTTGCGCGGCCCGCAGGGCACGCTGTTCGGGCGCAACGCCACGGGCGGCGCAATCTCGGTCAATCTCAAAAAGCCAACGAATGATTGGGAAGCCAGCGTCAGCACCAATATAGGCAGCCATGGCCGCCGCGATCTCTCCGGCACGATCAACATCCCCATGATCGACGACACGCTGATGGGCCGCCTCACCATCGCCAGCACCAATAGCAATGGCTTTTTCACCAACACCTACGACAATGCCAAATGGGGCGGTGACAACCGCATCACGGGCATCGCCCAGTTGCGCTGGCTCCCGACCGATCGCATCACCATCGACGTGTTCGGCGAACGCACCCGCATCCGCGAACCCCCCCGCCCGCAACGCTGCGCCTTGTTGCGCGATGGATTCACGTCAACACATTTGAATTTGATTAACGGCAATTTTATCGATCCTTCTTTGATGATTGATGGATATAACCGTTACGAGGGGCTTTGCAGACGCTCCGAAGCCCTGCCGCCTAGCCAGTTCGCCAGCGATCAAACCAGTAACGAAGGCTCCGTGATTCCAGCCGGCCGCTACTGGGTGGATACAAGCACCGCCGCCGTCACCGCCAATTGGGATGTGGGCTCACTGGGGCCCATCAGCGATTTCAGTGTGAAAAGCATCAGCGCCTGGCGCAAAACCCGCCAGATTGCTGACGAGGATCTGGATGCCGTGGTCGGCACCTATCTCATCCGCATGCAGCCGGATTTCGACGAGACCATACAATATTCCCAGGAACTTACCTTCTCCGGAAAAGCCTTCAATGATCGTCTCTTCGTCAATATGGGCGGCTATTATTTCCGGGAAGAAACACCGAACAGCGATCTGATCCTCTCCGCGGGCATCAGTGCTCCCATCGATTATACCAATTTCGGATTGCCCGGCTATTATGCGGTCGTTCTGGCCGAAGCCGCCAAGGAAAGGCTGCAAACCAAGAATGAATCCTTTGCCTGGTTCGGCCAGGCGGATTTCGACATCACGCCGGAAATCCAGCTCACGGGCGGTCTGCGTTGGACCCGCGAAAATCGCTGGAGTTCTTACTCCAAGAGCTATGCGGAGCCTGAGAGTCTTTTCTATACGCCCTATGAACAAACAGCGACAATTTCAGCTCTGTTGATGACGATTTTCCCTGAGCGGCCCCGTATGAAGCCGGCCCTCGACTGGACCTATTCCAACCGCGAATATTTCTTCACCACGCCATCGGGCATGGGGCCGGGTCCGGCCGATTATCGCCTGATCCCGAACAAATTCATCGGTGATCAATTGCGTTTCTCGAACGAAGCCTGGACACCCATGGCCAGCCTGAAATATCACGCCAGCGACAGGTTGCTGCAAAGATTTGGTCTGGATCAGGCCATGGTCTATGCCACTTATAGCCAGGGCTTCCATTCCGGCGGCGTGACGGCAGGCGGCATCGACGAGGATGCTACAGTGCTTGCCTATCCGTCAGGCACACCTGCATCATTGCGTACCAACGTCGTCGCTGATACCGGCATCCCATGCCCTACATTGTGGGCGCTCAGTCCGGGAGCGCCAAGCTGCGTCAACTATCTGGCGCTGCCCGAGGAAGGCCATGGCACGGCTGATCCCATCACCTTCCGCCCGGAAAAAGTCACCAATTATGAAGTGGGCTTCAAGCTCACCGGGCTGGATCGCCGGGTGCAGGCCAATCTGGCGGCTTTCTATATGGATTACACCGATATGCAGACCACCGCTGTCGGCACCCGTTTCGGTGTTCCCGTTCCCTATATCGAGAATGTCGGCAAATCCATCATTCAGGGCGTCGAGGCAGAGCTCACCCTCATGCCCACACCAAGCTGGCGCATCTTCATGACCGGTTCCTATACCGATGCGGATATCAAGGAATGGCTGTCCCATGTCGTGCCCCTGGGTGCGGATGGCACGCGCATCACAACCCAGCCGGAATATGACATGGACCGCAGCGACGAACGCATGCCGCGTGTGCCGCGCTGGCAGTTCTTTGCCTCCAGCGAATATAATTTCCGCCTGCCCGGTGGCGGCTCGATCACCCCTTCGGCGGGTGTCCGCTTCACCTCCTCGATCTATCATGGCTTCGATCGCGGAAGCTGGGTCTATTCCTATGGCGGCTATTACTACAATCATGGTGGCGACATGCCGCCGACATCACTGACCGGGACAAACTCTGTCTGGCGGCAGGCCACCGGCCGCATCGACCCTCTGATCGCCCCGTCCGCCGATGCGAAATGGAAAACCACCTCACGTCCCACGGCATTCATCGATGCCCGTCTGAGCTGGATTTCGGACGATGCAAAAATGGAAGCCGCGCTCTGGGGCAAGAACCTCACCAACAAGGATGATTACCTCGTCGGCGGCATTCCGCTGGCCGATATCACCGGCGCGGTGGGCCAGGTCTTCGCCAACCCCCGCACCTTCGGCCTGACCTTCACCTATCATTTCGGAGAATAGGCACCATATATAAGCCTGAACCCGATCCACTGGATTGGGGAGGGGGATACCCCTCCCCAAAAAAGTGAAAACGAATAGAAAAAGGGCGGTTCAAATCCGCCCTTTTTTGTTTTTCCCCGCCAAGGCCCTATGCTGGCCTCATGTTCAAATTCGATAATAGCTACGCCCGCTTACCTGCCCCGTTTCATGCGCATCAGGCCCCCACGCCCGTCGCCGCCCCGCGCCTCATCGCGCTGAACGAACCGCTGGCCCGCGACCTCAGCCTCGATCCGAGCGAACTGCGCACAGCCGAAGGCATCGCCACTTTCGCAGGTAATTCTATTCCGGAAGGCGCAGCCTCCATCGCCATGGCCTATGCAGGCCATCAATTCGGCCACTTCGTCCCTCAACTGGGCGATGGCCGCGCCATTTTGCTGGGCGAAGTGATCGATCAGCACGGCCAGCACCGTGACATCCAATTAAAAGGCGCAGGCCCCACACCCTTTTCCCGCCGTGGTGATGGCCGCGCCGCCCTCGGCCCCGTGCTGCGCGAATATATCATGTGCGAAGCCATGCATGCGCTTGGCGTACCATCCACCCGCGCCCTCGCCGCCGTCACCACAGGCGAAACCATCATCCGCGAAACCATCCTCCCCGGCGCCATCTTTACCCGCGTCGCCTCCAGCCATATCCGCGTCGGCACATTCCAATTTTTCGCTGCCCGCAACGACCATATCGCCCTGCAACAGCTCGCCGATTACGTGATCCGGCGGCATTACCCATCGGCCCGCGACACAGCCCATCCCTATCGCAGCCTGCTGGACCAGATCATCACACGGCAAGCCCATCTCATCGCAAAATGGCTGCAGATCGGCTTCATCCATGGCGTGATGAACACAGATAATATGTCGATCGCGGGCGAGACCATCGATTACGGCCCCTGCGCCTTCATGGATTTCTACCACCCCGACACAGTCTACAGCTCGATAGATCGCGATGGCCGCTATGCCTATGGCAATCAACCGGGGATGGCCCATTGGAATCTCGCCCGCCTGGCCGAAACCTTCATCCCCCTTTTAAATCCCGACCAAGATAAAGCGTTGGAACAAGCGCAGAGCGCACTCAACAACTTCGCCCCACAATTCGAACAGGCCTATGCCATGGGCATGTGCCAAAAAATCGGCCTGCAATCGCCAGTTCCAGAAGATTTCAAACTCGTCCAAACCCTGCTGAAATTGATGCAGGACGACGGCACCGATTTCACCTTAAGCTTCCGCACCCTCTGCGATGCAGCAGATGGTAATGAATCCCCCTTCCGCCAACTTTTTACATCGTCACAAAATATCGATAATTGGCTGACGAACTGGAAAGCGAGGCTTAAGTCCGATGCCGCCTCAGGCCATGGTGCCCATATGCGCGCCATCAACCCCGCCTTCATCCCGCGCAATCATTTAGTGGAAGACGCCATACAAGCCGCGCAAAAGCACGGTGATTTCAGCACCTTTGAAACTTTAAACCATGTCCTTGAAAACCCGTTCAAGGATCAGCCGATCTATGCCACCCATGCGCTCCCACCACGGCCGGACCAGGTCGTGCACAAAACTTTTTGTGGCACCTGATCAGAAAATAACCGTCACGGTGATAAGGTCGTTAAAACTGGTAGCAGCGGGATACTGCCCCGGCTCGATCGCGCCAAACATATCAAAGCTGGTGGAAAGCAGCGAAATCAGCCCACTGAACTCGTTAATGCTGGTTCCAGCAGACCCATCCCCCCATATCAAACTGCGCGCCCCATCCTTGTAAAGATTATATCGCAACTCCCCCCCACCGCCTGCCGTCATCTTACGCGCTGAAAATGTGCCCGCGCCTTTGGAAAGCGTCACTTTGAAAGATGGTAATACCCCCACAATACAATTCACCTTCACCTGACCAGATGTCGTGGTGGGCAAGCTCGCCCCTGGCGCGTAATAGCCAAAATTCATGGCCGTCGCAGTGGCGCTGAACCCCGTCAGGCAAAGCGCCGATGCCGGAGCCGGCAACAATAACCAAAAAGCGACCACCCACTTAAATATCATGCAGCGCCCCCTTCCGACATTGAAAAGGCCCCATACGCGGCACTTTCCGATACTGCTCTGGCGGCGTAATCAGCACCTGACAGCGCGCTATGCCATCATCAATCTGCGCTTCAACCGGGCCGGTGATATTGGTCAGAAACACTTCCCCGTCGCGCCCGACGATAAAATCATCCTCCCGTCCGGCAATGCGCAACAGCGCGCCAAAAACCGGCACCGTGCCGTCTTCGCGCCGGATCAAAGCCACAAATCCCGTTTGCGCTTCGGGAATCAGATCTACCTGAATTGCGGCCCCGCGCGGCGGCACCACAATGCGCTCACCATTGGCCATCACCTTATCAATCGGATAATCCCGCACATCCACCGCAATACGATTGGCAGCATAAGGCAAAAGGTCGGTCAAAAGCGCCTGCCCCTTGCTATCTGAAACCGCCACTTGCCGATTTTCCCGATACACCCGCACATGCGGCTCACCCGTTTGCACCAATGCAAGAGATCCAGCAGGCGTGCGGGTGGAAAATATGTCATCGCCCACAATCACCAACCCACCACGCATCGCCGCCCGCGCAGCCAGACGTCCATCGGACAAAGCAAAAGCCCCGTCACCTTCGGCGCGTTCGCCAACCCAGTTAGCGCCCGCTTCCAATTGATTAAACCGCCTGTTCTGCGCCACAAAACGGTAGCCCCAGCCCCCATCAGGATCAGCGGATTTCTGCGTCATGGCTTGCAGATTTGTTTTTCCTGTCCCGCCCATGGCCGAAACAGACTGCAATACATCGCCCACAGGCATCGATAGAAACATCGCGATTGATGTCGTTCTCTCACGCAAATTATGAAAGCCCGTAATTCCGAAATAGATGCCCTTACCGAATGACAAATTATAAGATGCATTCAACAGGCTCTGAGCCTTGCGCGCAGCCCTGTCTTCATAAATCCAGCTAGAGGACACAGCACCATAAGACCCTAATGAAACGCTGCCACCCAATTGCCAGCGCAGCCGGGCAAAGCGCATCAGATCACGCCCAGGCCCATCTCTGTCGGCGTCATTCATCCTGGCAATATCCTGGAAATTTCCATGGCTTGCCTCCATGGCTGTAAAGACAGAAAAATCTCCTGCCTGAATATTCACCCGTGCCGATCCTAAAACTCCGCTCTGCCCTTCGGCCTGGCTATAGGCCACGTCCAGATAAGCCACGCCAAACCCCGCCAGATGACGCCCCACACCACCGCCCAGCATCATCAAATTGGGCGCCAGCTCCGCATGCATCCGCCCGGTAAAGCCATCAAAACCATATTGCCAAGTACCGCTGGCAAATATCCCTGCATAATCCAGACTGCGCGTTCCATAATTCTGGCGCAGAAAGCCCGCCTCAAAGGAATAATTACTCAACCCCCGCGCCAGCAACATGGAATCTGAATAGAGCGAGAGTGAATGGCTGGTCTCGCGGCCCAATATATCGCGCAGCACAATTCGCGCACCGCCGCCTCCCGTTAAAATGGGCAAGTTAGATAATGTGAATGGTCCCTGATCCACCTCTATCTGGCCTGCCCGCGACGCACCGATAAAAACATCCACCGTGCTGGGAACGGCCGCTACACCAAAAAAATCAGGCAAAGGAAACGTCACCAGATCCGGCTGCTGCGAAAAATCCGTGGCGATTTGCACGCCCGCAAAACGTAAGGAACGAGACCAGCCCAATCCGCCGCTGATCGCATCGCCCAGAACAAATTTGCGCATATGCTGCGGCTGATTTATTTCCAGCACAGTATCCAACCGCGCGCCCTGCGGCTTTTGCTTACTGATAACCCGGCCATAGCCAGCCATGCTTAGACGCGCATTGCCATCAAAGAAGGCCGCACGCAGAGCAGCACCGGCATGGCCATTTTGTACGGGGGCGGACACATCCCCAGTAACAGCCGAAAGGTCATAGCCAAAGCTTGCGCCGCGCAGAGCAGGACTCACATCCATTCTTTCTCTACGTCGCAAATCATAGTGATGTGGCTGTAATCGCTCTGCTGCGCAACTAAGTAATAGGCGCTGACCAGCTTCATCCAGTTCGGCTGAAATACCGCTCTGTGCATCCAGCTTTATCAAAGCCTGATCGGGCACAACTATACCAGCCCGTTGCAAACTCTCGGCGGCCAGCACGAAAGCACCATCCTGCCAGACAACCCGCGCAACGTGCCTTTTGTCCTGTCCATTGACCCAAAGCGCTAAAAGATAGGCATTGTCCTGTGCAACAGCATGAGTAATGCCCCCCAGCAGGATGGCGCTCAGCAAGCCGAGCCTGATCGACCAGGTCAGCCTTCTATGCCAACCTTGCCATTGAAGATGCGGGCGCACATGCCTTACCGTAGGACGGGAATTTCAGTTTCAATCCGGCGTCCTGCGCGCTCTTCCCGCGCCACCAGATGCAATACAGGTTTCAGTAGCGCTTGCGGCATCAGCCAGCTCATCGTGCCGCCGGGCAGCAAATAGGTCAGTTCCTGCCGCAATAGATGGCCCTTAATATCGGGCGTCGTCACAGCCATGCCGGTCAGCTTGGCCGTGCGCGGCCCATCATTACGCGCCGATAATCGCACCTGCCCATCTTCAGATCGCGCCGACCAAGTCAGCAAGGGCTGTTTGCTCTGACTTGGCTTTACAAAGACCGGAATGGAAAAGCGCAACAAAACCCGCACTGCATCTTTACGTAACATCGCGTCAGGCAATTCGCTGACAATCAGCCGATAATGCCCTTCACTTCCATCTGCCAGTAAGTCTGCCGGTGCATCCGCCAGCAATCGCACAATCTGGCGCTGATTGGGTTTAATCTTCACCACAGCGGGACTGGCGATCAAAGTCGTGCTGGGCGAAAGCTGGTCTGCACCGCCCTGCTGCTGCCAATCCATCGGCTGAATTTGCACCCGCATTTCGCTATCGCCGCGATTGGCAATAAAGAACATGCCCGCTTTACCGGGCTGCAATTCCAGCGTGGTCGGCGCCACTTCAAAATGCCCCGCGGCCACAACCGGCCCAGCCATGGCCAGCAATGTCACCATTGTGACAATAGCCACACAGATCTGCATCTTAATAGCCCACCGTCACAGTGATCTGGTCGGCATATTGACTATCGGTGACATATTGTTGGGCTGGAATACGGCCATGTACAGTCAGCGCTTGCGCGGCACCGTCTCCCGTTCCGGCTACGGCTATCGTGCTCCCCGTTCCATCACCCCATGGCGTGGAATAGGCTGAGCTGGTGAACAGCTCATAATTCAGCGCATGTGTGCCATCACTCATCTGCCTCGCCGTCACATCATTGGCAACAGATCCCCCGTCCAGTGAAACCGTGTAATTTGTCCCATTCGTACAGGTCACATCGATGTCACTGCTGGCCAGCAGAGGCGAAGTATTGCTCGGCGTATAATCTCCAAAACTCAAATTTTCCGCCGTCACCGAACAGGACGCCAGAACCGTGGCCGTCACATTGAACGTGGTGGTGGCTGTAGCCGCCTGCGCTGGCCTCAGCATGTCCAGCGCCACTGCGGTCATGATCAGCCCCGCACATCCGATGGGCATAATCCGGTAAAATGAGAATGTCATAGCTACTACCCCAACGATATTGAGGCAGTCAGTATTACTACTATAAGTTGAAATTAAGTTACCCGCTCAATTGACAGTCGTTAACGCAAAACCAAGCCGCCATTTTCCGACCTTAACATTTGGCGCATCGGCCGCCACGGCATGCGAAGCCGTTACTTCCAAAACAGTTTTCTCCCTGAAAGGCAGGCGCACCCCCAGCCCGGCCGAGGTCAATTGATAATCTGCGCTGGGCAAACCTAGCCGCGCCCGATACCAGCCCCCCCCGCGCTCAGCGAAAACAAATGCCTCCATCTTCTGTAATAGCGCGGGCATATATTTTGGCCGATGCGCCAGTTCGATCGTTCCGGCCAGCGCCGTATCGCCCATCACAGCAGAGGCATCATAGGCTGTGCCGAAGCTCCCAACCCCCAAGGCATACAGCTCCGTTACCGGCAATCTGTTGAAGGCCAATTGCGCCCCCATATTGAAGCGGGCAATCCACGCCTCATCCACCGCATAGCTATAATTGCCCCGCAACACGATTTTCTTGAAATCCAAATCCACCGCGCCCGGCAAAGCTGTATTAGCCCCCAGCCACGCCATGCCCAAACCAAGATTGGCACTCACCGCCAAAGCAGTTTTCTCACCAACCAAACTATAAGCGCCCGACAAACGCACGGCGCGAATACGTTCATTGGCAATCGTCTCACCAAAAAGCGCATTACTGCTATCAATCCCGTCCACACTGCCCGAGACCATCAAATTTTCTTCAAAGCTACGGATCAACGGATGACTGACCAAAAACTGAATCGTCTTGGCATCGCCCTCAATCGACGGCGCTTTAGGCCGTGTACGCAAATAACCGAATGAGAATTGCGCCCGTGTCCCATTGCTCCCAATGGGCTGGCTTTCACTGAAACCGACATATTGATAACGGCTAAAATTAGCGGGCGCGCCCAGCGTGATCTGAGTCACCTCGCCTTCTCGCAACAAGCCGTTCAAGCTGGCACTAACCTGAAGCTGCACCCGCCCCAAATGATCATTGCCCCGATCATTGATGGAAATTTCGAAATGACTCCGCTTACGCTTCATCGGCAACATCAAATGCACCGCGCCTGGCGCATGGCCTTGCACCAGTTGCGGCTCAACCGTTAAGCCCGGAATATCACGTATCAAAGATAAAGTCCGCTGAAAGCTGGATCGCTTCAACGGCTTCTCCTGCAAAAATTTTTCTGCATAAGCAGAGATAAGCTCCAGCCTTCCATCCGTATCGCCGGTTAAATTCACATGTTCGATATAGCCTTCATATATCGCAAGCGTCAGAACACCATCCTGGAAATCCTGTTTCGGAACGATGATGGAATAAAAGGCGATATCCCCTTCATCCCCATAAAGAGCAGATAAAGTGTTGGCGATCTTTCCAATCGCCGCCGCATCCACTTTTTGCCCGATGAAAGGCTTTGCCGCCTGCCCCATAACATGCGCAGGCAAGCTCGATCCCGTGATACGGACAGCTTTCAGCGTGAAAGGCGTAATATCCGTCAAACGTGTATCAGCCTTTGGCACCACCATATCAGGCACGCTTTGCGCCTTGGGCACTGCCCGGTCAGGCCGTGTCTGATCGATGATAAAATTAGATTGTGCGCTCGCTGGAAGCGGCGTGAAAACGGCAATCACAAGCGCGGAAGATAAAAGCAAAGAAGAACGATACAACATACTGCGCACAGAAAATCCCCACACGAAAAAAGGCAGCGGGCACTGCGCCCGCCGCCTGTTGTTTCGTCATCCCATTTACCGAACGATCTGGCCTATGACAGGCAATCCGCCCAATGTCGAACCCAGGCCTGAGGTTGCGCCCACCGATGCAGAACCGCTGCCCGATGCGCCCAGCAACGCGCCCGCTCCACCTAATGACGCAGAGCTTCCCAGCACGCCACTCACGGTCGATGTCACGCCTGAAACCAGTCCAGCCGCACCGCCAGCACTCCCTGAACCCGTCAGCGAACCTGTCAGCGATGCGCCAGATGGACCACTGACACCAACCAATTTCCCATCACTGAGAACATGCAGGCTTGCTGCCGATCCCGCGACGGGGTCCTTGGAGAGCAACCCCACACCCAGAACAGGCGATGCGCCGCCCGCAACTGTATGATCCGCCGCCGTGACGCTTACCGGCACAATAGAGGTCAGGCCGCCACCCACCGATGTCAGCGACGACGGCGATACTGAAACACCCAGCGCCTTGCCACCACTCAGCACATTCAAACTGGCGACAGAACCCGTCTGCTTGTCTTTGGACAGAACGCCCAAACCCAGCTTTGCATCACCACTGCCGGTCAGCTGCGTATCGGCAAGCGTCGCGCCCAATGGCAGGGAAGCTGTCAAAGGTTGTGTGACCGAAGCCACCGGCCCCGCCACCACCGGCAGAACAGCATTGCCCGTGGTCAAAAGGGAATCCGCCACATCTGTGGTGCGCGTCACAATCCCGCCCACCGCAGGTAAAGCCTCAGCCTTGTCCAGCAGTGAAGGCGTGTTCATCGTCGTGCCGTCAGATGACACCGTGATGGAGCCGTCGCCAATAAAGCTTCTTCCGGCTGGTGCATCACCACCGCCACCACCAGGCGGATTTCCACCTGGGGGCGCGCCACCACCGCCACCACCGCCCGGGCCACCTGCTCGGAGCGAGACACCATCCGTAGCGCAGGCACTCAAAAGTATGACGCAAGCCGCAGCACTGAGCTGCTTCCATCTAGAACGTGACATAGGATACCTCCCGTATGTTTCCCCCGGCAGGTACGCGCAAAAGCGTGCTTTAGTGTTGGTCCAACAAAAATAAACAAATGATTACCAGCCCTTGCCTGATCTTTAATCGTGCCTTTAAAATTCTCGTTTTATTCAAATATTAAAATGACTTACGGCATTAACACTTTGTTTGCCGGATATGTGAATTCCTAAACAAACCAGTCCAGCCGCCATCAAGCCAAATATGTGTCGGCTTTAACCAGATGATGCAGCCTGCCAGCATCGCACTCCCTTAATGACTGTGTAAAAACAGCGAACGCAGCGTCATTGGTGCAGCAGATGAAAATTACCATCCATCATCGGTTTAAAAAAACACCACTCTTCAAAGCCGATCTGCATTCGGGCTATGAAACAAAAAACTACGGTGTTCAGCTTGGTGCCGCAGTCCAACTGGCTGCTAAATTTGGTATCGATCTCTATGCCGCCAATCTTGCCGGTGTTGATCTTGCTGGCGCAGATCTCAAACAGATCAAACTCCCTGGCGCAAATCTGATCGATGCAAATCTCTCAGGCGCCGATCTTACCCTGGCCCAATTATCGGGAGCCTATCTTTCTGGTGCCAATCTCTCAGACTGCAATCTCACCAGCGCCTATCTCGCGGGCGCGCATCTCTGGGGCGCAAATTTAATTCGCTCAAATTTCTCCGGCGCAAATCTCACCCGCGCCAATATCGAAGGCACGCGGCTCGCACAGTGCAATCTTTCAACCGCCAAAGGACTGTCTGATCGCCAGTTGAAAGAAACCAAAAACGATTTCTGGAAAGTTTTATCGCAAAACCGCATCGCGGTGTCGCGCCTGAATCAGGCACTCCAGGAAGGCCGCGTCGATGGCGCCATCAAATACGGTCCCTGCGCCAACCTTCACGGTACTTTGGCCAATATTCGTGGTTGCGACATCGCTACTATCGGGCACCCCGCACACCGCCCCTCCGAACGCTGGTTCGCCTCCATTCAAGAAGGCGACCTCCCCGGCGAAAAATCCACCGGCGGCTTTGCCGCGAAAAAAGCCCTGCAATGGTCCGTAGAATTTTGCGACCTGGCAGGCATCAATCCCGGCCAAATCTGCCAATAGGGCCGAAAGAAATATCCGCAAGCGTGGGGGCTCAGACAGGCGGAAGGCCTGTGCCACAATCCGCTAGACTGTTGTTTTAAATGGTGCCAGAAGAGGCATCCAATCTTTTAAATAAGTCATTGATTATAATGTATTTTATCTAGAGTAGAACTCTTGATACCCCCAAAAGTACCCCATTTTCAATTCCTCCCCCCGCTTTTGCGCTGCCCGTTCACGCTCCCGGCTGGCCCTTTGTCCCTTTTATTAGCGTCGATAAATTTCCATCTCCGCCCCCACGCGCTCGCAAGGCCTCGTATAGCTGCGCAGGCCCTAGCAATGTTTCGAGCAAGCCCTTCTGGACCCGTTCGGAGTTCAGCGTTTGCTCGCCCATGGCGTTATAGACGTCGAGCGCGTCGATAACCGCATCGAGGAACTGCTTCGACAAGTCCGGCGATGCCGAAAACTGCGTCTTGCTGTTGTTGCTCGCCTGCTGAACGAGTGTTTCGGATGCAAGCAGCTTGTTCTTCAGGCTGTTGACATAAACGAGCCGGTCGTCATCCGTGATCTCGCCGACAAAGAGGTCATTCACCTTGGCGATGATCTCGCGCAGAAGGGCCTTTTCCTTCTCGTTGATCGAACCGCCTCCGCTCTCCGTCATGGGCTTCAGCGTCTCGGCCTTGCCCGAAAGGGGCAGCGTCTTCGCGCCCTTGTTGGCCAGGTGATGATGCGTGAGTTCCACCTGTGACAGGTCTATCCCCACGCGCTCGCGCCCGAAGTCGAGCAGGCGCCCCAGAGGCTTGAAGAAGATCGCGCGCTTCTCGATGTCGGTGTTACCGTAGTCGAAAATCTGCGACAGGAACGTGTACATGCGCACATAGGACGCGATGTCGGCCTTGAAGAGCACAAGTCCATTCATTTCGTTCTGGGCGGCCTCCGCATCCTCCTCGTCCTGTCGCGCCTTGGCGACGGCGAGGCGTTCCTGGGCGGCTTTATAGAGCTTGAGGAGGCGATCCACGACGGGTTCCAATGCGCCCGCCAGATCGCCATTGGTGGAGGACGGATTCATCACGACCTTCACCACACGTTCAACTTCATAATCGTCATAGAAGCCGAGAGCGTCGAGCTTGGCGCGCAGGTCAAAAACGAGATTGGGATCGGTGACAGCCTCAAGCTGCGCTGTCTCGTAATAGGTCCTGAAGGCGGCAAGCACCTCCTCGGCGTCATTCACGAAATCGAGGACATAGGTTGTGTCCTTGCCGTCAAAGGCCCGGTTGAGGCGCGAAAGCGTTTGCACCGCCTGAATGCCCGCAAGCCGCTTGTCCACATACATGCCGCAAAGCAAAGGCTGGTCGAAGCCGGTCTGAAACTTGTTGGCGACCAGCAGAACTTGATACTCCGCCGTATCGAAGGCATCGCGGATGTCTCGCCCGCGCAGGCCGGGGTTCATCACCTGTCCGGCTTCCGTGAAGGCGTCAGGCCCGCTTTCCTCGTCATTCACCTCGCCTGAAAAGGCGACCAGGGTGCCGATCTTGTAACCTTCCGCCTTGACGTATTTCTCGATAGCAAGTTTCCAGCGCACAGCCTCAAGACGGCTGCTGACAACAACCATCGCCTTGGCCTTCCCGTCGAGCAATGGCGCGACGTTCTCGCGGAAGTGCTCCACCACAACCTGAACCTTCTGACTGATATTGTAGGGATGGAGCTTCACCCAGCGCATGATGCCCTTGAGCGCCGCGCTGCGCTCGACCCGCGTCTCGTCATATTCCTCGCCGTCATGCGCGAGTTTGAAGGCGGTCGCATAGGTCGTGTAGTTCTTCAGCACATCGAGAATGAACTCTTCCTCGATCGCCTGCCGCATCGAATAGACGTGGAAGGCTTGCGGAAGGTTTCCCGGTCCTGCCGGTTGCGTGGGATCAGGCCGCGCCCCAAAAAGCTCAAGCGTCTTCGCCTTGGGCGTCGCGGTGAAGGCGACATAGGTAATGCCGCTTTCCGCCGCACGCGCCTTCATCTGCGCGGCCAGCAGGTCCTCGGTTGAAACCTCGCCGCCATCGGCAAGCTCGTTCAGCTCTTCGGCGCTCAGCACGGCCTTGAGCTTTGAGGCGGTCTCGCCGGTCTGGGAGGAGTGCGCCTCATCCGCAATAACGGCGAAGCGCTTGCCCTCGGTCGCGGAAAGCTCCTGCACCTTTTGCAGGGCGAAAGGAAAGGTCTGGATCGTGCAGACGACAATCTTCTTGCCGCCAGAGAGTGCCTCCGCGAGCTCGCCGCTCTTGCTCCCGCCTTCGCCTCTCACAACGGCCACGACGCCTGTGGTCCGTTCAAAGGAAAAGATCGCTTCCTGAAGCTGCGCGTCGAGCACGTTGCGATCGGAGACCACAAGCACGCTGTCGAAGAGCTTGCGATGCTCCGCGTCATGCAGATCGGAAAGAAAATGCGCCGACCAGGCGATGGAGTTGGTCTTGCCCGATCCTGCCGAGTGCTGGATCAGATATTTGCCGCCCGGCCCTTCGCCAAGAACGGCGGCCATCAGCTTGCGTGTCGCGTCGAGCTGATGATAGCGCGGGAAGATGATCTTGCTGACCTTGCCCTTCTCCTTCTCGGCGACCAGATACCGCCCCAGGATTTCAAGCCAGCTCTCGCGCGCCCACACCTCTTCCCACAAATAGGAGGTGCGATGGCCGCTGGTGTTCGGCGGGTTCCCCTTGCCCCCATTGTCGCCCTTGTTGAAGGGCAAAAATCTGGTGGCGGGCCCTGCGAGCTTTGTCGTCATCTTCACTTCGCGGTTGCTGACCGCGAAATGGACAAGCGCCCCGATGGAAAAGGAGAGCAGAGGCTCCGGCGCGCCCTGCCCTTTGGGCCTTGGCTGGCGGTCGAAACGATATTGATAAACGGCGTCCTCCACGCTTTGCGTGAAGTCGGTCTTAAGCTCCACGGTCGCCACCGGCAGCCCGTTGAGAAAAAGCACAAGGTCAATGCAGTTTTCGTTATGCAGCGAATAGCGCAGCTGACGCACCACGCGTAGCCGATTGGCCGCATAGCGCGCCAACGTCTCCGGGTTCATCGCCAGCGCCGGTTTGAACTGGCACAGCGCGATCGGCTGGCGCAGGCCGAGTATCTCTATGCCCTGTCGCAATACATCCAGCGTGCCGCGATCATCGAGCGATTTGCGCAAGCGGTCGAGCAGAACAGCTTCCGCCGCCGCGCCGTTGCTCGCTTCAAGCTTCTCCCAGGCTTCGGGTTGCGTCTCCTTCACCCAGGCGACGACATCGGCAGGAAAGAGCGCGCGGGCGCGATCATATTGCGCAGCATCGCCTTGCGCGTAGAGCCAGCCTCGTGCTGACATTTGCGCGCAAATTTCATCCTCGAAGGCAAGTTCTTTGTGGGGGTTCATATGAGCAACTGGCTGCGATGTACTTTGGGGCCGTTACCCGCCGGGACGAGGCCGTGGCGCCGCAGCCAGCCGAGCCAGTTATGTAGTTCGCCAAGATCCTTAAATTTCTCTCGCTTCTGAGGATGCCAATCATTCAGAAAATCATAAACGATGTCGTCATCGCTCGGCGATTTTCCGTCAATAAGAGCATCGTTCCAAACGGCGTAGAGTGTCGCGATAGCTTCCGTGCTCCGCGTGCTCTCGTCTTTGAGATCGGCAATTAGTCTGTTCAATCTTTCGGATCGCTCCAGCCCTAACATATTGGATAGCTCTGCGCTATGATGGCCCTTGGGGCGCGTGGTTCGATAGATAACTGTCGTGCCAACTCCGCTCGGCTGTTCGATCAATACACCGCAAATTAAACTGGCCTCTCTCTCCATCTCATTGACCATGTCGCTGTCGAGCGGTCCGGCGGACTTGCGTTCGTAATTTCCATTAAGCTCTACAACACCGGCGTGTACTTCCGCTAAATAGCCGAGTTTCTGAAGCTTCACGCGCCCAAATGTCTTGCGACTACTCATACGTTCGATGATTTCAGTGGCAATGAGGCCGCGTACACGCGCTCGATTATCAGGAAAAGGTATGATCTGCGCCGAGGGTCTCACATCGATCTTGCCGGTGACGGCGGCGGAGATGAGAGCGGTGCGGCGTTCTTGGAGAATTTGGATTGCGCGTTGGGCTTCGACCAGGAGAGCATCAAGACCTGTAGTCTCGTGGTCGACGAATCTGGCAATAGCTGTCTGTTCTTCGCTCGGCGCCAGAGGCACGTACAAACTCCCAAGCGCATCGGTCGACAGCCCCGGTTGCGCGGCAGAAACCGAGTATTGATTCAAATTCATTGAACGGAGGAGCTCGCCCAACCAAACAGAGTTGAGATTACCTGTCGGGATGACAACGATAGCGTGTTCTGAAGCCCAAAACCTGCCTTTTGCATAGTTTATATTTCCGCAAAGTGCTCCCTGACGACCAATGAGAGCGTAAAAACCTTCATGCGTATAGGTGTCGGAATAGCCTCTGAGCCCATTACCTCCGTAGACTGGATAATTTCCTGCTTCCTCAATACTCTCGGAAGTAATCGCATCGCCACTCTTTAGCGTGACGAGCCATTTGAGCTTTAAGACTGACCAATGCTCCGGCACCTCGCCGAGCCATTCAATGCCGGCGTCTTTCATCGGCGCGTTCGGGTTCAGCCCCTTGGTAACGGCGTGGGAAATGACCGCCTGACGCTTTTCCTTCAGCAACGCGATCAGCCGCCGCTGCTCCTCCACCAGCGCATCAATCTTCGCGGTCTCGTTATCGAGAAATGATGCAATAGCGGTCTGCTCTGAAAATGGTGGGACAGGCACAGGGAAAGAATTAAAGGCTTCTGTAGGAAGTCGCCATCGGCCTAGTTGTGAAGAGCCTTGGCCAAAAGGATAAAATTGACGGCACGTATATGCCATCTGAAACACGTACAAGAAAAATTTTGCATTAATCGAAGTCGCATCACGTGCAGCGAAGACGCGATAGTCTGGGCTTGTTACGCCCGCCTGCTTAGAAATGTCGATCCAGCCAGTTAAAAGGTCCATGTGATTCATGGCAAAATCACCAGGGTAGACCAACTGATACTTTGAATAGTCCATCGCGAGTTGGCCATCGTTGCTATTGATGTCCCTCACTCGAATGCCTCTTTGAGTAATTGAGAGGACGTCATAGCCTAGCTCACCAGAAATACGCTTTCTGATCTCGAAGAGATCTTTAATACGGCCAATTCTCCAATTTTCCGGCAACTTCCCAAGCCATGTCACACCACTATCTTTGTGTTCACGGATAACAGCGGAGCTCATGCCGACAGCTCCCCGATCATGCGGACGATCCGATCCGTGACGTGCTTTAGGTCGGCGTCGATCTCAGCCAAAGCGCGCGGTGGCTCGAAGACATAGAAGTGCCGGTTGAAGGGGATTTCATAGCCGACCTTCGTCTTCTCATGGTCGATCCAGGCATCGGGCGCATGGGGCAGCACCTCGCGCTTGAAATAGGTTTTCACATCTTCCCTGAGCGGCACATTCTCCGTGTCGCGCAACGCGCTATCCGGCTGAGGCTTGCCCTTCAGCTTGCCTTTGGTGGCAAGGACGATCTTGCCTGCCTCATCGCGCAAGGGCCGCTCGATGGTGATGGTGCGATAGCCGAATTCTTCGGTCTTGAAGAGGCGCGAGAGCGGCGCAAGTTTCACCTTGCCGTCTTTCGGTGCCTTGGGTGGCTTGCCGCCTTGCGGGATGATCTCGCGCGCGATCCCCTTGCCCTCGGCGTCGAAGACAGTGGCAAGCTGCGCCTCGACGCAATTGCCGAAGAGCTTGGTAATCTCGGCGATATGCTCTTCCGAAAGCTCCCGGCGCTTGCTGCCAAGGCTCTTGCGCATCTTCTGCCAGAAGCTCGATGCGTCGATGAGCTGGACGAGGCCCTTGCGGTTCTTCGGCTTCTTGTTGCTCAATATCCAGACATAGGTGCTGATGCCGGTGTTGTAGAACATGTCGGTGGGAAGCGCGATGATCGCCTCCACCAGATCGTTCTCCAGAACATGACGACGGATTTCACTTTCGCCGCTGCATGCGCCGCCCGTGAAAAGCGGCGAGCCATTGAGCACGATGCCGAAGCGGCCACCGCCATCCTTGAGGGGCCGGATTTTGGAGACAAGATGCAGCAGGAAGAGCAGCGAGCCATCAGAGATGCGCGGCAGGCCGGGGCCGAAGCGACCGGCATGGCCTTTCGTCTCCTGCTCCTTGCGAACCTCCTTTTCGACCTTCTTCCATTCGACGCCAAAAGGCGGATTGGAAAGCATGTAATCGAAGCTCTCGCCCTCATGGGCGTCATCAGACAACGTGTTGCCGAGGACGATCTTGTTGACGTCCTGGCCCTTGATGAGCATGTCGGCCTTGCACATGGCATAGGATTCAGGATTGAGCTCCTGGCCATACATGGTGAGGCGTGCATTGGGGTTGTGTAGCTTCAGATAATCATCGGCGACAGAGAGCATCCCGCCGGTCCCTGCCGTCGGATCGTATATGGTGCGCACCGTGCCGGGCGTGTTCAGCACGCCATCGTCTTCGACGAAGAGAAGATTGACCAGAAGGCGAATGACCTCGCGCGGGGTGAAGTGCTCGCCCGCCGTCTCATTGGAATCTTCGGCGAACTTGCGGATCAGCTCCTCGAACACCGTTCCCATATCGGCATTGCTCACCCTGTCGGGGTGAAGATCGAAATTGGCGAACTTTTCCGCCACCATGTAGAGAAGGCCAGATTTGGCGAGCTTTTCAATCTGCACGTCGAAGCTGAAATTCTCAAAGATGTCGCGCACATCGGCTGAGAAGTCGCGCATATAGCTCGTGAGATTTTTCTTGATGTGGTCGGGATCGCCGAGCAGCTTGCGCATGTCCATGCGTGAGGTGTTGTAGAAGCTCTGCCGCGCCCTGCGCTGCAATATGGCAGCGGAGGCTTTCCCGTCCTTGGCCTTGTGCTCTTTGAGCACGGCCTCCTTGGTCGCCTCCAACACACAGTCGAGACGGCGCAGCACCGTGAACGGCAAGATGACCTTGCCATAGTCCGATTGCTTGTAGTCGCCACGCAAAAGATCGGCGACCGACCAGATGAGGTTGGAGAGATTGGCTTGGCTCATGCGGTCTTGCGTCCTTTGTGCCGCTTGGCGGCTTCGAGTTTCTTGGGGTCGGGGGCGGCCCGATGGGCCTTGGCGCAGCTGAGGACCAGAACCTCCGCGTGCATTTCCAGCGGGCGGAAGGGCACCGTCAGATGATGACTATAGACAAACGCCTTGCCCTTGAAGACCAGTTCTGTCATGCCCGCCCCCTATATTCGCCGGGGCGAGACTTAACAGCCTCTATCGCGCGGTGCCAATCGGCCCAATCGCCACCGCTGCCTCAAGCCGGGCCAAACGCACCTCCAATGTTTCAGCTGGCGTTCCACCTGGTGATTTGGCCGCCAGCCCCCGAATCACGTCCGCCTGCCGGTGGGGGGCCACTGCGCCGTAGCTGGTGAAGGTGGTCAGCACCTTTTCATGGCCCAGATTCTGTGACCAGGCCTTAAACTCTTCAGGGGTATGGCACGTCTTCTCGCCCAACTGCACCAGGGTATTGCGGATGGAATGAGGCTTGAAATAGGGCAGGCTCGCGCGCCCAAATGCCTGGCGGAATATGCGCCGGATCGGTTCGGCCGTGCTCCAATGTGCGCGCTTCAGTCCAGCTGCAACAAAGCCCCCATCTTGCCCCACCGCCATAAGCGTAGCGGGAAATAGAGGATCGTCATCACCCCACAGCAAAGCACCGCGCAAATACCCCACCCAGGCGGCGAAGATAGCAAGCGCCTCCCCCTCAACTGGAAAAAACCAGGTGGAAAAGGTTTTGGAAAACTTCGTCTTTACCTCGCGGGCATCCTGATCAAGCCGCGATTGCGCTAGATCAATATGCTTCAGCTTTAGCGAGGCCAACGCACCGTCCCGAGCGCCGGTTAGCAGCGCTAGGGCGACAAGTGCACGGTCGCGCAGTTCAATGTCGTTTGTGGCTGGCATGCACGCCAGCACATGATGGACCTGTTCCACAGTAGGGAAAGGCTTTTCACGGACTGCCTTGGCGATCCGCACATCTTTTTCGGACAGGTTGAAATAGTCCGCGTCCGAATAACTGATCTTACGCTTGTATCCGGGTTGATCGGCCAACCAAATGAAAAAGCTGCGCAATGCCGAAAGCGTCGAATGGACAGTAGCCCGGCTTAACCTCTAGCCGCTGCGGGCATTTGCCTGTCCATCCAGCTTGCGCTTGAACGCAACCGCCTGTTCGCGATGGAATTTGCCGAAGTCACGCTGGCCTGTGGCATCCTCAAATCGTGCAAGGGCCTTGGCCACTCCATCAATGGAAGCATCATTGCGCCGTCGCGCCTCGCGCAGATAAACAAAATAGGCGCGCTTGATCCGCTCATTGGCGGGGTTGTGTTTGGTCATGTCGATACGTCCTGCCTTTCATCACTGTTTGGGAAGGGGGATGTGCACTCTGCTATGTGCAGCGACGCCTCCACGATCCGAACCGCAATTTCCGGCATGATCACCTTTAGGTCGGTCGCACGGGCGCGCCTAAACATCCTGGTGCCGCAGACCGCACAACAGGCGCGCAGCGTACCAGCGCGGGTGTCTCGTGCTATAAACACTGCCGATCCTTCCGCTGGCACACATGGTGCCCGGCATTTGAAACAATAGAGCGTTCCGGGTGTACAAGGCCGCTTTGCCTTTTCCCTCCGGTTTTGCAGGAAAGCGCGCAACGCCTGGCCCTGAATCAAGGCGGGGCGGCAATCATCAATCATTGGCAATCCTGACTTGCACCACGCGCGCACGGTATTTCGGTGGGTACCGAAAAGGCGAGCTACATCCTCCACGGTATAACTGCGGTGTATCTTTGCCCGCTTAGGATTGAGCCGCGTCATGGCCACGGCTCTACACAGAGCCCATCAGACGGCGGATCGATTCGATCTTGATAAGGGTCCGGCGGCCGATTTTTACGGTCTCCAGTTTGCCTTCTTTGATCAGCGCGTAAATTGATGTGCGCCCCAAACTAAGGGCTTTTGCAGCATCGTTGATAGAGGTAGCGATGATATCCATTGTGTGTCTCCGACCTGTTGTGAACGGGGACGTACATGGCGGTTCGCGGCGGAAATATCGGCCGGAAATGGGCAAAAATGGACGGAAATAGCCGTCTGCTAATTTTCGCCCTCTCTCGAAATGGCTGCCCAGAGCTTACGCGCCCTGCCCCGGTCTGCCAATCCTGCTCCAATGCCGCCTCGCCCCCCGCCCACCAAAATCCCTTCGGGATTTCAGCATCGGGCTTCTCGGTTGAACCTGCGATCAATACGAGCGCCTTAGAGCGAAGAACCCCTGCATTCGCTCTTCGAGCTATGGCGATATTCGCATCGCGAGACAAAGTGACATTGACAATCCGGCGGTGCGCTTCAGCTGCCGACAACCATTCGGGGGCATCGTCAAAATTTGACTCGGGGGGCTTCGATGATTGTTCGCTCATGTCCCGCAGCATTCACCAATGAGTGAATGGCTTCAACCATCAATGGTACGATAAGTGTTGCGAGGAAGTGGAATCACCTGACCACCCTCACGCAGGACATCGAGGTAATCGCTCCACCATTGGGCCATGCGTACCCGTTCGGCCCAATGGGCTCCCCGGTGATAGGCACCCCTCACAGCGTCCGAATTGCCGTGGGCAAGTGCCCGCTCGATAGCGTCCGCGCTCCACTTGCCGGATTCGTTTAGCAAGGTGCTGGCCGTCGACCTGAACCCGTGGGAGGTCATTTCTTCGGTGCTATAACCGAGCCTACGCAGGGCGGCGTTCAGGGTGTTTTCCGACATGGGCCGCTTAGGTGTGCGTTGGCCCGGAAAGACAAATTGGCCATTGCCGGTCAGGCTATGCGCCTCTGTCAGAATTGCCACGGCCTGCTTTGACAATGGGACTACGTGTTCGCGCTTCATTTTCATCCGGCTGGCCGGTATCCGCCACACCGCTGCCGCAAGATCAAACTCGGACCACTCCGCCTGCCGCAGTTCGCCCGGCCGCACAAAGACATGCGGGGCTAACCGAAGGGCCCATATCGTCACCGGCTGACCATCAAAGCCATCTATTGCGCGCAACAAACCTCCCACTGCGTCCGGCTCAATGATGGCTGCGTGGTTCTTAACTTTCGGGGCAATAAGCGCGCCCTGAAGATCAGCGGCGACGTTGCGCTTTGCGCGTGCTGTGGCAACCGCGTAACGAAACACGCGACCAGCAAAGGCGAGAAGCCGCTTGGCGGTCTCCAGCCGTCCTGTTGCTTCAATTTTTTTCAGGAAGGCCAGCAACTCAAACGCCTCAATCTCGCCGATCGGCCGCTTTCCCAGGTCCGGCGCTAGTAGAGACAACATCCACCGCGCTTTACCGGTGGTGATCTCCTTAAGCCCCTCCTTTTCCCGCTTGGCGATCAACTCTTCGGCGATGGCCGCGAACGTATTGGCAGCCCCTACAGACGCCGCCACGGCCGCGCGCTTCTTTTCAAAGGCAGGATTGTTGCCGCTTGCGATCAGCTTGCGGGCCTGATCCCGCCCCGCCCGAGCCTCCTTCAGGCCCACCGCAGGATAGCGGCCCAGCGACAGAGCAAGTTCCTTGCCGAGATAGCGATATTTCAGCCGCCATAGCTTTCCGCCGGTCGGCTTCACGATCAGGAACAGACCGCCTTCGTCATAGAGCTTGAATTGCTTGTCGGAGGGCTTAGCAGCGCGGATCGCAGCATCGGTCAGGGGCATGGGGGTCTCTTTCCAGGGGTCTTTTCAAGTGACCCCCAAACTGACCCCAAGTGACCCCCGAATACGGGCGAACACCAGCGACCGTGAGCGTAGCCACGGTGCGGAGTATGCCTTAGTTTTCAAGGGTTTTGTATACATTCCCGGCTGTTTACGAACAGCCAAATGGTGCCCAGAAGAGGACTCGAACCTCCACGCCTTGCAGCGCTAGTACCTGAAACTAGTGCGTCTACCAATTCCGCCATCTGGGCA
>CAZOJG010000015.1:0-59288 GCA_964580115.1 uncultured Rhizobium sp.
TATCCTTATCCAGCCGATGCACGATACCGGGCCGCGCTACCCCGCCAATCCCGGCAAGGCTTTTGCCGCAATGGGCTATTAGGGCATTGACCAATGTGCCGTCGGGATTGCCAGCCGCGGGATGCACCACCAGCCCAACCTGCTTATCAATGACAATCAGATCGGCATCTTCGTAGACGATGCTCAGGGGGATATCCTGGCCCTGCGGTTCAGCAGGCAGGGCGGGGGGCTGGTCCAGACAATAGACCTCTTCGGGTTTGACCCTTTTATTACCGTCTTTTATGGTCTGGCCATCCTTGGTCACCGCCCCTTCCCGGATCAAATCCAATAGGCGCGACCGGCTGAGATCACCCAGCGCGACAGTCAGAAAGCGATCCAGCCGCCATCCGGCCTGTTCCTCTGAAACCTGCGCCAGCCGCTTTTCGTGCGAGGAGTTTGTTTTGTCCGAGTCCACTGCCAATCCGTCTATCTCACCCGAAGCCATCTCGCCTGCCCCAGCCAATAGGGGGCTCAAGCTGGTGGTGATCATTCTGGGCGTTTTGATCATTTTCGCATTGCTACTGCTTGTAGTGGGCTTGGTATCACGTTTTTCCGCCAAGGGCGGCAGCCATGCCGCCACAGCCGATAAAACCCTCACCCTGCCCCCCGGCAGCGAAATTCTGGGCAGCGAGTTACAGGATCGCCGCCTGATTTTGCATATTCGCGGGCAGGTCGGGGAAGAAATCTACATTATCGACACGGAAAATGGCCGCCTTGTGGGGCGCATCCAACCCGCCCCACCGCCTGTTCGGTAAGTCTCCCTCATGTCCCGTAGCTGCCACCTTCCGCCAGCTTTGCAGGCCCAGCTGGAGAGCGAAGCCCGCAAGGTCTGGCCCAGAGAATGTTGCGGGCTGCTCGCGGGGCGGCATCAGGGAGAGGGGCGCATGATCGAGCAGATATTCCCCATGGCCAATCTGGCCACTGCCTCAGATCGCTTTGTCATCGACCCCGCCGAACATATCGCCGTCGTCAAATCCCTGCGAAACACGCCGCTTCAGATAGTGGGCTGCTATCATTCTCACCCCAATGGTCAGCCCCAGCCCTCCGCGCTGGATTTGGCGCATGCAGGCCCAGAAAACTTCCTTTGGCTGATTATCGGCTTGGCCTCTTCATCCGCGCGGATGAATATCGGGGCCTATATTCACCAATCATCGCAATTTCATCTTTTGCAACTTGCTTGATTGGCAATCTCAGCCGACGCTATAAGCGGTCCGCCCTTCGCTCCCATCGTCTAGCGGTTAGGACGCGGCCCTCTCAAGGCTGAAACAGGGGTTCGATTCCCCTTGGGAGCGCCATTTACTATGGCATCCTTTTGGGCCCAGTGTATGGAACCCTATGCGTATATAGCCGTTTGGACCTTTCTAGCTCTAACGGGTTGGGTGTTTAACCGGAGCTGGCAGGGGGATATATGGCCCGGACATTAAAGGAGACTTTTCTGCGGCATGCACGCAGCTCCGCCGGCCATCCGTTTTTTCTTCGGCGTAGCCGCAATGTGATCTATGCGCTGGCTATTTTTGCCGGTTTGGCCTTGGCGCTGTGGCGAGGCAATTCCCTCTATAGCCAACGCGAAGATCAGATACAGACCGCCTTGATGATCAGCACAGAGCTGGCCCGCGACGTCGTGGAAGATGTCGCGCGTGCACTGGATACGGCAGAGCTTCTGGCAAATGACACCCGCAACTTCATCCAAAGCAATGGTGGCACAACGAGCGTCGATCGTGTGGCGCTACAACACTATATTGCTTCCCGTACAGCCACGCGCTCACTACCCGATTTTATTCTCGTCGTAGATCGCAACGGCCAACCCGTGGCCGTGTCAGAACGAGATACACCACCCAATGTCAATCTTCGCGACCGCATATGGTTCAAGGCGCATCAGCAACAGGGTCAAGAGACATATTTAGGGCAGGCCATACAAAGCAGAATTGGCCGCAATACTGTCTTCACCTATTCCAAAACACTCTATGCACTCAATGGCCAGTTTGATGGTGTTGTTGATGTGGATGTGGGCCTGCGGGACGTGCATCCTCTCTCTACCCGCCGTCCCCGGCAACCTCTCAAACAGGTCTGGAAGGGCGATGGCACTTTGATTATGAGCAATCTCATGGCCTTTGATGCCAACGGAAATTTAAAGCCGCAAACCGCTCCTTTCATAAAACGCCCAGAAGCGAAGTCAGGCTTCCTGCCCACGTCAGATTCTAATGTGATGATCGCCTTCATGCGCAATGATCACAGTGATCTGATTAGCACTGTCACGATTTACCGCAACGAAGTCCTGGCCCGCTGGCATGAAGATGTGCGCGTCGGCTTTGTGCTTTTCGCCTTGGCGATCATGGTCGGGGGGCTGCTTGCCAAACTCGCCGCCGATCTGGCCGAGACCGATCTCAATGCTCGGCTTGCCATCGAGCAAACGGTCAAGGCTCTATCCGGCGCGCTCGCTCAGCGGGATTTGCTGCTTAAAGAAATTCATCATCGGGTAAAGAATAATCTCCAGCTCACAAGCAGTCTGATCCAATTACAATCGCGTGAATTCCATAATCCCGAAGTGCGCACCGCATTCCGGGAAACGCAGCAGCGCCTTCACGCTATCGGCATGATCCATGACGCTCTTTATTTAGACGATACAAAACCCACAATTGACATGCATGGTTATCTCTCGCGTCTGGCGGCAGAGATCGCTCGCACCCATGACGCCGCCAATCGCTTCATCGTCTCCGAAGTCTCCATTGACGATGTAGAATTGCTCCCCGAACAGGCAACGCCGCTGGGGCTGCTCACAACGGAGATCCTGATTCATGCCTATAAGATGGATTATCCTGAAACGGGCGGGCTGATCGAAATCAAGCTGATCGATCAAGATTCGATGATCAGGTTGGAAATCATCTGTAACGGCACAGGCGAGACCATAGAGGTTCACAATGGCTTGGCCATGAAGCTGGTCCGTAATCTCAGCAGCCAACTGCGCGGTAGCTATGCGTTCGATCAGCAAGACGTTTCAATCTTCCGCCTGTCGTTTCGCAAGGTCATTTATCGGAGCAATTTTTTCCCAAACACGGAGCAGATATAAAAGCCTCACCGCATCTGTAAATATGCGGTGAGGCTAAATGGAATATAAGGGGCGATGGGTTAGCGCGTGGCTTTGCGTACCGTGCCTGAAGCTATGTCCACCACTTTGCGTGCCGCATCTGCGGTTTTGCCAGCAGCTTCTTTGACATTGCCTTTAATTTTATCTGTTGTGCCTTCTGCGCGCAGCCGATCATTGCCAGTGACTTTGCCAACGCTTTCTTTCACCGCGCCTTTGGCTTTATCCGCGGCACCTGAGATTCTGTTCTTGTCCATCTGCATCACTCCTTGGGGGTGAAGTGACAACGTCAGGCTAAGGAAACTGGTTCCTGATCTTTCGTAGATGTTGCGCTTTGATGTGAATGCGCTGCCTTCTGCGCCAATGCCACAATGTAATCAACGCCATCGCGTAATCGCGTGACTAAAAGTTCACAATCTGCTGGGTCTATGGGCGTCGTGCTCAGTTCCGCATGGCTGGCTCCCCACAATCCGGCAATTGGAACTGCATTGGGAATCCGCTTGCGCAGGCGGCGAATTAAATAATGTGCATTCCGGAAATTATCCGCATCCAGATAAGATACAAAAATCACCTGCACATTATCCGCTTCAAGCTTATGCACCATATTCGGCGCGGCCTTCTCCGCTGATATCACTCTTGCCCCGATTCCCCGGCGCGCAAGAAGGTGGACCATCAGCGCAGCCGCTGCTTCGTCCAAAGCGCTGCGCCCCGCCACGCAAAGCACCGGCATATCGCGCCAGTCCGGGGCCAGTTGCTCAGCGCGAAAGACAATACGCCCGGCAGGCTCGGCCTCCATAATCGATTGATGCTGTTCTTCCTGACCCGACAGATTCGCGATCAATCCATAAATGGTTTCTTTAACCCGCAAGCTGCGACCATCGTTCAGTGTGCCTCGACTGGCATCTTTCTGGGCCAGAATTAAAGCGCCCATCGCCACTTCATCATAATAGGCCGAAAGCGGATGTTCCTTGCCATATAGTTCTGCCTGATGCGCGATTTCATCGGGATCAGATGCGAGCATGCGCAGATAAAAGCTCTCCTCTGCCGCAAGGGGTGGGCGGTCTCCCAGCAAGACATCCAGAAAATGCAATTGTTCGACATGGCGGCCCAGCACAACCAGACACATAGTCAGCGGCGTCGCCATCAACAGCCCCACCGGCCCCCACAGCCAGGTCCAAAACGTCGCCGCCACCACCACAGCAATGGCGGAGAGGCCCATATTATGACCATAAACATAAGGCTCTACGACTTGGCCTATCAGGGCTTCTAAGCCAAAGAACAAGCCCAGCACCCAGAAAATCATCGACCATTGCGGATCTACGGCAATAGCTAAAGCGCATGGCACCAAGGCCGCCAGCGGTATGCCGACATAGGGCACAAAGCGCAGGATACCCGCCAGAAGTCCCCACAGGCCTGAATTGGGAATCCCTAGAACCCAAAGCCCAATGCCGATTATCACGCCAAAGGAAGCATTCAGTATTAATTGCAGCAACAAAAACCGGCTCAATCGACTTGCGGTTTCATCCAGCGCCACGGTGGTGCGCTGCATATCGCGCGTTCCCACAAGACTGATGACCCGGTCGCGTAAATCTTCCTTCTGCAATAAAATAAAAATGACAAAGACAATCACAATCGCCGTCGTTGCCAATGGCTCGACCAATGGCCCGATAATATTTTCGATCACCTGCAAAGGCTCGGTGCTGGGCTTTACAACCCGTACCGGTATGGGGCTTTCCGCTGCGGGGGCATTCATATCCGGGGGGGCGGCGCTGCTCGCCCCCAGAATTTCATCGCTCAAAGCCTGAAACAGACCCGCCGCCCGCTGCAAAACAGAATCGCCTTCGCTGGCCTGCCGTAACGAATGGATTTTATTCACCAGATTGGTCTGATAGCGCGGCACTTCCACCGCCAGCTGCCCCAGTTGCGAGCCGATATAGCCGCCCAATATACCAATGGTGATAAAGGCCATCAGCACCGCCACCAGCACCGATGGCATGCGCCCAAACCGCAGGCGCCGCAAACCCTCAACAAGCGGGGCAAGGGCGAAAGACAGCAAAATGGCCAAGGCCACAGGCACCAGCACCGGCCGCCCGAAATAGAGCGCCGCCACGAAAATGGCGAAAATCACGGTCGCCATATATTTTTCCCGGATGCCAGAAGGCTCTGTCTGGCCTGATGGCACGGGGGGAGGGGGCGATGCAGGGCTGGCGGGTGGATTCATAGCAAAGACGCTAGCACCGCCTCAGCCCATCGCCGAGGGGCTCTACCCCCTCAAAAGCTCAAAATCTCGCCCTGTGGCAATGACGTATCGCCCTTATGCCTGCAGTTTAGGGCGGTGCGCTGTTTGGGCCTTTTGAACAATCCCTTTGGTTCCCAATCTGGGCGGATATCCCCCGCTTCCACACGGCTTGTTCCTTGGGGGCTGAAACGCTATGTCTCCCCCGTCGCTTTCACGCCCGGATAAGCATGCCCATCCTTCGTTTTATCCCCGAAGCCACCACCATCAATTTTGTGAAAGCGCGCTATATAGCTTTCGCAATTGACGGTATTTTGATGCTGGTCGCCATCGCGGCATTGGCAATCTATGGCCTAAATCTCGGCATCGACTTTACGGGCGGCATCCTGCTGGAAGCTAAATCCGCGAAAACCATCGATATTGGCACCCTGCGCAGCGAAGTCGGGGGGCTGGGTTTCAAAGACAGTAAAATTCAGTATTTCGGCGGTGGTGAATGTGACCGGCCACTGAATTCCTGCGTTTTGATCCGTGTCCAGCCGGATGAAGGTCAAAGTAATGATAGTGCGGTTGAAACGCTGAAGGGCAAATTGACCAACGACTATAAAATCCGCCGTGCGGAAATTGTCGGTCCCAAAGTTTCTCAGGAATTATTCCGCGACGGTGTCATTGCCATGGTTCTGGCGGTGGTCATGATCGCAATCTATGTCTGGGTGCGTTTTGAATGGCAGTATGGCGTGGGGGCGCTCTTTGCCACCGGCCATGACGTTTTGGTCACCGCAGGTCTTTTCGCGTTGTTTCAGATGGATTTTACGTTGGAAGCGGTGGCGGCGCTGCTCATGTTGGCGGGCTATTCCATCAATGACACGGTGGTGATCTTCGACCGTATCCGTGAAAACCGCCGCAAATTTAAACGAATGGGACTGAGTGAGTTGATTAATCTGTCAACCAACCAGACCCTGACCCGCACCATCCTGACCAGTGCCTCCACGGCTTTGTCGATCATTCCCCTCCTGATTTTTGGTGGCCCCACACTGTTCAACTTCTCTGCGGCGATTGTCTTTGGGATCGTTATCGGCACTTTTTCCTCGGTCTATGTCGCATCGATGATCCTGCTCTATCTGCCCTCTCCGGCGGGCAGGGTTGAAGAGCCCCCGACAGACGCAAAGGCCCATACAGCCTAAGCCAACTCCATAGGCCAAATAAAAAAGCCGCGCTGATGAAGCCGCGGCTTTTTGCTGTTGGGTGTTACGCTAAAGCTTAGAACGGGTTCAACGTATGCTCACGCGTATAGGTCAGATACCCTGCATTCACCCCGGCGCGCAGGCCAACACCGGTGCGCATTGGCGCCAGCGTAATATCACCCGCCCGTTGATAATTCACGCCGATCCCGGCAATGAAATAATAGCTGCCTTCCACGCCGGGGAATTTTTGAAAAATGCGATCCGAGCGGCGCAAATTATAGATCAGCGTAAAGCTCTTGGAAGCATTGCCGCCCACATCAAATCCGACCGAAGGCCCCTGCCAATAAATCTTCTGGGGCCGTTCACGTTTGCGGATCAAATGACCCGAACCATAGCGCAAGCCCACCACAAAGGCACCAGAGCCTTCCTCGCCTTTAATATAGGCATCCGGCAGCCCCCGTTCCGAAAATATCTTTTGAACCGCTTTGGCTACGGCTTCGGTGGTCATGCCAAAAAAGCTCGAGGCAGATTCAATGATCTCGCTCTCGGTAAATCTATCAGACTCTTGCGCAGCCGCGCGCTGGTTCTGGGCTGCCGCAGGCAGACTGCCGCCCCATAGCATCAGGGCGCTGCCCAAAGCTGCCGCAAAAATTTTGGTTGGGTGCATGGCTCTACTCCATCAAGGGCTGCCCGCCCGCCTTGGCAAAGAGCGGCAGCTTTGCGAATCACAAGGCTAGCACAAAGCGAGATGATGCTCGATTTGTGACGAATTGCAGGTTTTTCAGGGATTTGCGCTGATAAAACCTCCGCAGGAGCCAAGTTCCCGTTATGGTCACGTGTCGCAGGCCCCTTTGTCACGCAGGGGCGGCTGCAAGCTCTGCATCGCCCCTTTAAACAGGTTACACTCTGCTTCGTAGCGCGGGGGCCCCGCTCAAAAGGTGGTGGCTACCTCAGAGAAAGAAAGTTGGCCTGTGCCATGAACGCTCCTACGCCCCAGCCCGATGACCCTGGCCCTGCCGAACCTATCTCGTCAGCCTCGAAACCGATCAGCATCGGTGGCTGGGTCGGGATTGTGATACTCGGGATATTTCTGGTCATATCCATGCTCTATGCGATGAATGCCTGGATAGACTTAGGTGACACCGAAATCTCTGGCATGGGCTGGCTCATGCTCTGGTTCGGGATCATTTTCACTATCGCCTGCGGCGTCGTACTGATGTTTCTGGTCTTCTATTCGGCCCGAAAAAACTACGATCGCTGAACGGCCAGCCGCTGAACGGCCAGCCGCTAAACTGCCAACCTAGGCGAGGCCTAGATCAGACCGCGCGCAACAAAGAATGGATTGGCGAATTTTTCCTCGGCCTTGCCATAGAGGAAAGGCTTACCCTCTACCGTCGTCACATTGCCGCCTGCTGCCAGCAATACGGCATGGCCAGCCCCCGTATCCCATTCCATGGTCCGGCCCAGACGGGGATAGATATCGGCCTCTGCCGCCGCAACAAGGCAGAATTTCAGCGACGAACCGGCCGCCACAAAATCCTTCACCTGAAAGGCCGCCAAATATTCCTCGGTCTTGTAATCCCGATGCGAACGGCTCGCCACCGCGACCAGGCCATCGCTGTCGGGCTTGCGGGCGGCAATTTTCTTGGCGCCGTCAAAATCCGGTGCGCCTTTGGACGTGTTAATCTCAAAGGCCCCATTCACGCCATCGCCCACAAATAGCCGATCCTGCGCCGGAATATGCACCACCCCACACCGCGGCACGCCGTCCACAATTTCGGCAATATTGACCGTGAACTCGCCATTACGATTGAGGAACTCTTTGGTCCCATCCAGCGGATCCACCAAAAAAAAGCGATTGCCAATCTCTGCCATACGCCCCGCTGCGGCTTCTTCTTCCGCGATCACCGGCACGTCAGGCGTGGTTTCTTTCAAGCGGGCCAGAATGAAAGCTTCCGCTTCCTCATCCGCGGCTGTCACGGGCGAGCGATCGTCCTTTTCGCGGCTGACCAAAGCCTCATTCTCATAATGTTTGAGGAGAATCAGGCCTGCCTCATAGGCGATCTGGCTCAGATTACGTGCGAAGGTGGACAATTGGGTCATCAAGCTGCTTTCACTATAAACACGCTTCGGCTTGCCAATTGCTGGAGCCAGATTCAAGACCTTAGTCTTCTAAACCTGACCCAGCCTAAGACTTAATGATTTCTTAAGGCTGATTTCCCAGACTTACCAATTGGAAAGCCTGTCAGACTCCGAAACAAACTTCACGCCGATACATCCCACCACCCAGTACCCCGTCCAATCAGGAAATGAGCGCCGTATGAGCCAAGCCATGAGTGAAATCGAATTTGCCGCTTTTCTGGTGAGCCGGGTCTGTCACGATCTGGTGGGGCCGCTTGGCGCAGTGGTCAATGGCTTGGAAGTCCTGGAGGATGAGCGTGATGCTGCGATGCGGGCGGATGCGCTCAAAATCGTTACCTCCAGCGCTGATCAGGCCTTGGCCCGTCTACAATTCCTGCGGATCGCCTTTGGCGCGGCAGGCTCTGCCGGGGCCGAACTCGATCTGGGCGAGGTAGGCCGTCTCGTCACCGGTCTGGTGGCAGGTGGCCGGGTGGAGATCGAGTGGAGGGCGGCTGCGGTTCACTGGCCCAAAGATTGGGCCAAGTTATTGATGAATGCGGCTTTTTTAACGGCTGACTGCCTCCCCCGCGGTGGCAAGGTCGTGGTCGAAACCGGGGCCGACACAAACGCCCCCAGCTTTACCATCAAGGGTACGGGCACCCATATTCGGGTGGTCGAAGAAGTAACCAATGCGCTGCGGGGGGATGCCAATGCCTCTCCCCATGATGCGCGGGGCATTCAGCCCTATCTGACCTACAAACTCTCCCGCACTCTGAACACGGTCTTAACACTGGAAACCGCAGAAAATTCCATTGTGGTGCAGGCAGGCTAAGCCCCCGTTTACCTCCCTTGCTTAGTCTCTGCCCGCACGCAGAGACTCACCTGCCCGTCTGACTGATGCCAGTCTGACTGACAGTTTGGCCGGGTTTGCGTCATGGGGGAGCTGTTATGACCTGTCTGATTATAGACAATAGCCGTGTTATGCGCCGCGTCGCTGCACGGCTAATCGAAGAATTGGGCTTTGAAACAAGCGAGGCTGAGGACGGCCACACGGCTTTGGAAATGTGCCGTCAATCCATGCCCGCTATCATCCTCGTCGATTGTCATATGACCACCATGCCCTGCAACGAATTTCTGCGCACTTTGCGCAGTCAGGACCTGGGGCATAAGCCGCTCATCCTGCTCTGCACGACTGAAAATGATCATGACACAATCGCTATGGCGCTCAGCAATGGGGCTAACGATTTTCTGCTCAAGCCTTTCGACGGCGAAAGCATAAAGGGCAAATTTGCCGAACTGAATATTCTGGCTCATGACACGCCTGAGCATGCCCGCCGCTGATCGCCTCTATCTTGCCCAATGGCTGCGCCAGCGCGCCGGCCTGCATATCGACCCGCAAAATCAGCACTGGTTGGATATACGGTTAAAACCCGTGGCGCGCCGCTTTGGCTTCCGGGATGTCGATGCTTTGCTGCGTGAACTGCCCTATGGGCGCCCCGCGCTGGACCGCGACGTACTGGATGCCATGACCATTCATGACACATGGTTTTTCCGTGATCGCGCGCAATTCAAACTTCTCCGGGATGAACTCCTGCCGGATCTTTTAAAAAGATGTCAGGCAACAAAGCATCTTCGCATATGGTGCGCCGCCGTTTCCACCGGTCAGGAAATTTATACACTCGCCATGCTGCTCAAGGAATTGCGGCTGGTGGAAAGCGGCTGGAAGATAGATTTATTTGGCAGCGATCTCAGCGAAGCCTGTATAAAGCGGGCGCGCTTTGGTCGTTACAGCACTAACGAATTAGGTCAGGGGTTGGGGCTTGGCCGCAAGCTGACCTATTTCCGCCGCGACGGCCAAGAGTGGTGCATAGCCGATGCGCTGCGCCATATGGTGCACTTCCAGACCCTCAATCTGCTGGATGATTTTTCGCATCTGGGTGAGATGGATCTGATCCTGTGCCGCAATGTGCTGTTCTATTTCGATCCTCTTATGCGCCAGAATGTTGTGTCACGCCTCTCTTGCTTGCTGGCCCCGCATGGCCATCTGATCACCAGTGTGAACGAATATCTCGATCCTGAAACAACCCAGTTCCAGCGCCACAATTATGTCGAAGGCGTCTATCGCTGCTTGGACCATGTCAGACATGCGGCGTAAACACAGGCCCGATGTCACCACCGGGCCTGCATATGTGATGACTTACCTCTCGCCTTACAGGCTGGCCGTCAGCCCGAACATCGCAGTCCGCCCTGCTGCGCCGTAAAAGGTAACTGGCTCATAGTCCTTATCGAAAACATTCTCGATCCGGCCGAAGAATGAAAATGTTTCATTCACTTTATAGCGGCCATAGAGATCCATCAGCGTATGGCTCTCTTGTGGCCGCACTTCACCTGCACCATCAAAGCGCCTCCCCACATGGTTCACTGTCAGACCTAATGAAACATCATCTACGGGTGTCCAGAACAGGCTGCCGCCTGCTTTGATATGAGGGCGCCGCGCCAGATCTTTGCGCAAATTCCGATCGATGGCCGTCATAGCAGTTATATTGACCGAAGCGGTCAGTGTTTCCATAAGATCAGCCGTCAGAACGATTTCGGCCCCCTCAGCTTTTGAGCGGTTTATATTGTAATAAAATCCGCTAGGCCGCGCGGCGCAATCCATGTGCGCATTGCTATAGCAATCAAAGAAGCCAATCTGATTACTGGTCTTGCGTGCAAACCAGACAAGAGACGCCCGCAGCCGATCGTCTAACAAAGACTGGTCAATCCCCACTTCCCATCCCCGCGCCGTCTCTGGCGACAGCATGTCCGACGGATTGGAATATTGGGAATAGAGTTGATAGAGCGATGGTGCTTTGAAAGCATCGCCATAATTCGCCCGCACTACAGTCCCGCTATCCGGAATCTGCCAAGCCACAGCGGCTTTCAGCGACGTGTGATCACCGAATGCAGAATCCCGATCATAACGCAGCCCGCCTGTCAGGGTTAGCTGGTCGAACAGGGTAGATTGATATTGCAAATATCCGCTGGTGGTGCGCCGTGCCCCAAAAGTTGGGGCAAAATCATACTGTCCCAATGTGGAAAATGTATTGCGATTGCTTTCCGCCCCAAAGGTCAGTTGATTATCAGGATCTATATCGACAATGCCCTGATATTCCACTCTGACACTACTGCCTTTGGCATAGAAATTCTCAGCCGGGCTCATCGTATAAGGTGGCATGAAATCAAAAATGCCAAACATCTGTCGATGCGCCCTGCTACTCACCAGCGCCAGTCGGTTCTGCAAGGCGCCATCAAACAGGTTCAGATTGAATCCCACATAGCCTGCCAAAAGCATGTTACGGGCATATTCCGGCGTATCGCCAAATACATAAAAAGGCGGCGGATAGCCATCCAAATCTGCCCTGCTCTTGGTATAATAGGCCCGCAGATCGATACTGGCCTCCTGGCTCACATGCACACGCATATTGCCGGTCAGGCCCAGATTATTATAACCGTCGCGCTCACTATTGCCGCGCCCCTCTGCAGCCGTGGAAACGCCATCCGTTCCAAACCAATTCGCGCCCAGCCCATAGTCCACGATGCCGATCGTGCCCGCGGCAGCCCCATTCAGCCGATAGGTGCCGAAACTACCGCCTTCCGCGGTCAGCTTGCTGCTAAAAAAACCTTCGCCGCCACGGATGGTTTGCATATTAACCACCCCGCCAATTGCATCACTGCCATAAAGCGTGGATTGCGGCCCGCGTAATACTTCAATGCGCTCAATCGCATTGATCAAAACATCGCCCAATAAAGCTTGATCATCCGTGCTGCTGGGGTCGTTCAGGCGCACGCCATCAATCAGCGTCACTGTATGGCCGGCTTCCGCGCCTCGTAACGATAGGGTGGCATTCTGCCCAATAGGCCCGTTCCGCACGATGCCACTGCCTGGTGTCAGCATCAATGCCTCTGCCAAAGAAACGCTTTGGCGTAACTCAAGCTCTTCCTTATCGATAATACTCACCGAAAGACCGGTTTTAGATAAAGGTTGGGCTGTGCGCGTAGCTGAAACAATAATGGTTTCCGCCGCAGAGGCAGAGACAGGCAATAAGGCCAATAGAAGGCAGCTGGAAAGTAAAGCCTGTCCGTAAGATTTAAAAACATGTCGCATGGCGATCTCCTGCAAGGGTCAGGGAGCCCGCACGCGTGAACGCAAATATCTTCAAGAGAAAAAGCATATGTTTCCCCGCGCGCGACTCCAACATGTCGCCGCGGCGGTAAAACCCGCAGTTCCTGGCGCACCCCGGCCAAAAACAGGACGACCGCGCAAAGCAGGTTTCCTGGCTCCCGGCTCTATCGCCTAAACCCGCCTTCCCAGAACAATAGCTCCAGTGGCAATGCCTTACGGCATACGGGCATCAGCTTGCCGGTCACAGTTGCGGGGGCAGCCGCGGTATCACACCGCGTTCCCTAACCATGCACGTAACGCTTCCCTAGACCCAGGCCGGCGCGGCGTCAATTGGCAGTTGATCTAGGCTTCAATTTTTAACGGGGCGGGTGAACAGCCCGTTGAGCATGGGCGGCAAATAAAGATCACCCACATCCTCGGGATTAAGGCCGTTTAAAACATCGCCAGCCGAAGCGGTGGCATTCATGCCAGCGCTGATCATATGACTGGCTATAAATGGGTCGACTGGATGTATGGACCCATCGGCAATGCCATCGGCAATCAAGGCGGCATAGCGCGTTGTCATTTGATTGGAACGCTCAAGCATGTTCAGCCGTAAATTTTCTGGCAGCGCCCCTAAAGCAGATACCCGCAATAACGGGCCCTGTTTCGACAATTGATAATCGGCCAGGCCGATCAGCGCCAGTTTCAAACGCTCGCCAGCTGCGCCAGACGACAAGGCCGCGCCCGCTTGTGCGCGGCGCACAATGTTAAAATAGCGCTCAAAACAAGACGCCACCAGATCATCTTTCGCATCATTATGATGATAAAAAGATCCTTTGGTCACATTGAGCTGGCGCGAAATCTGTTCGACCGAGGCCCCGCGATAGCCGCGCTGATTTACCAGCCGCGTCGCCGAGATCAGAAAGTTCTCCCGCAGCTGATCCTGCGTCACGTCAGAACGCGGATCGAGCCTGGCAAGAAACTCAGGATATGTAGTTTTCTGACGGATCGCGTTCAAGGTCCATTCTGTCGGCGCTAAACCCTGAAACAGGCATGCACTCATTCTGTTGATCAGCCGCAGAAAATCTTCTGTTTCAAAACAGGGCAGCCAGAATGCCGTCCAATGTAATTGTTCCAGCAAAAGATGCGTGCGCGCCGTGGCCTCGTTGCGGCTCATCCAGGACGTGCTTTGGCCTTGCAATAAAAGACGGGTTTTACGGAATAGACCACGATAAGGTTCGATCACCCGGCTGCGATGGGGCTCGCTTAAAGCGCGCACATCGCTAAATGTCGCCAATGGCGGTTCATGTCCTTCGCGGATATTTTCAATCAATCCGAAATATAATTCGATTAAACGGCGCACCCGATCTTCAGGCTGGGTCAGGCGCGACGCGTCTTTCAGTATGTGATCAAAGCGTTCCACCGTCCGTAAAAAACAAGCTGTCGCCAAATCTTCTTTTTTGCGAAAATAATAAGTGAGGCTGGTGGTAATAAGCCCGACATTGCCCGCAACTTCCGACAAGGTCATGCCCCGCGCGCCATCACGATTTAAAATCACAGTAGCTGCTGCAATAATCGCATCCTGTTTACGCTTGTAACGGGCCGTAGATGGCTCGTCTGAAATCGCGTTCGAACCAGTTGAAACCTGTGCTTTATTCATGCCCCAGAACGTGCCTCCTTGCAGCCTTCAACTGCCCCCAATTGACAGACCGGCGCGGGAGTAGACCCCCATTCACGCTATTCAGCAAGCAAGGTTAAGCTTATGTGGCCGCGTTACATTGCCTGCAACCTGTGCGGCAGTTATGAAGTTCGGCACAATCGGATACAAAGGCTCATGTCCACACAAAACCCTTCTTCTAAGTGGCCCTACTTTGCCCATGCAGTTGGTTTTACAGGTTTGGGTTTGGCCCTGGCTGTGCTGCTGGGGGCCTCTATAGACCCGCATAAAATACTTGTGATTGCAGCTTTATTAGCCATTGCCGCCGTCGTCAGTGCCTTGATCTGGCACCGCCGTCATTTTCTTTTGCCGGTTTCCCAAACTGCGCCCTTCAACATTCCTGATCTTCTGCAAACGCTTTTCAACACGATGCCAGATCCCATTTTACTACTTAATGGGGAAGGCCGCGCGCTATTCGCCAATGGTGCGATGCGGCTCTTGATTGGCGGCGATATCCACCAAAAACATCTTTCTGTGCTGTTGCGGGTGCCTGCCTTAGTGGATGCTTTGCAAACAGTGTCAGATATGCAGGGGCTAGAGATTGAATTTACCCTGCCTATTCCAGTGACGCGCCATTTCCGAGCCCATCTGCAACGAGCCGAAAAAGCTGGCTTCACCATGCTGGTGCTACATGACCTCACCGCGATCAAACAGAGCGAAGAAATGCGCGGTGATTTCATCGCCCATGTCAGTCACGAATTGCGCACACCCCTGGCGGCTATTTCAGGTTTTATCGACACATTGCTGGGTCATGCCAGGGAAGACCGTGCCGCGCGTGAACAATTTCTCGGCATCATGTCTGTCGAAGCCGGGCGGATGCGCCGCCTGATCGACGACCTGCTTTCGCTCACCCGCATCGAACTGAATGAACATGTTCCGCCCTCAGAAGCGGTGACCCTTGAGCCATTGCTCCGGGCCGCCGCCGCCACACTTCAACCCCTGGCGCAAAAAGAGTCCATCACACTCCATGTGGATCTGCCAGAACCATTGCCCCCATTCACTGCCGATGCGGATGAGCTGACGCAGCTCGTGCAGAACCTGCTGCATAATGCGATTAAATATGGTCGGACGGGTGGTAATGTCTGGCTGGGCGCCTCTGTTGTCGCGGGCGAGATCATGATCACTATACGCGACGATGGCGCGGGCATTCCCCGCATAGCATTATCCCGCCTGACCGAACGGTTTTACCGCGTCGATGTTCAGCGCAGCCGTGAAAAAGGCGGCACCGGCCTGGGCCTCGCCATTGTGAAACATATCGTCAATCGCCACGGCGGCAGGCTCAAAATAGAAAGCGAATTAGGGCAGGGTAGCCAATTCACGGCGATTTTCCCGCTACCCAAAGACTGCTGACTTCAGGGTGGAACTTCCTGTCACGTAATTGTTATAAATCTGTCATCACCTTTTTTGACTTCGCTATTAAACCGGGGCCCGCATAGTGATGAGATGGCTTATGACCGATCATACAGTCCGCGCCTTTGGCGAACAGCTTGAAGCTCTTACCCTCGCGGTCGCGCAAGCAGGCGGCATGGCCGAAGCCCAATTGGCTGATGCTCTGGAAGCTATTGTTCGTCGGGATACTGCAAAAGCCGAACATGTCATCATCTCTGACGCCCGTATCGATCAGTTGCAGCAACAGATTGAAAGCCAGGCCCTGACCTTGCTGGCTTTGCGTCAGCCTATGGCCGTGGATTTACGTGCCACTCTGGCGGCGATGAAAATCGTCGGCGAATTGGAACGTATCGGGGACTTGGCCAAAAATATCGCCAAACGCGCCATTGTGCTCAACCGCGAACCACCTATTCGCCTGACCAAAAGTCTGGGCCGCATGGGGCGTCAGGTGCAGATCCAGCTCAAACAAGTTCTGGATGCCTATACCCATCATGATGCGCAAAAGGCCGATACAGTCTGGCATCAAGATGGCGAAATCGACGAAATCTATAACAGCCTGTTCCGGGAACTTCTCACCTATATGATGGAAGATCCGCGCACGATCAGCCTCTGCACCCATTTGCTTTTCATCGCTAAAAATATCGAACGTTCAGGCGATCATTGCACCAACATCGCCGAAACGGTCTATCATATGGTCAGCGGCGAATATCTCGCCTTAGAGCGCCCTAAAGCCGATGTGACCTCCAATGTTTCTGTGAGCCTAGATCCCCCCCTATGAGCGCCACGCCCACAATTTTAATCGCAGAAGACGAAGGCGCGCTGGTTACGCTGCTGCGCTATAATCTGGAGCGCGAAGGTTATAGGGTGCTCCAGGCCGGTGATGGCGAAGAGGCCTTGCTGCTCGCTTCCGAGCACAATCCCGATATTGTATTATTGGATTGGATGTTGCCCCATCTCTCCGGCATCGAAGTTTGCCGTCGGCTGCGGGCGCGTCCGGAAAGCCGCAATGTCCCCATTCTCATGCTCACCGCCCGCGGCGAAGAATCTGATCGCATTCGCGGCCTTAATACAGGTGCGGATGATTATATCACCAAGCCCTTTTCCATGCCTGAATTATTGGCCCGCCTGCGCGCCGTCATGCGCCGCATCCGGCCTGGCCTGACCGATGACACGCTGCGCGTGGGCGATATAGAGATCGATCGTGTTTCTTACCGGGTGCGCCGCAATAATAAGGAAATTCATCTCGGGCCCACCGAATATAAATTGCTGGATTATCTGATGCAGCATCCGGGCCGCGTCTTCAGCCGCGAGCAATTGCTTGATGCTGTCTGGGGCTCCGATATTTATGTCGAAGTCCGCACGGTCGATGTTCATGTCGGCCGTTTGCGCAAAGCCCTGGCCGGGCATGGCAATGCGCGCGATCCAATCCGCACCGTGCGCGCTGCGGGCTATTCCCTGGACGAGCGTTTTGAATAAGCCAGCTCATTGAAGATATTTGGCTAAAACGCCTTAAAGCAGCTTTAGAATATCACTTTCCAAGTCTTCAGGCTTGGTGGCCGGGGCATAACGCTCCGTTGGTTCGCCGTCGCGACCAACCAGGAATTTTGTGAAATTCCATTTGATCGCCTCAGTGCCCAAAAGCCCTCGCTCTTCTTTCTTCAAATATTGAAACAGCGGATGGGCATTATTACCGTTCACATCCACTTTCCCAAACATGGGAAAGCTGACGCCGTAATTTTTCTGGCAAAAGGCGCCAATTTCGTCTTCGCTGCCAGGCTCCTGATGGCCAAACTGATTGCAAGGGAAGCCCAGCACCGTCAAACCCTGCCCATGCAGCTTTTGATGAAGATATTCCAAGCCTTCATATTGTGGCGTGAAGCCGCATTTGCTCGCCGTATTGACGATCAGCAGAACCTGCCCCTGATATTTGGAAAGTGAAACATCTTCGCCGCTCAGCGTTTTCGCTGTGAAGTCATAAACCGACATCCAACCACCTCTTTAACGCTTAGCAACGCAGAAACCAGCCTGGCGTTTCAGCTCGCCATGCGTGTTTTTTGACGCGGCTGCTGCGGTTGGTAAGCCTTGCGGGCATGGGCTTCGCAATAAGGGGAGCCACCCTTGGGTTTGCGCCCGCAGAAATGAAATTCATGCTCGGCCGGGTCGCCAATTGGCCAGCGGCACATGCGATCATTGATCGTCAATACGGTGGCATGGCTGCCATCATCCAATGTGATGGGCGCTTCTTCCACCACCGGCGGTTCCGGCACATGAAGCGGCCGCAGCGAAACCCGCGGCACCGATGGCAGCCGAGGGCGATCCACCCGGGCCGGGGTCACTCGGCCGGCCAGGCCCAGCCGATGGACTTTGCCGATCACCGCATTGCGGGTCACGCCGCCCAAGGCACGGGCAATCTGGCTGGCCGAAAGTCCTTCGGTCCAGAGACTTTTCAGCTGCTCGACTCGTTCTTCAGTCCAACCCATGCCGATCTCCCTTGGGCTACCCCACAAGATACAGTAGCAATGGGTGGAGTTAGAGCAAGTGCGCCTGTCCCCCCACAAGCCCTTGTCCACAGAAATGACATTTAAACTCGTCCTTTGCTGAAATTGAATATATGCCTATGGCGTCAGGAATTACGGTGCGCCTAGGCGGCCCGACACTTCCCGGAAAGTGTACAAAGCCTCAGCCCGCTCAAAGACATAATGTTTGTTCGGCAGGCTTTTATTGCTCCCGGAAAAATACTGCTGCAACAGACTGGGATAGATATTCACAGGTGTTTGGGGCATCGCTGTGGCCATGCGCTGCGGCGTATGGATTGCCAGTAAAATCCCCATTTTCTCCTGCAATTGCCGATTGCTGAGGGTTGACCAATTTACCGCTACGGGGTCTCGCCCGATAAAGCGCTCATCTCCGACATAAGGTTTAGGCCATGGCCCTTCATCAGCATGCAGAATAATAATGGCAGGGCGAGGCCCTGCTTGAATGCGATCGATAAGCTCTAATATCTGGCCATTCGCATAGATAAGCTGACCAATATAATTATCCCGGCGCGACGCGCCATTCGCCTGTTCCAGCGACCGGCAACTGCCATCGTAATTGATCACAAAAGGGGGGTGTGGCACTAGAAAATGCGCAAATACATATTTGCGGGTATGGTTAGCGGCTAGTACCTGCAATGCACCAAATTTATACCCCACGCGCTGGCATTGTTCCTGACGTGCATCGCCATAGGAAAGCTCAGCGCGCTGCAGGATAAATCCGAAAACGGATTGCTCAAGAATAAGCCGCCCCAGTTCTGGCAAGGCGCGGTAATTGATATTATGCCCCGCTGTCAGGCTGCGGCGTGTGGGGTTCCACCATGATCCCGCAAAAAACGTCTGATAACCCTGCTCGTTAAAAAACCGCAGAGCCGCATTGTCCGTCATGGCGCGATATAAAGGCACCCAATCGCCCGGGGCCTTCGTCATATGCTTTGACAGACCATCAAGATAGGCGCCGTTTAGTGTCGATGCCACGGAATGAGCTGTGCGCTGATAATTAGAAAAAGCATGCCGTTGCACGTCAAAGCCGCGGGCGCTCAGCGCATCCTCAAAAGTCTGGTTGTCATAATTATAAACGCGTTTCAGCGTCTCATTACTGGCATAACGGTCAAAAATAAGATGCCAAACATCTGGGCTTTCTGCCGTGGCATGGCCTTTAAAGGGCGTGAAAGCCAGCTCCATATCCGGCCGCTGGGCACTCAATTCGATCTGTTTATAAAGCGCGATACCGCAGAACAACAGAACAACCGGCAGCAATACTCTATTGGCCGAGAGATTCAGTGTCTCCAATGCTGCCCTATCCCGCGGCAGGCGGCGCGCGATATCCAGCGCTATAAGGCCTAGCACAAACAATGCCCCAGCCGTTACCCAGCTATTTTGGGTTACCAGCCTAAGCGCCAGCGGCGCGTAAAAAATATAAACCGATGCGATCAGCATCGTCAGGCTTGCCGCGATCCAGCTTTTCATACAAAGTCGCAACAGCGCCATTACGCTAAAGCTCAATCCAATAATGAAAATCAGAGTGGGCAGCGCATCTTCATAGGGCACCCGGTTCATATTGGTGTGCCAACCGCTCACCGTCACCAAAAGGCCAATCGCTAACCAGGCAAAGGGAAAGCGCGCTAGAAATCCATTCAGTGCATGGATCATGACCGGCGATCAAAACGGATCAGTAAGCGACCGTCTTCGCCCAATCGGTTTTGTTCAACTATACGCCCGCGCGCGCTGACATGCGCTAGAAAAGCCTCTTCTGTATAGTCGGGAAATATATCGGGCCGGGTGATCAGAAGCTGCCGAACCATAGGGTCCGCTTTGGACGGAAATTCGATAATCCCCGTCTGCCCCAATCCCATCAGCCAATCCACCGCCATATCCAACGGAATATTGCGCGCTATCGCAAGATGATGAATGACCGCCAGCGCTAGCACGGCGTCCGCTTTAGCGCGCTCAGCAAAGCTTTTGCGCTCTTGTCCTGCCCAACCTTGCGCCGGGCTGGGATTGGTCGCGTCCAACCAAAGCGGCAGAACTTTCTTTCCATCTTTGGAAAAGCGCGCAAAAGCTTGTTCCAATGCGCCGATATCAAAATCAAAGCCGATTGCGGATTTTGCTCCGTGGCGCAGAGCCGTATCGGTGAAGTCACCACTATTGCAGCCAATATCGAAAATCAACTTGGGCTCTACATCCTGCATCAACCCGGCGACAAATCCATGTTTGGCCGAACGCTTCTCGTCATCATAACTGTTGCGTCCCGCATAATCCGACCAGATGGTCTTCGCCCCGTGGATACGCAGCGCTTCTATAAAGTCGCGTAGACTCTTTAGTATTGCGCTGAAACCACTGCGCGAAAGTTTGCGCGCGGACCCAACCTCGGTTTTGTCCCAGCCTACTGCGACGCCACGTTTATGCGCCCAGCTCTGTGATAAAACATGCGCTATCACCGTGAATGATAGCTTATGCCACCAGGGCAAAAGCCCCGCTAGGTCTTCGGGCGCAATGCCCTCTACCGTACCCCGATACCAGCTATTGGGCGCTATTCCGCGCTTTGACCATAGCAATAGCGGGTTCAGAAATTGCATGGTGAATTGGCGCTGACCTGCCCATAGCATGCCGTCTTCATAGGGAATGATAGACAGATGATCGATGAAGACGGGGCGGGTACCTTGGAATTGAATATTATAAGCCGTGGCATCTGAAAGGGTGAAGCCCGTGGCCAGCAAGTCCAGATGAAAATCCAGATGCAGCAGCGCGGCCGCCTTCAAGCCCGAGAATGTCCATTCATAAGGATAAGAGATAAATTCCAGTGCTGGGTGTTCCAGCACGAAATGCGGGGCCGGGCGCATATCTCTAAAAGGCGTGGCGTCACATTCTTGCAGCGCCAGCAATTGCTCCCGTTCAACAGCCTTCTGATAAACGCCTTGGTCTCGTATGGCTGCATAATTTTGCTGCCCCTGATCAAAGATCAGACGCAACACTTTACCATCCCGCCAGAGCACACGGCCTGACGGATCGCGAAAGGAGCCGGGGTCGAACATTAGTGCTTCTCGGATATGCCTTGGGCAGATTTCACCCCGGCAGCAGAACCGCGCCGGAACAGGCCCATAAAGCGGGCGAAATACATTTTGCCTATGATCAACCCGCTGGCCACGGCACCAATCACCACTTGCAGGGCCATGCTGACACTGCCCGGGTCCAGATAGGCATAGGCGGGCGCGGTCAGCCCCACGCTGAAAAGAACAACGGCCAAGGCTAATTCAATTGGGCTTTTCATGCAGGGTAATCTCCGCCAACGGCAAGATCCTATTGTCGCGAAGAATGCTTAAGGATATGCAAATACAGGAGAAAAGTGGCTGATATGGCCATTTAGGTGCAGTTTCCCCAGCTGTTTCCTTGACGCTCGGGCAGGGGCGGCAGATAAACCCGCTTCCTGATTGTATTTGCCTGCTTCTTATATTTGTTTGGAGGTTTCACGTGTTTCCCTCGCTGTTACCCAATTATGCCCGCGCGGATATCGCTTTTGTGCGCGGGGAAGGGCCATATCTCTATACAGAGACTGGGCAGCGATATCTGGATTTCGGGTCAGGGGTCGCGGTGAATGCGCTGGGCCATGCCAATCCGGTGCTGACCAAAGCGCTTAGCGATCAGGCCCAAAAACTCTGGCATGTCTCCAATTATTACCGTGTCCCCGGTCAGGAAGAGCTCTCCCGCAAGCTGGTGGATGCCAGCTTTGCCGATACGGTCTTTTTCGCCAATTCCGGGGCTGAAGCGGTGGAATGCGCCATCAAAATGGCGCGGCGCTATCATTTTGTCAGCGATCACCCGGAAAAGTTCCGCATCATCACCTTTGAAGGTGCTTTCCACGGCAGAACCCTCGCCACCATAGCGGCAGGTGGGCAGGCCAAATATCTCGAAGGCTTCGGCCCCAAGGTCGAAGGCTTCGATCAGGTCCCCTTCCAGGATGGCAAAGCCTTAGAAGCCGCCATCACGCATGAGACCGCGGCCCTGATGATCGAGCCGATACAGGGCGAAGGCGGCTTGCGTCCGGTCCCGCCCGATTTCCTGCGGCTGCTGCGCAAGCTCTGCGATGACCATGGCCTATTGCTGATTTTCGACGAAATTCAAACCGGCGTGGGCCGCACGGGCAAATTCTTCGCCCATGAATATTCCGGCGTGCTGCCGGATATTATGGCCGTGGCCAAAGGCATTGGCGGTGGTTTCCCGCTGGGCGCCTGTCTGGCCACGGCAGACGCAGCCAAGGGCATGGGACATGGCACACATGGCTCGACCTTTGGCGGCAATCCGCTGGGCATGGCGGTGGGTAATGCGCTGGTCGATATCATTCTGGCGCCGGGCTTCCTCGATCAGGTACGTAACCTCTCCAGTCAGCTCCGCCAGCAATTGGCCCGGCTGCTGCAGGAACACCCCAAAATATTCGAAGATATTCGCGGTGCGGGCCTTATGATGGGCATGAAATTACGTATATCCAATGCGGATTTCATCACCGCGGCACGCGATGAAGGCCTGCTGATCATACCGGCAGGCGATAATGTGGTGCGGCTCCTGCCGCCCCTGAACATAGATGAAACACATCTGCGCGAGGCGATAGAGAAACTCTCCGCCGCCGCCGCCAAATGTGAATCTGGAAAGGCGTCGGTGGCTGCATGAATGCGCCCACAGGACAGATCGAGGACGTAAAACATTTCCTCGACCTCAGCGAATTTGATTCCGCAACACTCAGAACACTGATCACCCAGGCCAAAGCCCGCAAAGACGCGCGCAAGGGTCTGCCCAAAGGCGTGCCAGATCAGGATCAGCCTCTGGCTGGTCGCGTGCTGGCCTTGATCTTTGACAAACATTCCACCCGCACCCGCATTTCCTTTGATGTCGGCATGCGCCAGCTCGGCGGCACCACTTTGATGCTCACAGGCTCGGAAATGCAGCTCGCCCGCGAAGAAACCATCGCCGATACGGCGCGGGTTCTCTCACGCTATGTCGACGGCGTGATGATCCGCCTGCTGGATCATGAAATGGTGCAGGAAATGGCGGATAATTCCACCATTCCTATCATCAATGGTCTCACCAAACGCTCCCATCCCTGTCAGGTGATGGCCGATGTGATGACCTTCGAAGAACATCGCGGCGCGATCCAGGGGGCTACCGTCACCTGGAGTGGTGATAGCAATAATGTGCTGACGTCCTGGGTGCATGCCGCCGCCTATTTCGATTTCAAATTGCGGGTCGCCAGCCCGCGCGCCCTGAGCGCCAGCCAATCCTTACGCGATTGGGTGAAAGATAAGGGCGCTGATGTGATCTTCAGTGAAGACCCCGATGCCATGGTCAAAGGGGCCGATTGTGTGGTCTCCGATGCCTGGGTCTCCATGGGAGACGAAGATTCCACCCGCCGCCACAATTTGCTCAAAACCTATCAGGTCAATGGCCGGTTGATGGGCCTGGCAGCGAAAGATGCCATCTTCATGCATTGCCTCCCCGCCCATCGCGGCGAGGAAGTGACAGACGAAGTGATCGACGGTCCGCAATCGGTTGTTTTCGACGAAGCGGAAAATCGTATCCATGCCCAAAAAGCCATTCTGGCCTGGGCCTTAGGGGCGGGGCGCTGAAGCGCGGCTTGTATGGCCGCGCTTTCGCCCTATCTAACGTCCATGTCTGACACATCCACATCCTATATCCCTGCACCCGCGGGCGATTTCGTGCTTCCCTTCGACCTGCCGCAACTTGATATGCGCGGCCGGCTGGTCCGGCTCGATCAAACATCCGCACAAGCACTCGCCAATCATCTCCTGCCCGAAGCTGCGGCGCGGGTCGCTGGTGAGGCCATGGCGCTGGTGGCGCTTCTGGCCTCCACCCTGAAACTGGATGGCCGCCTGACTCTGCAAACCAAATCCGATGGTCCGCTCGATCTGGTGAGCGCCGATTATTATGGCGGCGATGAACAGCGCGGCGCGGGCTTGCGCAGCTTCGCGCGCCTCGATCAGGCTAAATTCGACGCGCTGCAACAGGCTCAGCCTGATTTCGCCCGCTTAACAGGCTCAGGTGCCCTCGGCATCACGATCGAGCCGCGGCTTGATGGTCAAACCTATCAAGGTATCGTGGAATTATCGGAACAAGGTCTGGCGGCATCGGCCGAAATATATTTCGCGCAATCCGAACAATTGCCTACCATGCTGCGCCTGGCCGCCGCGCCAGTCTTCACGCCGGGCAATCCCGTGCCGCAATGGCGCGCAGGTGGCCTGTTACTGCAAGCAACACCCGGCGCAGGTCGTGATGACGATACCTGGGAGCGTCTAAGCCTCTTCCTTAAAACGGTGGAAGATATTGAACTCGTCGATACGCTGCTACCGGGGGAAGACCTGCTCTGGCGGTTGTTCCATGAAGACGAGGTCCGGGTTCTCCCGGCCGAACATCTTTCCTTCCGCTGTGATTGCGATGCCGATCGAATTCGCACTGTGCTGCAATCTTATGCGCCCGATGAAAGGGCAGACCTTGCCGATCCCGATGGTATTATCCGCGCCCGCTGCGAATTTTGTGGGACAGTGCATCAGATCACGCTGACCTAAGCGATCAAATAAAGAAAAGGCCGGTTAGCTTTTGCTGCCCGGCCTTTGTTTTATGCAGCGCAATATCGTTTAGGCATGGGCGTTGGAAACCGGATTGCCGATCACATGTAAAAATTCGCGCCGTGTGCTGGGATCTTCACGGAAGGCGCCCAGCATGGTCGATGTCACCATGCTCACCCCGGTCTTATGCACGCCGCGTGTCGTCATACATTGATGCGAGGCTTCAATCATCACGGCCACGCCTTTGGGATCAAGGACGGTCTGAATGCAATGGGCGATCTGCGCATTCATCTTTTCCTGTACCTGCAAGCGGCGGGCAAAGGCTTCCACCACGCGCGCCAGTTTGGAAATACCGACCACTTTATTATTGGGTAGATAGCCAACATGGGCCCGGCCAATGATAGGCGCCAGATGATGTTCGCAATGCGATTCAAAGCGAATATCCCGCAGCACAATCATCTCGTCATAGCCTTCCACTTCTTCAAAAGTGCGGGCGAGATAAGCTTCAGGATCTTCCTCATAACCGGAGAACCAATCTTCAAATGCACGGGCCACACGCGCGGGCGTATCACGCAAACCCTCACGCTGCGGGTCATCACCGGCCCACAATAACAAGGTGCGCACCGCCTCTTCGGCCTGATCGCGCGATGGGCGCGCAATTCCCTGACTATTGAGAGCAGGGCCGCTAGCGTTGGTTTTCTCAGACATATTCATAGGTTTAACCCTTAAAATCCCCGGTCAGTGGGGTATGACAACCTGCTCAAAAGCAGGCAGGAGCGGGCCGTTTCACCGGCGCACCTTAATGTAATTGCCGACGCTCATCCGGCGTTTCAAGCAGGAAGGGGGGGATCTCCGCTTCAAAACTATCGCCCGCCAATCTCTGCATCTGATAGCGTCCGCTCATCGTGCCCGACGCTGTGGGCAGTGGGCAACCGCTGGTATATTCAAAGCTCTGGCCGGGGGCCAAGATAGGTTGCGCCCCGACAACGCCGGGGCCGCGCACTTCCTGAACCCGTCCTATCGCATCAATAATATGCCAATAGCGCGAAATCAGTTGCACGGTCTCCTTGCCGTGATTTTCAATCGTGATCGTATAGGACCAGACATATTTGCCATCATCCGGTTCGGATTGTTCTTCCAGATAGGCAGGCTGCACGGCAATCCGAATGCCATGGGTGACCTGCTCATAGCGCGGGCCGGGGTGACGCTGCTCAATGGGGCGCATTTCGCTGCGACGATGGGTGGGGCTATTACTCATGGGCTGATTGTCAGCGCGGGGGGAATGCAATGCAAGCGACCCATCCCACCCCTTGGTCAAATGCTCCTGATCTGGACATGGCCCTGATTCAGGTCTGAACACGCACAGTTATCGCTGTCTTTACGGAATTTGCCAGAAAACAGCCCTGATGAGCCAAGGCATGAAGTTCCTCCAACTGGGTTTTATCCACATGCATGTCATCAGAAAAACGTAGTCGGGGGGACAAAGTCACCTGACTGATCCACAACTTTGCATCATCGCCTTTTTCCAACACGCCCACCGCCCTGTCCTCATAGGCTTCAACGTGAAGCCGCTTACGGGCGCAGATCGCCAGAAATGTCAGCATATGACAGCTCGCCAAAGCAGCAACAAAAGCCTCTTCGGGATCAACGCGTGCTCCGTCCCCCTTGAAATCAGGAGCAGCCGATCCCGCAAGCTCGATCGCCCCATCCTTGAAGCGGATCAGATGATTGCGGTTATAGCTGTCATAGCGAAAAGGCTCGCCGTCATTGGTCCAGATGACATTCGCATGATGCTCAGACATGGAAGGGCCTAAATCTGTTGCAGGGCCGCGTCCAAATCCTCGCAGAGATCCTCAATATCTTCCAGCCCCACCGAAATACGCAACATGCCATCGCTAATACCCAATTCGGCACGCGCTTCGGGGCTGACTTTATTATGCGTCGTGGTTGCGGGATGGGTGATCAGACTTTTGGCATCACCCAGATTGTTGGAAATATCGATCAGTTTCAGCCCATTCTCAAAGCGGAACGCGCCAGCCTTGCCGCCGCCCACTTCAAAACAAACCACGCCGCCCCCGCCCGACATCTGCTGCTTGGCAAGTGCAAGTTGCGGATGATCGGCCTGAAACGGATAGCTGACACGCGTCACTTTAGATGACTTCGCCAGAAAATCTGCAACCTTGGTCGCGTTCTCACAATGGGCGCGCATCCGCAAATCCAGCGTCTCTAAGCTTTTCAAATGCACCCAGGCATTGAACGGGCTTAGGGTTGGCCCGGTATTACGCAAGAAAACCTGCAAATGGTTGTTCAGGAAATCTTCCTGGCACAAAACCATGCCGCCTAGGCAGCGTCCTTGACCATCAATATATTTGGTCGAGGAATGCACCACGATATGGGCGCCAAAATCCATCGGCCGCTGCAGCACCGGACTGGCAAAAGCATTGTCGACGATCAGGCGCGCCCCGGCTTTATCCGCCAGTGCCGCAATCGCCTTCATATCGCAAATCGCTAAAGTGGGATTGGCGGGCGTCTCGAGAAAGAACATGCGCGTATTGGGCTGGATCGCATCTTCCCATTGATTGAGATCGCAACCATCCACCAGCGTATGGCTGATGCCAAACCGCGCCAGAATATCCTCGATCACGTAGCGGCAGGCCCCGAACATGGCCTTGGCACCCACTACATGATCACCAGCTTTCAACGCGCTCAGAAATGTGGCGCTGACGGCGGCCATACCGCTGGCTGTAGCGCGGGCAACAGGCGCACCTTCCAGCCCCGCCATCCGGGTCTCGAACATGGCCACGGTGGGATTGCCGAAACGCGAATATTGAAAGCCTTCATTTTTGCCCAGAAAGCGGTCTTCCGCTTCTTCCGGTGACTCATAAGCATAGCCCGAGGTCAGAAACAGCGCCTCCGCCGTTTCCTGAAAACCAGTACGGGTCTGCCCGCCACGCACAGCCATAGTGCGGGCACGCCAATTTTGGGGTGTTTTATGTGTTGCCATAACTCATTATCCGCGTCTTGGCGCTGATATAAAGCGTATCAAGGTCAGTGCTTTAGAGCTGCGCCGCAGGGCCTTCGCAAGCAATGCGCGCTTGCTCCGCCGGGGTCAAGCCGCCTATCGTCGCGCGCTTCTCAGATGGACCAAACTGGTTTGAAACGCCTTTATATCCTGCGCCATGCTCAGGCCCTGCCCCAGGCGCCCGGCGGATCAGATGCCGTGCGCCCCTTGAGCGATTTCGGGCGCGAAGATGCGCAGATCCTCGGCCAAATACTGGCCGCCCGCGCGTTCAAGCCCGATCTGGTCTTATGCTCCCCGGCCAACCGCACACAGGAAACACTTGAACTTGTGCTGGCTCCCTTGCCTGGCCGCCCACCGGTCCAGCTCGTTGGCCAGCTCTATCTTGCCCCGCTTGGCATTCTTCTGGCGCATCTGCGCGCCAGCCCCAATACCGCTACATCCATCCTTATGGTCGGGCATAATCCAGGGCTGGAAAATCTGATCAGCGAATTGACACGGCCTTCCCAACATCCCGTAGAGCTACGACAAGGTCTTGCGACCTGCGCCTTTGTAACTCTGGATTTCGATATGGATGACTGGCGCTTTCTTACGCCGGACGAGGGGAGGGTGACCGCGTTCATCCAGCCGCAATCATCTCACCCATAAAAAAACAGCGGCATCATGAGATGCCGCTGTTTTCAGTACGAAGAGCCTGAATATTTAGGCTTTGCGGTTTTGGCGACGACGAGCCAGACCCAGGCCAGCCAGCCCAGCACCGAACAGGGCCAGAGTCAGCGGTTCCGGAGCCGGAACGCGTTCGCCATAAGCCACATTGTCGAACTCAAAAGAGTTCTGCGTGCTGCTGAAGCGTACGCTGTCAAACGGCGTGTCATTAGTGAAGAAGTTCACATAATGCGTGCCGCCAATGCCCTGGTCGCCAGTCGGGTTGATGCTGATATCTACGCCTGTGAAGGAAACAATCAGAATACCGTCATTGTAGAAGGAGATCGTATTGTGATTATCCATCGAACCCCAGAGTAGCCCAAAATATTTCTGGTCCGTCGCGAAATCCAATACGATCGTTGCCGTACCTGTGCCTGAGGTCAGATAGGTCGTAGCATCTGCGCCATTGACCTGATCGGTACCGCCCGGGCCGAAACCCGTACCATTGCCGCCCGAAAGGAAAGGAGCAGCATATTGGCCACTGACAGAACCACTCACCAGAGCGCCCGTGCCGGACAGGGTCAGTGTCAGGCCATTGCCTAAGTCACCTGTCATATTGCCATCAAAATTTTGCCGATAAACGCCCGCTGTGGGGGCCCCACCAACGGCTTGGCTATGCGTAATTGTGGCATGAGCTGTTCCCGCGAGAGCGAGAGTGCCCAACATGGCCAGCGCAGCTGTTTTGATTGTGTGTTTCATTGACAGAACTCCCTAGTCTGCCATCCATCAAGCAGGATGCGTGCCAAGCTAATTTTATGTTATATAACAATCATTTATAATCGCAATTGGTTAATGATGTAAGCGTCGAATACAGGGTGATTGTTATTTTGCCTGCCTAAAGGCGGAACTATGACATCACTTGCGCCAGCTGGTCCCCGCGATGCCGGCAGAAGATTTGGCGACCCTTAGCTATCTCATGAGATTTTTTTGAAGATTTGAAGAACCGCGTTACACTTCGATTCGTCGCACGGCCTTATGATTAAGGGGCTTCGACATGAACATTTTCAAAGTCCGGCATACAGAAACAGCCAAGGTGGCGCAAAGCGCGCGTAACCTTGAAATTTGCCTGATGTCTTGGAGCCATAGGCCCCTAAAATTTACACAAACATTATGCGTTCGACGGATTGTAAGGGAACTTTTCAATTCAAGTTCCGTTCACATCCATAGGACTAACTATTTCTACAGCGCAAAAAAAAACAGCGCTAAGCGGGAGGGGCTTCAAAGCAGTAGGGCTAGGAATCCAGATGTAAATAAGACGGTTCATATAACGGGGCTTTACAAGAAGCTGCGCCGTCGCACGAAGGAGTAAAGGTTGATGAGCACGCTAGACGTCTTCGACATCTTCACCCGCGATTACGCCCGCGAGCGATTTGAGTCCATGAGCCTGCGTGATTGGCTGCTCGCTGCCCGTGATGATAAAATGCTCTATGCCACATCTGCCGAACGCATGGTGGCAGCGATTGGCGAAGCCGTGTTGATTGATACTGCGCAAGACCCCCGCCTTAGCCGCATCTTCTTCAATCGTACCATCAAAAGCTATAAAGCCTTTGAAGGCTTTTACGGCATGGAAGACACGATCGAACGCATCGTGGGCTATTTCAAACATGCCGCCCAGGGCCTGGAAGAAAAACGCCAGATATTATATCTGCTCGGCCCTGTGGGCGGCGGAAAATCCTCGCTTGCCGAACGTTTGAAAGATTTGATGGAGGTCCATCCGATCTATGTGCTCAAAGCCGGCGATCAGATCAGCCCTGTTTTTGAATCACCCCTTGGCCTGTTCCGCTCGCCAGAACTGGGCGATCTCCTGGCGGATAAATATGGAATAGAACGTTATCGCACCGGCGCGGTGATGAGCCCATGGGCCGTTAAACGGCTTGATGAATTTGGCGGGGATATTTCAAAATTTGAGGTGGTGCGGCTTTACCCATCCAAATTACGCCAGATTTCTGTCTCCAAGACCGAGCCGGGCGACGAAAACAATCAGGACATTTCCGCCCTGGTCGGCAAGGTCGATATTCGCAAACTCGAACATTTCAGCCAGAACGATCCTGATGCCTATTCCTTCTCAGGTGGCCTATGCCGTGCCAATCAGGGCCTGCTTGAATTTGTCGAAATGTTCAAAGCCCCGATCAAAGTGCTGCATCCGCTGCTGACCGCCACACAGGAAGGCAATTATATCGGCACGGAAACATTAGGGCCGATCCCCTTTAGTGGCATTATTTTAGCCCATTCCAATGAATCTGAGTGGCAGGTCTTCAAGAACAACAAGAATAATGAGGCTTTTCTGGATCGTATATCGGTCGTCAGCGTGCCCTATTGTCTGCGCGTCAGCGAAGAAGCCCAGATTTATCGCAAGCTCCTTTCGGGCAGCAATCTGGGTGATGCTCATTGCGCCCCCGAAACGCTGGAAATGCTCGCCAAATTCTGCGTCATGACGCGGCTTAAAGAACATGAGAATTCCAATCTCATCTCCAAGATGCGTGTCTATGACGGCGAAAAACTCAAAGACACTGATCCCAAAGCCAAAACCTTGCAGGAATATAAAGACGCGGCCGGTGTGGATGAGGGTATGAATGGCATATCCACCCGCTTCGCCTATAAAACCCTGTCCGAAACCTTCAATTACGACGTCAGCGAAGTGGCGGCAGATCCGGTGCATCTGATGTATGTTCTGGAACAATTTATCCGCCGCGAACAAATGGCTGATGACGCCGAGAAGAAATATCTCGAATTCATCAAAACCGATCTGGCTCCGCGTTATGCCGAATTTATCGGTAAGGAAATACAAAAAGCCTATCTGGAATCTTATGGCGAATATGGCCAAAATCTTTTCGATCGTTACATCTCTTATGCCGATGCCTGGATCGAAGATCAGGATTATAAAGATGCCGATACTGGCCAATTGCTGGATCGCGGCGCGCTCGATAATGAATTATCTAAAATCGAAAAACCCGCGGGGATCGCGAATCCTAAAGATTTCCGTAATGAGGTTGTGAAATTCGCTCTGCGCTATCGGGCCCAGAATGAAGGGCGTAACCCCGCCTGGACGGCTTATGAGAAAATCCGCAGTGTCATCGAAAAACGCATGTTCACGCAGGTAGAGGACTTGCTGCCCGTTATCAGTTTTGAATCCAAAAAAGATAGCGATACGGAAACCAAGCATAACGAATTCGTCAAACGTATGCTGACACGCGGTTACACGCCGCGTCAGGTCCGGCGCCTTGTCGAATGGTATATGCGGGTCAATAAGGCGGGTTAACGGGTAGCATGAATGACCTATTTCATAGATCGCCGCCTCAACCCAAAGGGTAAAAGCCTCGCCAATCGGCAAAGGTTCATCAGGCGGGCTAAAGACCAGATTCGTGACGCGGTACAGAAGTCACTGAAAGATGCAGGCGTGGGCGATCTCAGCAAAGATCGCAAAATCCGCATTTCCAGCAAAGGCACAGGCGAACCCCGCTTCCGGCTCGATCCTAAAACATCGGGCGAGCAAGATTTCGTTCTACCGGGCAATAAAGATTTTATACAAGGTGATGAAATCAAAAAACCGCAAAGCGGCGAAGGCGGTTCCGGCAAACAAGCCTCAGAAAGTGGCGAAGGCGACGACGAATTCGAATTCACAATGACTGAAGACGAAGTTCTGGATATATTTTTTGAAGATCTGGAATTACCAAATCTGGTCCGCACCACGCTGAAAGATACAAAAAGCACCAGCTGGAAACGGGCAGGCATTACCACCTCCGGATCGCCCAGTCAGATCAATCTCATCCGTACGATGCGTAATGCGTTTGGCCGCAGATTGGCTCTGCGTCGGCCCTCCAACGCTGAAATTGCCGAATTAGAAGCTCAGCTCGATATGCTGGAAAAGGCCCCGTCTGGCGCTGATCGCGACCAAAATATCGTCCTGCTGAAAGGCGCGCTGGCCAAAGCCAATGCCAAACGCAAATGGATAGCTTATGTCGATCCAATAGATGTGCGTTTTAACACTTTCACAGAACAGCCCGTCCCCACCAGCCAGGCCGTGATGTTCTGCCTGATGGATGTCTCCGGCTCCATGGGTGAACGCGAGAAAGATCTGGCCAAACGCTTTTATATGCTGCTGCATCTCTTCTTGAAGCGGCGCTATGAAAAAGTGGATATCGTTTTCATTCGCCATACCCATGACGCGCAGGAAGTGGATGAACAGGAATTTTTCTATTCTCGCCAGTCCGGGGGCACCATTGTCTCTACCGCATTGGATAAAATGCTGGAGATACAAAAAGAACGCTACGCCACAGCGGATTGGAATATTTACGCGGCACAAGCCTCGGACGGCTATACCCAGTCGGGTGATGCGCGGCGCTGTGTAGAAATGCTGAACGGCGTGGTCATGCCGACCTGCCAATATTACGCCTATATAGAAATCCTCGACGAGCGGGAGATGGAAGTCTTCGCCAGCGACGACTCCGGCGCCGAATTATGGCGGGCCTATCGCACCGTCGCGGAAATCTGGCCCAATTTTGCCACCAAACGCATCTCTAAACCGGCTGATATTTTTCCTGTCTTCAGGGAATTGTTCCGCAAAACAGAGTCAGGCTAAAAGCATGGCGCGCAACAGCCCAAAAGGCATGATTCATGGCATTCCCTCCTCAGGGGTTCATTATTGGGGCTCAGAAGGCGGGCACCACCACTTTGGCCGAGCTGCTGAATCAGCATCCGGGCCTGGTGGTCTCGAATCCCAAAGAACCGGATTATTTCAACGTGCATTGGGAGCGCGGGCTGGATTGGTATCGCCAGCGCTTCGCCCACGAAAATGGTGTGCTGGTGGAAGCATCGGTCAGCTATTCCATGGCCCGCACAGTGGAATGGGATCGTGGCACCGATCGGCAAGTGCCCCAGCGTATCCACGATCTCAATCCGAATGCCCGTTTTATCTATATCGTGCGCAATCCAGCGGATCGTTGCTATTCTGCCTATTGGCACGATGTGCGCGCGCGCGGCGAAAACCGACCTCTGCGTCAGGTGGTGGAATCAAAAGTCTATTACACCATGGCCAGCTATTATCATCTGCAGCTCAGCCGCTATCTGTCGTTCTTTTCAATCGATCGTTTTTTGATCGTGGATTTTCGTCGCCTGTCCCAGGAACCGGAAACGGTCGCCCAGGAATGCGCCGCCTTTCTGGGTGCCGGGCATCCAGATTTTATCTTCACGCGGGAACGCGCCCGCAATCAGGCCTATCGCCCAAATCTGCTGGGTCGGATGCTGCAAAATATTTCGGGCCTGGCGCGTTATCTCCCCAATGGGGCGCGCCCATTGTTGAAACGCCTGTTGAGCAAGGAAATACCGCCGCTCTCAGATGCAGATCGGGCCTTTATGATGGAACATTTCCGCCCCGATATGCAGGCCTTCGAACAAATTACCGGTATCCGCTTTCTCAGCGAACAGGATCGGACGAAAGCCACCGTCTGACCAGACAACAGGGGAGGGGTGCATGACCGCCCCCCTCTTTACCGGCGCAGAATGGGATTTCGCGACTCTGGATCGCACTTTGAAAGCGGTCGAAGATATCGCGCTGGCCGAACTCAAGCTCGACATCTATCCCAATCAGGTTGAAATCATTTCCTCTGAACAGATGCTGGATGCCTATTCCTCCATGGGTATGCCGCTGATGTATAATCATTGGAGCTTCGGAAAATTATTTGCCCGCGAAGAAGCCATGTATCGCGGTGGTTATTCCGCGCTGGCCTATGAAATTGTTATCAATTCAAACCCCTGCATTTCTTATTTGCTGGAAGAAAACACCATGACCATGCAAACGCTGGTCATGGCCCATGCCGCTTTTGGGCATAATCATTTTTTCAAAAACAATTACCTTTTTCAGCAATGGACCAATGCCGACGGCATTCTGGATTATCTGGCCTTCGCGAAACGTTATATTTCGGCCTGCGAAGATCGCTATGGCCGTGAAGACGTTGAAGCCGTGCTGGATTCGGCCCATGCCCTGATGGATCAAGGCGTTTTCCGCTATCGCCGTCCTCCGCGCCCCTCGCGCGAACGTGTCGCCGAAAAGCAGCGCAAGCGCGAGTCTTATGAAGAAGAAGCCTATAATGAATTATGGCGCACGCTGCCTGCGGGTCTAACCCCGCCTGCCACCGCTGCCAGTCATGAACCAGATGAAGATGGGCAGGACATGAAACTGCCCGAAGAGAACCTGCTCTATTTTCTGGAAAAATATTCCCCTAATTTAAAGCCCTGGCAGCGGGAAATGCTGCGTATCGTGCGCACCATGGCGCAATATTTCTATCCGCAGCGCCAAACCAAAGTGATGAACGAAGGCTGCGCCACCTTTATTCATTTCACCATTATGAACCGTTTGTTTGACAAGGGGCTCATTACCGAAGGTACGATTTTCGAATTTCTGCACAGCCATACCAGCGTCGTCTTCCAGCCGGGCTTTGATGATCGGCGCTTCTCCGGCCTCAACCCTTATGCGCTCGGCTATGCGATGATGGCTGATATACGCCGCATCTGCGAGGTGCCGAGCGAGGAAGATAAAGATTGGTTTCCCCAATTTGCCGGCAGTGGAGATTTTATGGCGGTCCTAAAAGATGCCTGGGCCAATTATCGGGATGAGAGTTTTATCGAGCAATTTCTCTCCCCCAAAGTCATGCGCGACCTCAGATTATTCGGCCTGCATGATAAGGCGGATAATGCCGCCTATAAGGTCTGGGACATTCATAACGAACAGGGCTATCGCAATCTGCGCGCTCATCTGGCTCGGCAATATGATGTGGGGGCGATGGATGCAGATATCCAAGTCGTGGGCGCGGATCTGCGGTCCGATCGCATCTTGCATCTGGAACATCGCATGCGCCGGGCCATTCCCTTGCAGTTACGCAGCAAGGAGTTGGTGCTGGCACATATTGAGCGCCTCTGGGGCCATGCAGTCGTCTTGAACGAAGTGCAGGATTAGACCGCTAGCGCCACAATGCTCACCACGGCGCCGATAAATAGCGCCATCGCGCCGAACAACACGATCAGGTCGAGAATGCGCCCGCCGAAATCATGCTCTTCTTCGTGATGGGGATGTGCGTGGTTATGGAGAATGTCTTTAGCCATGGCAGACCTCCTGTAACGGCCGGCACATAGTTTTGGACCCGATATCGGGCCCCGTGACCGGCATGCCCATAAACACGTTCAGTTTATGGCATGTCGGTCCGAACCAACAGCATAATCGGAGGTGGGCCTCGCGATTATGGTCTTACGAAACCTGATGCAGCAGAGCCAGCGTTACCGTGCCGGTTTCGGCCTGTTGGGCCTGCATGGCGGAACGCACAACCTGTGGGGGGGCAATTATGGCACCCAGCAGAAGCAGGGCGGCACCAAAGATCACCACAAGGTTCAAAGTATCTGCACCGAAAATCTCGGTTCTTTTTTCTCTGTTCAACATCATCCGTCTCCATCTCAGATCGGCTGCGCTGCCCTTGGCCGCCTCAAGTTCCAATCTGTGACCTTGATATAGACGAATTTTGTTGCAGTGCAATGAATGTCAGCTATGCAAATAAGGAATGGTTCCGAATGTGTCTTATTGGGCACTAAAAAATTCAGCATTTCTAATGATTTGTGACCGAATTGTGTCTCTAATGACACTTCGCAACTGCGAGATACTATATTTTGCGATGCAATGCGTCAGATCCCCGAGGCGCAAAAATGGCCCCGAGCATCAGGCTGGGGCCATTCATAAGCGCAGGCCCCCGAATCAGGGCCATGCGTTCAGCTCTTTCAGGGTTTGACCGGCTTGTCCTGCAAACGGGCAATCAGTTTTTCTGTCTGGTCATTACCCATGGAATAATGCCGGGCTTTACTGAAATCCGAGATCTGGGCGAAATATTCGGCCACCGTATCCGCGGTTGCGCCATGGCCCAGATTAATACCATCGGTTTCAATCAATTGCGCCGCTGAAAAAATGCCGGCGCCGGCTGTCAGAATGTGCCCTGTAGGAGCATCATCGCTGGCGAGATAGACAACCGCCGGCGTGACATATTCGGGCTTCAGGGCTTCCAGCACGCCCGGTGGCATGATGCTTTCGGTCATGCGCGTGGCCGCCACGGGTGAGATCGCATTGACCTTGATATTGTCCTTAGCGCCTTCAAGCTTCAGCGTGTTCATAAAGCCCACCAGCGCCAGCTTGGCGGCGCCATAATTGGTCTGGCCAAAATTGCCATAGAGGCCGGTCGATGATGTGGTGACGACAATGCGGCCATATTGCTGGTCACGCATAATCTGCCAGGCCGCTTTGATCGGCTTTACCGAGCCCATCAAATGCACATCCACCACTGTGGCGAAATCCTTGATCTCCATTTTAGCGAAGCTTTTATCGCGTAAAATACCGGCATTGGCGATCAGCACATCAATGCGGCCAAAGGCGCTCATGGTCTGTTCGATCAGTTGCGCAACACCCGCATCATCCGTGACCGATGCACCATTCGCGATGGCATTGCCGCCCGCCGCTTTAATTTCGTCCACCACTTTGGCCGCCGCATCCGAAGATCCGCCCGAGCCATCAACCGATCCGCCCAGATCATTGACCACAACATTGGCGCCGCGCCGGGCAAAATCCAATGCATGGCAACGGCCCAGTCCGCCACCAGCACCGGTGACAATCACAGTCTTGCCGTCAAAGCGAATGGTCATGGATCAGTCTCCTAATATGGAAATCGGCGGGAGTGATGGCCGATGGCTCCCGGCCGGTCAAGCCCGGCGGGGATTTAGCGGGAAAGGGGCAGGGGGGCATGGCCTTCAATGAAGGACCAGGCGCCGCCTCATATAATGATTGATCGGTTGCTCAAGCGTGCGCGTGAGCAAGGCGGAAAGCGCAATGGTTGCAAGCATCAGCAGCCCGATTTCAATCCAGAAAACCTCGCTACTATGGAGCCCCAAAGGCCGCCATTCGGCAGGGTAATATTGCCGTAAAGTCCGTAAAAGCTGAATCATCGGAAATTGCAAAAGATAGATGCCATAAGACCATTCCCCCAAGAGAATGAACGGTTTTGTCTGAAAGATCCGGGCTACAATCCCACGATCAAAGGCCAGTACAAAAATCAGCACCATTTCAAATGCCACGACCACCATATCATTCGGGGTGCGCGCGGGGCCGCCATAATAGAGGGCGCAGAATAGCAGGGCTAAAACACCTAGCTGAATTACATTCAGCGTATAATCCGCCTGTAATTTACGTAAATTGCGAAAGATCACCGCCAGCCCGACACCGCAAGTGAATCCGGCAAAGCCCCGCCAAATCCCATTTTGATAGGTGATGTCCAGACCGAGACCATAAAATTGGGTCAGGGCCGCCAGCGCCGCCATACCCAATGCCAGGATCAACAAACCCCGCCGCAAGGTCGCGCGTGAGAGATAGGCAAAGAGCGGGAAGGCCAAATAGACAAGAAGAATAACACTCACAAACCAGGCTGGCGCGTTCCACGATAAATAAGGAAACAAATGCCAGTTCTGCACCATGAACAGATTGGCGAAGAATGTCGTTACACTCACGATCGGGTGATAGGGCTGGTCAAAGATCGACACTATGCCCGTCATCGGCGCGATGGCGCGGGTAATCAGCACCAAAGCCAGCAGAAGCAGAAGCGCCGCCAGATAGAGCGGATAGAGCCGCGCTACCCGGGTGACGATGAAGCGCAGATAATGTTTAAGCTGGAAAAGCTGCCTGGCCTGCGCGCCATAAACATAAATCAGGATAAAACCCGATAGGCAGAAAAAAAACTCCACCCATAAATAGCCTTTGCCCACCAGCATGTCGAAAGCCGGGATCCCGGAATAGCCACGCTGTTCGCAGAAATGAAACAACAGCAAGATCAGCGGTGGCAGAGCGCGTGCCCCCATAAGGGCACGAATGTCATTGGGGCGCGCGGTGATAGCTGAATTGGGATGAGAGGACATATAGGCCTTCTTGATGTGCGGGCGGGCATGGAATATGCGGGCGATTATGCATGATCCCCTCCCGTATAGGGAACCAGATATGCCGCAAAAAGGGCAGTCCTGTCCAAGTTCATGCCATTTTCCCCCAGCCATGGGGCAAAGACGTTTCGCCCTTTGCACCAGAGGAAGGGGGGGCCGTAAACTCCGCGCCAGAAACGTTAAGCAGCAGAATGGATAAAGTCATGGCCCTCGATCTCGAAACGCGCGCGCAATTGATCGACACAGTGCGCCGCTTCGTGCGCGAAAGCTGTGTCCCGATGGAGGCCCAGACATCTGAGGAGGACAAGGTCCCCGAAGATATCATTCAGGAAATGCGGGATCTGGGTCTGTTCGGTATCTCCATTCCCGAAGAATATGGCGGCCTCGGCCTGACCATGGAAGAAGAAGCGCTGGTCTGTTTTGAACTGGGCCAGACCTCCCCCGCCTTCCGCTCGGTGATCGGCACCAATGTCGGCATCGGCAGCCAGGGCGTCGTCATGTTCGGCACCGAGGAGCAAAAACGCGAATGGCTGCCACGTCTGGCCAGCGGCGAAACCGTGGCCAGTTTCGCCCTGACCGAAGCCGGCGCAGGTTCCGATGCAGGCTCGCTCCGCACCACCGCCATCCGCGACGGCGATGATTATGTCATCAATGGCACCAAGCGCTTTATCACCAATGCCAGCCGCGCAGGCATGTTCACTTTGATGGCGCGCAGTAATCCGGAACGCAAAGGTGCCAGCGGCATCTCCGCCTTTATCGTGCCCGCCGATACGAAAGGCGTCACGGTCGGCAAAAAAGAAAAGAAAATGGGCCAGCAGGGCGCCCATATTCATGACGTGATTTTTGAAGATGCCCGCGTGCCGGCACGCTTGCGTCTGGGCGAGGAAGGCGAAGGCTTCAAGCTTGCCATGCAGGTGCTGGATCGCGGCCGTTTGCATATTTCGGCGGTCTGTGTCGGCGTTGCCGAACGCCTGATCAACGAATGCGTGAACTACGCCCGCGAACGCGAACAATTCGGCAAGTCTCTGGGCGAATTCCAGCTTGTGCAAGGCATGCTGGCCGATTGCCGGACCGAAGCCTATGCCGCCCGCTGCATGGTGATGGATGCCGCCAAGCGCCGCGATGCTGGCGAGAAAGTCACCATGGATTGCGCCGCCACCAAATATTTCGCCTCTGAAATGGTGGGCCGTGTTGCCGATCGCGCCGTACAGATTTTTGGCGGCGCAGGCTATGTCGCCGATTACGGGATCGAACGCTTTTATCGCGATGTCCGCATTTTCCGTATCTATGAAGGCACCAGCCAGATCCAGCAGGTCGTCATCGCCCGCGAAATGCTGCGCAACAGCTAAAGACAAAGGCCCTGAAGCCTCGTTAAGCTCGTCTGGTTCAGCACCGGACGAGCAACACGCCTATGCGCCCACCCAAAGCCCTGTTTTTTGCCAGTCTTATAAGTGCCATTCTGCTGCTGGCCTGTGCTCCCAAACAGGCTCCCAGCAGGGACGCCACCATGCCGCCCAGCCTCAGCGAGGAACAATTCCTTACCAGCGATGGCGTCGCCCTGCCGGTTAAAATCTGGCCAGCCGAAAAGCCCAAAGCCATCCTTCTGGCTCTGCATGGCATGAATGATTATGCCAATTTCTTCGCCATGCCCGGCCCGGCCTTCGCCGCGCGTGGCATCACCACCTATGCTTATGACCAGCGCGGTTTTGGGGGCGGCCCGCATATTGGCGTCTGGGGCGGGGCCGAGTCTATGCGCCGCGATATGCGTGAGATGGTGGCTCTCTTGCGCGCCCGCCATCCTGCTCTGCCCATCTATGCCTTGGGCGAAAGCATGGGCGGGGCGGTGTTGCTCACCAGCTTGCGCGATCCGCAAACCCGCCCAGCTATAGACGGGGCTATACTCTCTGCTCCCGCTGTCTGGTCCCGCGCCGACATGCCTTTGCATTATCGCATCGCGCTGTGGACCGCTGCCCATATCGCGCCAGGCATGGTGCTCAGTGGCAAGGGGCTGCAAATCTGGCCGTCAGATAATGTGGAGATGCTGATCGCCAATGGCCGCGATCCGCTTTTTTTGAAATCAAATCGCGTCGACATGATCTGGGGTGTCAGCAATCTGATGGATGAAGCGCGCAGCGCGCCCGCTTCATTGCCAGCCGATACAGTGCCACTTCTTATTTTACGGGGCGAGAAAGATCAGGTCATCCCCGCCGCGCCAAGCAAAGCTGTCATCACAGAACTGGGCGCACGGGCAGAGGCGAAAACCTATGAACATGGCTATCACATGCTGATGCGCGATCTCTCGCGGCAGGTGGTCTGGGATGATGTAATACACTGGATCACAGCGAAACATTAAGCCGGCAAAAGCAGATTGCGTTGCTGCGCCACAATATCCTGCACCCAGCCCCGCACCGCGCGCACCCGCGCTGTCGTATAAACATCCCGGCGCGCCGACATCCAGAATGTCCGTGTGATCGAAATCTCGCGCGACATAAGCCGCACCAGACCCGCATCGGCGCGATCCGCCATGAAGCAGGGCAATATGCCAAGCCCAACGCCGCTCGCTACCATTTCCAATTGCGCGCGGATAGATGAACTGCACATATTGGGCTTCAACCCCGGCTGCACCTCGTCCAGATAGCGCAGCTCCTTGGCATAGAGCAGATCGTCAATATATCCCACCAGCGCATGTTGGCGCAGCGCCTGCAAGTTTTCAGGGGTTCCCTGCACCCGCAAATAATCGGGGGCCGCATAAAGGCCCAGCGCATAATCGGTCAGCCGGTCGATCACCAGTCTGCGGTCCTGCGGCGGGGCCAGTGTCAGGGCAATATCCACCTCCCGCATGGCGGGCGACAGAAAGCCCGGCATAGCCACGATCTCCACTTGCAATTTGGGTCGCTTTTTCAGCAGGGCCGGCACGGCGGGCGCGATAATGGATGTGCCGAACCCCTCCGCCGTGCTGATCCGCACCACGCCTGATGTGGTCTCGCCCAGCGCGGCGGGCACACCCTCACTGGCCACTTCCACGCGCGACGCCGCCTCGAACAGGCGTTTGCCATGGGCTGTCAGAAAGGTCGTGCTGGCCCGGCCCCGGGCGATCAGGGTGCAGTTAAGCGCCTGTTCCAGACGGGCAATCCGCCGTCCCACGGTGGTCGGGTCGAGCCCAAGCTGCTCCCCCGCCCCCTGAAAAGAGCGTTGCCGCGCCACGGCCAGAAAAACCCGCAAATCGTCCCAATGATACATGCTCTATCATCCTGCATTTATGCAGGGTTGAACAGGTGAATTTGCAGCTGGTGCCGGCCAGCTTCATGCTAAGACGGCGCCGCTTAAAACAGGGGTCCTGCCATGCGCCAGCTCGGTCACTTCATCAATGGTCAACATTATGCGGGCGGGTCCGGCCGCTTTGGCGATATCTTCAATCCCGCCACGGGCGACGTGCAGGCAAAGGTAGCCCTCGCCAGCCGCGATGAAATGCGCAAGGCGGTTGAACATGCGCTGGAAGCCTTCCCCGTCTGGTCCGCCGTCAATCCGCAACGCCGCGCCCGTGTGCTGTTCAATTTCAAAGGGCTGATCGAAAAGAATATGGACGAACTCGCCCATATGCTCTCCGCCGAACATGGCAAAGTATTGGCCGATTCACGCGGCGATATTCAGCGCGGCCTTGAAGTGATCGAATTCGCCTGCGGCATTCCCCATCTGCAAAAGGGCGAATATACCGAAGGCGCTGGCCCCGGTATTGATATCTATTCCACGCGTCAGGCGCTTGGTGTGGTCGCGGGTATCACCCCGTTCAATTTCCCAGCCATGATCCCGATGTGGATGTTCGGTGTCGCCATTGCCTGCGGGAATTGCTTTATCAATAAGCCCAGCGAAAAAGACCCGAGCGTTCCTTTGCGCCTCGCCGAATTGATGATGGAAGCAGGCGCGCCCGCCGGTGTGCTGCAAGTCGTCAATGGCGATAAAGAATCCGTTGACGCCATTCTGGAAGACCCGGATATCAAGGCTGTGAGCTTCGTGGGCTCTTCCACCATTGCCGAATATGTTTATGCCCGCGGCACGGCGCATGGCAAACGTGTTCAAGCCATGGGCGGCGCTAAAAATCACGCCATCATCATGCCTGACGCCGATTTGGATCTTGTCACCAATGAATTGATCGGCGCGGGCTATGGCTCAGCCGGCGAACGCTGCATGGCGATTTCGGTCGCCGTCCCGGTCAGCGAAAAAATCGCCGATGCGCTGGTCGAACGTCTTAAGCCGCGCGTGGAATCACTGCGTGTTGCGCCCCCCACTGATCCCGATGCCGATTACGGCCCATTGGTGACTGCCGCCCATCGTGACAAGGTGGCGTCCTATATCGATATGGGGGTGAGCGAAGGCGCGAAATTACTGGTCGATGGCCGCAATTTCAAACTTCAAGGCTATGAAAACGGCTTCTATATGGGCGGTTCTTTATTCGATCACGTCACCCCCGACATGCAAAGCTATAAAGAAGAAATCTTCGGACCCGTGCTGCAAGTGGTGCGCGCCGCCGATTTCGATCAGGCTTTGGCCCTGCCCAGCGATCATCAATATGGCAATGGCGTCTCGATCTTCACGCGTGATGGCGATGCCGCCCGCGAATTCGCGGCGCGTGTGCAGGTCGGCATGGTGGGGATCAATATTCCGATCCCCGTACCGCTGGCCTATCATACATTCGGCGGCTGGAAACGTTCGGCCTTTGGCGACATCAATCAGCATGGCCCCGAAGGCGTGCGGTTCTATACCAAGGTCAAAACGGTCACCCAGCGTTGGCCCAAAGGCGGCGTGCGGGAAAATGCCAGCTTTGTCATCCCGACGATGAAATAAGCCTCAACCCAGAAATTGCGGTTTACCCAAAATCTCTGCCATGCGTGGTCGATAGGCGTCGCGGTCATAACAGGCCGCCACATCTACCCGCCGCACACCCTGCATGCACATATCGCCGGGCACGCTCGTATATTTTCCGTCCCTAAGGGCCAACATCAGCCCATGCTTGTTCTCGCGTAACAAATCTATGGCCAATGTGCCGAAGTTTTTCGCCACAAGGCGATCCACCATGTCTGGCGGCCCGCCGCGCATAATGTAAGCCAGCTTCTGATTGAGTATGCCAAGCCCGGTCAGCTTTTCGATCTGCGCCCCCACCTGTTCGCCAATCCCCCCCAGCTTGCGATGACCATAGGCATCTTCCGGCCCCGTTTCGATAATCTCACCCCCCAGCATCTGCGCCCCTTCGGCCACCACACAGATCGCATAGCGCGATGGATTATTCTTGCGATCCTGGGCCAGAAAATCGGCCAGTTTCTCCATCTCAAATGGCACTTCAGAAATCAAAGTGCGATCAGCCTCGGCCAGATAGCCCGCCATCAAAGACGCAGCCCCGCAATTGCGCCCGAATAATTCCACCACTGCAATGCGCTCATGGCTACCGGCGGGGGTGCGCAGCCGCTCAATTGCCTCGACGGAACGGGTGAGCGCCGTGGAAAACCCGATGCAATAATCAGTACCGAAAACATCATTATCCATGGTCTTGGGAATTTCTATCACCGGCACGCCCTGCTGATGCAAATGGGCGGCATAGGACAGAGTATCATCACCGCCAATGGCGATCAGCGCCTCAATTTTTAATGCCTCGATGACGCGCAAAATATGGGCCGTGCAATCGAACAATCCCTTCTCATCGGCTGAAACACTGCCCCTAAGAAATTCAGGTAGGTCCTTTTCACTCACTTTGCGCGGATTGGTGCGGGAACTGTGCAGAATCGTGCCGCCAGTCCGATCAATCGTCCGGACGAAATCCGGTGTCAAAGTCAGCATATGGTCTGCGCTGGCATCTGGATTATCGTTGTTTATATGCAATGGCCCGGCCCAGCCACGGCGAAAACCAATCATCTCCCAGCCCTGTGCCACAGCCTGCAGGGTGGCGGCTTTGATGCAGCTATTCAGCCCTGGCACATCTCCGCCACCTGTCAGAATTGCAATCCGCATTTTTGTGCTCCCAACCAGTCAAGTTCCTTTAGATGAACGCGCCGCACAGCGCAGTGGATGCGATGGAACCTTTGGTAAACCGTAAGCGTTGTTCTCATGATGCTCTAAATGGAGTGCCTGATGAAAACCTTATTTCTTTGGCTCATCGGTATCCCAATCCCCGTGATCCTGCTGATCTGGTTCTTAACGTAAGAGGTTGCGTATAATGGGACGACGTACAATAGACGGACTGGAAGCCGACATGGATATGGCGCTAGATGATGCGCGCGATGTGGGCTCTGACATCAGCGATTTCGCCGAAGATAGTGTCGAGGCAGCCTCGCAATCCGTGTCGCACGGGTTGCGACGCATCGAGGAAGCGCTTGCGGGAATCTATGACAGCCTGTCCGAAAGCGGCAGCAAATCCGTCGAAGTGATCGGCGAGACCGTGGAAGACCACCCTTGGACGGCGGTTCTGGCCTCCTTCGCTGCGGGTGTGGCATTGGCGATGTTGCTGCATAGGAGGCGCTAAATGGTCGCCTCAAAGACGGATGTGCGCCATGGTCAAAAGACCAATGGCCACAAACGTAATGGGCAGGCAAAATCCCCGGCGGCTCGGCTGCGCCGTGCGTCTCCCCAACACCGGCGGGACCGCGCCTTACGCACCGGCAAAATGATCGCATTGGGATCGCTCCTGACCGTGGGCGTCCTCGCGCTCATCGGTGGCGCAGGGCTGCTATGGCTCGCATCCCATCCGCAGGAAAAGCGGCAGGCGCAAAATTATCTGCGCCGTCACTCGGTCCGCCGTGAAATAGAGAAGCTACCGGATACACTGCGTGATGCAGCGACACGGGTAAAAAAATGGGCGGCCTAAAGCCGCCCATTTCTCAGTATTTTTTGTATCAGTGGGTTACGCGTTGGCCCTGTTCCAGATGATGGCCTGTAAAGCTGCGCGTTTCCAATTCCAGCATGCCTTTGGTTTTAATCATCGACATAAGCTCTTCTTTGCGCGCCATCATTTCCTGGCCGAGCATCTCCAGATCCATTTTGGCTTTTCGTGCCTGTGCAAATAAGCCATCGCCCGGCTTTTCTTCTTCTTTGACATGATGCTTGATCTGCTCACTCAGCACGGTCAGTTTCGCATCATAAAAATCTTCATCCGGATTACTTTCTTCAAGCTCCGAAATCAGGATTTTAGCACCATCATGTTCGACATAGGCTTCCAAGCGTAAATCTTCTTCTACCTCTGCCGCACATGCCGGATAAAAAATTTCTTCTTCCAGCATCATGTGAATGGAAAGTTCCATACAGATCTGGTCGGCTAATGTTTTTTTCACTTTGGCCGAGCGGGCCTTGTCGAATTTCTCGAACAGTTCCTCAACCTTGCGATGATCAGCCTTCAGCATCGCGATCGCATCCTGCTTTTCCATACGCGCCATAGCTAGCTCCAGTAATTGTCAGCGCGACTTTGCGCTATAGCTGGATAAAGCGTTGAAACGCGTATGGTTCCGGGGGTGACAACATCCGCGTAAGGTCAGCGCAGGCGCAAGCCGTAGCGTGAAATAAAGACGTGGGTTCGACCGCAAACTATCGAACCAGTTGGAGCGGGCGATGGGGGCACGAAAGCGCGCCGCGCCAGCGGGAAAAGCGCTTTCGGGGCGAACCTCCAGCGCAGGCGCTAGCCGTAGCGTGAAATAAAGACGTGGGTTCGACCGCAAACTATCGGACCAGTTGGAGCGGGCGATGGGAATCGAACCCACGTATGCAGCTTGGGAAGCTGCCGTTCTACCATTGAACTACGCCCGCGATCCGCGTTTCGATAGCATGAGATGTCTGCCTGTAAAAGGCCGTCGGCAAGCTCTGGCAGGGCCTTGGCTTGAGCCTCATTGCCTCTGTCCCTGGATAGGTGTTGGATGCGGCGATGAGCAGCAGATTTGTCCTTTTCGGGCTGGCGCATCAAAGCGCGATCGCACTGGCCATTACCGTCCCCCTCGGCTTTGCCCTCTGGTGTCGGAAGACCCGGGCTGCCGAGCCGAAATTGCGCGCCTTGTTCGCGGCGCTTTTGCTGGGCACATGGGCAGTCTGGCTTAGTCTGCTCTATCAGCGTGGCTGGCTGCATCCGGGCAATCTGCTCCCTATGCATTTGTGTGATTGGGCCAGCATCGCCACGATCTATTGCCTTCTGCGCCCGTCAGAGCGCAGCTATGAACTGGCCTATTTCTGGGCGATGGGTGGCACTTTACAAGCGCTTATCACGCCCGACCTCGCCTATGATTTTCCCGATTTCCGGTTCATGGCTTTTTTTCTGCTGCATGCCGGCGTGGTGGCTGCGGTGCTGTATCTAACCGTCGCAACGGGCCTGCGGCCGCGGCTGGCGTCACTGCCGCGCGTCGGATTGTGGTCTCTGGCCTATATGGCAAGCGCCTTGGTGATCAACAATCTGTTCGGCACCAATTTTGGTTTTCTCAGCGCCAAACCCATGAATGTATCATTGTTTGATCTGTTGGCGGATTGGCCCTGGTATATCGGGCAACTCATGCTGATCGGGCTGATGTCTATGCTGATCAGCTATGCGCCCTTTTTTCTGGCGGACCAGATTCAGAAACGTAAAAACGCCTAGGCAAAGCGGGCGGTCATATGATCGGGGCTGATGCCACAGATTTTAAGAGCAATGTCATTCATGGCCTTCGCCGCCGGACTTTGCGGATAGGCCTCCAGCAGCGATGTCTGGCGGCGTATCGCCGTCAAGGCATAGGGATCCCGTGGCACCGAACCCATAAAGTGCGGTGTGATATTCAAAAAACGGGTGGCGACCGTGCATAACGCATCGGCGGTGCGCTGGGCTTCATTGCCGCCCGCGGTCATATTCACAAGCACCGATGGCACGCGCCCGGGCGCGCGCTGCGCCAGTAATTTGGTAAAGGCATAAGCATCGGTCAGCGCGCTGGGATCGGGTGTCATCACCAATAAATTATCATCGGCCCCGGCCGCAAACGTCATCACCATAGTGTCTACGCCTGCCCCCAGATCGAGCAAAATATGCGTATAATCACCAGAGAAGCGCAGGCTGGTCAGCAATTGCCCGGCCCCCATCTCTCCCATATTCGCCAATGCGCCAGACCCGGCAGCGGCCCCCAGCAAATCAAAGCCACCCTTGATCGCGACACCCCCAAAAACCGGTGCAATGGCCTGGTCTAAAGATATGTTTCCACTCAATACCCCGGCCAGATCACCACCTGTATCAAGGCCCAATTGCAGCGATGTGTTAGAGAGGCCCAGATCGGCATCGCAGAGCAGAACTTTTTGGCCATGGCGCGCCAGCGCATGCGCCAATGTGATGGCCACAAAGGTTTTACCTGTGCCACCTTTGCCCGAGCCAATGGCCGTCAGGCGGGGAAAACCGAATTCTGCTTGCAAGGAACTCAAGATTTGCTTCCCCGATCCGGATCAAGGCTGGTGGACTTCAAAAGGCACCGCGCCAGTGAAAGCGGGCTAGGGGTTTCTAACCCGCCCGCGATAAAGGCTGATCGAGTAATATGCCCCAAAGGTAAACCCGAGGTGACCGCCGCCAATAAACCACCCATCCTGCGGGTTAAATCCACTCCCGTCACAAACAAATATTTCGTGCGCAATCCAGCCAAAGCCTGCACTGTTTCAGCCAGATCTTCCGCATCCCAGGTGGCAGACACCACGGCGGCAAGTTCCATTTCTTCCAGGCTGGCTGTGGCCGCCATGGCCTGTCGGGCAGAGGGCGAGCGGGCGTCAAATCCGGCCATGTCGAAAATCGTCAGCCGATCTTCCGCAAGGCGCGCATGGGCAGCGGCTTTTTCAAAGGCTTCGGGACTATCCGCCAGCGCCAACCGCGCACCCAGATGATTGGCGAATGTCTCCAGCCTTGCCACGGCGCCAGCCCCTTCCGTATCACCTGCAACCAAGGTCACACTTTTACCTGCCAGCCGCGCATGGGCCGCCAGTTTGCCGGCAATGGATGTTTTGCCAGCCCCCGGTGGCCCCAGCAGCATCAGCAATTTGGGAAAATTCGTCAGCAGCGGCGCATTGCGCATCATGCCGTCCAATGCGCTGGCCAGTGCCAAAGTCATGTCTGCAAGGCCGGATTGCTCCGCCGCTTGAGCCAGCCTATGCGCCAGATGATCCGGCGTGCGGTGACTCCGTAAAAGGCTCAGCAATTCCGCCCGGTCGAAACCGCTGGCTTTCAGGGCCTGTAGCGGTGCCTCGCCGCGTATCCGGCGCACCAGACTATCGTGAAATTGCCGCTCGATCTGGCTGTTCAGCATCAGGTCCGGCAAAATAATGGCTGGCTGGGGTGCATGTAATTGTGCGGCGACCTGTTCGGCCTGTGCGTCCAGCGCAGGTTCATCCAGCGCCGCACGCACAAAAAAGCCGCCACGCTTGCCACGATAGCTGGAAATGATAATCGCGTCCGGGCCCATCTCGGCCCGCACCTGCTCCAATGCTTCAGGCATTGTATCCGCACTGAATGTCTTCAGCCGCATCTCACACCTGTCCTAATGTTCGCAATTTCACCGATGCGTGAATTTCATTTTGCGACATGACGACAGTTTGCGGCCGGAAACGCTCGATGATCGACCGCACGAAGGGGCGGATTTGCGGGCTGGTCAGTAAGACCGGCACTTCGCCATTCTGCCCCGCCTCTTCAAAGCGATCCCGCACATTGATGATGAATTGCTGCAATTGCGACGGCGCCATGGCCAATTGGCGATCCTCGCCCTGACCGATAATGGATTCGGCAAAAGCCTGTTCCCATACCGGCGACAGCGCCACCAATGGCAAATATCCGCCCGGCGCAATCTGCTGATGGCAAATTTGCCGGGCAAGGCGCGCGCGCACATGTTCGGTAATATAGAGCGCGCTTTTGGTATGGCCCACCGCTTCGGCAATGCCTTCCAGAATGGATGGCAGATCGCGGATAGAAATCCGCTCGGCCAGCAGCGTTTGCAGCACGCGTTGCACGCCAGTCACCGCAATCTGAGCCGGGATCAATTCTTCGACCAGTTTTTTCTGCTCGCTGGGCAATTCGTCCAGCAGCTTCTTGGTCTCGGCATAAGACAGAAGCTCGCTCATATTGCTCTTCAGAACTTCGGTCAGATGGGTGGTCAAAACCGTGCCGGGATCAACCACGGTCAAACCACGGAACGATGCCTCATCGCGCAGGCTCTGCTCCACCCATGTCGCGGGCAAACCAAAAGCAGGCTCGCTCGTATGGGTGCCGGGTATATCGATCGGGCGGCCCTGCGGATCCATGGTCAGAAGATGGCCGGGGAACAATTCACTGCGACCGGCTTCGACTTCTTTTACACGGATGACATATTCATTCGCACCCAATTGCATATTGTCGAGAATCCGCACGCTGGGCATGATAAAGCCCATCTCCTGCGCCAGCTGGCGGCGCAGCGCCTTGATCTGATCGGTAATGCGCTGACCCTTCACATCATTGATCAGCGGCAATAACCCATAGCCCAATTCAATCCGCAGCAGGTCCAGAGCGAGGGCTTGCGCAATCGGTTCTTCCGCCGGTTCGGCAACAACGCGCTCCTGTTCCACACGGGCGATTTCCGCCGCTGCCACATCATCCTTACGTTTATAGGCATAATAGGCGAGGGCGCCGATGCCTGCGGACAGCAGCGCAAAGACGATGGTCGGCATCCCGGGCAATATAGCGACAATCGCCATAGCCGCGGCTGCAATAGCCAAAGCTTGCGGATAATTCGAGAGCTGGCTCATCAAGGCTTTGTCGGTCGCGCCTTCAACGCCGGCTTTCGACACCATCAAACCTGCCGCAGTCGATACGATCAAGGCCGGCATCTGGCTGACCAGCCCTTCACCCACGGTCAGCAGCGTGAATGTATGCGATGCATCGGCAAAGCTCATGCCGTTCTGCGCCACACCAATAATGATCCCGCCCACAATATTGATGGCGACGATCAGCAAAGCGGCAATCGCATCACCGCGGACAAATTTACTGGCACCATCCATGGCCCCAAAGAAATTGGATTCGGCTTCCAGTTCTTTGCGGCGGCGGCGGGCTTCATTCTCGTCAATCAGCCCGGCAGAAAGATCAGCATCCACCGCCATCTGCTTGCCCGGCATCGCATCCAGCGAAAACCGCGCCGCCACTTCGGCAATACGGCCGGACCCTTTGGTGATGACGATAAAATTCACGATCACCAGAATGGCAAAGACAATCAGCCCGATGACAAAATTGCCCTGCATGATCAGCTTGCCAAAAGCTTCGATCACATGGCCGCTGGCATGGGTGCCTTCATTGCCGTGGGACAGGATCAGCCGCGTAGACGCAAGATTCAGCGCCAGGCGGATCATGGTCGAAATCAGCAGGATGGCCGGGAAAGCACTGAATTCCAGCGGTTTTCTGATAAATACCGCGGTCATCAAAATCAGGATTGAAAGCGACAGCGAGAAAGCCAGAAACACATCCAGCAGCCAGGCAGGCAGCGGCAGGATCAGCACCATCAGGATAACCAATATCCCCAGCGCCAAACCGATTTCGCTTCGTTTAATCGCCGAGGTCAGATTGCCCAGCGAAAAACCACCTAATGATGCTGACGGAACTGCCGTTTCACTGAGTGCCATGGTGCTCTAATTCAAAAGTTTAAACAGCGATGCGGGTTTCGCCATGTTGCGGAATGGCAAGGCCAGAGCCGCTATATTCACGCAATTTGTTGCGCAAAGTACGGATCGAGATACCCAGAATATTGGCCGCATGGGTGCGATTGCCCAGGCAATGATCCAGCGTGTCCAAAATCAGATCACGCTCCACATCCGCCACGGTGCGGCCTACCAAAGTGCGGGTCACCGCCGCGCCATGATCGACCGCATGTTGGACATGGCCCGGTAATTCCGTACCGCGTTGCTGGGTGACCTGCGTGCCATCGGGCAAACGAATGGCTTCCGGTCCGATTTCCGATCCGTTGGACATCAGCACGGCGCGATGAACCGTATTCTCCAATTCGCGCACATTGCCCCTCCAGGGGTGGGACAACAGCAAACGCTCTGTCGCCGGTGCGATCGCGCGGAACGCCACGCCATTGGCCAGCGCATATTTATGCGCAAAATGCCGCGACAGGGCGAGAATATCTTTGGGCCGTTCCCGCAACGCAGGCAGCCGCAAATTCACGACATTCAGGCGATAGAGCAAATCTTCGCGGAATGTGCCATGGCGTACCGCATCCAGCAGATCACGGTTCGATGTGCCGATGATGCGAATATCCACCTTCACCGGCTTGGTGCCGCCGACCCGGTCAATCTCGCGTTCCTGAATGGCGCGCAGCAATTTGGCTTGCAAACGCACATCCATTTCACTGATTTCATCCAGCAGCAGCGTGCCGCCATTGGCCTCTTCAAATTTGCCGACACGGCGGGCAATCGCGCCCGTAAAGGCACCTTTTTCATGGCCGAATAATTCCGATTCCAGCAGATTTTCCGGAATGGCCGCACAATTGACCGAAATAAACGGCTTGTCCGCTCGCGCCGATTTGCGGTGGACATAGCGCGCCAATACTTCCTTACCTGTGCCGGATTCACCGGTGATCAGGATCGACGCTTCACTGGTCGCCACCTGATCCGCCATAGCCAGAACAGCCGCCATGGCCTCATCTTCATGCACCAGTTGATGGCTCTCATCCGAGACGGCCGATAAAACAGCGGCAATCAATTCGGGGTCCGGCGGCAGGGGCAGATATTCTTTGGCGCCTGCGCGAATAGCATCTACCGCCCGGCGTGCATCCGATCCAATGCCGCATGCCACAACCGGTGTGCAGATATGTTCCGCCGCCAAAGAGCGCACCAGATAGCCAATATCGGTGGCGACATCCGCCATCACAAGATCCGCGCCACGCCCGCCGCGTAATTCCGCCAAGGCCATTTCGATAGTGGCGGCATGTGTCACCTTCGCGCCGCGATCCATGGCGATCTTGGTGGCGGTGCTGAGCTGGCCCTGCAATTGTCCGACGATGAGTAGGCGCATGGGAATAATCCTTAAAAACTTTACGATTGTCCGGTTTTGATAATTTCCGTCATGGTGACACCCAGCCGATCTTCGACCAGAACAACTTCACCACGCGCCACAAGGCGATCATTGACATAAATATCGATCGCTTCGCCGACCTTGCGATCCAGCTCCACAATCATGCCCTTACCCAGTTTCAAAAGCTGGCTCACTTCCATGGCCGATTTGCCCAGAACAGCAGAAACGGTCACCGGCACATCAAACACGGCTTCCAGATCGGTGGCGCTGCGTTTGGCATCGCTCTCGGCCACAACATCATTTTCCAGCAGCGCTGGCGCATTGCCTTGATGCTGTTCATGCGTCAGATCCGGCAGATCAATATCGTCATTGCCCATCATGGATTATCCTTCCCCTCCGGCAGTATCAGTCAGGTGAAAACGCCGGGCGATCAGTTCGGTCAGTGCAGCTTGCAAACTTGATTCACATCGTTCGGCCCCGCCGCCGCGCCATTCGATGCGGCAATCCGCACCTTTAATCATCGGGTCCGCCGCCAATTGCAGCCGTCCCTCAAAGCCCTCTTCCAGTGCAATATCGGCCAGTCGGGGCTGCAAAACATCCACCACAGCAGCGCTTGCACGCACAACAACGCGCGGCTCGCCCAAAGCCTGATGCAGTGATAGGCGCAAAGCCGCTTCGACTTCCGCCGCTGGCAGCGCTTCCAATGCATTGCGCGCCAAAGCTTTTGCCAATGACAATGCCAGCCTTGCTGCTTCAGCGCGCATCGCTTCACTATCGCGGCTGGCCCGTTGCAAAATCGCCCGCAACCCCGCGGCCGCATCCCCCGCCGCTTCAGCTAAAGCATTTGCCGCTCGCACTTCACCGGCCTGCAAACCTTCGGCATAGGCCTCCGCCCGCAAAGCCTCAATCTCGGCCGGGCTCAAAACTTTTTTCTGACGCGCCAGATTTTCCTTCTGCGGCATGTCTGTGCCTGCGGCAAAGACCGTATCAAAGGTGAATTTGGTGGTGGGTGCGGTGCGCGTGATCATCAATATACCAGCTCGTCTTCGCCCTGCTTATTGGCGATCATGATTTCACCCTTATTGGCCAGGTCTTTGGCCACATTGACCATGCGCATCTGCGCCTCATCGACATCTTTCAGCCGCACCGGACCCATAGCTTCCATATCTTCGCGCAAAATTTTGCCAGCCCGTTCGCTCATATTCGAGAAGAAGACATCCCGCAGCGAATCCGTGGCCCCTTTCAGCGCCAAACCCAGCTTGTCCTTTTCCACATTGCGCAACAAAGTCTGAATGGATCCCGGGTCCAGTTTGCTTAAATCCTCGAATGTGAACATCAAAGCTTTGATCCGCTCGGCGGAATCGCGGCTGCGTTCTTCCAGTGATGTCAGAAAACGGCTTTCCGTCTGGCGGTCGAAATTATTGAAAATCTCAGCCATATGTTCATGGCTGTCCCGCTTGGCGGTGCGCGCCAGATTGGACATGAATTCGGTGCGAAGCGTCTTTTCGACCTTGTCCAATATATCTTTCTGCACAGATTCCATGCGCAGCATCCGCTGCACCACTTCCATGGCGAAATCTTCTGGCAATGCGCCCAAAACGCGGGCCGCATGTTCGGGTTTGATCTTCGACAAAACCACCGCCACGGTCTGCGGATATTCATTTTTCAGATAATTGGCCAGAACGCTTTCATTCACATTGGCCAGCTTGTCCCACATGGTCCGGCCCGCCGGACCACGAATTTCTTCCATGATCTGGGACACTTTGTCTGGCGGCATGAAGCGGGAAATCAATCTCTCGGTCGATTCATACGAGCCCAGAATGGAGCCCGTGCCAGACATTTGCGACACAAAATCCATCAGCAATTTTTCCACCACATGCGAACTCACCGAGCCGAGGGTAGACATGACCTGCGAGATTTCCTTGACCTCTTCCTCATCCATCATGCGCCACAGCCGCTCGCTATGTTCTTCGCCCAGCGACAGCATCATGATCGCAGCGCGTTCCGCACCGCTCAGGGTTTTCAGATCATCACGTGACAGGGGTTTGGGGCGTGCCATGGTTTTTATGCCGGTTCATGGAGCCAGGTGCGCAGGATCGACAGAGCCTCTTCAGGATGCGACTGCACAACTTCGCCCACTTTGCGAATGGAAGATTCGCGGACCTGACCATCGATCCGGGAAATATCGATCATCGATTCCTGCGGTTGGGGCAGGGCGGCCATGGCTGCCGGTGCCCCCAATTGACCTTGCGGCTGCGCCATAGGGGCGCCTGCTTCCTGCGGCCCGCCCAATTGGGCCTGCATATGGCCGGTTTGCGGGCCAGCCAGCATGGCCATCGGTGCCGCCGGGGTGAACATGCGGGCAATTAAAGGCCGCATGACAAACAGGCCCAGCAGCAAGGCAGTGACAGAAAGGATCGCCACTTCAATAATCTTGATCCAGTCCGAGGTCTGGAAATTCACCAGCGGGGCGTCCTGCGCTTGCAGCGGGCCCATATCCAGCCGGTCAAACGGCATATTGGTCACTTCCACCTGATCGCCGCGCTTGGCATCAAAGCCGATGGCCGATTTCACCAAAGCTTCGATCTGGGCCATGTCTTTGCTGCTGCGCGGCGTATAGCTGACATTGCCCTGCGCATCTGTCGTGCTTTTGCCGTCCACCACCACCGCGATCGACAATTTCTTGATTTCCCCGCCCTTCAGGGTCGAGGTTTTGACGGTTTTGGAAATTTCGTAATTCACCGTCTCTTCGGTGCGGTTGGAATTGGATTTGTCACTGCCCGCGGCGCTCTCTGCCGGTGCTGCGGCATTGGGCAGCGAGGTCGCCACGGACATGGCATTGGTCGAGCCGCCGGCCTGGGTTTCATTGGAATTCTGCTCCACCGTCTGGGTGGACCGCACCACTTTGGAATCCGGGTCGAACAATTCTGATGTTTCGCTGACCTGATTATAATTCAGATCGGCCGATACCTGCACCCGCACATGGCCCGGGCCAACAATGCTGGCAAGAATGGATTCAATGCGCTGACGTAAGCGTTCTTCAAAAGAATAGGTCGTGCGTTCCTGATCGGCCGCGGTTGCGCCTTCGCCCGATTTGCCATCGCCCCCGGCCAAAAGATCGCCATGGGCATCCACAATCGCGACCCGGCGCGGATCCATATTGGCCACCGATGCCGCCACCAGATGCTGGATAGCCTCCACCTGGCCACGATCCATCCGTCCGCGGCTGCGCACCACAACCGAGGCGCTGGGCGGCTGCGCATCGCGCGAAAAAATCTCCCGCTCCGGCACCACCAAATGAATACGGGCGCTTTCAATGCCGGCAATGGTCTGGATCGAGCGGCTCAGCTCGCCTTCCAGCGCCCGCAGCCGGTTGATATTCTGGGTAAAGGCGGTGGCGCCGAACGTGTCAGATTTGTCAAAAATCTCATAGCCCACCCCGGCAGATGGCAGGTTCTGTGAAGCCAGTTCCATCCGCAGCTTTGTCGCCTGATCCGACGGGACCAGAATCGTGCCATCGGCGCGGGTGTCATATTTGATGGTCATAGCGTCGAGCTTGGCAGCGACTTGCGCGGCTTCGCGCGGCTCCAGCCCGGCATATAGGATGGTCTGAGAGGGCTCGGAAATAACGCCCGCGACATAGAGGAAGAAAGCCGTCAGCGCGGCAGCAACGCCCGCCATCACGCCAAAACGCGCCGCGCCGATAGATTTGAAAAAGTCCGGCAAGCTGCCCTCCTACCCGAAGGGTCGACTTGTCCCGTTTTGGAAACAGTCTGCCCCTCGCTAGGCAAACATTGCCGCTATTTAGGTAAAGGGTGCCTTAACGACCTGCATAGAAGTCTAATTCACCAAATGGAAATCAGTCTTAATAAAGTCTTACCTCGTTGCGGGGCCATCTCCCGAATTTAGTGACGATATTGCTGCACGCGTGTTGCGCGCAAGCCCGCCAGACCAAAGCGTTCAATGGCACGCTGCCACGCCAGAAATTCTTCAACGGTCAGCGTGTAGCGCTTACAAGCTTCATCAAGGCTCAAAAGCCCCCCGCGTACTGCGGCCACAACTTCAGCCTTGCGGCGAATGACCCAGCGCTTTGTCTGCGGTGGTGGAAGATCTGCCAATGTCAGCGGGCTCCCATCGGGCCCTATGACATAGCTGACGCGCCCCCTGCGGTCTTCAGCCATAATGCTACTCCTAACTTCGCTACTCAACGTCAAAACTACACCCCGCTTCTAAAAAAACGGCCAAAGAGAACGGTAAATGAAAACAAAATATTCCAGATCAATTTGTCGGTAATTTGGCAATGGGTGCTACGCCATATGCGCCGCACCCAACACCATTAAGTCGGAATTTGATCGAGTCTCTGCAGCATTTGATCAGCCGTCGTAATAATACGCGCAGATGCCGAGTAAGCTCTCTGTGTCGTTATGAGATTTGTGAACTCCGCGGCAAGGTCCACTGTCGAACTTTCCAGCGAAGAAGATTGTATCGAACCGGCACCGCCCGTATTCGCCTCACCAATAATCGCATTGCCCGACTCATTGGTTACAGCAAAGGCATTGCCCGATACGGCTGATAAACCATTGGGGTTCGAAAATGTCGCAATCGGCAATTTGTAGATCTTTTGGATCAACCCGTTGGAGAATTGCGCTGTTACGATGCCGTTGGAATCCACATTCACCCCCGTCAGATTGCCAAACAAAGCGCCATTGACCGATGAATTCACCAGCGCCGAAGGGCTATCAAACTGTGTCAGGCCGTCCGAACTCCCGACTGTGCCAAATTTGATGGCAAGTGTTTGCGGTTCCAGACCTGATGTCCCGGCATTCCACGGAATGCTGACATCTATTGAACCCGTATCGGGCCCACTTGTATCCGCTGAAGCCAGAGTTCCATCCGAATTAAATTCCATCGTGCCAGTGGCTATCGGATTGGTGCCGGTTATTTTACTCGCATCACCTTGATAGCTCACTTCATAAGCCCAGGTGTTTGGACCTGTCTTCAAAAAGGACAAACCCAAAGGCTGGGCTCCACCCTGGCTGTCATACACATTGATCGTGCGCGTAAAGGCCGGTGGTGTGGTTCCATCGGTCATGTCACCGGCCGTATAACCGCTGACAGCCGCCGTAGATGCCTGCAAATTAGCCTGCACAGTCATTTCTGTGGTGGCCTGCGCCTTGCCGGAAAGACCAGCCACATTCACCGGCGTCATATCATTGCGGTCCGTGGGAATATTGCCATTCACATCGACCGGCCAGCCCATCAGATAAAAACCGGCGGAATTTTTCAGATTACCAACCGAATCCGGCGTGAAATTACCGGCGCGCGTATACATGGTGCGCCCCGTTCCATCGGCCAATTGGTTCACTACAAAAAAGCCATTGCCCGAAATCCCCAGATCCGTCGGCGATTGGGTGGTCTGCAACAGGCCCTGCTGGGTGATGTTTTGCGAGCCGATGGAAATCACACCCTGGGCGGAAATATCGCCGCTCCCCATAGAATCGGCGAGCAGGGTGGAAAACGTATTCTGACCGGCTTTGTAACCGACCGTATTCACATTGGCGATATTGGACGATGCAATCGACAAGGCCCGGCTATTGGCATTCAGGCCCGTCACGCCGATCATCATGGCTCCGGTGAGACTCATTTGTGCTTTCCTTTTTCACAAAGTGCGGAAGACTTCGCCTCGCCGCCTTAAGGTCTAACGGGTGGCCGCTTCTCGGCCGCCGGTGGGGTTATGCGTCAGTAGCTGCTTAATTCTGCAGCGCAGCCACTTCCGACAAAAATATCTGCATCGGACCAAGCATCAAAATAGGTTCCGACGCCGTAAAATCGACCTGGCCAACAATGGCTTTACTGGCCACGGCATAATTCACCGCATCGCCATTCTCGGCCACGGCCTGAATGCGCAAATGATATTCGCCATCGGGCATTTGATTGCCGATATCATCCTTGCCATCCCATTCCACATTGTTCACGCCGGCTTTCAATGCACCATCCAGTGTGCGCACAGCTTTGCCATTGCGGTCTAAAATAGAAATAGTGGAAGACTTGGCATCCTCTTCCAGACCATAAGTCCATTTCGCTTCGCCATTGATCAGCGCGCCCTTGCCTCCGGATAAGGTGACCTGCTTGCCCAGGTAATTCACCGCGTCCGATGCCGCCCGCGCTTTGGTCAGGCTGAGCAGGCTTTCCAGGTTTTTATTGGTGTGAATCTGCTGTTCCACACTGCTGAACTGCACCAGTTGCTGCGTGAATTGATTGGAATCCATCGGCGCAAGCGGATCCTGATTTTGCAATTGTGTGGTCAGCAGCGTCAGAAATGTATCGAAATTTCCCGTCAGCTGTTTGCTGGACGCGGTGCTGGCGCTACTGGCTGATGTATCGACTGGCGCAATGCTCATTTCTTCTTCCTCACACCCGAATGTCCAAACGCCCGGCTTCTGCCCGGTAATGCTGTGCCGCTGCCATGTCAGGGGCGATAGTGTCGCTTTCCATGCGCGCAATATGTGCCCGATTGCGGAAACCCTCGGCCGCATGGTCCTGCTGGTCCTGGCCATGACGCGCTTCACGGTGACGATAGACGCGCG
>CAZOJG010000015.1:59298-65370 GCA_964580115.1 uncultured Rhizobium sp.
GTCCTGGCTTTTCAGCGAAAAATTCAAACCGTCCTGCGCCACATCCAGGCCTGCATCTTTCAAGGCGCGTTCCAGCCCTTCGCGGTCACGCAGCATCAGATCCAGCGTCTGCACCTTTTCCACGGTCAGATGCGAATGGGCGCGTCCTGCCTCATCAATCAGCAATTTCACATCCACGCGCCCCAGTTCCGGCGGGTCGAGCCGAATATCGAAACTGCTTTCACCTTCACTGGCCCTGGCAAAAATTTGCACAGCCATCGCGGTGCTATCGGGCTGCGCCATATGCGGCGCCAAATGTATCAATGTGCTCTGCGCCAAAGGTTGCCCTGCGATATGGGCGGGCATAGTCGGCTGCGCTGCAAAAGCTGCCGGCATAGATGCCGCGTTCTGTGCCGGCGCAGTTGTCGCATTAACTTGCGCCTGAGCCAGACTTTGGGTTGTTTGATGTTGCGATATTTGTGCGTTCTGGTTCTGTGACGTCTGGCTTGAAGGCGCATCCTGATCCGCCACAGGCTCCGTCATCTCTTTGCTTAAACGCTGCGCCGCCTCGCTATGCGCGCCATCCTGCGTCACCGCACCGGGTTTCACACCGCTTTGCGACCCGGATTCAGCTTTGGCCACTAAAGTCTCCGCTACGGCCTCCGAAGCAGGTGGCACAGGCTTTGTTGGCGAACTGATATGTGCTTGGGCTGAACCTTCCGCCTTATCAGGCGCGGCAGATGGCTTATGGCTGCGCGCAGCCTGCGCCGCCACAATCGCCATATGCGTATCACTGCGCTGCTCCCCTGCTTGAAAACTATCTGCGGCCTCCGGCGTGACAGGCAATTGGTCTGCCGACTTATCTTCAGCAATGTGTGCTTGTGCTGGCGCTGCTATATTGGGGTCTTTTGATATGGGCACCGACATCGGTGTTTGCGGTATGGCCGCATGGATATCATCCTGAGCCGGCGGCTGATGCGGCAGCGGCTTATCACGCGTCGCGGCATCTGGCAGTATAGGCTCTGCCGCCGCAGTCTTATCCTGTCCGCTCCATGTCGCGCGGCTTAAATCAGCCATTTTGGGCTGATCCACAGTCTGCATCGGCAACCAATTTTGCGGGATTAGATCAGGCGCAACCTGATCTGTTACGGAATCCGTCTGTAACTCACTTGGCGCAGGCAGAGCATCCTCAGCAAGAGGCAGCACATCCACCTGTTCGCTCATCACCTCATTCAAGACTGTGGCGAACAGCGCATCTTCCATGGCGCCTGCAACGCCTTGCCCATTAGCCTGTCCAAACGGAGCCGCGCCAGCCAAAGGGGCGGTCATCGTAAGGTTGGAAGGAGCGGCAATAGAAGCCAAGTGCGCAAATCCATGTTGATCCGCACACTCCCTAGCAAGGCTCGGACCACTTGTTCCCGCACCTGCCGCATGGCTTGAAAAGCCACGCTTTCAACGAAAAAATCATGCAGCCAGGCTTCTATGGGGCGGCATGTTCTGCCGGGCAAGGCAATATCTGCCCCATACCACAAGGCAAAAACCCCATTAAAACGCCCGCTTAAGCCATCCTAAAGCTGGCACATCCCTTGCGTTGTATCTGGGACGAAATTGCATCTGGAGTGCAGGCGTGAGCATCAACGGCATTCTGTCCAGCGCCCTGACCGCGTTGCAGACGAACAGCGCCGCCTTGCGCGTGGTCTCCAACAATGTCGCCAATCTGAATACCGAAGGTTATGCCCGCCGCGTTGTGCATCAACAGGCGCTGGTCACGGGCAATCAAATCTCCGGCGTAGAAATTGCCGATATCCAGCGCATGGCCGATAAGTTTCTGGTGCAGGAACAACTCTCCGCCACCGCTGCCTCGTCGCGCTTCAATATACAGTCGCGCATTTATGATCAGCTCTCGGGCATATTGGGCGAACCCGGCGATGGCCGCGCGCTCACCACCCAGCTCGACAATATCTATAAAGCGCTGGGCAATGCCGCGCTGGCGCCGTCTTCAAGTGCCAGCCAGCAAGGCATTCTCACCGCCTTCCGCAGTTTTTCCAACACGGTCTCATCCCTCTCCACCTCGATTACGGCGTTGCAAAAGCAGGTGGATCAGCAATTGGAAACCTCGGTCGGGGCCGTTAATGGTCTCGTCAAACAGCTTTATACACTCAATCAGCAGATCCAATCCGCCACAGCCCGCGGCGATACATCGTCGGGTCTGTTGGATCAGCGGGACATGGCGATCAAAAGCCTCTCCAGCCTGATCGATCTGCGGGTCAGCCAACAAACCAATGGCGGCGTCACCATCATGACCGCCGACGGTATGAATCTGGTCGGTGACAGCTATGCCCAGCTCAGTTACCGCGCGGGCGAAAGCAATGGCAGCTATGGCCGTATCTCGATACAAAATCATAACCCCGCCACGGGCGAAGCCATTGGCGCGGCCCAGCCGCTGGACCCGCATCTTACCTCAGGCAGCCTCAAAGGCCTGATCGAAATGCGCGACAGCACCTTGTCCGATCTCTCGCTTGAATTGGGCAATCTGGCGCAAAACACGGCGCGGGCCTTCAACCAACAAAGCAATGCCAATACATCCGTGCCCCCGCCGCTCTTTATGGAGGGACGCAGCACCGGCCTGCTCGCCACGGATCAGTTGAACTTCACGGGCAAAAGCACGCTGGCCGTCGCCGATGCCAATGGCAATCTGGTCTCCCGCATCGACATAGATTTCGGCAGCGGCAGCCTTCTGGTCGATGGTGCCACGACGATCAATTTCTCCGATACGGTCGGCGATTTTGTCGGTGCCCTGAATTCGGCGCTGGGCAGCAATGGCACGGCGCAATTCTCTGGCGGCGTACTTAAACTTTCCGCCACTGGCAGCAATGGCCTGATCCTGCAAGACGATGCCGCCAATCCCGCGGGCCGCGGCGGTGCAGGTCTTTCCAATTTCTTCGGCCTGAACGACATCTTCCGCGCCGGTGTTCCGACGCAGCAAAATACCGGCCTCAGCAGCAGCGACACGGGCGGCTTCAATGCCGGCGGCGTCATGAGCTTCATGCTCAAAGATCAAAACGGCAATGTCGCCCGTCAGGCCACAGTCACGCTCACAGCCGGCATGAGCATCGGCGATATTATCACCGCCATGAACACATCGCTGGGCGGTGCCGCCACAGCCAGCCTTGATGCACAGGGCAAACTCACGGTCTCACCCGCGCCGCAATATGCCAATTACCGTCTGGATGTGACGAATGACACAACCCAGCGCGGCGATACGGGCATGGGGTTCACCACCTTATTTGGCCTCGGCGGCACCGCCCTTGCCGCCACGGCCTCCAGCTTCGGCGTCAATCAGGCGCTGCTGGACGCACCGTCCAAACTCCCCTTCGCGCAGTCCAACATCACTGCCAGCACCGTGATCGGCGATACGATTGCAGGGTCAGGCGATAATCGTGGCTTGCTGGCTTTGCAGAATGTGCAATCCACGGATCAGCTCTTCGCTAAAATCGGCAATCTGGGTGCCCGCAGCGCGTCATTGGGCGATTACGCCGCCGCTTTCTATCAGGATGTCGCCACCCGTGCCCAAGGTGTTGAAGCCAATGCCACCGCCCAAAGCGATCGCCTGATCGAGGCCGAAGCCCGCGCCCTGTCGGTGTCGGGCGTCAATCTCGATGAAGAACTCACCAATATGATGACCTATCAGCAAGCCTATGCCGCCGGTGCGCGCATGTTGCAGGTCGTACAGCAGCTCTATGACACGCTGCTGGATATTCGCTAAGGAGCAAGGCAGATGATTGATCGCGTCGCCACAAGCAGCCAAAGCGCTTTGCTTCTGTCGCAAATCCTCCAGAACGAACATGCGCTGCTCAAATCCCAGCAACAGGTCTCGACCGGAAAAATCGCCAGTTCCTATGTTGAATTGGGTGACAAAGCCGCCGTGCTGGAAGCCGCCCGCTCCGCCTCCGCCCGCGCCAGCGCGGTCCAATCCTCCACCCAGCTGGCTCTGGCGCAAAGCGATCTGCAAGATATGCAGGTCACCTCACTGGCCGATCTCGCCGATCAGCTACGCCAGTCCCTCAACAAGACGCTGGCCGATAATGACGCCTCCACCCTCATGGCGCAGGCGCAAAGCATTTTCGATCAGGCCTCTCAGATCCTCAACGCCAAGGACGCCAACGGCAATTATCTCTATGCCGGCGAAAAAGCCTCCACCCCGCCTGTCACGGTCACGTCACTGGCCGATCTGGCGGCGCTCACCTCGAGCGATGAGGCCTTCGGCAATGGCAGTCTGAAAAAATCCGTCAATGTCGGTGGCGGCCAGATGATCGAAGTGGGTATGCTGGCTTCAGATCTGGGCAAACCACTCTTCGATGCTCTGCGCGAAATCGCCCGCTATCATGACGATGTGAACGGCCCGTTTGAAGGCACGCTTAGCACCGATCAATCCAGTTTTCTCAGCACACAGGTCCGCGCCGCCCAAACCGCCAGCCAGACGCTCAATAATAAAGCCGCCGCCAATGGTTTCACCTATAATCATCTCAGCGATGTGATCGACCGCCAGAAAACCCTCTCCACCCTCTATAAAAGCTTCGTTTCCGATCTCGAAGATGTGGATATGGGAACCGCGATCACTAATCTCAATCAGAACCAGGTGGCGCTCCAGGCGGCGGTACAGGTCACAGCCCGCCTCAATCAGGTCTCTCTGCTGAATTACCTGCCCATAGGCTAAGTTCCGCCAGTAGAAGGTTTTTCCCAGCCCTTCTTGCGGGGCAAGCCTGTGGGAGCTTATATCCCCGCGCATGGCCTTTTCTGAACCCAAGCCCCCATCCGAAACCCGCATCGTTGTGGCGATGTCGGGCGGCGTCGATTCCTCGGTCACCGCCGCGCTGCTGAAGCGCGAAGGCTATGATGTCATCGGCATCACGCTGCAACTTTATGATCAGGGGCTGGCGCTCAAGAAAAAAGGGGCCTGCTGCGCCGGGCAGGATATTTACGATGCCCGCCGCACCGCCGAAGTGCTGAATATCCCGCATTATGTGCTGGATTATGAATCCCGCTTCCACGCCAATGTGATGCAGGATTTTGCCGATGCCTATGCCCGCGGCGAAACCCCGATCCCCTGCATCAATTGCAACAGCAAGGTGAAATTCGCCGATTTGCTGAACACGGCGCGCGAATTAGGGGCCGAAGCCATGGCCACCGGCCATTATGTCCGCAGAATAATGGGCCCCGCTGGTGCCGAATTGCACCGCGCCATCGATCCCGCCCGCGATCAAAGCTATTTCCTGTTCAACACAACGCAGGAACAGCTCGACTTTCTGCGCTTTCCGCTGGGCGGCATGGAAAAGCCCGCCGTCCGCGCCATCGCCGCCGAATATGGTCTCGACATCGCGCAAAAGCCCGATAGCCAGGACATCTGTTTTGTCCCCGATGGCAAATATGCCAGCGTGGTTGAAAGACTGCGCCCGGATGCCGCCAAACCCGGCCATATTGTCGATATGGATGGCAATATTCTCAGCCAGCATCAGGGCGTGATGCATTTTACAATCGGCCAACGCAAAGGTGTCGGATTGTCGGGGCAGGGCGAACCCCTCTTCGTCCTCAAACTGGATGCGCTGCGGGCGCAAGTCGTGGTCGGCCCGCGCGAAGCCCTCCGTACACGAACAATATCCCTACGCGGCCTCAATCTCCTGCAATGGCAGGACGCAGCCTTTGAATGCGCCGTCAAAGTGCGCTCCGGCCGCCCCCCCATGGCCGCCCGTGTTACGCCCGGTTCAGGCGATACGGCGCGGGTGGAATTGCTCAGCCCCGAAGAAGCGGTGGCACCGGGTCAGGCCTGCGTCTTTTATGCGCTGGACGGCAGCCGTGTCCTGGGCGGCGGATGGATACAACATGCAGAACCAAGCTATGCGGCGGCATAGCGCATCTCGTTGTAAAGCCCGGTTTTTACGGCCTTTACCGCCTCAGCTTGACAGCGCAGACCCTCGCCCTTACATGCCCCACCTCGGTTGGCCAGCTTCGGTTGGCAGCTTTCGGTTGGATGGGGCAGCGTAGCTCAGTGGTAGAGCAGGGGAATCATAATCCCTTGGTCGGGGGTTCAAATCC
>CAZOJG010000016.1:0-30603 GCA_964580115.1 uncultured Rhizobium sp.
GTTGGATTCGAACCAACGTAGGCGTAGCCAACGGATTTACAGTCCGTCCCCTTTAGCCACTCGGGCACCCCTCCGGATATCTTAACCTTTTCAACAAACTGCGTGTCACAACCCGTTCGGAGCAGAAATCGCCTTTCCGTTTGAAAAGACGTGAATTTATGCCTCCAGAGGGTGGGCTGCGGGAGCCGGGGGTATCAGCCAAAAGGAACAAAGTGTCAATAGAATACTCACCGGGGACGACCCTTAAATCGACCTCGGGACTGCCTTTTTAGGCTGGCGGGGGAAGCTGACCCGCTTTAGGCGATAAAGGCAAGCAGGGTTCCCTCTTAAGGTCCGGATGGGGGTCCGTCTTCGGGGCGGATTTCAGGCCCCATTGGCCTGCCCTCTTGCAGGGCTGTGGCACCCAGCTATACAGCCCTGCATGAACCAGAAATCCTTCCGCAAGAATAGTCGCCCTGCCCCGCATAAGCGCCCCTTTGGGCGGCCTGCCAAGGATGGGGGGGAGCCTGAGGGGCAATTCTCAGGTGCAAAAGGGCCATCGGCTGGACCGGGCGGGGACAAGAAATCCGCAGGAAGGCACGGCGCGAAAAGTGCGGGCTCAAAGGGATCGGGCAATTGGCTGTATGGCCATCATGCGGTGCGGGCCGCGCTGACCAATCCGGCCCGGCGGTTGCACCGGCTGGTGGTGACGGAGCGGGCCGCGGAGGAGCTGGGGCAGAAATTACTTCAGAAAGTCAGTTTTGAAGTCGGCACGATGGATGTGATTGCCCGGCTTTTGCCCCCCGGATCGGTGCATCAGGGAATAGCCCTTCTGTGTGAAAAGCTGCCTCAGCGCAGCTTTGACGAAGTTTTGCCGGAAGACCGGGGGCGGCGCCGGGTGGTGCTGGTGCTCGATCAGATCACCGATCCGCACAATATGGGCGCGATCCTGCGATCGGCGCAGGCCTTTGGCGTGGATATGGTGGTGGTTCAGGATCGCAATGCGCCGCCGGAATCTGGCGTATTGGCCAAGGCGGCATCGGGCGCGCTGGATATGGTGCCGATTGCCACCGTCGTGAATATTGCCCGCACGCTGGACCAGTTGGCTGAGGAAGGGTTCTGGCGCGTGGCGCTGGCCGGGGATGGCGAGAAGGCCTTGCGCGAGGCGGCACAGGAAGGCGATGTGGCGCTGGTTCTGGGATCGGAAGGTTCGGGCGTGCGGCGGCTGGTGCGGGAGCGCTGTGATTGCAGCGCCTTTATTCCGATGGCCAAGACGGCGGAGAGTTTGAATGTCTCCAATGCGGCGGCTGTGGCTTTGTATGAAATGCGCCGCTGATTATTGGGTGGCGATCTGATCTGTGTCGCGAATCAGGACCAGCACATGATAGCCCTGCGTAAAAACTAAGTCGCCTGTAGTGCTGCGGTGAAAGCTGCCATTGCGCAGGGTTGAGCCTGTGCTGGGATCATAGGCGAAACGCGGGACCATGCCGCGCGTGGTTTTCTGCACCAGATCGAAAAGCATTTTAGCCTTATCCGGCGCGAGGCGGACGCAGCCTGCGCTGGCGGCGCGGCCTAGCTGTTTGATTTCATCGCCATGGGCGGCGTGGATCGCAAGGCCCATTTTTGCGCCCTCATAGCTGCCATTGAAAAACATGGCGTGATCCATCGGGCTGTCCCAGCGGGTGGAGTGATAACGCGGATAGAACCGCGCCGGATCGAGCTGATACAGGCCGGGCAAAGTGGCCGTGACGACGCGTCTGCCGAGCTTGTTATATTCTGCCTGATTGCGCCCGGTGGAGATGGGCCAATCATGCAGGCGTTTATAGCCTGACTTTGTTTTCTGCATCACCGCCATGCGTTGACGGTTTTTTTGTACCAGCAGGATGAGGGGAAAATGCTGCTGCACATCCTGCGAGAGTGTGTGTTGCAGATAGAGGCTGTCTGGATCGCGCGGCAGGGGCGTTAAATCGAGTGGCAGGCTGATATGGGATTGCGGCTCTACCCCAGTGCCCATGGCTTGCAGAGCCACCGGGTGGAGAGGCGCCGGGTCCGGCAGGGTGAGGCCCGTGGCGGCTGGCGCGATCAGGCACAAGGCCAGACTTAAGGTTAGGTGCCGGAGCATGACGTTCAGCATCGCGGAGGATGGGGCTTTGCGCAACCATACAGGACTTTCGGACGTCCTTGGAGCGCGATAGGCTGGCGCGTGGGCTTTGAAGGGGCTGTGACGGAGGAAAGCGTGAGCGACCTGCGAGCCGAGACACATCTTGCCACCCATGATGTGGCGAACCAGCCGCCTGTTTTTGAGAATATCAATCTGTACACATCGGATCGCGCCTTGCGCGCGGCGGTGGGGCCGGATTTGCGCAATGATCCGCGACTGGTGGGGTTTGGGGCGCGGTGCGGTTCGGCGCAGACGGCGGAATGGGCGATGCAGGCCAATCGCCATGTGCCGCAGCTAAAAACTTTTGATCGCTATGGACGGCGGCTGGATGAGGTGGAATTTCATCCGGCCTATCATGCATTGATGGCGATGGGGATAGAGGCCGGAATTTCGGCGGCGGCGTGGCGCGGCGAACGCCATGGCCATATGCGTCATGCGGCGCTGGAATTTTTGATGACACAGGCGGAGCCAGGCGTGTGTTGCCCCATGACCATGACTTATGCCGCCCTGCCCGCTTTGGCGCATGCGCCGCAGATTTATGCGCAATGGGCCCCGCGCATTTTAGCGGCTTCTTATGATTCATCATCGCAACCGGCGGCGCAGAAGCGTGGCGTGACGATTGGCATGGCGATGACGGAGAAACAGGGTGGTTCGGATGTGCGCGCAAACACAACGCGGGCCGCGCCGATGGGAGACGGCCTGTATCATTTGTTCGGGCATAAATGGTTTTGTTCCGCGCCTATGTCGGATGCGTTTCTGACTCTGGCCTATGCGCCAGGAGGGCTGAGTTGCTTTCTGGTGCCGCGTTGGACGGAAAGCGGCGCGCGCAATGCGATATATTTGATGCGCCTGAAAGATAAGCTGGGCGACCGGGCCAATGCATCGGCGGAGATTGAATATCATGGCGCGGAAGCGCGGCTGATTGGCGAGGAAGGTGCGGGCGTGCGCACCATTATTGAAATGGTGCATCATACAAGACTGGATTGCATTATCGCGCCAGCCGCCATGATGCGGCAGGCTTTGGCCAATATGCTTTGGCATGTCAGTCATCGCAGCGCCTTTCAGAAGAAGCTGATCGATCAGCCGCTGATGCGCAAAGTGGCGGCGGATATGGTGGTGGAGAGTGAGGCCGCGACCGCGCTGGCATTCTATATCGCCCATCAATTCGATATGCCCGGACGCGAGGCGGGGCTGCTGTCGCGCATCGCCACGCCGATCAGCAAATATTGGATCAATAAGCGGGTCGTGCCCTTTGTCTTTGAGGCGATGGAGGCGCATGGCGGCGCGGGATATATTGAAGACAGCGTGATGCCGCGCCTGTTTCGTCAATCACCGCTCAATTCGATCTGGGAAGGATCGGGCAATGTGATTTGTCTGGATGTGTTGCGGGCCTTGCATAAGGCACCGGAGACGGCGGCGCGGCTGATTGCAGAACTGGAGAAAGCGCGCGGGACTTATACGGTGCTGGATCAGGCCATTGAGGCTGTGAAAACCACTTTGCACACGGGCGCGGTGGAAGAAGGTGCGGCGCGCCATGTGGTGGAACAGCTTGCGCTTTGCATGCAGGCAAGCCTTTTAACGCAAAACGCACCTGCCGCTGTGGCAGATGCGTTTTGTGCACTTCGTTTGGCAGAGCCCGCTGTCGTTTACGGGGCGGCGCGTGCCACGATCGACAGCGCGGCGCTGATCAGCCGGGCTTCACCAGAATAGGCGTTAGCGCGGCATGCGCACGCCGCGCACCACGCCATTGCGATGCGAGGCCATGACCGGCAGGCCCGGCGGCAGCATGTCTTTGAGCTGGTCGCGAGTGGGCACAGGCGTGCGATCATAGCCGCGGATCATGCTGTGCTCGTCGATCACCAGTTTATGGACTTCGTTCTTGGCCTTGTCCCGTACGACCAGATAATCGGCAGTGGCTTCCACGATATCGCCAATGATCGGACGATTGCCGCTGGCGCTCATCACACGAATGTCGAAGGAGCAGCGGAACGTGTTGGAGAAGTTTTTCGCGCCGCTATGGGGCAGCATGACGCTGAAGAACAAGGCATCGCCCGGGTGGTAATCGGACCGGCGCCAATCTTCATCCGGGATCACATCCACACCAATGGGGAAGGTCGGGAAGTCTGCCGGATTATGCAGGAAGCCTTTACGATGATAGCCCTCGGCCACCACAAGGCCGCCGGCTTTGGCGTCGATATGGCTCATCGGTGTCCAGCAGACAACGAAGGGGATGCCGGCATTCAACAGGCAATCCTGATGGCGATACATCATGATATCGCCTTCGGGTTTGGGCTGCGGCGGGGTGATGCGATATTCCGTCATCGGCAGGAAGAAGGGGGCTTCGCCCAATACTTTGCTGGCCACCATTGTGGTGACGGGGTTGGACGAGAAGTCTTCCGAGACAGTGGATTCGATCAGCGCGGGGATTTTGAACGGGAAGGTGCTGAGATCCGCGCCGTTCCATGTTGGTTCGGTGGCATCCTGATCGATCACGCCATAGCCTTTGAGGGCGTCGAGGAAGCCTTTTTTGGCAGCCGCGACTGCGTCCTTATCGAAGATGTCGCGGAAGAACAGATAGCCATCACGCAACCACATGGCCTTCAGGGCCTCGGGGTCGTTGAGATAGGCATTGGCCTCCTGCAGGGGCTTCAATTTCTGGATTTTATCAGCGTCTAACATGGTTTCCTCGAAGCAGATGACTGGGCGGAACTTCCCTAATCAATCGACTGTTTGAATCCAATATAGGGCGCTCTGACGCCTCTGTCATCAGGCTAAGTTGCGCTAGTTTTCAATGATTTGCGAAATATCGCCGGGGCGGCGTTACGCAAATTTGAGGCTTCGGGCAAAGCCGTTGGGAACCAGCCTGCCCGCCTGAGCCCGTTCGCCCCGATAATCTTTGAGTTCCGCCGCGGTGAAGCTGCGGTTATTTTTGTCTTTCAGGCCTGTTTTGAGATTGAAGGTGGTGACGGCCCGTAAATGGCCGTCCTTATAGCGTTGCAGGATGACGCCCTTGCCACGGGTCATTTCGGGAACTTCGGCCAGTGGGAAGACCAGCAATTTGCGGTTTTCGCCCAGAACGGCGACATGATCGCCTTCGACAAAGCAGATGGCAGCGGCTTCCAGGCCGGTTTGCACGCCCAGCACTTGTTTACCGGAGCGTTTGGCGGCGACCGCATCATCTTCATTGGTGATGAAGCCATGGCCGGACATGGAGGCGATCAATAATTTGCGCCCGCCCTTATAGACGAACATATCCAGAATATCCGCTTCGGGCGGCAGGTCGATGAAGGTGCGGATGGCCTCGCCATTGCCGCGACCACTGGGGAGCTTGCTGCAATCGAGCATGAAGAAGCGGCCATCCGTGGCGAACAGCATGAGCTTATCGGTGGTTTCTGCATGCAGCCAGAAACGCGCCTTGTCACCTTCACGATATTTGATCGCGTCGCTTGGTTCCTGATGGTTCTTGAAGGCGCGCAGCCAGCCCTTTTGCGAGAAGACCACCGTGATCGGTTCTTTTTCAACCGCGGTTTCGATATTGGCCACTTCTTCGGCCATGGCGAGGAGCTGTTCGACGTCTTTTGCCTTGGCGATTTCGGTGCGGCGTTTGCCGAGTTTGGTTTTGAGGCCGAATTTCGCATCTATAACCGTGAGTTCTTCGATCAGCTTATCGGCGCGCAACTTGTCGGAGCCCAGCATTTTGGTGAGGGCTTTCTGTTCCTTGGTCAGCGCATCATGTTCACGGCGAATTTCCATTTCTTCGAGCTTGCGCAAGGCGCGCAGGCGCATGTTCAAAATGGCTTCGGCCTGAACATCACTGAGTTTGAAGGCCTGAATGAGTTTGGGCTTGGGTTCATCCTCGGTGCGGATGATTTTGATGACCTTGTCGAGATTGAGGAAGACAATGAGATAGCCTTCCAGCATTTCCAGACGATGCGCGATTTTTTGCAGGCGATGGGCCGAGCGGCGATCCAGAACTTCGTGGCGATGGGCGATAAAGGCCAGCAGCACCTCGCGCAGGCTCATGACGCGCGGGATCAGACCGCCATCGAGCACATTCATGTTCAGCGAAATGCGGGTTTCAAAATCGCTCTGGCGGAAGAGTTGTTCCATGAGCAGCGCCGGATCGACCGTACGGGTTTTGGGAATGAGGACGATGCGCACATCTTCGGCGGATTCATCCTGAATATCGTCGAGCAGGGGGAGTTTTTTCTGCTCCAGCAATTCGGCCACGCGTTCGATCAATTTGGCCTTTTGCACCTGATAGGGGATTTGATCGACGATGATGCGATAGCCACCACGATCGGTTTCTTCGCGGCTCCAGCGGGCGCGGACGCGGAAGGAACCGCGGCCCGTGGCATAGGCATTGGCCATGGCGGCCTGATCATCGACAATGATGCCGCCGGTCGGAAAATCGGGGCCTTTGATGAATTTCAATAGGGCTTTATCGCTCAGCTCGGGATCGCGGATCAGCGCCATGCTGGCGGCGCATAGCTCGCCCAGATTATGCGGGGGGACCGATGTGGCCATGCCCACCGCGATGCCGTTGGAGCCATTGGCCAGCAGATTGGGATAGGCGGCGGGCAGGACGATGGGTTCGTCTTCTTCGCCATCATAGGTGCGGCGGAAATCGACCGCGTTTTCATCGAGCCCTTCGAGCAGGGCTTGGGCGATATCTGTCAGGCGGCTTTCTGTGTAGCGCATTGCGGCGGCATTATCGCCATCGACATTGCCGAAATTGCCCTGGCCATCGACCAGCGGATAGCGCACGGCAAATTCCTGCGCCAGACGCACCAGCGCGTCATAGACCGACTGATCGCCATGGGGGTGATATTTACCGATCACGTCGCCGACAACACGGGCGCATTTTTTGAAGCCCGATTGCGGATTGAGGCCAAGTGCGCGCATGGCCCAGAGGACACGGCGATGCACAGGTTTCAGGCCGTCGCGCACATCTGGCAGGGCGCGCTGGGTGATGGTGGACAGGGCATAGGCGAGATAACGCTCCGACAGGGCTTTGCCCAATGGTTCGGGGCGAATGTCATCTTTTAACGGCAGGGAACCCATGGCGTGTCTCTTATACAGGAACTGGAGGTAGAAGCGGTCTAGCCCGATTCGCCGAGCAACTCATTAAGCCGCTGGCGGGGGCCGGGAATTTGCCTGTGATGGGGCGCCAGAATGCGGCTGTGCAGGAAAAATTCAGTCAGTTTGAGGCCGTCCGCGATGTCGGCCCGGCTGGGTTCGGCATTCTGGCTGGCCAGAAGGAAAGCGGGCAGGCGGAAAATGCGATCGGCATAGGCGGCCCCGGCGACCGCCGACACAGCGCGGCCTGTGCGGGGCGAGACATAGCGAAGATCGTCGCGGTCTCCCGTGACGGCGCAGCGCGTAAGATCGAGGCCGAAGCCCAGAGCTTCCAGCAGGCCCGCTTCCCAGCGGATATAGAGCGCAGCCCAATGGATCAGATCATCCTGCTGGATGGCATCCAGCAGGAGTTCGGTGGCTTCGAAAATATTCGCATGGCTTTCGCGTTCGGGTAAGGCCGCAGCGGCCATGGCGCTGACCGCATTCAGCCCGATAAGGCTTTCGCGGCTTTCCAGCATATCGCCTGCCCGGCTGCGTAGCGTTTCGACCGTGAAATGACCCAGATGATCTTCCAGCCGGGCGCGCCAGGAAAGCTGCACCGTATTGCCCGGTTGCAGCATGGCTTTGCCGCGCCGGGCGCCACCGCCCCGCACAAGCCCCATATGGCGGCCATGATAGTGTGTCAGCGCTTCGACTATGGCGCTGCTTTCGCCATGGCTGCGCATGGAAAGAATAATAGCCTCGTCAGTCCATTCCATAGAGTGGCCTGTGCGCTTAATCCTCGGGATAGTCGAGGCCCATGGCCGTGTAATGTTCGCGATTATCGGCCCAGTTTTCCCGGACCTTTACAAACAGAAACAGATGCACACGGCGGCCGAACAGCTCTTCCATTTCGGTGCGGGCGAGTTCGCCGATTTTTTTCACGGTCTGGCCGCCCTTGCCCAGCACGATGCCTTTCTGGCCGTCGCGTTCGACGGTGATGATCTGGGTGATTTTGACCGAGCCGTCGGGCTTTTCTTCCCAGCTTTCGCTTTCGACATTGGCGGCATAAGGCAATTCATCATGCAGGCGTAAATAGACTTTCTCGCGCGTGATTTCGGCGGCGAGCAGGCGCATGGGAATGTCAGCGGCTTGATCTTCCGGATAGAGCCAGAGCCCCTCTGGCATCCGGGCGGCGCACCAGGCGCCTATATCTGACACGCCCTGCCCTTTTAACGCGGAGATCAGGAAGACATCCTGAAAGATGCCGCTTTCATTCAGCAATGCAACCAGCGGCAGAAGCGTGTCGCGCTTCATGCCATCAATCTTATTCAGAACAAGGGCGGCTTTTTGTTGATTGGTTTTCAGCGTTTCAATGATCGCATGTGTATCACGCGCCGACAGGCCATTCGGTTCGGCCAGCAGTAATGGGGCATCGACGATCAGGCAGATCGCATCGGCATCGCCAGCGCCGGACCATGCGGCCTTGACCATGGCGCGATCGAGGCGGCGGCGCGGTTTGAAAATACCCGGCGTATCGACAAAAACGATCTGAGCATCGTCGCGGATGGCCACACCGCGCACATTCATGCGGGTGGTTTGCACTTTGGGCGTGACGATGGAGACTTTGGCGCCGACCAGCGCATTGACCAAAGTGGATTTTCCCGCATTCGGGGCGCCGATAATCGCGGCGAAGCCACAGCGTGTCATTGTAAACCTGATGTCATGAGAGACCTAATGAGTTGAGCATAAGACGGGCCGCATCTTGTTCGGCTTCGCGTTTGGAACTGCCATGGCCGGTTTGCGGCGCATGACCTTTGATCAATACTTGCACAGCGAAATGCGGTGCATGGTCGGGGCCATCGCGGCCGACCTGTTTATAGACCGGCAGACCCTCGACGCCCAATTGGCGGGCCTGTGGTCCTTGTGCCCATTCCTGCAGGGCGGTTTTGGCGTCGCGCATATCATGGCTGAGATTGTCCCAGGCCGTGACCCAATAGCGTTCGATGAACTGGCGCGCCACCTCCATTCCGCCATCGAGATAGAGCGCGGCGATCACCGCTTCTATGGCGCCGGCGAGGATGACATTTTTTTTGCGCCCGCCACTGCCAGCTTCGGCGGCGGCGAGGATGAGATGGTCTGACAGGCCAACCATGAGCGCGGCGGCGGCGCAGGCTTCGCCACGCACCAGCGCATTATATTTCAGCGCGAGGCTGCCTTCGGGTTCGTCGGGGAAGAGCGCATGCAATTTTTCGGCGATGACCAGACCCAGCACCCGGTCACCTAGAAATTCCAGACGCTCATTCGTGACGTAACCACGGCTGGCATGGGTGAGCGCCCGCTTGAGCAAGGCGGGATCTTTGAAGCGGTGGCCGAGCCTTGTTTCGAGATCAGTGGATATTGTTCAGAATCCGGTTGTACCGAATGGCGGTTGGCCATTTCCAGAATTCCCAGAAATGGGCTGTTCCATCGGTCGAGAAGAAAAGGATACGGGCTTTGCCCACGAGATTTTCTATCGGGACATAGCCGACATCGCGGCGGCTGTCGTCGGAATTATCGCGATTGTCGCCCATCATGAAATAATGGCCGGCGGGAACTTCGAAGACATTGGTGTCGTCGTCGAATCCATCGGGCACGCGGTCCAGCACATAATAGCTTTTGCCATTGGGCAGGGTTTCGCGGTAGCGCGGCACATAATTGGTCATGCCGTTCACCACTTCGATATAATCATCGACGCGTTCTTTCGGCACGGGTTTGCTATTGATGAACAGCGTGCCGCCGATCATTTGAATTTTGTCGCCGGGCAGGCCGATCACGCGTTTGATGAAATCTGTTCTATTATCGCGCGGGGTTTTGAACACCACGACATCGCCGCGATCTGGCCGACCTTCAAAGATGCGCCCATTGGGGATAGGGCCGAGGCTGAAGGGGAAACTGTGCTTGCTGAAGCCATAGGCATATTTTTCAACGAACAGATAATCGCCGATCAGCAGCGTGTCTTCCATCGAGCCGGAGGGGATGTTGAAGGGCTGGAAGAAAAAAGTCCGGATCACCGCCGCGATGAGCAGCGCATAGATCACCGTTTTGGCGGTTTCGCCCCAGCTTTCCTTTGGCTTCGCTTTGGTCGCGCCTTCAGATGCGGGGGGCGGCGTGTCGGTCATATCGGGGTCCGGGTTTTGTGAATCGGGCTGGTGATCGGGCTTTGACGTGTTGGGAAACAAGCCCTTTGGCCGGGATAAATCAAGCCTTTGAGACCTTACTGAGGCTTAATTACCGGTTTGAAGGGGAATTGCGGTGATTATCACAATGGCCTGTGCCAGCGGGAAGTCATCGGTGAGGCTGAGATCGATTTGGGCCTGATGTCCCGGCGGCGTGATTTGTTCCAGACGTTTCAGCGCCCCGCCTGTGAGATGCAGGCTGGGTTTGCCGCCGGGCAGATTGACCACGCCCATATCCCGCCAGAAGACGCCGCGGCGGAAGCCCGTGCCCAGCGCCTTGGAACAGGCTTCTTTGGCGGCGAAGCGTTTGGCATAGGAAGCCGCCCGCTGGGCCCGGCCTTCGGATTTGCGTTGTTCGGTCTCGGTATAGAGACGCTGCACAAAACGATTGCCGAAACGGCTGAGTGTTTTTTCGATCCGGCGAATATCGACGAGATCGGAGCCCAGGCCGATGATCATGATCTGGCCTCCTGCATCAGGGCGCGCATCTGGCGTATGGCGGCATCAAGGCCGATATAGATGGCCTCGCCCATCAGGAAATGGCCGATATTGAGTTCGCGGATTTGTGCGATGGCGGCGATGGGTTTGACCGTGCTGAAACCGAGGCCGTGGCCCGCATGGATTTCCAGGCCCAGCCTTTCGCCATGGGTGGCGGCGATACGGATTTTTTCCAGCAGCGCTTGGCGGGCTGCGCCATCCGCATCGCAATAGGCACCTGTATGCAATTCGACCACGGGTGCACCCAATGCTTTGGCGGCATCCAATTGGCGCAGGTCAGGTTCTATGAAAAGCGAGACACGGATACCGGCATCGCGCAGGGATTGCACAATGGGGGCGAGGCGCGTTTGCTGACCGGCTGCATCTATGCCGCCTTCGGTGGTGCGCTCCTCGCGCTTTTCCGGCACGATACAGGCGGCATGGGGTTTATGGCGCAGCGCGATGTCGAGCATTTCCTGCGTCGCCGCCATTTCAAGATTGAGCGGCAGCGCGATCTCGCGGGACAGGCGTTCGATATCGCCATCTGAAATATGGCGGCGATCTTCGCGCAAATGCGCGGTGATGCCATCTGCACCTGCATTTGCAGCGAGAATGGCCGCGCGCACCGGATCGGGATGCGGCCCGCCACGGGCATTTCGGATCGTGGCGACATGATCGATATTAACGCCCAGACGCAATGTCACGTTTCAGCCTCGCGGGTTGAGATCACCATCAGCAGCACATTGGTGTAATGCGCCGGACCAAAGCCATGGAATAATTTTCCCGTCACCGTAACGCGTTTACCGTTCCAGCGGGCCCCGAAAGGATAATCGGCGAAGACCAGTTGCAGGGCGCGGATATTATTTTCGCCGCGCGCATCATGGCCGGCATTGGGGCGGCCATGCACACAAAAGGCCTGATCCACTTTCAGGATCGGCAGATGGATATCACCTTCATATTCGCGCGGTGGTGGCATACGGGTGACGGTGAGTGTGCCGGTCAGCGTGACTTTGGCCGGGTCGTAATTCAGGCAGGCGGACTGGGCCGTGGAGGCGGCTGTCAGGAACAGCATTAAGCCTGCCACATAGCCGGTATATTTCACGCCAGTCCCCTGCTCCCCGGTTTGATCGGCTGACTGCCCTGTAGATGGGACGGCAGCTTATCGGCCGCCCAGCTGGGGAATTTGACGGCGGCGAGCGAGACCAGCTTCACCCCGACTTTGGCTTTACCGCCCGAACGATCGATCAGGCAGGCGGCGGCGACGGGTTTGCCGCCTGCGGCCCGGATTGCATCCAGACATTCGCGCGAAGACAAGCCGGTGGTGATGATGTCTTCCACCATGAGAACCGGCTGGTTCTTTTCCAACTGGAAGCCACGGCGCAATTGAAACGTGCCATCCTGACGTTCGACATAGAGGGCGGGCAGGCCCAGTTGGCGGCCCATTTCATAGCCCGGCACGATACCGCCCACCGCAGGCGAGACAATGGCGGTAAATTCCCGGCTGACTTCGGCGCGGACTTTTTCAGCCAGCGCTTTGCATAATTTCGCGGTGCGTTTGGCATCCTGAAAGACCAGCGCCTTTTGCAGGAAGACATCGGAATGCAAGCCTGACGAAAGAAGGAAATGGCCTTCCAGTAAGGCGCCGGCTTTTTTGAATTCGTTGAGAACCTGTTGCGGTGTCATGAAAGGCTGAAATCCGTTTTGTGGTGTTGATCAGGACATATGTATCAGATGGGATGCGGCTCGCGCTCATCTTCGCCGCGCACGCGATCGACCATTTCGACCACGGCATTGACGCGCAAGGCCCCTAGAATATTTTGCAGATGGGCCACGTCGCGCACTTCGATATCGACAATGAATTCGAACAGAAGTGGATTGCGATTGGTGACTTTCATATTGAAAATATTGCCGCCATTCTTGCCGATCACGGTCATCACCGCGCCCAGCGCGCCGGGTGTGTTTTTCACACGCACCATCACGCGGGCGATGGAATGGGCATTGTCGGCGGCATGGGCATCCCAAGTGACGTCCAGCCAATCGCTCATGCTGATATGGGGTTTTTCCAGTTCGGCGCAATCGATTGTGTGGATGACAACGCCATGGCCCGAGACCATGACGCCCACAATCCGATCACCCGGCAAGGGATGGCAGCATTGACCAAGGCGGTAGGAAATACCTTCGGTCAGGCCTTTGATGGAAATGGCGCTGGCAATGACGCCATCATTGGCGCGAATGCGGGAGTCACGCTTTAGCTCGGGGAAGACCGCCTCTAAGACTTCATGGCCGCGAAGGGCGCCCCGCCCTACTTCGGCATAGACATCTTCGCCTTTGGGCAGGCGTAATTTTCGGGCCACATCATCAATGGCTTTGACGGTGAGATCCTGACCGCTATCGGCGAAGGTTTTCTCCAGAATTTTTTTGCCGAAGCTGATATGTTCGCCGCGTTGCGCCTGGCGCAGATAGCGCCGGATTTCGGCGCGGGCGCGACCTGTGACGACAAATTGTTCCCAGAGCGGGGATGGCGACTGATCCTTGGTGCGGATGATTTCCACCTGATCGCCATTTTTCAGCGGCGTATGCAGCGGCACATGCAGACCATTGACCTTGGCGCCCACGGTCGTATTGCCGACATCGCTATGGACGGCATAGGAAAAATCAATCGGCGTGGCCCCACGCGGCAGAGAGATCAGATCACCCTTGGGCGTGAAACAGAAGACCTGATCCTGATACATATTCAGGCGCGAATGTTCGAGGAATTCTTCGGCGCTGTCGCCGCGTTCCAGCAGATCGACCAGTTCGCGCAGCCATTGATAGGCATCCTGCGCGCCGTAATCTTTGGCTTTCAGCTTATCGCGGTAAGACCAGTGGGCGGCAACGCCGCGTTCGGCCACATCATGCATATCTTGCGTGCGGATCTGCACTTCGACGCGTTGCTGTTCGGGGCCGATCACGGTGGTGTGGATCGAGCGATAGCCATTGGTTTTGGGGTTGGAAATGAAATCCTTGAAGCGTTCTGGCACCATGCGCCATGTCGTGTGCAATATGCCCAGTGCCTGATAGCATTGGGTCATATCGGCAACGATGATACGGAAGCCGAAAATATCGGATAATTGTTCGAAATTGAGTTGCTTGTCTTTGAGCTTGCGCCAGATCGAATAGGCCCGCTTGGCGCGGCCATAGACTTTGGCGTCGATCCCGTTTTGCGTCAGGGTTTGCTGGATTTGTTCGGAAATGCGTTCAATCCGGCCGCTATGTTCGCCCAGCCGTTCCAGCCTTGTGGCGATACTGTTGCGCGCATCGGGATTAAGTTCGCCAAAGGCCAGGTCTTCCAGTTCTTCCCGCATGGTTTGCATGCCGATACGGCCTGCCAGCGGGGCGAAAATATCAATCGTTTCCTGCGCGATGCGGCGGCGCTTATCGGGATTTTTAATGTAGCCCAAGGTGCGCATATTGTGGAAACGGTCGGCCAGCTTGATCAGCAGCACCCGCATATCATTCGACATGGCGAGCATGAGCTTGCGGAAATTTTCGGCCTGTTTTGTGCGCTCGCTGAAGAGTTCGAGCTGGCTCAGCTTGGTGACGCCATCCACCAGATCGGCAATTTCGTCGCCGAAATTCTGGCGCACATCTTCGATCGTGACGAATGTATCTTCCACCGTATCATGCAGCAGGGCTGTGACGATCGTGGCGGGATCGAGTTTCAAATCGGTGAGAATGGCCGCCACTTCCAGCGGATGGGCAAAATAGGGATCGCCAGAGGCCCGGAACTGTTTGCCATGGGCCTTCATGGCATAGACATAGGCCTTGTTCAGAAGATTCTCATCGGCGTCCGGGTCATAGGCTTTGACCCGCTCCACGAGTTCGGTCTGGCGCATGAGTTTGCGGCGCGCCTTGGCCGGGGCGGCGCCCGGGGCGGGGGTCATGGGCGTGCCGGGGATATGGCCGGGTATATGGGTCTCGGACACGGTTGCGGCAGGCGGACGGGACGAAGCAGTGCTCATTGAGTTCACTATATAAGATGTGATCCCGGCTTTTTTGAGAAAATTGCCGCCTGTGGCGCATTTCCAACATGCTGGATAATGGGCATTATCGCCCCGCTGACCGGGGGGCCGGTTGATCGGGGCTGAGGGGACACCAAAGCGTTCATGCCGGGAATTACGCGCAATCAGCGCCGGGCACAGGCCAAAGAACAGGCCAAATTGGCGGCAAAGCATAAATCCGCGCTTGAGGCCGCGCGGGCGGGTGCGACGGATCCGGCCCAGGCTTTGCGTGTGGCGGGCGAATTGTTCAGCCTTGGGCGGGCGGCGGATGCCCTGCCCGGCTTACAGGCCGCTATCAGCCAATATCCCGAGCATAGCGAATTAGGCGCCGCTCTTGGCTATGCTTTGGCGGCGACCGGGCAATTGCAAAAATCTGCCGAATTGTATGGGCGATTGGTTGAGGCGCAGCCGGATAATGCCGGGCTGCAAACCAATCTGGCTTTGCTGTTGATCAAACTGGGTAAGCGGGATGCAGCGCAGGCGGCGCTGGAGCGGGTTCTGCAATTGCTGCCGCATCATGCCAATACGCAATATGCCTATGCGGAATTGATAGCCCGCAGCGATCCCGAGAAAGCTTTCAAATTATATCGCGGCGCGGCCAAGGATTTTCGGGCACAGATTGGCCCACGGCCGACACTGCATCACAGCCATGATCTGGTGAAGCTGGCCAATGCGGAATTATGGTCCGGCGATATTGAAACAGCACTCATACATTATGATCAGGCCATAGATTTACGCCCGGATTTTACATTGGCCCATGCGCGCAAAGGCGCCGCACTGGCCAAGCTTTCGCGGCGGAACGAGGCGATCAAGGCGTTCAAGCGCGCAGCCGCACTGGAGCCGAATTTTGCGGAAGTGCGGCGGGCGATTGGTGACCTGATGTTGGAAAGCGGCGACAGTGCGGGCGCGGCGCGACATTTGAAAAAGGCGGCGGAGATCAATCCGCAGGATCAGTTGGCGCAATATTTTTTGGCCGCCATCAAGCAAGATGCCGTACCTGATGCACCGCCGCCGCAATATGTCGAACAATTATTCGATGATTACGCCGCGAAGTTCGACCATCATCTCGTGAATGTTCTTAAATATCGTGTGCCGGAAATTATTTGTTCTGCACTGCTGGAGGTGGTGCAGCCAAAAGATTTGCGGGTGATCGATCTGGGTTGCGGCACTGGTTTGTGCGGACCTTTGCTGAAACCGGCATCGAGCTATTTGATCGGTGTGGATTTGTCGGAGCGGATGCTGGACAAAGCGCGGACGCGCGAAGTGTATGATGAGCTTATCCATAGCGAGCTGGTGCGCGCCCTACAGCATCAGGGCACGTTATGCGATGTGGCGGTAGCGGCGGATGTGCTGGTTTATATCGGCGCTCTGGATAGTTTATTCGCGCATTGTCATGCAGCCCTTAAACCGCGGGCATATTTTGCTTTCACGGTGGAGCATCATGCGGGTGAGGGTTTTATATTGAACACGACCGGGCGCTATTGCCATGCCGAAAGCTATATACGGGCTGAGGCAGCGGCGCATGGTTTTGAAATTGTGCGGGCTGAGACAGTGGTGCCGCGCTATCAATCGGGTGTGCCGGTGGAAGGTGGATTATACATAGTACAACGCCGGGACTGAGCCCGGCGTTGTAGCAGAATAGATTTTTATGAGCGCTTTCGTCTGCGTTTACGCAATGCGGTCAGTCCTAGCCCTGCAAGGGCGGCGCCCATCAGGCTCATTGTCCCCGGTTCAGGCGTTGGAATGGTGCAGCCCTTTAAACAGGTTAGTTCGCCATAGTCTCCAAAGGCTTTCTTTGAGGGCGAGACATGGGGTGAGCCCAAATTGACGAGCGTAGGGGCAATAGTCGGGTTGAGCCATTGCACCGGATCAAATGTGCCAGCGGCGAATTTGATTTCGTAGCCGACTTCTTTCACCCAGTTCGGATCGTCCAGGGAATTGGTTGCCTGTACGCCGAACATATCGAAATTATATTCGAGCGATGTGGCGATTTCGAGAATTTCGCTGACATTGCCGCTGATGATTGCGCCTTCGCTATTGCTTGTTGCGCCATCATCCAGGGGCGAACCCGGACCGCCAGAACGATAATCCGTGCAGGTTCCGGACTTCTTATCGCAGCCGACACCCGCAATATAATCGATCACGATTTCATTGCCTTTGAAGGCGAAGGGGCTGGAGCCCTTTTTCGTGCTGCCCAGACTGTCGCTGCCCAGCAGATCGTTGAAACTATGCCCCTTCTTGCCCCAGTCAGAGGCAGCATTGCTGCCATAGGTGTTATCGACATAATTCAGCGGCATCTGGAAATAGAGGAACAGGGAGCCGTCATTCGCGAGACCGAAATACAGCTTGCCGTCGCCGATTGCGTTGCCGCTGTCATCCAGGAAACCCAGGCTGTAGCCCAGCTGGTAATCTGTTTCGAGATAACCGTCAGCAACCAATGCCGCCTTTGCCGGCAGAGCGGCAACAGCCGCTATCGTCATGGCGGATGTAGCAAACAGAGCGTGCCTTAAAGCACGGCTATATTTGGTCTTTTTCATTAAACAACCCCACTGAAATACTGCCCTCATTAAATGAGGAAACTTATGGACATGACCTAAGCAAGGATCACGCCAAAACGGACGTAGGTTTTATATAGTCAAATTAGATAATGACTTAGGGAACTTAAGGTAGTCTTACGCCAGTCATATGGATGAGAGTGTAATAAATCTGGACAGACCTTGTTCTCTTTATGAATAATAAATGTCTGTTTTTAAAACAAAAAAGGCCAGAACAGCGTGTTCTGGCCTTTTGTAAGGAAATAGATCGGTTTTCGATCAATCTTCGTAGTCACCCTCCGGCTCAGGCTGCGGCTCGGCGCGGCGCTGGGCTTCGGAGGTTAGGGCGCGGAGCAATTCTTCCTCGGTCACCTGACGGAAAGCGGGGTTTTCGCGTTCGTCCTCGACTTCGGGGGCGCTTTCCGGTTCGTCCACTTCGGCATGTTTCTGGAGAGACTTTATATAGTCTTCCTTGATGTCTTCCGGCAGAAGTTCCCGGGCCGCGATTTCGCGCAGGGCCACGACGGGGTTTTTATCGCGATCGCGATCCACCAGCGTTTCCGCCCCACCGGACAGGGCGCGGGCACGATAGCCGGCCAGCAGCACCAGATCGAAACGGTTAGGAACTTTGTCGACGCAATCTTCAACGGTAACGCGAGCCATTGATTCTCCTGAAGGCCGGTTTTCGGCCAAAATTCTGAGGGCGGCGGACCATAGAGAAAACAGCCCTTTAGAGCAAGGGGCTAAGGATGCGCTGGATCCCCAGATGCCGGACCTTTGGCAGGGTGGAAATCAGGGTTGAGACTGGCTGGTTCAGCTTAGGGTGCTGCCAGTCAGGCGCAATTTCGGCCAGGGGAATGAGCACGAAGGCGCGGTCTTGCAGCCTTGGATGAGGCAGGATCGGGGGGCCAGGCTGGATCAGGCCGTCATAATCCAGCAGGTCGAGATCCATGCTGCGGGGGGCATTCAGCTCTGACCGGTGGCGGCCGAATATGGCCTCGATCTTATGGAGCATGTCCAGCAGCGCATGGGGCGGCAGGCTGGTTTCAACCTGCATCACCGCATTGACATAGGGCGGGTCCGAAGGATTCGGCCAGGCTTCGCTTATATAAAAGGATGAAACCTTTAGCGGCCTTAGCCCGTTACGCTCACAGGCCACCTGCACAGCATAAAGATTTTGCAGGGGGCTTTGGCCTTGCCAAGGGAGATTAGCGCCGAGGGCGATCAGGATCATGGCAAGGATGTGTTTTTATGGGCGATTAGCATTGTTCAGGGTGGCAATTAACACTTTCGGGCTGGGCCAGCCAAATTTATCCGTTTATTGATCAGTTGAAATAGGTTTCTAGCGTCACACTATATTCGAACCATTACGGTATGGAGGATTTTTGATGTTGTTCTATCCCCAAGAGCGGCTCGCACTTTTCATCGATGGCGCAAATCTTTACGGCGCTGCCAAAGGCCTTCAATTCGATATCGATTATAAAAAGCTGCTGGAGCTGTTTGCCCGCAAGGGCCTGCTGACACGCGCCTTCTATTATACCGCGGTGGCTGAGGATCAGGAATTCTCGCCGCTGCGCCCGCTGGTGGACTGGCTGGATTATAATGGTTTCAGCGTTGTCACCAAACCCTTGAAAGAATTCACCGATGCGCAGGGGCGCCGCCGGGTGAAGGGCAATATGGACATCGAACTGGCCATCGACGTGATGGAAATGTCCGATCAGGTGGACCATATCGTGATCTTCTCGGGCGATGGCGATTTCCGCCGCCTTGTCGAAGCGACACAACGCAAAGGCAAGCGCGTCAGCATCGTGTCGACCATTCGCACGCAGCCGCCGATGATTTCGGACGAGCTGCGCCGTCAAGCCGACAATTTCATCGAACTCGATGAATTGAAGCCCGCCATCAGCCGCGACGGCGGACAGCAGCAACGCCCCATGGGCCAGCCGCAATATGCGCAGACGGCCTGACAACCACTAATTGATTGGTTGATCTGAATCGTAGGATATGCGGCGTCTCTTACTTGTAGAAATTTGAAAGCCTCCCTAGCGTTCCCTTAAGGGACCTTGGGGGGCTTTCATGTTTTTGACGCGCTTATTCATGGTTGTTTGCTTGTCTGCCAGCCTTGCGGCCTGCGCGCAGACCATTTCCAAAAAATCTGAACATGCGGACATGCATTTCACCACACCTACGAAACGTGTGCTGATTGTTGATCCTGATGTGACGCTGGGCGAACTGACGGCAGGCGGCGTTGTTGAACCGCGCGCGGATTGGTCGGCCACGGCCAAAGATCTCATCGTCAAAGAAGTGGCATCGGTATTGGGCGCTAAAAATATTGCGCAGCGCTTTCAAACGTCATGACCCCCTTGCCGACCAAGGGGAAATATCTGGACTGGACTTTGGGGTCAGGCACAAATCTGCTGCGTGACCGCTATGGCGCTGATTATGCGATGTTCATGTATCTCCATGACACCTATACATCGGCAGGACGCGCATTCGTGATGCTAGGTGCCGCAGCTTTGGGTGTTGGCATGCAAGGCGGCCAACAATTGGGTTACACATCTTTGGTTGATCTGCGCACCGGCAAGATGGTGTGGTTCAATAGAATTTGTTTTGTGCTTAAGATTTAAAAGGGCGTGGGGGCTAGTTATGCAACTGAAAGAATTGATTGTTTGCTCAATATTAGTAATCACACTGGCCGGGTGCGCGGCATCAAATGCTCATAAGTTCTTTGCTTACGGGCCGGAGCCGACGGTCGAGCAAATTGAAGAGACCACTAAGTCCTTATTCCAGCGCGCGCTCATCGACCCGTGGTCAGCGCACTATGAATATGGAAAGCCATATAAAGCCTATTACCTATATCCGCTGATTTCTGGCGGTGGCGTTAACTGGCAGGGATGGGCTGTTGATGTACGTGTAAATTCCAAGAACCGAATGGGTGGATATGCGGGTTGGACCGTCTACCACGTTGGATTTACGCAAGGCCGGGCTGTGAATGCTTGGGAAGCACAAGAAACAGAAGTTCTGTTCCAAAGAGCAGATTAGCACACGAATTCTTCGGAGTGATATATTGCGGAAGGTAGCGATTGTTTGCGCAGCGCTGATGGGTTCTGTCCTGCTGGTAGGCTGCGACGAATCTCCTATCGAAAAAGCAATACGACAGAGCGCGGCAGCTCATGAGGCCGTAGAGCGGGCCCTTGCCCTAGAGCGTGAACAAATACTAAGTGGGCCTTCAATTTTAATCCGTAGCTATAGGTGCCACAATGAATACGGCTACATGCATAGCGAAGGTCTCATTGAAAATATTTCAGATACCAACATCGAAAACTTGGAAGCAGTTGCTACCTATTTCACGTCAACAGATACCTTCATCACCTCGGATGGAGCGCTAATCGAATATGATCCAATCATGCCGGGCCAGAAGTCGCCGTTTAAGGTATTGACCCGCTACAATCCCGCCATTTCTAACTGCCGCATAGCATTCAAGCAGCTGAGCGGTGGGGCAGTTGAATCTATAACACTCCAAGAGTTGACCCATGAAGCTCAACAGTTATTGAAAAGACTAGGCTATTACCGCGAAAGAATTGACGGAGTGTCTGGGCCTGCCACAATGAAAGCGCTACAGGAATTTGCGGTAAAAAGCGGACTTAAAGAGGGTGCATCTCTCATGGATCATCTAAAGGCACTGCGCGCCAGCACAGTAAGTGGCGTGACCCGAGATGGGAACGTGGAGTAGTTCTGGGTCAACCGGAATCACGGTAGAACTCACCTACTACGACACAGCCTCGTGCCACCCGAAGGCCCAGGCATATTCACCAAACAGGTTACTCCTGCGCAGTGACTGACGGCTACAAGCTAATAAGACCGCAGTGGGAATTTAAATATAGATGTCTCATAGCCCCTAACGGATTATAGCTATTTCCTTCAAAGTGCATCGGGTGATCTGCGTGATGAAAAATCCGCCAAGCCAGTTGTCAGAAACCTTCTGACCGACCTGCCCTTATGAAACGCCTTCTGGCGCTTTTTCTATCAGTGACGATGGCCATTCAGCCTATGGCTGCGGTGGCGGAGACGCCTTTGATGCCGGGGCACAAGCCCGTGCATGATGAAGATGAAGCGGGCTTGCACTTTGTTTGGTGCTGATACTATCAGCCTGTCACGGCTATTCGTTGGTCGAAGACAAGCCTGTCACCATTGGCAAGATGACTGTCTCGCCTCAAATGCGCTGGAACAAAGCCCCTGGACAGATGCGTGACGTTACGCGTTGGACAGCGCATGGACCGGGGCTGGATTCAGTTTATTTCTATTCGTCCATCGCTGATGGCACACCGCTTTTTGATGTTGCATCATCACGTAAGAAAGATACGCGGCCATATCGCGCCGCTATGTTGCCCGATGAGGTGATGGAATTGGTGAGTTATAGTTGGAGCCAGCAAGGCGCAGGTCAGGTGAAGGCTGGTGGTTTGAAGCCCGCACCGTTCGGCAAAGAACAGGGTTTCCGGTTCAACATGGATTATGTGACGCCCGATGGCTTGCGAATGAAATCTATCGCTTTGGCCGCGCAGCCCGGCGGAAAATTACAGATGATTTTGTTCACCGCGCCGCAAGAACATTATTTCGATGATCAATCCCCCATCATTGAAAAGGTCTTTGCCACGGCGCAATTGACCGATTGAAGACAGGCAGCCGGGCCGCCACTTTCAGGTTAGGGCAAATCAGTTCATAGACTGGCGGGATGAAAGCCCGCCCTGCCCCGCTTAAGACAACTTCATTGCCGTCCGCTCCGCCAGAGGATTGTCCGCTTTGTCCGCGGCTGGCGGGATTTCGGGCGGATAATCGGGGGAAATATCCTGATTATTTCAATGATCCGGTGCCGAATTTTGGCGACCCGAAGGCGCGGCTGCTGATTGTGGGGCTGGCGCCGGGGCTGCATGGGGCCAATCGCACGGGGCGGCCCTTTACCGGCGATTGGGCGGGGGATCTGCTTTATGCCACCTTGTTGAAACATGGTCTGGCGAGCGGGGTTTATGACGAGCGCCCGGATGATGGTTTGCAATTGGTGGATTGCATGATCGCCAATTCGGTGCGCTGCGTGCCGCCGCAGAACAAGCCTTTGCCTGTTGAGATCAATACATGCCGGCCTTTTTTACAGGGCACGTTGCAGGCCATGCCGACAGTGCGGGCGATCTTATCTTTGGGTCAGATCGCGCATAACAGCCTGTGCTCGGCGCTGGGGATCAAGAAAAGCGCGTTTAAATTTGGCCATGGCGCGCAATTTGAGGCGGACGGGTTGACGCTGATCTCGAGCTATCACTGCTCCCGCTACAATACGAATACGGGCGTGCTGACCGAAGCAATGTTCAATGCGGTGATCTTGCAGGCTAAAAAAGCGGCCCGGAAGAAACAGGCTTAGCCTTTGGCCCGCATCAGGCGGGCTTTGTCGCGCTGCCAGTCCCGCTGTTTTTCGGTTTCGCGCTTGTCATGCAGCTTCTTGCCCTTGGCGATGCCGAGTTCAATCTTGGCGATGCCTTTGGGCGTGAAATAGACCCGCAGCGGTATCAGCGTCATGCCTTCGCGTTGAATGGCGATGGACAATTTACGCGCTTCGGTGCCCCGCACGAGCAGTTTGCGCATGCGCTTTGGCTCATGGTTGAAGCGATTGGCCATGAGATATTCAGGAATATAGGAATTGACCAGCCAGATTTCGCCATCCTTGGCGAAGGCATAGGATTCCGCGATGGTCGCCTTGCCGGTGCGCAGCGATTTCACCTCCGAGCCCATCAAAATCATGCCGGCCTCGATCGTGTCTTCGATCGCATAGGCGTAGCGCGCTTTGCGGTTATCGGCGACGACTTTGCGTTCAGGCTCGGCTTTTTTGGCCATCAGCCAATACCGGCCTGCGCCAGCGCGGCGCGGATCAGGCCACGGGCATTTTCCGTGGCGGGCAGAATGGGAAGGCGCACGTCATCGCTGCAATAGCCCTGTACCGAGACACCGAATTTTGCCGGGGCCGGGCTGGATTCACAGAACATCGCATCATGCAGCGGGGCCAGCATATCTTGAAGCACACGGGCTTTGGCGAAATCGCCCGCCATACAGGCATTCTGGAATTCGGCGCAGAGACGCGGCGCGACATTGGCGGTGACGGAAATACAGCCATGGCCGCCATGAGCCATATAGCCCAGCGCCGTGATGTCCTCGCCCGAGATCAGACGCCAGTTCAGACCGCAAGCAAGGCGTTCCCGCGTCGGGCGGGCCAGATTATTGGTGGCGTCTTTCACACCGATAATATTGGCGACCTTCGACAGGCGGGCGATGGTTTCGACCGAAATTTCGACCACGCTGCGGCCCGGAATATTATAGAGCAGGATCGGTATATCGACGGCATCGGCGATGGCCGCGAAATGACGATAGAGGCCTTCCTGAGTCGGCTTGTTGTAATAGGGCGCGACGGAGAGAACCGCATCGGCCCCCACCTCCTTGGCGCGGTGGGACAGCGAGATGGCTTCATCTGTCGCGTTGGAGCCTGCACCGGCGATCACGGGAACACGGCCAGCGGCTTCGGCGACGCAGAGTTCGACCACGCGCATATGTTCATCATGGCTCAGCGTGGCGGATTCACCCGTGGTTCCCATCGGCACCAGACCATGGGAGCCCTCGGCGATCTGCCAGGCTACGAATTTGCGCAAAGCCGCCTCATCCACCGCGCCATTACGCAGGGGGGTGATCAGGGCGGGGATCGAGCCCCTTATTCTTTCGCGGATATCAGCCATGTGACGCGCCTCAATTTTCCCCTAGATAACGGTTTGCCTGTGCGGGAGGAAGCGGAAGTTTCGGTCTTTGCGGTGAGGCAGATGGGTAGCCTATCGGGGGATGGGCGGTTATCGTTCCTGATCGATTTCCCTTTACCCTCCTTGAGTTGGCGTATCCCCATGTTTCAAAGCAGCCCTATGTTCAGAAATGGCCTTCTGGCCGCATCAATGGCGGCCTTGCTGCTGATACCCGTCACAGGCGCGGCGCAGGCCCCTGAGGGGAGCATCACCCCCTATCTCAGTGCCGAGGAACGACAGATTTATCGCCGGGCCTTTGATGCCACATTGAAGCGGGATTGGGCGCAGGCTCAGTCTTTGTCACTCCAGGGGCGCGATCCGGCAGCGCGGCGGCTGATTCATTGGCGATTTCTGTTGGGGGAAAATAGCGGCGCGAGCTTTGTCGAGATCGACGCCTTTTTGAAAAATAATCCGGATTGGCCGTCGCGCAATCTGTTGCTGACACGGGCCGAGCAAGCCATGCCCGCCACATTGGCACCGGCGGAGATCGTGGCCTGGTTTGCAGGGCGCGCACCCAAGACCGGCATAGGCAAAATCAGATTGGGTCATGCGCTGATCGAAAGCCGCCAGACTGAAGCCGGGCGGGAGATGATCCGCAGCGCCTGGACCACAAATATGTTGCAGAGCGATCAGGAAAGCTGGGTGCTGGCGCAATATGGCAATCTGCTGACGCCGGCCCTGCATGCCGCGCGGCTGGACGGACAGATCTGGCGCGATGAGACGAGCGCTGCCAAGCGCCAGATGGCGCGGGTGGATGCGGATGCAAAACGTATTGCCGAGGCGCGGCTGGCGCTGCGCGAGGCGCCGACACGCGGTTTGATCTTGGCGCGCACCCTGCCGGGGCGGTTGGCGTCCAATCCCGGTCTGCAATTCGATATGGCTCGGGTGTATCGCGCACGCGGGGATACGGAAACGGCGGCTGGTCTTTTGCAACAGGTCGCGGTGGTGGAAAACAAAACCCATCCCGAGAAAATGTGGAATGAGCTGAACATCACGGCCCGGCAGGCCGTGGGCGAAGGCAAGTTCCGACTGGCTTATAAGCTGACATCCAATAGCGGCTTGAGCGATGGCGGAGCCTTTGCCGATGCGGAATTTTTCGCGGGCTGGGTGGCGTTGACCTATTTGAAAGAGCCACGTGCGGCATTGACCCATTTCCAGCGACTGGCCAGCGGAGTGTCGCGGCCGATCAGCCTTTCACGGGCCTATTTCTGGTCTGGGCGCGCGGCCGAGGCGATGGGAGATCGCGCGGGCGCGCTGGATTATTATCGCAAGGGCGGTCAATTCGGGGAGACTTTTTACGGGCAGCTCGCCCTCAGTCAGGCCGAAGCGCAGCCGACATTGCGTTTGCAGGATGCCACGCCGCAGCGCCGCAGTCGCAGTCATAAATTCGACGGCGAAGAACTTGTCCGCACTATGCGTGTCTTGGCGGATTTGGGGGAGGAGCCTTTGTTACGGCTGTTCGCCAATCACTATGTCGGGCTGAACCCGGATATTGAGCATATGGCGCATCTGGCGCAGCTGATGGTGGATAACGGCAATCCGGAAATCGCGGTGCGCGTGGCCAAGCAGGCGGGGTATCAATCCATCTCGCTGTTGAGTTACGCCTTCCCTGTTGTGGCGGTGCCGCCGCATCTGGGGGCAGGCGCTACGCCGGAAGCGCCGCTGGTTCTGGGGCTGATCCGTCAGGAAACTGAATTCGATTTCAACCCTGTCAGCCGGGCCGGCGCGATGGGGATCATGCAATTGATGCCCGCCACCGCCCGGCGCATGGCAGCAGAACTGGGCCTTGGCTATGACCAGAAACGGCTACTCACGGATACGCGCTACAATATGCAGCTAGGTATGCTGGAATTGCAGAAGCAGCTCGATAATTGGGGCGGCTCCTACATTCTGGCCGCGGCGGCGTATAATGCGGGGCCGGGTAATGTGCGCAAATGGGTGGCGAAGTTTGGTGATCCGCGTGATGGCACGATTGATCCGGTGAACTGGATTGAGAACATTCCCTTTGGCGAGACCCGCAATTATGTGCAGCGGGTGCTGGAGAATGTGCAGGTCTATCGCAACCGCCTTGCGGGGGCGGATCAACCGATGCGGATCATGGCCGATCTTTTCCGGCCCAGCCTGCCGCGGGATTTCGCGCAGACCGTGCCGCCTGTGCCGGTTGTGAGCGCAGCTACGCAGCCCGGGCAGATCGTGCCGCAACCCAAATCCATGGCCGGCTTTGGGCTAGGCATTCCCCTGCCGCAGCAGAAACCGGATTAAGCGCGCGGCCGTTTTAATTGCGCGAGAGCCATTCTCTGGCCTGGCGCAATGCTTCGGCGATTTGATCAGCGCTGAGTTCGCTGGCCATGGTGGCGCGCCAGCTCTTGGCTTCGTTCACGCCGCGCATGGCGGCGAGGTTGAACCATTTATGCGCGGTCACATAATCGACGCTGACGCCCTGTCCGGTCGAATAGGCCAGGCCAAGATTATACATGGCATGGGCCTGACCCTGTTTGGCTTCAACTTCATACTGAGATAGCGAATCCATATCTATGCACGCCATCACCTGTCCCCTTTAGAACGCACGATATGTCTCGTGCGGGGACAATGCTGCGATCAAAGTGGATAACGGGCGGTTAACGATATTGCGGGGTGAAATTTACCGCTCGTTAATTACCTGATGGCAGGCGTTGCAGATCAGACAGAAACCCGCGCTGGTTGAACAAGATACGCCGCGTTCTTTGTTGGGCGGCGGCATCGGCAGGCGGGCTGCGCAAATCTTTTCCGACCTCGACCCCACGGCTTACAGCAGGGCGTTCGACCACGCGTTCCATCCAGGATTTCACATGGGGGAAGTCCTGCAACAGCCCATCGGCGCGTGACAGGGCGATAACCCAGCCGATCGCGGCCATATCGGCGATGGAATAGTCATCGGCGATATAATCCCGGCCAATCAGGCGGCGATTGAGCACGCCGAGCAGGCGATGGACCTCGTTCGTGTAGCGATCCAGACTATAAGTATTGGTGCGGGCGAAATTACGGAAATGACCCACCTGCCCGGCCATGGGGCCAAGTCCGGCCATCTGCCAGAACAGCCATTGATCAACCAGAATGCGGGCGCGTTCATCCTTGGGATAGAACTGGCCGGTCTTGCGACCGAGATATTGCAGGATCGCGCCGGACTCAAACACCGTGATCGGGCTGCCATCCGGCCCTTCCGGATCGACAATGGCGGGGACCCGGTTATTGGGGGCGATGCTCAGGAAACTGTCGGCGAATTGATCGCCATTATTGATATCGACCGGGCGGAGCACATAAGGCACCCCGCATTCCTCCAGCATGATGGCGATTTTCCAGCAATTGGGATTGGGCCAGTAATAAAATTCGATCGGGGCCGTTTGGACCGTGGCGCTGGGATTTTCGGCCGAGGAGTCATCCGATTTGGGCTGACGCTTTGTCCTGGGGGCGGCAGTGGATTTTGAATCGCTGGATTTGCGCGTCAACGCCGCCGGCGCTTTGGGCGCGGCTGGAGTTTTTACGTTTGATTTCGGGGCTTTAGGAGCTTTGGTCGCGGGCTTCTTCACGGCAGGCTTTTTAGCCGGGGAAGGTTTGCTGGTTGTTTTCGGGGCCGCCTGGCGGGGCGGCTCGGCCGCGGTTGCCAGATCGAAATCTGAGCGAACCGCGGCGTTTGCCTTTGCCGAAAGCAGACTGAGCGGGCGTTGGTTCGACCAAAGCCCGTTATTCAGTCTTATTTTTTCGCTTTGCGGGCAGCTTTTTTCCGCGGAGCAGCTTTTTTCTTGGCGGCTGGTTTCTTCGCGGCTTTTTTCTTCGCAGCGGGTTTCTTCTTCGCCGCTACTTTTTTCTTGGCGCCAACTTTTTTGGCGGCAACTTTCTTCTTCGCGCCGACTTTGCGCTTTGCAGTCTTGCGAGCTGCGGGTTTCGCCGCGGCTTTGCGGACGACGCGCTTCTTCGTGGCTTTCGCCTTCGGCTTCGTCGCCTTCTTGGCTTTCTTCTTTCCAGTGATTGGCATGTGGTACGACTCCTTTGGTTGTCCGGGTCGTGCGACTCGCACCCCCCAAAACACCAGCAATATGAGGAAGTTGCCTGGACAAATGCAATACTGGCGGAAAACCGGGCGTGGAGCCAAAATTCAAGATTGTCATAAAAGCCTTATTTTACCGATGTTTTTAGCGTTCGTCCGTTTACGGATGATCTTCCTGCAAAATTGGGACGAACCTGTCAACAACTTGCAAATTGTACGAATCACCCCTCATCGGGCAATTCGAGTCGTACTTTGAGGATGGCATTTACAGCCTGCGGATTGGCTTTCCCACCCGTCGCTTTCATCACCTGACCTGTGAACCAGGCGGCGAGTTTGGGCTTCAGCTTCACCTCTTCGACCTTTTGCGGATTGGCCTTGATCACCTCTTCAACCGCTTTTTCGATGGCGGATGTATCGGTGACTTGCTTCAAACCGCGCGCCTCGACCACCTGCACCGGATCGCCGCCTTCTGCCCAAACAATGTCGAGCAGGTCTTTGGCGATCTTACCGGAGATGGTTCCGTCGCTGATCATGCGCAGGATCGCATTATTGGAATCTGCGCTGACAGGACAATCACTTATCTCGCGTCCGTCCTTGTTGAGGCGGCCCAGAATTTCGTTGTTCAGCCAATTGGCAGCGGACTTCGCATCCACGCCACTAGCCAGCTTCTCGAAATAATCTGCCAATTCGCGTTCGGTGATGAGAACGGTCGCATCATAGGCGGACAGACCATAATCTTTGATGAACCGCGCTTTTTTATCGTCGGGCAATTCCGGCAAGGACAAGGCGATTTCATCCACCCAGGCCTGTTCCAGCACCAGCGGCAACAGATCGGGGTCGGGGAAGTAGCGATAATCATGCGCTTCTTCCTTGGACCGCATGGAGCGGGTTTCGCCTTGCTTGCTGTCGAACAGGCGGGTTTCCTGTTTGATCACACCGCCATTTTCCAGAACGTCGATCTGGCGGCGGGCTTCATATTCCACCGCCTGCGCAACAAAGCGCATGGAGTTCACATTCTTGATCTCGCAGCGTGTGCCCAACGGCGCACCCACTTTACGAACCGATATATTCACATCGGCCCGCATCGAGCCTTCGTCCATATTGCCGTCACAGGTCCCCAGATAGCGGACAATGGCGCGCAGCTTCTTCAGAAAGGCCGCGGCTTCCTCGCTGCAGCGCATATCCGGCTTGGTGACGATTTCCATCAAAGCCACGCCGGAACGATTGAGGTCGACAAAAGAATAATCCGCCGACTGGTCGTGCAGGCTTTTGCCCGCGTCCTGTTCCAGATGCAGCCGCTCGATGCCCACCAGCACACTCTCGCCGCTCGGCAGGTCGATCACGACCTCGCCTTCGCCGACGATGGGGTTTTTGAACTGCGAAATCTGATAACCCTGAGGCAGATCGGGATAGAAATAGTTTTTCCGGTCGAAAATGCTTTTCAGATTGATCTGCGCCTTGAGGCCAAGGCCGGTACGGACAGCCTGTTCCACGCAGGTCTTATTGATCACCGGCAACATGCCCGGCATCCCCGCATCGACAAAGCTGACATGCTGGTTCGGCTCGGCCCCGAAGGCCGCCGAGGCACCGGAGAATAATTTGGACTGGGACAGCACCTGCGCATGGACTTCCATACCGATGACAACTTCCCAAGGACCGGTGGCCCCTTCGATCAATTTGGATCGTTTTTCTGCTGTGGCACTCATGCTGCTCTCCACCAGCTTGCAGGTTTGGCGGTGAAATTGGCTGCCTGTTCGAGGGCACGACCGGCGCGCAGCACCGTGGCCTCATCAAACCCTTTGCCAATCAGTTGCAGGCCCAGCGGCAAACCATTCGCCGAAAGCCCTGCCGGCACGGAAATAGCAGGCAAGCCCGCCAGATTCACCGTCACCGTGAAGACGTCGTTCAGATACATCGCCACCGGATCATCGCTCTGGCTGCCCAGCGGGAAAGCGGGGCCCGGTGTGGTCGGCGTCAGTAAGACATCGCATTGTTTATAGGCTTCGGCGAAATCCCGCGCGATCAGGCTGCGGATTTTCTGGGCGCGGGCATAATAGGCGTCGTAATAGCCCGCCGACAGAACATAGGTGCCGATCAGAATACGGCGGCGGACTTCGGACCCGAAACCTTCGCCGCGGCTGCGCTCATAAAGATCAGTGATGTCGCGCGCATTTTCAGCCCGCAAGCCATAACGCACGCCATCATAACGCGCCAGATTGGATGAGGCTTCGGCGGGCGCCACTATATAATAAGCGGGCAGCGCATATTTTGTATGGGGCAGCGAG
>CAZOJG010000016.1:30613-64588 GCA_964580115.1 uncultured Rhizobium sp.
TGGGCTTTCAGCCAATCCGCACCCTGCTGCCAGAGCGCTTCGATTTCCGGTGGCGCACCATCCATCCGATATTCTTTGGGGATGCCGATCCGCAGGCCTTTCACGCCCTGTTCGAGCATGGATTCATAATCCGGCACCGGCAGATCGGCGCTGGTGGAATCACGCGGGTCGACACTGGCCATATGGCGCAACAGGATCGCCGCATCGCGTACCGTGCGGGTCATCGGTCCGGCCTGATCCAGCGAAGAGGCAAAGGCGACAATGCCAAAGCGCGAGCAACGGCCATAGGTCGGTTTCAGGCCGACAGAACCCGTGACAGCGGCTGGCTGACGAATAGAGCCACCCGTATCGGTACCGGTGGCGGCCAGACACAGATTACCCGCCACAGCCGAGGCCGAACCACCGGACGAGCCGCCCGGCACCAGATCTTCGTTCGAGCCTTGCGCCCGCCACGGATTGATCACAGGCTTGAAATGGCTGGTCTCGTTCGACGACCCCATCGCAAATTCATCGAGATTGGTTTTGCCCAGCATCACCGCACCGGCGTCCCACAAATTCTGTGTGACGGTGGATTCATAAGGCGGCACGAAATTCGACAAAATACGACTGGCCGCCGTGGTGCGCACATCTTTGGTGCAGAACAAATCCTTGATCGCCAGCGGCAGCCCTTCCAAGGGGCGCGCTGCACCTTTGGCGATACGGGCATCGGACTGCGCGGCCATCTCCAGCGCGCGGTCAGGCGTTTCGGTGATGAAGGCGTTGAGGGCGCGGCCCTGGTCCACCGCCTGCACGAAAGCGCGGGTCAGTTCGGTGGACGAAATTTTTTTGCTGGCGACCGCATCACGCGCATCGGCCAAAGTGAGATCGGTCAGATTAGTTGGCAGGCTCATTCCACCACCTTCGGCACGACGAAGAAATGATCTTCGCTCAAGGGCGCATTTTTTGTGACATCAGCAGCTGCATCGCCCGCGGTCACCACATCGTCCCGCATATGCAGATTTTGCGCGATCACACTGGTCATCGCCTCCACGCCGGAGACATCCACGTCTTCGAGTTGCTGGACCCAGTCAAGAATGCCATTCAGCTCTTTGACCATAGGCTCGACCCGGCTCTCTTCGAGCGCGAGGCGGGATAATCTGGCAATACGCCGGACAGTGTCCTGATCGACGGACATGGGGGCTAATCTCTATGCTAGGGATGCAGGGCTTTGCTACCAATCGGGGGCCGGGCTGGCAAGCGAAGGAAATAGATAGTGAGCATTGCAACGCTTGCAGAACTGAAAGCAAAACTTACAACCGGGCAGCGTCTTTTGGGGCTGGATCTGGGTGAAAAGACCATCGGATTAGCCCTTTCCGACCGGCTGGCCATGGTTGCAACCCCTTTTCAAACCCTTGCAAGGGGGAAATTTTCCACCGATGCCGCCAAATTAGAGGCTTTGATCGCGGAACATGGCATTGGCGGGCTGGTGGTGGGTCTGCCGCTGAATATGGATGGGAGTGACGGCCCCTCGGCCCAATCGGCCCGCGCCTTTGCCCGCAATTTCGCCGCACGTTGCGACACCCATATCACCCTGTGGGATGAGCGGTTATCCACCGCCGCGGTGACACGCACCCTGCTGGAAGCCGATTCTTCCCGTGCCGCGCGCGCGCGCGTCGTGGACAAGATGGCCGCGGCCTATATTCTGCAAGGCGCGTTGGATCGGATGAGATTCCTGAATTCATGATGGCTTTGCGATGAGGGGGACATCAGAGCCGATGGGGCGCTTCCGCTGGTTGCCGCCCGGCGCAAGGCCGCCCCAGTCTCTGCCGCGCAGTCAGGAAACCGCTTTTTTGCTGGTCGGCACAACGCTGATTTTCAGTGGCTATGATCTGAATATTTTCGGCATGGCCTTGCCGCAAATTCAGGCTGAATTGAACATTCCCGAAAATATGGCGGCCGTGACGATCAGCTATTTCCGGCTGGCGGCTTTGGCGGCGCTGTTCGTGGCCCCGCTTGCTGACATTATCGGGCGGCGGCGGCTGTTGATGATCACGGTCTGCGGTGAAGCCCTGATGACCCTGCTCAGCGCCTTTGCGCAGGATTACAATCAGTTCGTTGGCGCGCAGATCATGGCCCGTATCTTTGGCTATAGCGAAGAGATGTTGTGTTTTGTCGTGATCGCCGAAGTGATCGATAAAAAAGTACGTGGCTGGTCGACCGGTACATTGGCGGCGATGAACGCCTTTGGGGCGGGATTGGCAGCGGTGATTTTCGCGGCGGTGGACATACTGCCTTACGGCTGGCGTTCGCTCTATGTCATCGGTTCGGGCATGTTGCTGATCATCGCCTATTATCGCCGCTGGCTGCCGGAGACCGAACGGTTTGAACTGCGCCGGGCTGAAATCAAGGCCATGGGCTCTAAGAGCAAAGTGGTGATGGATTTGCTGCGCGGACTGGTGCGGGAGCATCCCAAGCGGCTGGTGGCGATGATTGTGTTTGTCATCGCCTTTGGTTTTGCCATGGGGCCGCCCAGTGTGATGTTGTCGAAATATCTGCAACAGACCCATAATTATGCGCCGGGTGAAGTGACATTGCTGTTTCTGTTTGGCGGCATCGTGGCCTTGGCGGGGAATATCTATGTCGGGCGGCTGTCCGACCGGCTGGGGCGCAAGCGCACCTTGTTCATCACCACCGCCATGGCCGGGGCCTGTTTCTTTTTATTCTATAGCGGGGTCGGCGGCTGGATATTGCCGCTGGCCTGGATTGTGGCGCTGTTCGGCTTTCTCTCGGCCGATGCCCTGGCTGCGGGTTATCCGTCGGAGATATTTCCCACGGCCTATCGCGCCACGGCCACCACTTTGCGCTATGCGCTGACCATGTTGGCGGGGGCGTTATCTCTGGCTTTAGAGGGACAGTTTTACGATATATTCGGCGCACATGGCCCGGCCATTCAGATGGCGCTGGTGGCGGTGCCGGTAGCTTTGATCGCTATTTTATTCCTGCCGGAGCCAGCGCAGAAATCGCTGGAGGAAATCAGCGCCTCGCCTTAGGCGGGTGGCAGTAATTTCCCCGGATTTAAAATTCCAGCGGGATCGAGCTTATGCTTGATGGCGCGCAGAATAGAGATGGTCTGTTCGCCTTTTTCCCGCGCGATCCAGGGCAGATGATCTTCGCCCACGCCGTGATGATGGCTGATCGTGCCGCCATGCTGCAAAATGGCTTCTGACGCAGCGGTTTTGATTTTGCGCCATTGCGGAATTTCGCCGCCGATCGTGCGCGGGAAAATCAGCGTGAAATAGAGGCTGGCGCCATCGGCGTAACTATGGCTGACATGGGTCAGGACAATGCCGCGCGCCCCGGGCAGGGGGGCCGTATCGGCCATGACACGGTGCAGGGCTTCCCGCACGGCGCGATGCAGCGCAGGTAATCTGGCCCAGCTTGTGGAGGTTTCCAGCGTATCGACGCCCAGCCCGCGATCCAGCATGGGATCGCGCATATAGGGCGCTTCAAAACGATGCCGCAGCCAGCTTTCACCCACGCCCTGCCCCACATAAAGCGCGCCATGCTGTTCGGCGATTTTGCGGAAGCGTTTATGGGCGGCGCTGATATGCGCCTGATCGCCTTCGAAGCCCGCAATCATGGCGCAAGGGTCCTGGTCCAGCCCGCGCAGGCGCAGCCGCATATCGGACAGGCGGTCTTTCAGGGTGCGGGGTTCGCCGACTTTTTGCTGGGCGCGATAGAAACGTGTTTCCTCTGCATCGGACAGGCGCAACATCGCCAGAGGCAGGCGTTCCTGCATGGCCGCACGCATGGCGTTGCAGCCATTGGTCATATCCGGAAACAGATAGCCGACATAAAGTTTTGCGGGAGGCACATCACGCAGACGGAAACGCGCTTTGGTGATCACACCCAGCACACCTTCTGAGCCCGGTACGAGGTCACCCATGCGCGGCCCCGCCGCCGAGGCCGGACCTGTTTCAGTAGCCCATATACCGCGCGGCGTGGCGAGGCTGGCGCTGACAAACCAATCTGCTGCACGGCCATATAAGTTTGATTGCTGGCCCGCGCCGCTATGGGCGATCCAGCCGCCCAAGGTGGAGAATTCAAAAGATTGCGGATAATGGCCAAGGGTCAGGCCCTGGGCCTGTAAGGCCATTTCCAGATCGGGGCCGAAGATTCCCGCTTCGGCTTCGGCGGTCATGGAGATGCGGTCAATATCGAGCACGCGGTTCAGGCGACTGAGATCGAGAGTCACCACGGTTTGCAAATGGCCACGCAAGGCGCTGACCCCGCCGACCACACTGGTGCCGCCGCCGAAAGGCACCACCGCGATACTATGGTCCTGCGCATAGGCAAGAATGGCGGCGACATCTTCGGCATTGCGGGGATAGAGCACGAGATCGGGCGCGCTGAGCAGATCGCCCGCGCGCAGCCGCAGCAGATCGTGATAGGATCGGCCCAGCGCATGAAAGGCGCGATCGCGCCGCCCCTGACTGACCTGCCCTTCCCCAAGCATGGCGATGAAGGCGTCAATCTCGGCTGGGTTGAGGCGGCTTTCGCGCAGAGTACAGTCTTCCAGCGCGCGGGCCGGTGTGGCCAGAAGAGCCGGAACACCCAGCAATTCCGCCAGCCAGGGCCAGACCGCAGGACGCTGCGCCAGCGGGGCGGGCTTATCCACCCAACCCCAGCCATTCCAGCTTATGCGCGCGCGATCCATCATCGGTTCAGTGTAGTGCGCGATTCCTTTCAGCATCGCAAATGCAGGGCACCGGACAGAATATCGAAGCTGGCAGGCAATTTACCGACGCTTTCGCCGTCGCATTCCACCAGCACCGTATGGCCGCCTGTTTCCGCCACGGGCGCCGCGATGATCTTCTGCCCTTTTATCAGGCGCACCAGCGGATCGCGCAGATGTTCCCCGCCATAGACCAGCCGCATCTTGCGCAACATAGTGTGTTTGGGGGCGCTGCCGATGATCACCACATCGAACAGCCCGTCATTCAGTTGCGCATCGGGCGCGATTTTCATACCGCCGCCAAAATATTTTCCATTGGCGATGGCGACGGTGGATATGCGCTCCATCTGGTCGAAGTGACCATCAATATGCAAAAGCATCATGCGGTCCTGATGGCGCAGCAGACTAAGCGCGGATTGGACGGCATAGCTGAATTTACCGCCGAAGATTTTGCTGAAACGCGCCTGGTTGACCGCCTGCACCACGTCGCCCGACAGCCCGAAGGAGGCGATATTCAAAAAATAACGCGTGACAGGTTGGCCAGCCTGACTGAGGCAAGAGATCTGTCCGATATCCATTCGTCTGGGCCGGGAATGGCGCAGAAAATCCAGCCCGGCGTCAAGGCCTTCTTCTATGCCAAAAGATTTTCCCAGATCGTTGCCCGAGCCGCTGTTCAGGAAAGCAAAAACAATATCGGGGTCGATGAGGCCCTGCATCGCGCCCGCATGGGCCGGAAACAAACCATTGAGACATTCATTGATCGTGCCATCACCGCCCACCGCGATGATTTCCAGATAATCTTCCTGCACTGCGCGGCGCACCATATCGGTCGCGTCGCCCCGTCTTGAGGTGAAGGCGATGTTGAGCATGGGGTAGAGCGCGCGCAAACCTTGTTCGATGCGCGGCCAATCCTGATCGGTGCGGCCATGACCAGAAAAGAGATTGACCACGGCCAGGGCGCTCATAAATGTTGCACCGGATAACAGGTGCGCAGATCGGCTATTTCCTGCGCCTGTCGCTGTGCGTCCCAGCCACATTCCGCAGCCATGATGGCGGCGCATTTTTCTATTGTGGTTTTATCCGGCAAGCCCAATTGGCCGATCCCTGTGCGACGCAGCATGACATCGCTGAGATGCAGCGCCATTTCCTCGCGGATCGCAAACAGGATTTGCGCGGGAATATCGCCGCTGGGGCCAAGTGAGGCCTGATCCGTGCCTGCATATTGCAGCATGTCATCCAGCCTTGCGCCATAGAGCTGGCCCAGATGATCGCGGCCCGGCAGATCGGCATGGTCTTTTTGCAGCATGGCATGAAAATCCTGCACGCTGTCAATTCTGCCGCCGGGCAAACGATGGGTGGCTGTAAGGCAGGGGCCGGTTTTCAGGTCATGCTGTTTGATCAGCCTGTCCAGAATGGTTTGGGCAAGGTGGCGAGAGGTGGTCCATTTCCCGCCAATCGCTGAATAGAGACCGGCAAGCCCTTCACCGCTGTGATCGATCAGCTCGGCCCGGCGGCTGGCACCATAGCTGTTGCCGCTTCCATCATCGACCAGTGGCCGCAGGCCCGCATAGGCATGGAGAACCTGTTCGGGTCTGAGATCAGAGGCTGGCAGATGCCGCCGCACAAAGCTGAGGAAGGTTTCGATATCGTCCGCCGTCACGCTGACAATATCGGGATCACCAGTGAAGGCTGTATCGGTGGTGCCCAGTAGCGTATGGCCACGCCAGGGAAGCACAAAGAAATGTCCGCCTTCCGCCGCCATGGTCAGCGCGGAATTTTGCGTGAGCGCAGGCAGGATCAGATGAATACCTTTGGACCGCAGAATCCTATATTTACTGCGCTGCCCCATGGCGCTGTCGATAAAAAGATCGCTCCATGGGCCCGCCGCCAGCAGCACCAGCTTGGCGCGAATATCAAACGGATCGCCGCTTAGAGCATCGCGCACTATGGCACCCGTGATGCGCCCCTGCTGCTGCAACAGCTTTTCCGCCATGACATAATTTGCGAGCACGGCACCATTCGCATCGGCATCCAGCAAACATTCAAGCGCCAGTCGCTCAGGCGCATACATTTGCGCATCGAAATACCCATAGGCCCCGGCAAAGCCTGGCCGATCCAATACAGGTTCGCGCGCTATCGCAGCATTTTGATCGAACCAGACATGGCCTTGCAGCCGTTGGGCCGGGTCATCCAGCCAGCCGCTGTCATAGGCCAGCAGATCATAGAGCGTGAGGCCCAGCCCCAGAATGCTGCGGTCCCTCCAGCCCTGATCCACGGGCAGCAGAAATGGCAGCGGCCGCACCAGATGCGGCGCGATACGTTGCCAGATACGCCGTTCGCGCAGAGATTCCCGCACCAGCGTAAATTCGCCATTTTTCAGATAGCGCAAACCGCCATGGATCAGTTTGGAATTATGAGCGCTGGTGGCATGGGCGAAATCGTGTTTTTCGATCAGGGCGACGTTTAAACCGCGCAAGACTGCATCGCGCGCCACGCAGGCACCTGTGATACCCCCGCCAATGATCAGCAGGTCAAAATGATCTGTAGCAAAATGGGCCAAATCGCGGCGCATGTCCCTATAATGATCATGGTTTGGGGATGGCGACAACCTGTATGGATCATGCCAGACTGTGTTCTTCGCCTATGGAGTTCTCTTATGCCGCAGATCGCCGCGAATGGACTTCAGCTCGAATATGAAAGTTTCGGGCGCAAGGATGATCCGGTGATCATTCTGATCATGGGATTTTCTGGCCAATTGACGATGTGGCCTGAGAGTCTTTGCGAAGGGCTGGCGCGGCGCGGTTATCGTGTGATCCGATTTGATAATCGCGATATTGGTAAATCCACCCATTTAACACACCTGCCCGCACCTGATCCCATGGTAACATTTGGCAAGGTGATGATGGGCCAAGAGGTGGATGTGCCCTATAGGCTTGAAGATATGGCGGCGGATGTCATCGGTTTAATGGATGGCTTGAATATTCCTGCCGCGCATATTTTTGGCGCATCCATGGGCGGCATGATCGCGCAAATTCTGGCGATCCACTATCCCACACGCGTGCGCAGTGTGATCTCTATGATGTCCACCACGGGGCGGCCCGGGCTGCCCGCCGGCAAGCCTGAAGCTATGGCCGTTCTCACGGCGCCGCCCGCCAGTGACAGCCGCGAAGATCGTATCAAACAGGGCAAGCTGATCTGGCGCATTATCGGCAGTCCGGCCTATCAGCTTAGTGATGAAGAGCTGGAAATTGAGATTACGCGCGAACTGGACCGCGTGCCTTTTGAACCCACCGGGCCTGCGCGCCAACTCAGCGCCCTGATCGCGGCGACGCCCCGCCATGAGATATTAGGAAAAGTGCGCTGCCCGGCGCTGATCATACACGGGGCGGAGGATCCGCTGATCCCCGTCGACTGTGGCAAGGACACAGCCGAATGCATTCCCGGCGCGCAATTGCTGGTGATCGAAGGCATGGGGCATGACTTCGCGGCAGGGCTGGTGCCCCGCTTTGTCACATCGGTTGGCGATTTTCTGGATTGTGTCGAAGGCGATCAACGTAAAGCTTAAACCAAGCAGATTTACTTGATTTTGCCTTCTTTGAACGTGACATGCTTGCGCAGCACCGGATCATATTTCCGGACCGAGAATTTTTCGGTCATGGTGCGCGTGTTCTTTTTGGCCACATAAAAGAAACCCGTGCCGCCCTCGCTATTGAGACGGATTTTTGCGGTGGTCGGTTTGGCCATGACGGTGCTCCAGATAAGCAAAAACAAAGGTCTGGGCGGTTTTGGGACAAATTCCCAAATGCGCCAGAGGTCGCGTAACCTAGTCAGCGGCGTTTCATTGTCAACCCGGCCTGACGGACCGGATTAAGTCATTGTAAATTCATAGGAAAGTTGATCCGTACTTGCCGTGCAGCATACGGAAAAAGGGAACAGGCCGGTCCGAATCCGGCCCGTCGCCCACGCGGTGCTCGATTTCTTCCAGCATGCGACGGGTAATTCCGGCCAGATCCTGTGCCCGCGCTTCTTCCAGCGTCACCCAGCAGGGTTCCAGCAATTCGTCACTTTCGCCCTGATCCAGCATATGACCGATGGCACTGGCATCGGCCATAAAGAAACGGGCATCAAAACGGCGGGTGCGATTGGGCGGGGTGATGGCGCGGCCAATGAAATTCAATTGGTCAAGCCGGGGCACCACGCCATGGCGGAAAAACTGTTTCCACGGTTCGGTTCTGGTGCGGGGGATGACACCGCCCCTGTCGCCCAACAGCACGCCGGTTTCTTCGAAGGTTTCACGAATAGCGGCCAGCGCCAGCCCCCGCGCGCGCGATGGCGAGGTGCCGATGGTCAGCTTTTCCAGAACATTGGGACGCAATTCATTGCCCACCGACAGACGTTGATCGCCCGGATCAACCTTGCCGCCGGGGAAGACATATTTACCCGCCATGAAGGCCATGCCCGCATGACGTTTGCCCATCAGCACCCGCAGCGCATCCTTATCCCGCCGCACCAAAATCAGCGTGGCCGCATCTTTGGGGCGCAGTTTGCTGCGCACAATCATTTCGCTGTCGCTATCGAATACGGAATTGGCAGACAAACAGAACTCCTATCAGCCGCGCGGCTTGCCGCGTTTTTTCCGACCGTCCTTAGTATTAGCGCCTTTGCGAGGGGCTTTTGGTTTGCCCTCACGCGCGCGAAAAGTGCGGCCACGGCCGCGCTCATTTGCCGGCCCGCCGCCGCCTTCAGCACCGGCCAGTTCAAATCTTAAACCACCCGTCAGCGGTGCGGCTTCGGCCAGACTGACCGCAACCATACCGCCCATCGCATAGCGTGTGCCGCTGCGTTCACCGATCAGCGCATGGCTGCGTTCGTCATGGCGGAAAAATTCCATGCCCAGCGAGCGGATGGGGAGCAAACCTTCGGCACCGGTTTCCGGCAGACGCACAAACAGGCCAAAGCGTGTAACGCCCGTGATACGGCCTTCAAATGTGGCACCCACGCGATCTTCCATATAGGCAGCCACATAACGATCGGTGGAATCGCGTTCGGCGGCCATGGCGCGCCGTTCGGTCATGCTGATATGTTCGGCGATCTGGCTGAGGCGTTCCATTTCGCTATTTGTCAGCCCGCCCTCGCCTGCTTTCAGCACCCGGATCAGGGCACGATGCACGATCAGATCGGCATAGCGACGAATGGGCGACGTGAAATGCGCATAATGGCTGAGGGCCAGACCAAAATGGCCGATATTTTCCGGCGCATAGACCGCCTGTGACTGGGTGCGCAGCGTGATGTCGTTCAACGTATCGACATGGGGCGTATCTTTGGCTTTTTTCAGGATATGATTGAACACATCGGGCTTGATGACCTGCCCTTTGGCGAATGATATATTCAGTGTGCGGAGGAAATCGGAAAAAGCGAAAAGCTTTTCCTTGCCCGGCTGCTCATGGATACGAAAAATCAGCGGCTGGCGTGCCTGTTCCAGCGTTTCCGCCGCACAGACATTGGCCATGACCATGCATTCTTCGATCAGGCGCATGGATTCCAGCCGTTCGCGATAGGCGATCGAGCCTACCTTGCCATCGGGCCCCAGCACGATACGCCGTTCCGGCAGATCGAGATCAAGCGGGGCGCGCTTATCGCGGGCGGTTGCCATGGCTTGATAGGCCGCCCAGAGCGGCTGCAAGGTTTCGCGCGCGATAGCGGCATGTTTGGGATCGGGCTTTCCATCAAAAGCGCGCTGCGCATCGGCATAGGTCAACCGGGCGGCAGAGCGCATGATGGCGCGATGAAATTGATGATGGCGTTTCTGGCCATGCTGATCGAACACCATGCGCACGGCTATACAGGCGCGATCTTCGCCTTCGCGCAGGGAACATAAATCCGCGGAAAGCGATTCCGGCAGCATGGGCACGACGCGATCGGGGAAATAGGCTGAATTGCCCCGGTGATAGGCCTCCCGGTCCAGCGCCGAATTGGGCTGCACATAATGGGCGACATCGGCAATGGCGACGATCACCACATGGCCATCAGGATTTTTCGCATCCTCATCCGGCCCGGCCCAGACCGCATCATCATGATCGCGGGCATCTTCTGGATCGATGGTGACAAGCGGCGTGGCGCGCAGGTCTAATCTCCCATCCGGATTGACCGGTTGGGCGCGCGCGGCTTCGTCCAATGCATCTTTGGGGAATTCGGTCGGAATGCCGTGGGCGTGAATGGCGATCAGGCTAACCGATTTTGGGGAATCCATATTCCCCAGACATTCCAGCACCCGTGCGCGCGGTATCAGGCCACCACGCGAGGAAAGCGGCTCGGCCAGCACCAATTCATTTTCGCGCGCATCACCGCGATGTTCGGCAGCTACCGTGAATTCCTGACGCGCCTTGCGATCTATCGGTACGATGCGCCCTTCGCGCACGCCCTGACGATAGACGCCGAGCAATTTATGCTGGCCAGCCCCCAGTTTGCGAATGATCTTGGCCTCATAGCCATTCTTACTGGCGGAAATACGCGCCAGAACATGCTCGCCCATGCCGGGGGCTTCGCCATCGCGGCTGGGTAATATGATGATGAGAGGTGGCTCGTCCTCGCCGTCCCATTTCTGTGGACGGGCTTTGAGATCGCCTTCGCTATCCGGCCCGAGGATTTCGAGCACCAGCACTTCGGGTAATTCGCCCGCCGTGACATAGCTGCGCTTGCGGCCACGGGTGATAAAGCCCTCGCCTTCCAGATCACGCAGGATGCGTTTCAGGGCGATGCGGTCATTCCCCACCACGCCCAGCAGCCGGGCAATATCGCGTTTGGTGGCATTGGGTTCACGCGCCAGAATTTCCTGCACGCTCTCTTTTGTAAGCGTGCTGACCAGATGCGGTTTGCTTTTCCGGGGCACTTATTCCGCTGCCTTCACCAGTTTTTTTGCCTTGGTCTTCGCTGTGGCTTTTTTTGCGGGCGTTTTCTTGGCCGCGGCTTTTTTAGCAGGTGCTTTTTTGGCAGGCGCCTTTTTAGCGGGCGCCTTTTTAGCGGGCGCCTTTTCTTTGGCGACTGCTTTTTTTGCTGCTTTCACGGTCGGGGATTTTTTTGTGGTGGCTTTTTTCGCGGCTTTTTTGGCGGGCTTTTTCTTGCCGCCCTTCGCCGCGCGGGCCGCCAGCCATTCCACGGCCTGTTCCATCGTCACATCGGCAGGTTCGATCCCTTCGGGAATTGTGGCATTGGTCGAACCATCGCTGACATATGGGCCATAGCGGCCTTTCAAGACTTTGACCGGCGTGTCGCTTTCGGGATGATTGCCCAATTCTTTGAGCGCTTCGGCCTGACGGCGGGTTTTGCCTTTGGCTTTGCGTTCAGCCAGTAATGTGACCGCGCGATTGATCCCGACCTCAAACACCTCGTCCGCGGAATCGAGCGAAGCATATTGGCCATCACTCGCCACATAAGGCCCGAAGCGGCCAAAATTCGACGTGATCATTTTGCCGCTTTCCGGATGCAGACCGATTTCACGCGGCAAAGATAACAGCTTCAACGCATAGTCGAGATCGACCGCATCTGGGCTCATGGTTTTGGGAATGCCGGAACGGGCGGGCTTATCGCCCTCGCCGCGCTGGACATAGGGGCCGAAGCGACCGACCTTCAATTCTATCTGTTCGCCATTGGCCGGATCGACACCCAGCACACGCGGGCTGGCATCGGCTTCGTCGCCGGATTTCGCGCCGAGACGACGTGTGAAACGGCATTCCGGATAGTTGGTGCAGCCGATAAAGGCCCCGAAGCGACCCAGCTTCAGGTTAAGCCGGCCATCCCCGCAAGTCGGGCAAACGCGCGGATCGGCACCATCTTCACCTTTCGGGAAAATATGCGGCTCCAGCAATTCATCCAGCGTGGTGATCACCTGCGAGATTTTGAGATCCTTGGTCTCGCCAATCGCGGCGGAGAAACCATCCCAGAAATCGCGCAGTAAATCTTTCCAGCCCAATTCACCGGCGGAGACATTATCCAGCTTTTCTTCAAGATCAGCCGTGAAACTATATTCGACATAATGGCTGAAAAAGCTGCTGAGGAAGGCGGTGACAAGGCGGCCCTTATCTTCCGGGATGAAGCGATTGCGATCCATCTTCACATAGGCGCGGTCGCGCAGCACGGTGAGAATAGACGCATAGGTTGAGGGCCGGCCGATACCCAGCTCTTCCAGCTTGCGCACCAGGCTGGCTTCGGAATAACGCGGCGGCGGTTCGGTGAAATGCTGTTCCGGCGTTACTTTTTGCAGCTTGGCAGGATCGTTTTGTTTGACGCGTGGAAGTTTCGCGCCATCCTCATCATTTTCGTCGTCCTTGCCTTCCTGATAAAGCGTCAGAAAGCCATCGAACAACACCACGCTGCCCGTGGCGCGCAGGCTGATTTGCTTGTCCGCCGACATCGCATCCACCGTGGTGCGCTCCATTTCGGCGCTTTCCATCTGGCTGGCGACGGCACGTTTCCAGATCAATTCGTAAAGCCGCGCCTGATCGCCATCCAGCACGCGCGACAGAGCATCGGGTGTGCGTTCAAAACCTGTGGGGCGAATGGCTTCATGCGCTTCCTGCGCATTTTTTGCCTTGCTGGAATAGACACGCGGCTGAGCAGGCAGATAACGCGCGCCATAGCGTGTGCCAATGGTCTGGCGGGCATCGGCAATACCTTCCGCCGCCATTTGGATGCCATCGGTTCGCATATAGGTGATCAGACCCACGGTCTCACCGCCAATATCCACGCCCTCATATAATTGCTGCGCGATCTGCATCGTGCGCTTGGCGGCAAAGCCCAGCTTGCGCGATGCTTCTTGTTGCAGGGTCGAGGTGATGAAGGCCGGTGCGGGATGGCGCTTGACCGGCTTGCTCTCCACCGAGCCGATGGCAAAGCTCTGCGCCTGAATGGCGGCAACAGCGCGCTGCGCCTCTGCTTCATTTCCAAGCGACATCTTGTCCAGCTTTTTGCCGTCCAGATGTGTCAGATGCGTATTGAGCACACCTTCCGGTACGGCCAGCGCGGCGTCGATGCTCCAATATTCCTGGCTTTTGAAACTCTCGATTTCAATTTCGCGTTCACAGACCAGACGCAGCGCCACCGATTGCACGCGCCCAGCCGATTTCGCGCCGGGCAATTTGCGCCATAGAACGGGCGACAGCGTGAACCCAACGAGATAATCCAGCGCCCGGCGCGCCAGATAGGCATCGACCAGTTCGGTATTGATGGACCGGGGATGCGCTATGGCATCCAGCACGGCTGCTTTGGTCACGGCATTGAACACCACGCGTTCAACCGGAATTTTGCCCAGCACTTTTTTCTGCTTGAGCACTTCCAGCACATGCCATGAAATCGCCTCGCCTTCCCTGTCCGGGTCCGTGGCGAGGATCAGCTTGTCAGCCCCTTTCAGGGCGTCGGCAATATCCTTGATGCGCTTCTGCGCGCGGGTATCGACTTCCCAATCCATGGAAAAATCATCATCCGGACGCACCGATCCATCCCGAGACGGCAGGTCGCGGATATGCCCGAAGCTGGCCAGAACCGTATAATCCGAGCCGAGATATTTATTGATCGTCTTGGCCTTGGCCGGAGATTCGACAACGAGAACATTCATGATCGACTGGGATACTTTCTGCGGCGTCTGTCCGCACATTATAAATAGGCAGAGAATAGGGGTTCAGGCCAAACGGCGCGGACACTGAGCGAGAGAATGCGGGTCTGTCAACGCAGCGCGGTAAAAATTGCCATTTCAAGTTGCCAAAATGACGAGTGTTGTCCCAAAAAGTAACTATTAGTTGTAAATCTTTCCCGTATAGTATAGTTAACGACACTAACTGACGGGGGATTTAGTAATGAACCAGTCTCTAAGACAAGATCCAAAACCTGACCACCTGTCATCTTTAGACACGGCGCGTTATTCTCACGATCTAATCCTGCAACTGAAATCCATGGCCGAGGCTCAGAACCAGACGGTTCTCGCCAAGATGCTGGAATTGGCGGCATTGGAAGCGGAACGTTTGACCCTTTCCGCCCAAGGCTAAGCCCAGCCTACCTTGTTACCGGCATCGCGTGTCAGCCGGCCTGCAAGTTCCAGCTCCAGCAAAACGATTTGTGCGACCGCCACTTGTATGCCCAGGCGGCGCACCAGCTCATCCACCTCTATCGGGGTGGGTCCAAGGGCTTCCTCAATCAGGGGGCGGGCCAGATCGGCCTCCCGTTCCAGCGCCGCAAGATCATGCCCTGGCGGGCTCAAATGGCGGGCGGGGTCGGACAGGCCGTTACCCGGACCCATCCCCTGCCCCAGCATGGGATCGAGGACGGCCAGAATATCGTCGACGGATTCTATCAATGTGGCGCCGTCCCGTATCAGCCGGTTGGCCCCTTTGGCACGCGGGTCCAGCGGCGATCCCGGCACCGCAAAAATCTCCCGTCCCTGTTCGAGCGCATAATTGGCGGTGATCAGCGAGCCGGATTTTTCCGCCGCCTCGACCACGACAACACCGCGCGCCATGCCTGAAATAATGCGATTGCGGCGTGGGAAATGGCGCGCCAGCGGGGACATGCCCATCGGCATTTCAGATATCACCGCGCCTTGGCGGCACAGCCTGTCATAGAGCGCGGCATTTTCCGGCGGGTAGAGAATATCAACCCCACCGGCCAGAACCGCCGCTGTGCCGCCGCTCTGGCTCTTGTCCAGAAATGCGCCCTCATGTGCCGCTGTATCAATGCCGCGCGCCAGACCCGAGACCACCAACAGACCCGCCGCGCTTAAATCGCGCGCCAGATTCTCCGCAAATTTGCGCCCCAGAGCCGAGGCATTGCGCGCGCCCACAATCGCAATCGCCTTATGCCTGAGCAGCGAGATCTGCCCCAGAACCATGATCACCGGCGGCGGCGCGCCGAGCCCTGCAAGGCCCGATGGAAAATCCGCATCACAACTGGCCAGCATATGACCATCCATGCGGGACAGCTTGTCGAGTTCGCGCGCTATATCTTTTTCGCTGGGCGCAGAAGGCGCCGACCCGCCGCCCCGCCGCGAGAGCTTTTCAAGATTTTGCAGCGCCCGCGCCGGCGCGCCATAAACTTCGATTAATTGAGCAAATGTAACGGGGCCGATATTCGGCGTTCGCGCCAGCCTTAGCCAGTCCAGTCTTTCCTGCGTCGTGAGAGACCTAGTCCCGTGCATGTCCCGGCTCATCCACCAATTCGATTTCGGCTGACTCGCCGATACGCGGCTCGGTACGATTAAGCAGACGCTTTATATTTTCCCGGTGGGTGAAGAAGACGATCAGGCTAAGCAGCAGCGTATAGCCAGCCAGCACCTGCCCCATCAGCACCAAGACGATGAACGGCACACAGGCCATGGCGACCAGCGCCGAGAGCGAAGAAATTTTCCAGACCTTCGCCGCCACGCCCCAGATCGCGGCTGTCAGCAAGCCGATAGGCCAATAGATCGCAAAAAGAATTCCAAGATAGGTGGCGACACCCTTGCCCCCCTTGAAGCGCAGCCAGAAGGGAAAAAGATGCCCCAGCAAGGCGCCAAGCCCCGCCAGCGGTGCGCTATACCAATAATGTACCGCATGCATCAGCAGCCAGAAGGCCAGAAACCCTTTGCCGCCATCAAACAGCAGCGTGGCCGCAGCAGCCCATTTATTGCCGGTGCGCAAAACATTGGTGGCGCCGATATTGCCCGAACCAACCTGGCGAATATCACCGCCACCTGACAGACGTGTGAAAATCACGCCAAAGGGGATCGAACCGATCAGATAGCCCAGAAGCAGAGCCGATAGCGCATAGATCCATTCGCCGCGCTCCATCGCCCAGTAAAATTGCTGCGCGAAGTCCATCATCGGCTCTGTCCCCCCGGGCTCATCTGCTTATGCTTCGGCACTATACACAGAAATACCGCCGACATAGGTGCTCTTTACCCGGCCCTGAAACCGCCGCCCGTCAAAGGCGGTGTTCTTGGCCCGCGATTGCAGTTTTTCCGCATCCACCATGAAGGGCGCATCGGGATCGAACAACACCACATCGCCCGGCGCATCCTTGGCCAGTCGACCTGACTCCAGCCCCAAGATTTTCGCCGGTGCCGAGGTCATACAGGCCATGACCTGCATCAGATCGGCTTTTTCATTGTGATAAAGCTCAAGCGCGGCCGGTAGCAATGTTTCAAGCCCGACAGCGCCGAACGCCGCCTGCGCAAAGGTCTGGCGTTTGGTGTCCGAAGCCTGTGGATCATGGCTGGAGACGATCACATCGATCACCCCCGTGGCCACACCTTCGACCATCGCCATGCGATCCGCCTCGGACCGCAGCGGCGGCTTCACTTTGCGGAATGTATAATAGGCCCCGACATCCAGTTCGTTCAGCGCCAGATGATGGGCCGAGACCGCGCAGGTCACCGGCAATCCGCGCGCCTTAGCGGCGGCAATCGCCTCCAAGGCGGCGCGGCAGGAAATCTGGCCGAAGTGATAGCGCGCCCCGGTCAATTCAACGAGGCGCAGATCCCGCTCTACGATCAGTGTTTCAGCCATGCTGGGTACGGCCGGAATGCCCAGCCGCATGGCATATTCGCCTTCATTCATCGCCGCCCCTTCGGACAGCGATGGGTCTTCGGCATGGCCCACCACCAGCGCATCGAAATTGCGCGCATAGGACAGCGCCTTGCGCAGCACTTTGATATTGGAGAGCGAACGATCGGCATCACTGAAGGCCACAGCGCCGGCTTCGAGCAACAGACCCATTTCGGTCATCACCTCGCCGGCCAGGCCTTTGGTCAGAGCCGCCATGGGCATGACCCGCACTTTGGCCGTGGCCGCGGCGCGGCGTTTGATGAAATCGACCAGAGATGGCCCATCGATCACCGGATCGGTATTGGGCATCACGACCATGGTCGTGACACCACCGGCGGCGGCGGCCTGACTGGCGGATTCCAGTGTTTCACGATGTTCGCTGCCGGGTTCGCCGGTAAAGACGCGCATATCTATCAGGCCCGGCGCCAGCACCAGCCCCTTGCAATCGATCACTTCGAAATCATCGGGATCAGCATCGTTAAACAGGCGCGGGCCCACATCTTTGATGCGGCCATCTTCGATCAGCAAACCGCCGCGCGCATCCAGACCAGATGCGGGGTCGATCAGTCTTGCATTGCGAAAGGCCAGACGTTTGGTCATGCGGCCGCTCCGCGTGGTAATGTGCGCGACAATGCATCCAGCACCGCCATGCGAATGGCAACGCCCATCTCGACCTGTTCCTGAATCAGGCTGACCTGCACATCATCCGCAATGTCGGATGAAATTTCGACACCGCGATTCATCGGGCCGGGATGCATCACCAAAGCACCGGGTTTGGCATAGGCCAGCTTTTCACGATCCAGCCCATAGAAACGGAAGAATTCGCGCGTGGAGGGGATAAAGGCCCCGGTCATACGTTCCAGTTGCAGGCGCAGCATCATCACAATATCTGCGCCTTGCAGCCCTTCGCGCATCGTATGGAAGATTTCCACACCCAGCCGATCCGCATTGCCAGGCAGCAGCGTGCGCGGCGCGATCAGCCTTACCCGCGCGCCCATTTTCGACAAAAGGTGAATATTCGACCGCGCGACACGGCTATGGGCAATGTCGCCGCAGATCGCCACGACCACGCCTTCGATCCGGCCGAGGCGGCGGCGTATGGTCAGAGCGTCCAGCAAGGCTTGCGTGGGATGTTCATGGCTGCCGTCACCGGCATTCACCACCGCGCAATCCACCTTGCGCGACAACATGGCGGCGGCTCCTGAATCCTGATGCCGCACCACCAATATATCGGGCCGCATCGCATTCAGGGTCGTCGCTGTATCGAGCAGCGTTTCCCCCTTAGAGACCGAGGAGGTTTTGACGCTCATATTCAAGACATCCGCGCCCAGCCGCTTGCCCGCCAGTTCAAAAGAACTTTGGGTCCGGGTGGAGGCCTCGAAGAACAGATTGATCAATGTCCGCCCCCGCAGCACGGCGCTTTTCTTATCGGCGGCGCGGTTCAGCGTGACATAGGTTTCGGCCAGATCGAGCAGGCCGGTGATTTCAGAAGTGGAAAGCGCATCAATGCCTAGCAGATGGCCCGAGGAAAGGAGGCCCGAAGCGGGGGTGCTGGTGTTTGGCGCGGTCATTAAAACCCGGCTTATAGGGGGGCAGCCCTTGAATGGAAAGCCCCCGGTTGGAATTGCCACTGGATCGGCCTATTGGCCCAGCCCTGCTTCTACTGCTTTGGCCGCCTGAGCAAGGGCCTCATGGGCTTGCGGTAAGACGGACTGCATATAGATGAAGTCATGCACAAGATCAGGAAAATCGGCGAGCGTGACCTCTATGCCGGCTGCCCGTAATTTATCGACATAGTGCACCCCTTCATCATGCAGCGGGTCATAGCCCGCCAGCATGACATAGGCAGGCGGCAGGCCCGCCAGATCAGCTCCCTGCAGCGGCGACGCCCGCCAATCCCCGTGATCGCCATCGGATGGCACATAATGGGTGGAGAACCAGTCGAGGGTTTTCTTCTCCAGAAAATAGCCTGTGGCGCAATCATGGAGCGACGGCGTATCGGCGCCATAGTGAGTCATCGGAAAGAGCAGTAGCTGAAAGCCGAGCTTTGGTCCGCCTTCAGCCTTGGCCATTTGTGTCATGACCGCCGCCAGATTACCGCCCGCGGAATCGCCGCCCACGGCCAGACGATTGGGATCGACCCCATATTGCGCCGCATTCTGTTCGATCCAGCAAAGCGCCGCGTATGAATCTTCGACCGCGGCGGGAAAGCGATGTTCGGGTGCGAGGCGATAATCCACCGCGATGACCCGCAGCCATCCTTCATTGGCGATCAGGCGGCATAGGCCGTCATGCGTATCCAGATCACCCAGCACAAAACCGCCGCCATGAAAATAAACCAGCGTTGGCTGACCATCCGCCCCCATGGCCACGGGGCTATAGATGCGCGCCGCGATCTCGCCAGCAGGGCCAGGCATCAGAATATTTTCGACCTTGCCGATGGGCACATCTTTCGGCCCGATAAATTGCATCAGGGCGGAAAATTTCGCCCGCGCTTCGATGGGGCCTATATCCCACAGATCGGGCGTGGGTTGCGCTTTGAGCTGATCGAGAAATGCCTCTATCAGCGGATCGAGCGGCATCTGCATTTCCTCATCTGATATGGCTGAAACATCTGGCGGATTTGAACGGGTTCGCTTTAAGGGCGCAAGACCAAAGCTTCAGGCCAGATAGACCGCTTCTTCCGCCGTGGTTTTGCGCCCTAAAGCGGTGTTCCGAGCCGGGAAACGGCCAAAGCGCTGAATCTCCAGCCGGTGTTCAAGCGCAAAGGGATAATTGAGGCTATTCGTCCCCAAGCGATTGGCGATCAGCGCCACACAGCGATCCTGATCCGCCAGATCTTCCGAATGCATCAGCGGAAGATAGAAAAAAGCCCGCTGGGCAGCAGGCAGCGCCAGATCATAACCCCGATCCAAAGCCCGCAGGCTGACAGCCCGCGCCAGCGCATCTGTGGCGAAGGCATCTGCCTTGCCGCGAAACATATTGCGGGGAAATTGATCCAGCAGAATGATCAGCGCCAGCGCCGATGAGGGCGTGCGCGTCCATCCCAGCGACCCATCCGGATGGACGCCCGCCACCGCTTCTCCAGCCGCTTTCGCCTCATACCAGAGCGGGGCGAAGCGGGTCACGATCATCAGGTCCAGCGCGGGATCGACAGCAAACCAGCGGCGCGGCTCCAAATCGAACCAGAAATCCAGAATGGCTTGCGGCGCTGTGTTGTGGCTCGAAGTGACCATTGTTTTTTCCCTATTTTCCTCTGATCCGAGCTGAACTACACTTGATTTACGGGATACAGTATATTTTCCCCTAGTCAGAAGTATAATAGCCGATAATATTGTTTCGCAGTCAGGATAAACATATGCGCGGCAGCAGCGTTCTGCTCATTATTGGAGGCGGTATCGCCGCCTATAAGAGCCTAGACCTGATCAGACGCCTGCGGGAACGCGGCGTAGGGGTCCGCGCGATTCTAACCCGCGCGGGGGCTGAATTCGTCACCCCTTTATCCATATCTGCGCTGACCGGAGAAAAAGTCTTTTCCGATCTGTTCAATCTCACCGATGAAGCGGAGATGGGGCATATCCAGTTGTCACGCTCCGCCGATCTGGTGGTGGTGGCCCCCGCGACGGCTGATCTGATGGCCAAACTGGCCCATGGCCATGCCAATGATCTGGCCTCGACCACGCTGCTTGCCACCGACAAACGCGTATTGATGGCCCCGGCGATGAATCTGCGCATGTGGTCTCACCCGGCGACAACGCGCAATCTGCGTATGCTGCAACATGATGGCGTGCTGTTCACCGGCCCCGGTGAGGGCGAAATGGCCTGCGGCGAATTCGGCCCCGGTCGTATGGCCGAACCGCTGGAAATCGTCGCCGCGATTGAACAGGCCCTGAGCACCAGCAGCACGCCAGCGGATGGCGCGCTTCAAGGTTTCAAAGCACTGGTCACAGCCGGCCCCACCCATGAGCCGATGGATCCTGTGCGGTTTATCGCCAATCGCTCGTCCGGCAAGCAGGGCTATGCAATTGCCGAAGCCCTGGCACGGGCCGGCGCGCAGACCATTCTTGTCTCTGGCCCCGTGCAATTGGCCCCGCCGAAAAATGTGACAGTGATAGGTGTGGAGACAGCGCGGGAAATGCTGGCCGCCTGTCAGTCACTATCTGATCTGGATGTGGCGGTGTGCACGGCAGCCGTGGCGGATTGGCGGCCTGAAATTGCGGCCAATAACAAGATCAAGAAAACCGACGATAAAACCGCGCCAACCGTCAAGCTGACGCATAATCCCGATATATTGGCCACCCTGTCTCAGGCGGAAAACCGCCCTGCCCTTGTGATTGGCTTCGCCGCGGAAACGGAAAATGTCATCCCGCATGCTCAGGCCAAACGTCTGCGCAAAGGTTGCGACTGGATCATCGCCAATGATGTGTCACCCCAGACAGGCATTATGGGCGGCGATAAAAATCTGGTGCATCTGATTTCCGCTCAAGGCACCGAAACATGGCCCGAACTGGATAAGACCGAAGTCGGCACCAGATTGGCCGCGCGTATTGCAAATCATTTGAAGGGCCAACCCGCGTGACACAGATAGACATTCAATGCCTGCCGCATGGCGAGGGCCTGTCCCTGCCGGATTATGCGACGGAAGGATCAGCGGGCCTCGATCTGCGCGCCGCGATTGCTGAGGATCTGGTGCTGCAACCGGGAAAATGGGCCTTGGTCGCCACCGGCATTGCCATTGCATTGCCACACGGACTTGAAGCACAGGTTCGGCCGCGTTCCGGGCTGGCGGCCAAAAATGGTGTGACGGTGCTAAATTCACCCGGCACGATCGACAGTGATTATCGCGGCGAGATTAAAGCCATCCTGATCAATCATGGCGAGACATCTTTCACCATCGAACGCGGCATGAAAATCGCCCAGATGGTGATCGCGCGCTATGAAACGGTGCGCTTGCAGCCCGTGGGCGAACTGTCCGCCACGACGCGCGGCGCAGGTGGCTTTGGCTCCACCGGCCTGTCGGACAAACCAATCTCTCAACCGAAACCCGCCTGACCCATGTTGAAACTTTCCCGCAAAACACAATTGGCATTAGAGGCCGTTATCGACATTGCCTTCAATGCGCGGCCCGAACCTGTGCAGGCCAAGGAAATCACCTCGCGCCAGGGCGTGCCGCAGCGTTATCTCGAACAGGTGATGCAGCAATTGGTGCGCGCAGGCATTCTGAAAGGTGTGCGTGGCCCGCGCGGCGGTTATCGCCTTGCCAAGGAACGCCGCCGTATCACGGTGGGCGAAGTGGTACGGGTGGCCGAAAGTGTGGAAGATGCGGAAACCCCGGAATTGAATGGGCGTTCTGATTTGGGGGCGCGCATCGTGACGCCGCTTATTCATTCGCTGCAGGAAGAGGTCATGACCCGGCTCGACGCCATTTCGATAGAAGAATTATGCCAGCGGGCGCGCGATGCGGGTGTCGATCTTGGGCAGGGCCCTAATGTTGATTTTACGATCTGATGTTGATTTCACCGTTTGATGGAGAGCTGAATGTCCGTTGATAAGCCCGGCCGTGGCCGCATTTATAATTCAATCACGGAAACCATCGGCGATACGCCACTGGTGCGCCTGAAACACATGCCGCAGGAAGCAGGCGTGAAAGCGGATATTCTGCTGAAGCTGGAATTCTTCAATCCGCTATCCAGCGTTAAGGACCGGATCGGCGTGGCGATGATCGAAGCCTTGGAAGCGCAGGGCATTATCTCCCCCGGCAAAACCACCTTGGTCGAACCGACCAGCGGTAATACCGGAATCGCGCTGGCTTTCGTCGCCGCGGCCAAGGGATATCGCCTATTGCTGGTGATGCCTGAATCCATGTCGCTGGAACGGCGCAAAATGCTTAGCCTTTTGGGTGCCGAACTGGTGCTGACCGAAGCCCCCAAAGGGATGAAAGGCGCCATCGCCAAGGCGCAGGAAATCATTGCCAATACGCCAGGTGCGGTGATGCCCCAGCAATTTGAAAATTCCGCCAATCCTGATATTCATCGCCTCACCACCGCGGAAGAAATCTGGAACGATACGGATGGCAAAGTGGATGTGGTGATTTCAGGCGTCGGCACAGGCGGCACCATCACCGGCGTCGGCCAGATTTTGAAAGAGCGTAAACCGGGCGTGCGCATGATTGCGCTTGAACCGGAAGATTCTCCGGTCCTGTCGGGCGGTGTGCCGGGGCCGCATAAAATTCAGGGTATTGGCGCGGGCTTTGTGCCTTCGATCCTCGACCGTAAAGTGGTGGATGAGATCATCACGATCTCGAATGAAACATCCTTCGAGACAGCCCGCAAAGTGGCGCGGATGGAAGGTATTCCGGTGGGTATCTCATCAGGCGCGGCGATTGCGGCGGCGCTGGAAGTGGGCGCGCGCGCCGATATGGCGGGCAAGATGATCGTGGCGATCATCCCGTCCTTTGCCGAACGTTATCTATCCACAGCCCTGTTTGAGGGCCTGTAAGTCACACCAAATAAAGCTTTGATGGCGGCCCGCCAATGCAGGCGGTGCCGCAAGGGCGGCAGTGCCGCCACAAAATCGGCAAAGCCAGACTGATCATAAGCCTCTATCGGCAACATATCGCGCCATTCTGTGGGCATGACCTGCCCGTCCGGGAAAATCAGCAAAGCCGTCAGCTCCCCGTTGCGATTATAATGTGGCCCATCGGGATTGCTGTGATGATACAGCTCTAGCACATGGATTTGCCTGCCGGCCTCCCAATCCGTCTGTCCACGACCTATATAATAGCCATGCGCCAGCAAGGCATGCAGCCGCTGAAAGGCTATATTTGCATTGGGGGCCTTTTGCGGCTGGTCCAGATGCCGCAGAGACTGGCTGAAAAAGCCCAGCGGGATGGCTTCTAGATGCGGGGACATGGGAAAAATGCTCATCAGCATAGCCTCTGGAGAATGAGGGGAGTTACGGGCTCAGGTCTTACACCTTAATTCCTATCAATTCTATAGTGATTAATGCAGCCAGCCATTTCCGCTATTCTGGAAACCTTTTCAGGGGATTAGCGTTATGGCCCTAGATCCACAGAAAGTTTTCAGATGAAACTCTATTACACCCCCGGTGCCTGCTCCCTCTCCCCGCATATTTCCGCCAAGGAGGCGGGCATTCCTCTCGAATTGGAGCTGGTCGATCTCAAAACCCATAAAACCGCCAATGGCGATGATTTCTATGTCATAAACCCCAAGGGCTATGTCCCGGCGCTGATGCTGGACAGCGGTGAACTGCTCACCGAAGGGCCCGCCATTTTGCAATATTTCGCTGACTTAAAACCGGCTGCGCATCTGCTGCCTGCGCAGGGCGACCCAGCCCGCTATCAGGCCATATCCTGGCTGGCTTATATCGGAACAGAATTGCACAAAAATTTTGCGCCGCTGTTTGGCAAGGTCAGCGATGAGGCCAGACAAGCCGTCACCCAAAAAATATTCAACCGCTTCACCTTTATCGAGAACAAGCTGAAAAGCGATTATCTCATGGGCAACAGCTATACCGCACCGGATGGATATTTATTTGTGATGCTGACCTGGGCCCGCAAAATGCAGGTGGATATCAGCAGTCTGCCCAATCTACATAAATTTTATAGCCGCATGATGGAACGCCCACATGTGCAAGCTGCCCTGAAAGCAGAAGGGCTTACATGAACAATCTGGCTGAACCTTCAGGGTTTAAAGCAGTCTGAAAAATATCCGGTCGGTCCGTGCAGATCGCATCCAGCCCGTTCTGCGCTAATCTCTGCATGTCAGTAGCTGCGTTCACGGTCCATGCGCCGCATTTCAACCCCAAATCCTGTGCCGCTTTTATATTTTCGGCTGTTGCATCGGCATAGGGTGGAAACCAGCCATCCCCGCCAGCAGCTTTAATCGCCTGAACTATCGATCCGTCATAGTGGACGGCATCGAAACCACCGGCCCAGGGCGATAAGCCATTATTTGCCCAATGGCGCAGCACATTCAATTCCACTTCGGCAGGTGGATCGCTCTCAACAGTGGCGGGGCCTGCGCCAAACCAGCTTTGGTCCATGGTGGTGAACCAGCACTCAACCTCTGGGGCGCGTTTTTTGATGTGCAACAGACCCGGCCAATCGAAGGTCACAAACACCGTATGATGCAGATAATCCTCCGCCGCCAAAAGCTTCAGCGCCGCGTCAGCTAACACCTCCGGCGCGGCGGATTCCCTGCGATCCGCGAAAGATGTTTTCAATTCCACAAACAGGGTGAAAGGATTGGGCGCGGCCTTCGCCAGCGCAATCACCTCGGCCAGATGCGGAATGCGTTCACCATCCACGCCCTTCACATCAGGATGGGCCCCCGCATAAGCCGATTGCGCATCAGCCCGGCCGATGTCAAAGCGGCGTAACTCTGCATAGGTCAGGTCTTTAATCAGCGATGTGGGTGCTTTGAGATATTGCCCATCTATATCCCGGCATAGGGCGGGCTTGAGATGAAAATCATGGAACACAACCACTTCGCCATCGCGGCTTAATTGTATATCCAGCTCAGCCCCATCGGCCCCCATCGCTATGGCATTGCGGAAGGCATCGCAGGAATTTTCCGGCCACAGCCCAGCGCCGCCCCGATGGGCGATATTCTTAACATGCATAGCTGAGCCTGATCCTGTCTGTATGTGTGTGTGCCCTGTGCAACAGGACCAATCTATCCTGCGCGCTGGCTTGACGGTGCTACTATAGCAGCGTACCGAAACTGCATATAGATTAAGCAAAGCTCAATCGCGTTCGCAGGCTAGGACCATGGACAAAACCATTCGTATCATTGGGACAGCCGCCATTGCAGGCGTAGTAGTTCCCGCATCTGCACGAGAGGGTATTGCCGCCTGATTTTGGCCCCGCAATAGATTTATTTAACCCCTCCCGAGCCCGGACGCTTTGGAGGGGATTTTTATGTTCACCTCATTGAACCGGGCCGGGCTAAAAGAATAGCCTGATCATGTCTGAGACACTGAATTACAGATCATTGAAACCATCCCCAAACCAGCCGGGTCCGGCACAGACCCGCGCACTTTGGATGGCCGAAGCGCGCGCGCTGTTAAAATTATCCGCGCCGCTGGTGATCACCCAATTGGCGCAGATGGCGGTGCTGACCACCGATATCATTATGCTCAGCCGCTATAGCGAAGTGGCTCTTGCGGCGGCTGGGCTGGGCCACACGATCTTCTTTCTGTGCTGGCTGATCGGCACCGGCCCCGGCGCGGCGGTTGCCCCCATGGTAGCGCAGATCGTGGGCGGACGGCCGATGGACCGGGCCAATGTGCGTGGTGTTGTGCGCATGGGCCTATGGTCGGTGGTCATTATGGGACTGCCGCTTATCCTTATTCTGCTCTGCACCGAACAAATTTTAGTATCGCTCGGCCAAAAGCCAGAACTTGCTGCGGCAGCAGGCCAATTCCTGACACCGCTATGTTTCGGCCTGCCCTTCGCGCTGGCTTTTCAGGTGCTGCGCAATTTTTCTACCGCATTGAACCGGCCCAATGCGTCGCTTGTCGTGATGTTGCTGACGGTGCTGATCAATGCAGCCGGGCAATATATGCTGATCTTCGGCCATTTCGGCGCGCCGCGCATGGGCATCACAGGTTCCGGCATTGCCAGCGCGCTGTCCTATGCATTCAGCTTTTTCGCCATGCTGGGCGTCATCTTTCTTACGCCAACCTTGCGGGATTATCGCATCCTGCGGCGGATACATCGCTTTGATCGGGCGAAGTTCGCAGAATTATTGCGGCTGGGAATCCCCATCGGTCTGACCATGATTTTTGAAGCGGCGCTGTTCAATTCGTCCATGCTGATCATGGGTATGTTCGGCACTGCCTATGTCGCGGCGCATCAGATCGCGCTGAATGTGCCATCTGTCACATTCATGGTGCCCTTGGGTGTGGCCATGGCGGCCACAGTACGGGTGGGCCTTGCCGTGGGGGCGAATGATCCTGCCGGTGTGCGGCGTGCGGGCTATACATCGCTCGCCATGTCCACCGCTTTCATGACCATCTGTTCGCTGGTGCTGGCGCTGTTCCCGCGCCAGATCGCCGAACTTTATTTTCCGCCCCATGCAGGCAATATCCAAACCATTGCGCTGGTGGTGAGCTTTCTCTATTTCGCGGCGGCCTTCCAAATTATGGATGGATTGCAAGTCGTGGCGGCGCTGGCGCTGCGTGGCATGAAAGATGCCCGCGCCCCCATGTGGATTGCGGGTGTGTGCTACTGGCTGATCGGTTTCCCGACCTGTTTCATCCTTGGATTCATGCTGGATATGAAAGGGATCGGCGTATGGATCGGCTGCACCGTGGCCTTGTTCTGTGCTGCCATCGCCATGTGTTGGCGCTTCTACTATCTGACGCATAAACGCTGAGCAGATATTAAAGGATCAATTCCATCAGCGCCGCCGCGATCACCACCAAAGCGCCCGCGCCCAGCCAGATAGCGTAACGCTGTCCGCGATTACGTTCGGCCTGAAGCCGTGCCAGTTCGGCCGTTGTGTCTGGATGCAGGCGCAAACCGCCATCGGCCAGCATGGTAGACACCTGTTCGGCATTGCGGATGAATTGCGGTAGCGTATGCGCCAGCTTGCCCAGCGCGCTCACCCCACCTGCTGCATCGCGCAGACGGGCTTCGGGCCCCATCTGCTCCACCATCCATGTTTCCATGACCGGGCGCGAGGCCGCCCACATATCAAAATCAGGGTCGAGACCGCGCGCCACCCCTTCAACCACCATCATGGTCTTTTGCAGCAGCACCAGTTGCGGCTGTAACGGCATGTCAAAACGGCGGGTGGTTTCAAATAATTGCTGCAACAAGCGGCCCATCGACACATCGCGCGCGCGGCGGCCGAATATCGGCTCACCCACAGCGCGCAAAGCCTGCGCGAATGTATCCAGATCATGATGCCCCGGCACAAAACCATAATCGAAATGCACCTGCGCGACGCGGCGATAATCCCGATCTAAAAAGCCCGCCATGGTCTCAGCCATAAAACGGCGCATGCCATAATCCAGCCGCCCCATAATGCCGAAATCCACCGCCACAACGCGGCCCTGCGCATCGACGAATAAATTCCCCGGATGCATATCGGCGTGAAAAAATCCTTCGCGCAGCGCATGGGTCATGAAGCTGCGCACCACCACAAGCGCCAGTTTCTTCGGGTCAAGCCCCGCCGCGATCAGCGCCGCACGATCGCGGATGGGAATGCCATCGATCCATTCCGTGGTCAGCACATATTCGCGGCTACGGTTCCAATCCACTTTCGGCACGCGAAAACTTTTGTCATGGCGTATACGCTCCGCCATTTCCGAAGCGGCCGCCGCTTCCATCCGCAAATCCAGCTCCATCCGGGTGGAGTCCGCCAATGTCTGCACCACCGCCCTTGGGCGCAGACGACGGGCTTCACCGGACACGCGCTCAGCCACCCGCGCAGCAAGGGCAAAGGCCGAAACATCACCCAGAAAATCCTGTGCGATGCCGGGACGTAAAACCTTTACCGCCACTTTGCGCGGCGGATCATCATTCGTGAAAGCCATATGCACCTGGGCGATAGAGGCCGCAGCAATGGCTTCGGAGAAACTGGAAAAACCTGCATCCACCGGCTGATCCAAGGCCTGGGCCACCGATGCCCGCGCCACATCCTGCGGGAAAGGCGGCAAACGATCCTGCAGGGATTGCAATTCTAAAGCGACATCATCGCCCACCAAATCGGGGCGGGTCGCCAATACCTGACCCAGCTTGATATAAGCAGGCCCCAGACTTTCAAGCGCCTTGGCCAAACGTATACCGGGGCTGCCCAGCGCCTGCGCTTTTTTTCCGCCGCCGAATATGAAGCGCGCGGCCCGCAGAGAAAGCGGCAAACGGTCCCGGAATTCACGCGGGATAAGCGCATCATGTTTGGCCAGAATGCGCGCCGCACGCCATAACCGCGCCAGATCTGACCCCGTACGCAACATCTATAACCGCCAGCCCGAATGCATGGCGGCAATCCCGCCCATCAGATTGCGGAACTTCACCTGACCAAGCCCGGCCTGTTCGATCAGCCGCGCAAATTGGGCTTGCGGCGGAAATTTGCGGATGCTCTCGGCGAGATAGCGATAGGCCTCGCCGTCACCCGCCACCATCTGCCCGAGCCGTGGTAAAATGCTGAAGGAATATTTGTCATAGAGCGTGTCCAGAATGGGCGCCTCCACGCGCGAGAATTCCAGGCATAAAAACCGTCCGCCGGGTTTCAACACACGGCGCGCCTCAGCCAAGGCGCGATCAATATGGGTGACATTGCGAATGCCGAAGGCAATCGTATAGCCATCCATCGAAGCATCCGGTAGCGGCAGCGCCTCAGCATTGCCACAGGCCCAGCGGATCGCGCCTTCCTGTTCGAGATCGCTGCGCTTGCGACCGGCCTCCAGCATGGCGGGGTTGATATCGCAGATCACGACCTCGCCCATATTAGTTTCCGCATCGGTTTTTTTGCGCATATGGGCGACGATCCGCTTGGCGATATCGCCTGTTCCGCCCGCCACATCGACCACCCGCATACCGGGCTGCGGGTTGAGCCAGCTGACAAAGGCATCTTTCCACAGCCGATGCACCCCGCCGCTCATCAGATCATTCATCAGATCATAGCGAGAGGCGACCGAGGTAAAGACCTCGCCGACCATGGATTGTTTACGATCCTCTGGAACTTCGCGGAAGCCGAAAGAGGCCGTGGGGGACTTGTCGTTGCTCATCACGCTGGACCATACAGTATTGTGCCGCCGGTTCCATGATCTATCGCGGCGTGACCTTGCCGCCCTTAGCCGAGATAAAGAATGCCCGAATTACCCGAGGTCGAAACTGTCCGGCAGGGGCTTTTGCCGGTTCTGGAGGGGCGCCGCCTGCTGAAGGTGGAAACGCGCCGCGCCGATCTGCGCCGCCCCTTCCCGCCCGATTTCGCCCGCCGCCTGACGGGGCGAAAAGTCCTGCGCCTCTATCGCCGGGCAAAATATCTGCTGGCGGAGCTGGACGGGGGCGAAACGCTGGTCATCCATCTGGGGATGAGCGGACGCATGAGTGTGGGGGTCGAGGATCAAAAACGCGCGCTTGGGGCCTATATCCATGCCGCCGATCTGGGCTTCGGGAAACATGACCATGTCCTGTTCGAAAGCGATGCCCCGGCGCGGATCGTGTTCACCGATCATCGCCGCTTTGGTTTAATGGACCTGATCGAGAATGATAGTCTGGAACAGCATCCGCTGTTTCGCGCCATGGGCCCCGAGCCCTTGTCCAACCATTTTAACAGCGCGATTTTGAAAGCAGCTTTGAAAGGCAAAAAGACCCCCATCAAATCTGCGCTGCTGGATCAGCGCGTCGTGGCGGGACTTGGAAATATCTATGTCTGTGAGGCGCTGCATATGGCGCAGATTTCGCCCAAACGTCTGGCCGATAAAATTCAGCCCGCCAAGCTTGAACCACTGGTGCAACATATTAAGGCGGTGCTGATAACCGCGATCGAGGCGGGCGGATCATCCCTGCGAGACCATGCGCGCACCGATGGCACGATGGGCTATTTCCAGCATAATTTCCGTGCCTATGATCGCACCGGCCAGCCCTGCCCCACACCGGGCTGCAAAGGCATGATCAAGCGCATCACCCAGGCCGGGCGATCCACCTTTTACTGCGCTACCTGCCAGAAATAAGCCCGCCAGGCTTCGCCTTTTCATCTCTGCCGAACCCGCGTAAATCCCGTGGCCATGGCCCGGATCAGAATCACAGCCTTCGTGTCGATCGACGAGCAGGAGATCGAGGAAAGTTTTATTCAGGCTGGCGGTCCCGGTGGCCAGAATGTGAATAAGGTCGCCAGCGCCGTGCAATTGCGGTTCGATGCCGCCAATAGCCCCGCCATTTCCGAAGAGATGCTGGCGCGGCTGATCATGCTGGCGGGACAACGCGCCAATCAGGCTGGCATCATCCTGATCACGGCCCGCCGCTTTCGGGAACAGCAACGCAACCGCGAAGATGCGCGCGAGCGGCTCACCGCATTACTTCGCGCCGCGACTATGCTACCCAAGGCCCGCAAAGCCACACGCCCCACCTTATCAAGCAAGTTTAAAAGGCTGGATAGCAAAACCCGGCGCGGCCGGGTCAAACAGCTCAGAACAAAAACGATTGAAGAATGATCATAGGAGCCTCATATGGATTACCAGAACATATTGCCGACATTGCATGGCCCCGTGGGCCTGATTACCCTGAACCGCCCCAAGGCGCTGAATGCGCTGAATGCGGATCTGCTGGCTGAATTGATCCAACAGCTTGAGGCCTGGGATGCCGATGATGCCGTGCGCTGCATTGTCATGACCGGCTCTGACCGCGCCTTTGCCGCCGGGGCCGATATCAAGGAAATGCAGCCCCGCTCCTATATGGAAATGTACCGGGCCAATTTTTTCGCCTCGACCAATGATCGGATCAGCGCCATCCGCAAACCCATCATCGCCGCCGTGGCGGGCTGGGCGCTGGGCGGTGGCTGCGAGCTGGCGATGCTCTGCGATTTCATTATCGCCGGTGACACAGCCAAATTCGGCCAGCCGGAAATCAATCTGGGGGTAATGCCCGGCATTGGCGGCAGCCAGCGACTCACCCGCTTTGTCGGCAAGTCCAAAGCCATGGATATGTGCCTGACCGGTCGCAATATGGACGCCGCCGAGGCCGAACGGGCCGGTTTGGTCTCCCGCGTTGTTCCCGCCGCGGATCTGTTGGAAGAGGCCCTGAAAGCCGCCCAGACCATCGCCGCCAAGTCGATTCCGATCGCCATGATGACCAAGGAAACCGTGAATCGGGCCTATGAGACCACACTTTCCGAGGGAATCCTGTTCGAAAGGCGGGTTTTCCACGCCATGTTCGCGACAAACGACCAAAAGGAAGGCATGAGCGCCTTTGGCGAAAAGCGGAGCCCCGACTTCAAGGATAGCTAGGCCCCGCTTGGGGTTTCGGCGATAAAATACACCGAAACCCTCTCCACCACATTGACCCTATGACGGGCGCGGGCTATAGGCCCGGCCTCTTTAGGACTCCTCCAAGGACGACCCATGCCCAATATCGACTCGGCCAAAAAGCGCGTGCGCACCACTGCCAAGCGCACCCAGATCAACCACGCGCGTAAAAGCCGTATCCGCACCTTCACCCGCAAAGCCGAAGAAGCCATTGCGTCCGGCGATGTGGCGGCTGCCAAAGCAGCCCTGCTTGTGGCTGAGCCCGAAATCATGCGCGGCGTGTCCAAGGGAGTTATCCACAGGAACACGGGTGCCAGAAAAGTCTCTAGACTGACGAAACGCCTGAAGAAGCTTCAGGCCTGACAAGTCCTCTCAAGACTTAACAGATTCAGATTGCGCACGGGCCCGTACCAGTTACGGGCCCGTTTTTATTATCCGTAGGCAGAGTGTCACGATTCCGCCATATTATTGCTCTGCAGCAAGACGGGTTCCCTCTGTTAACCCTCTGATTCTACCCGATTCATTTCACCACTCAATTTTCCGTATACGGTACATGCATTTAGCAACCGCGACCGAATCGGCAGACAGATTTTTTGAGCCAAGATTCTGGATTCGTTCCCTTGCGATTCGTCTCCGCAGTGGCGTATGGTCTGCCCCTCAAGACGGCTGGGAATGGCGGGAATGTTAAATAAAAACAAAGACAAACCTTCCATCCAGAGAGCATATCTCTGGCCCCCGCCAATAAAACCCAAATACTGAATCCACTTTTACTTTTACCAATACCAAAACGAGACATGAGCAATCATGGGCGCCCTGCCCGTGCGGGTTCTTTTGCGACTGGACTACAGCAATGCCTCCATCCAACCCTTCATCTCCCTATGCTGGCGACCTCCCCGCGGGCGAGGCCTGGCGTCTGTTGGAAGACGAATCCAAGGCACAGGTCGTGGATGTCCGGACCGAGGCGGAATGGAGCTTTGTCGGCCTGCCTGATCTGAGCGCGCTGGGCCGCCGGGTTGTGCTGGTGGAATGGCAGAGCTTCCCCACCATGTCGCCCAATCCTGATTTTCTGGCCCAGACCGAGGCAGAACTCAGCGCTGCCGGAGCTGACAAGACTGCCCCAGTTCTGTTCCTTTGCCGTTCAGGCGCGCGTTCACGCGCGGCGGCGATTGCCGCGACCCGGGCTGGCTATACACAGGCTTACAATATCGCGGGCGGCTTTGAGGGCGACCTCAATGCCGAACGTCACCGGGGCACATCGAATGGTTGGAAGGCTGCAAACCTTCCTTGGCGTCAATCCTAATTCCTATCCATCCAGGCATAACGCCGACTAAATAGAGCGGAAAAACGGGCTATGGTACAAATCACAAAACCGTCACGACCAGACAGCGGCGCAGCATGGGCTTCCGTGCGCGAGAGATTGCGCCGCGATTTAGGTGATGCGGTTTTCGATGCCTGGATCGGGCCTTTGACGCTGGTCGCATCGACCGGCGACGAAGTCACCATCGGCGCTGCCAAACCCTTTGTGCGCAACTGGGTCTCCAATCATTATATGACGCGTCTTGAACGCGCCTTTCAGGCCGAAGGCTTTGAGAGTGTGTCCATCACCATCGTGATTGCGCCGGAAAAGCCGCAAGTCGGCGGCGGCGCGATCGTTTGCGGGCTGACCGGCTGCACAAGGGCAGGGCGCATCACGCC
>CAZOJG010000017.1:0-41040 GCA_964580115.1 uncultured Rhizobium sp.
GCAACTGCAGGCGGGGCTGCAGGGCGAGCTTGCTCGGGCGTGGCACGATACCTGTTATTCTGTTCCTGCGTGACCGGACGGTTGGGACGCTCGCGATTGCTGTCCCTGTCGCGATTTCTGTCACGGTCTCTGTCACGGTCTCTGTCGCGGTCGACATTGGGCCGATCAACATTGGGGCGAGTAGGGCGATTGGTGCCGGGCCGGTTATTATCGGGTCTTTGCGGATCGGGCCGGTTCATATTTGGACGATCACGGTCGGGGCGTTGGCCCGGACGATTCCAGGGGGCGCGCTGGTCACCGCCCCAATTATGCTGACGGCCCCAATTCGGATCACGGCGCGCTGGGCGACGATCATCGCGGTCGCGGCGATACCAGTTGCGCGAACTACGATCATAGAAGAAGTAGACGGAGCCGTCATAATACCAGTCATCGATGCCCGAATAATATGGGTCGTAATAGCCGGGTCCGTAATAATCCTGATAATAGATGCCGCCGCTGGCATAGCCATCATCATAGGCGCAGCCCGACAATGTGAGGCCCGTCACCGTTAAGAATGTGACCGAGCCTGCCACTACGAGGATTTTTCGCATTTCATCCACCCTGTTCTATTCCCCCACCAGAATACGCATAAGGCGCTGAATTGTGCCAATCTCTGCCAAATGCGAATGATAGGGATCATTGGTTCAACAGCCCCATCCTATCGCCGGGTTAAGTGATGTGGGTATGTTGCCGGGGCGAATAACGTATATGCGTTTGGGCGGCAGAGTTAAGGGATTGAGGACATGTCTCAATCTGGTGCAGGAGCAATTGTGCTGATGCAGCATATTTTGAAAGCAATGCTCACTGTCAGCATGCTGGCCATCACGCTTACGCCGGCAGCGGCGCAGTGGGATCGGCTGGGCGTGGTGACGATTGATCATCGCAGCTTGCGGGACAGCCAATATGCCGGGTTTGGCGGGCCAGTTGAGCAATTACATCTGCGCAGTGATCAGACAGATATACAATGCCACGCCTTGAGAGCGCTGACCAAGGATGGGCAGACCATTTATCTTTGGAGCGGGCGTCTTAAAGCAGGTAAAAGCCAGATCATCGATCTGCCACGGCAGGCCGTAGCGTTGCACCGTCTGGATTTTCGCTGCCAATCTTTAGGTAGCCAGTCTGCGCGGCTGGAAATTTATGCCGATATAGGCGCCTGGCATCATGATACGGCGCGGCGTGAGCAGCGTCCGGCGCAGCGACATATGATGGACTGGATTGCCTTGGGCGCGGCGCGGTTTGGCAGGCAAATCGGCGATAAAACAGTCAGCGGCGCCAATGGTCATCATTACCGGCAGATCGCCCTGCGCAGCCGCGGAGGCGACGCGCAATGCCGGACAGTGACCATTCGCTTTACCAATGGGGCGCGGGCCGTGCTGCGCGTGCCGGGCGGTAATCATATGAAAGAGGACTTGCTCTATCATGTCGATCTGCCGGGGCAGCAGCGCAATATTTTACGGCTGGCGCTGGAATGCCAATCACTGCAGGCCGAGCAAATATCGGTTCAGGTGCAGGCCCGGCGCTGACATAAATAAAAAGGCCGGGCGCGGGCCCGGCCTTGTGATTTTTTAAAGTACATTCACAGACTAATGATCGTGATCGTGATGCGCGGCGGGGGGCGCATCTTCGCGTTTGCTGTCTTCAACGGTTTTGCCTTCATGCCGGACAAAGGCACCCATCATGCAGACCGAGCCGGTTTGGATAACGCGGATGGTTTGCAGATTGCCGCATATCTGATTGGGGGGCGTCGCTTCATATACGAAGCCATTATATTTAAGGCCCACGCAGCGGCCCAGCAATTCGTTCTTCCAGACCTTGCCATCATTCATGTGAAACAGAATGGTTTTGTCATCGGGCACGGTGGTGTTGCGAATATCATTGGTGCGCAGGCAGACATTGCCCGAGCGCGCTGCATTTTCCTCGGCCGCTGAGGCGACAGATGTATAAACCGTCATTCCAGCCAGTATGGATAAGGCTGCACAGGCCAGCTTCATTTTTTTAATCGTCATTTGCTGCTCCTTCAAAATACGCTCCACGAGGGAAATGCGCCCTCCTGGGGGTTATCCGGCTTTGCAACGCCGGAGTTGAGTGGAAAGTTCCGATTTTACCAACCATCCGGATCTGCCCCATTTTCCGGGTAAGACCTGTCATCATCGCCGGGGGGAAGGCCGTCATCGTCGGGATCGCCCCAATCCCAGCCACCGGGGCCCCATTCATTGGGCCCGCCCGTACCCCAATCGGGCCATTCATCATCCCATGCAGGGCTGCTGCCCGGCGCATTGCCGGTTGGCGGGGAATATTGATTATAGGGGCTGAGGCCGCGTGGCGCGGCATCGGGCATATTGGGATCGGCTGTATAGGGACCATCGAGTGGGCCGTCATTTTCCCAGCCACCTCCGCCTGAATACGCCTCCGGATTTGTGGCGGGGGGCGCAAAGCGGCGATCCGGCACTTCGGCACCGGGCGGTACGGGATAGCCGCCAATCACCCCACCCGACCCGCTATTCGGGCCATAGGGCGGAGGCTGGTCGTCATAGCCCATGTCAGGCCCCATATCCGTGGGCGGACTGCGTAATTGCTGATCCAGCCCGGCTTCCAGCGCCTGTAATTGGGGCGAGGGCTGAGTCTGGTTGAGAATCCGCACCCTCTCCAGGCAGCTATTGAGCTGATCGCGAGAGAGTGTGCTGCTGCGGCAATCGCGCAATATTTCGGCCTCTGACTCGGCCAGAGCCGTGGTGGCAGTGCCCAGCAGCAGAAGGCCCGCCATCGCCAGCATGCCAAAACGGGTAATTCCCAAACAGATCATGGGTGACCTCACCTTTTGTCGAGTCACGTTACAATTCCCGAGTCTGAACGATGATTGGGGCGGTTTGTAGCCTGTCATGGAACAGATGTTTAAGGCGGCGCTCCTGAACGCAGGCTGAAAACTCCTTTAAGGTGATGAGGGTCAGATGAGGGGTCTGGCCGAGCTTGCTCTTGACTTAGGGCCTGTCGCTCAAGATGGTCCGGCCTCATCATTTAGTTGAGGAATAGCCCTGTGTCCGCGAATGCTTCCGCGTCTGAACTGACTGTCACCCTGCCGGATGGAAAGGCGGTGACTTTGACGCGGGGGGCGACCGGAGCCGATGTGGCGGCCTCTATCGGGCCGGGCCTGGCCAAGGCTGCTTTGGCGGTGGAGGTGAATGGCGAGCTTTGGGATTTGTTCCGCCCGCTGGAAGGCGATGCCAGAATTCGCATCATCACCCGCAAGGATCCCGAGGCGCTGGAGCTGATCCGCCATGATGGGGCGCATATTCTGGCCATGGCGGTGCAGGCCTTATTCCCCGGCACGCAGGTGACCATCGGGCCGAATATTGAGGATGGTTTCTTTTACGACTTCGCCCGCGAGACACCTTTTACACCCGAAGATCTGAGCCGCATCGAAGCCAAAATGCATGAGATCGTGGAGGCCGATGTAGCGACCCGGCGCGAGGTCTGGCCGCGTGACGAGGCGATCAGCCATTTCGAAAAGCTGGGCGAGCATTATAAGGCCGAGATCATTCGTGACCTGCCCGAAGGCGACGATATCTCGGTTTATTTCCATGGTGACTGGCATGATCTGTGCCGGGGGCCGCATTTCGCATCGACCGGGAAAATCGGCAAGGCGTTCAAGCTGACCAAGATCGCGGGCGCCTATTGGCGCGGCGATTCCAATAATCCGATGCTTCAGCGCATCTATGGCACGGCCTGGCGCGATGAGAAGGAATTGGCGGCGTATCTCACCCGTCTTGAGGAAGCCGAGAAGCGCGATCATCGCAGGCTGGGCCGCGAGCTGGAGCTTTTCACCTTTTCACCCGATGTCGGGGCCGGGCTTCCTTTATGGATGCCCAATGGCATGGTGATCCGGCAGGAGCTGGAATTCCTTGCTTTGCAGGAAGAGCGGCGTGACGGCTATCGCCGCGTGGCGACGCCGCATATCACCAAGGAAGCGCTTTATTATCGTTCGCGCCACCTGCCCTATTATGCCGACAGCATGTATGCGCCGCTCGATATTGATGGCGAGAATTATTACTTGCGTCCGATGAACTGCCCGCATCATCACCTGATCTATGGGGCGACGCGGCATTCCTATCGCGAGCTGCCGTTGCGCATCGCGGAATATGGGCAGGATTATCGCTATGAGGCGTCTGGCGGCCTGTCGGGCCTGATGCGGGTGCGCGGCTTCTGCATGAATGACGCGCATATCTATTGCCGCTACGATCAGGCGAAAGAAGAGTTCATCCGGGTGATGCGCCTGCATGCGCGTTATTACGACCTGATGGACATCAAAGATTATTACATGCGGCTGTCGCTGCCTGATCTGGACAAGCTCGACAAATATGTCGATGAGCCGCAGAAATGGCTGGATGCGCTCGCCATCATCCGCGCTGCGATGGAGGAGTCCGGATACAACTATGTCGAGGGCAAGGGCGAAGCCGCCTTTTACGGCCCCAAGATCGATTTCATGATCAAATCGGCCATCGGCACCGAATATACGATTTCGACCAATCAGCTCGACTTCCTCGCCACCGATACGTTCGATCTCAAATATATCGCCGTGGACGGGGCTGAGGCGCCGGTCTATGTCATTCACCGCGCCCCGCTCGGCACCCATGAACGCTTTACGGCGTTCCTGATCGAGCATTATGCCGGGGCTTTCCCGACCTGGCTGGCCCCGATTCAGGTCCGGGTCATCCCGATCAGTGAAAAGGTCCATGACTATGCCTATCAGGTGAAGGAGGCGCTGTTTCAGGCCCCCGTGGTCAATGGAACAGCGGGCTTGCGGGTGGATATCGACACCACGGCCGAGCGGATGCAGAAAAAAATCCGGGACGCCCAGTTGCAGAAAATCCCCTATATGCTCGTGATTGGCGAGCGGGAAGCGGCTGAGGGCAAGGTCGCGATACGGCTGCGGTCGGGCAAGGATCTGGGGGCTATGCCGCTGGAGGCGGCCATAGCGCGAATCCGGCAGGAGGCCGAAACTCGGCGGGATTTCGTCGATTAAGGCTTGCGTAACCCGTCTGCCGTTCTATTCTGCCGCTGCCCCAGCCCTGCCGGGGCGGTTTTGCGTGGTATTCATCAATGACCGCGCCCCAGCCTGTGAGGACACCAACCTGCGCCAATATCGAATATTGATTCGTGGGGCCGGCAAATGCTTCACGAAGCGCTTGGGCATGGGTGTTCAAAGGAGAGAGTCATAGTCCCCAGACGTTTTCAGCAGTCCCCCTCGCCGCAGGCGAAGGACGGCCCCCGGATAAATGAGGAAATTACGGCCCGCACCATTCTTCTGATTGGTGACGACGGTCACAAATATGGCGAGATCGGCACCGATGAGGGCCGCGCCATTGCAGAAGAAAAAGGTTTTGACCTTGTAGAAGTGTCGCCGGAAGCCCAGCCGCCTGTCGTCAAATTGATGGACTACGGCAAATATAAATATGAACAGCAGAAAAAGGCCGCTGAAGCCCGCAAGAAGCAGAAGGTCATCGAGATCAAAGAGATCAAGATGCGCCCGACCATTGATGACCACGATTATGACGTGAAAATGCGTGCGGTCCGTCGCTTCTTCGACGAAGGCGATAAGGTGAAGGTGACGCTACGTTTCCGCGGCCGGGAAATGGCCCATCAGCATCTGGGCATGGAGCTGCTTAATCGTATTCAGCGCGAAGTCGATCCGATTGCCAAGATCGAGCAATATCCCAAGATGGAAGGCCGTCAGATGATGATGGTTCTGGCGCCGCGCTAGGGCCGCATCTTTGAGTCCGCACTCCAGAAAGGGGCCAAGTGATTGGCCCCTTTCTGCTATTTGGGCCTGCCCGTTCAGAAATAGCTTGCCCCATGAACGGATCGGGCTAAGGTCCGGCTTCAAGCGGCATCCTTACGAACCGGCAGAGGTCCCAGCGTGCTGAAGGCATATCAACTTCAGAACGGCGCTCTCAAAGGTGCCGTCATCCCGGAAGGCGGCGTGATCCCGCCCGATGCATTATGGATTGATCTGCTGACCCCCACCGCCGAGGAGCGGCGCGCGGTTAATGCCATGCTGGCCATGGAGCTGCCGACCCGCGCCGATATGGAGGAGATCGAGATTTCGTCTCGTCTCTATCAGGAGGATGGCGGCACCTTCATGACGGCGCAGGTTCTGGCCAATACGGATGCCGACCGCCCGATTGCCGATGTGGTGAGCTTTGTGCTGGCCCATGACCGGCTGATCACCATTCGCTATATCGATCCGCAGCCCTTTCGCACTTTTGCGGCGCGCTGTGACCGCACCACGGTCACGGCCAATCGCGGTGATGGCGTGTTGATGGTGCTGCTGGACATTATCGTGGATCGCATGGCCGATATTCTGGAGCGGGCGGCCAATGATATTGAAACCGTCTCACGCGAGATTTTTGATACGCATAGCGGCCACAAGCTGGGCACCAAGGATTTCCAGGGCATTTTGCGCCGGCTGGGCCGCAAGCATGACCTTGCCGGGAAAATGCGGGAAAGCCTTTTGACCATCGGGCGGATGATGAGTTTTCTCACCCAGGCGATGGAGGGGCGATCCAGCAAGGATGTGCGGGTGCATATTAAAACCATCACACGCGACGTGCAGAGCTTGCAGGATTATTCGTCTTATCTCAGCACCAAGCTGAGCTATTTGCAGGATGCCACGCTGGGCCTGATTAATAACGAGCAGAACAATATCATCAAGATCATGTCGGTCGCGGCGATGGTATTTCTGCCGCCGACTTTATTCGCCTCGATCTGGGGCATGAACTTTGCCCATATGCCGGAATTGAACACGGCATGGGGATATCCGCTCGCGATTGGCGTGATGGTTCTATCGGCGGTGCTGCCCTATTTGTGGTTCAAGCATCGTGGCTGGTTATAGGCTTATCCGCGCCCAGCGTGCCGCCGGGATCATGATAGCGATAGACCTTGTTTTCAAAATTGCGCACCAATAGATCATCGCCGTCGCGGCCCACCACGCGATCGGGGGCGATGAGGACTTTACCGCCGCCGCCCGGCGCATCGACACAGAAAAGCGGTGTCGCATAGCCGGAATTGACGCCGCGCAGGCCATCTATGATCTCGACGCCCTTATCGACCGTGGTGCGGAAATGCGCGCTGCCATAGATGGGATCGAGTTGCAGCAGATAATAGGGTTTGACGCGGTTTTTCAGCAGGCCAAGCATGAGCGGCTTCATGATGGCGAGATCGTCATTGATGCCTTTGAGCAGCACGAGCTGACCGCCCAGCGGGATGCCGGCATCAGCGAGACGTTTCAGACTTTCTTCGCTTTCCGGCGTCAATTCATCGGGATGGATGATGTGCAGGCTCATGAAAAGCGGGTGATGTTTTTTCAGCATCCGCGTGAGATCGCGGGTGATGCGCTGCGGCAGGACGATCGGGACTTTGCTGCCGATGCGGATGAATTCGACATGCGGGATCGCGCGCAGGCGGGTCAGCAGCCAGTCGAGCTTTTCGTCACGCATGGTGAGTGGATCGCCGCCTGAGAGCAGAACATCGCGCACGGCGGGATGCGCTTCGATATAGGCGAGGGCTTGTTCCCATTGTTTGGTGGAGAATTGATATTCCCCGCCAGGATGGCCGACCAGACGCGAGCGCGTGCAATAACGGCAATAGGAGGCACATGTGCCTGTGAGCAGAAAAAGCACGCGGTCGGGATAACGGTGAACCAGACCGGGGGCCACCATGTCCTGCTCTTCGCCCAAGGGATCGTCATATTCGCCGGGGCTGCGCAAATATTCATCGCCGGTCATGATATGGCTGCGCCGCAAGGGATCTTGCGGATCGCTCAGGCTCATCAGGCTGGCATAATAGGGCGTGATCGCAACCGGCAGAGAGCCTGTATGGCGGGCCACGGCGGCGCGTTCATCATCGGACAGGGTGAAGATGCGGGAGAGTTCGCTGAGCGAGCGGATGCGATGGCGCATCTGCCAACGCCAGTCACCCCAATCCGCGCTGCTGGAGCCGGGATAGAAGCGTTTGTAAAAGGCGCGGCTTTGCACACTGACAGGGAAACGCTGTCGGACTTTGCGCGCAGGTTTCAGGGGAGGCGAGATATTCATCGGCAAATTATGGTTCATTCAGCGGGCGGAATGAAATCGAAAGGCTGAGGCGAGATGCGGTAGAGCTGTAATTCCACCTGCTGCCCGCGGGAATAATTTAAGCCTTCGAGTTTGCCCAGCGATGTGGGTTCCACGCCGGATTCAGCCAGTGCTTTTAGGAAAGCTGTGCGTTCGCGGCTTTCGACCAAGGCGAGGCCGCCGTCGCGCAGAGCGATTGTGGCAGCGGCGGCACCATTATTGGGGAGGCGGGTTTGGGTTCCCAGCAGGAAGACCAGGCTGGGCTCCTGATAGCCTGAGAGAATGATGGGGGGATCATTGGGCTGACGCTGAAGGTCGATCAATTGGCTGGCACGGGGCGAGACCCAGAGTGTTTGCAAAAGCGGCACCGTGCCGATCGTGAGGCAGCTATAGAGGATCAGCGCCGCGCCGAGCGACCAGATCACCGCGCCGCGCCCATCGCGGTGATATGCCCGCAAGATGGCGAGCAATCCGCAAGAGGCACCCAACACCATTCCGATGACGAGATATATGTTTGGGCCATTGGCATAGAGCATGGCGACAATGCTGGGCGCGGCGGCAAGCGCCAGAAGCCCTAGGGCGAATTGCGCCATACCGAGAACAGCCAGAATTTTATCGCGGCGCGTGAATGTCTGCAGCTTTAAATTTTGCACCCAAAGACTGACCAGCAGGATCAGTGCCGGATAGGCAGGCAGTATATAATGGGGGAGCTTGGTGGGGATGAGTTCGATGATCAGCCAGACAAGCACGGCCCAGATCAGCAGGAAGCGGATCGCCGGTTCATGGCGCCTGGCCCAGCCCAGCCCCAGCGCGGGCAGCAGAAATAATGTGGCGGGCCATAAAGAAAGACTGACCAGCGCCAGATAATAGCCCGGCGGCGCGCCATGGCTTTCCTGACCGCTGGCCAATTTGCTGGCGAAGTCATCGCCCAGCGATTGTTTGAAAAAGGCCCCGTCCGATTGCACCCAGATGGCGATGATCCAGGGCAGGACGATGACCAGCAGCAAGGCCAACCCACGCCAGGGGCGGGTTTGGGCCAGCCATTTGAAATCCCGGTCCAGCAGGCTGAGCAGGAGGGCAGTGCAGAGAATGAGGGCGGGGGTGACGGGGCCCTTGATCAGAATGCCGATGCCGAGGGCGGCCCAGCCCGCCAAGGCGAGGGGGGGGGAGATGGAGGATAGAGCGGATTGGCGGGAGGCGAGATAGGCGCGCAGCAAAACGCCCTGCCCGCCTAGAATCGTCGCCAATAGCACAGCATCGGTGGTGGCGATGGTGGCTTCGGCAGTGAGGAGCAATGTCCCCGCCAGCAGACTGGCCCCGATCAGGCTGGGACCCGGCGGCAGAAAGGCCCGGGCCAGCCAGAAGCATAGCCAGACCGCCGCGAGGCCACCCAGAAAGGAGGCCAGACGATAGGTCCAGATCTGATGCGGACCATTGGTTTCATTGCCGGGATCGCTGAGGCCCAGGCTCGTTGCAACCTGGGTGGTGGCGGATTGCAGCCAGTAGATGCCGACAGGTTTTTTATAGCGGGGCACATCCCCGAAACGGATATCGATGAAATTACCGCTTTCCAGCATTTGCTTGGAAGCCTGGGCGAAACGGCTTTCGTCCCGGTCCATCGGCGGCAGGTTGAACAGGCCGGGGAGCCATAACAGCGCACATAACAGGCCCAGCGCCAGATAGGGGTGGCGCAGGATTTGAGTTAAAAACCGGGAAACTGGGGTGCTTGTCGCAGAATCGGTAATTGTCAGACCCTCCAGTCCCGCCTATCCCCATATCCGCATGAATGAGCCCTTATCGATGCAAGGGGCTATGGAGGACAGATTCGGACCTGTATAAGGCCCGGCGCGCGGCCTGTGGAGAGCCCTTTTGGCTTGGAGACCATCGCGCGCGAGACCAACTGGACGGATTATGGCTATTTCACTTTCCATTGTTGTGCCTGTGAAGGATGAAGCCGGGAATGCCGGGCCTTTGGCGCGCGAAATCGCCGCCGCGCTTCAGGGGGAAGAGGTGGAGATCATCTTTGTGGATGATGCCTCATCGGATGCCACTTTGAGTGAATTAAGCGCCCTGAAGGCGGAGCTGCCGCAATTGCGGGTGTTGCGCCATGGCAAAAATTCCGGGCAGAGCCGCGCCATCCGTACCGGTGTATGGGCTGCCCAGGGGGCGATTGTGGCGACGCTGGATGGGGACGGCCAGAATGATCCGGCCGATCTGCCCAAGCTGGTGGCAAGGTTGCGCGCCGGGCATGCGGGGCTGGGCATGGTGTCGGGCGTGCGTGCCAGCCGGCAGGATGTGGCATCGCGCAAATGGGCCTCGCGCTGGGCCAATAAGTTGCGGCGTTGGGCGCTGAAAGATCAGGCGACGGATTCAGGATGTGGAATTAAGGCTTTTCGCAAAAGCGCCTATATCGCTTTGCCCTATTTCGATCATCAGCACCGCTTCATGCCGACCCTGATGCAGCGCGAAGGGTTTGAGGTGGCTTTCGAGACGGTGAACCATCGCGCCCGGCAATTCGGGCAATCGAAATATACCAATCTACAACGCCTGTTCGCGGGCATATCGGATGTGCTGGGGGTGCGCTGGTTGTTGGCGCGTTTTGGCGGCGACCCGCAGGCGACGGAGCTTTGAATGACTGAATTTTGGGACTGGTTGACGACAGATCATATCTGGCTGGTGATCGGGTTTGTGGGTCAGGGGCTGTTTGCGTCGCGCTTTCTGGTGCAATGGCTGAAAAGCGAAGCGGAAGGGCGCAGCGTTATTCCCGTGGCCTTTTGGTATTTCAGCCTGATCGGCGGATTGATCACGCTTTTTTATGCCATCCATCTGGGCAGCGCGCCCTTTATCATGGGACAGGCAGGTGGTTTGGTCGTCTATTGCCGCAATCTCTATCTGATCTTCAAAGAACGCGCGGCCGACAAGAAAAAGCCGCAGGGCTGAACATATTCACTTTGCTGAAACGCAAAACGACACCTGTGGGGGGACAGGTGCCGTTCCGCGTTCGCCTGATATTTTTTAGAATATGCAGGCAATGATTATTTCGGTGATTATTTCGGTTTCACCGTTTTGAGAGCATTGCGCAGGCCCATGGCAGCGGGATTGCTGACGCGGGTGGTGAGAATGTCCGGCACGGTGACGGTGCGTCCATAAAATTCGTTATTCCAGCCTTCACGCGGTTTCAGCACCGAACCATTTAAGGTCAGCCCGCCATAGGCACCTTTGGCGCTGGCCCAGACGATGATATCGCCCGAGAGATTGCCCGTAGTGGCGCCCTCAGCGGCGGCACCAACCGTGATGACGGTGAGGCCCGCGCCCGCGCCGAATTTAAATTCGCTATTTTCCAGAGCATGAAGGGCTTTGTCGCTCATGATGAAGAGCACGAGCTGGGCTTGTTCGAGGCCGATCTGAAAACCGAATGAAGCGGAGCCCATTGTATAGAAAGCGGGCGAGCTCCAGCCGCCCTTATTGCGCGCGAGCATGACACCGTCGCCGCCTTCACCGCCAATGATAAAGCCGCCTTTGATCAGTTTTGGAATAATCAACACACCGCGCGCGCGCTGCAACAAATTGCGGGACGGGCCGAATGTGGCGTCGGATTTCATATCCGCGATGGTTGCTTCGGCATTGGCCAGAAGTGCGCGCTGATCGGACATGGAGTCGGCGGCCAAAGCCGATCCGCTTATGAAAAGGGCGGCTGAAAATGTGGCAGCGATGGTAAGACGTGTGGCAGCAAGCATGATTAACCTCATTTGCAAGGCGGTTCAGCCGAAGGAACTTCAGCTGAACAACGCAGGACCGGCAAAAAAGGTGCGTGCTTAAACGCTATTGATTGGGGCCGACCTCCGGGAAGGCTATATTCACCCCGCGCTGACCCGATGCGGGAACGGTAAAGCTGGCGCTTTTTCTGGGGGAACCGGACTGCCCCGCGAGGGAGGCGGTGAGTTTATAGTCGCCGCCCGGGGCCATGCGCAGCAACACCCAGGGTGCCCAGCAGGTAAAAGAGGCGATCTGTTTGCCATCTTGCGAAAGACGCAGATCGATTCCCGAAAGATATTGTGCGGCGCTATTCGAGAAAGCGACGCGGATAGGATAGGCGGTCCATTGAGGATTATCGCGCGAGGAGCCGGTACCGGTGCAGACGATTTCAATATTATTGATTGTGATGACCTGATCCTGCGGCAAGGACGCTGAACGGTCTTCAACCTCCAGCGGGGCATCAGGTTTGAGTGAGGCTGGGGGTGGCAGTGCGATGGCGCGGGGCAATGTCTTGCCCTCCTCTGGTGGCATATCCTGGGCTGCGCCGGGCACGGCGCTGATCATCAAGAGGCTGAAAGCCATGCCTAACCCAAGTGTTTTATACGCCATGCCCATTACCCTCCATCTGATATGCGATCTGTATGGATCGATAGTTTAGGCCATTCCCCCTCATCAAGGCCGGCTGCAGCATAAGCCTGTTAAAGGGAGATGACAGATATCCATACTTCATCAAATGCACAGCCCTGGCAAATGTTACAGGGTCAGATTGTGAGGGAGGCACAACTGGGTATAGGTTTGAGGCATTAAAGCTTAAGGCCCAGAATTTTTATATTTTGATATTTCAATACACACTCATTTCAGGGAACGGATTCACATGGCAACCCTCGGTCAGGTCAAATTTTTCAATAGTACAAAAGGTTTCGGTTTCATTGCGCCAGATGGCGGCGGGAAAGATGTATTCGTGCATATCAGCGCCGTGGAGGCCGCCGGATTGCGCGACCTTACTGAAGGGCAGCAGATTCATTTTGATGTCGAGCCCGACAAGCGTGGCCCCAAAGCAGTCAATCTGAAACTGGTTTAAGCCAATATTATTTAAGCGCAGGCGCAGGCGGCAGAAACCGCCTGCGCCTTTTGCTTGCTACATGTTAAGTTGAGCCGCGCCATTTTATAAGGAGCAAGGCATGCAGGATCAGCCGGACGAATGTGTTATGGTCTATTCGACCTGCCCCGACGAAGCATCGGCCAAGCAGATTGCCGAGGCCATGTTGGACCAGAAGCTTGCTGCCTGTGTAACCATTCATGCCAGTATGATCAGCCTGTATCGCTGGCAGAGCAAACTTGAACAGACCAATGAACATGCGCTGTTTATCAAGACACGGCGGGCCTTGGCGGATCAGGTGATCGAAAAAGCACGAGCTTTGCATCCGTATGAACTTCCCTGTTTTCTGATCCTGCCTGTTCTTGGGGGTAATCAGGATTATCTGGAATGGCTGCGCCAGCAAACAGGCTGAGCCCCCTGCCCCTGCGCGTCCTTTTGCGTATATGATTTGCGTCAGCTCACAACCGACCGGCTAGGGCGGAGGGGCATGCAAGGGAGCGAAACAATGCCGATTGCACGTATGCTTGTTGCAGAATTCATAGGAACATTCTGGCTGGTGCTGGGCGGTTGCGGCAGCGCTGTATTGGCCGCCGCGATTCCGGAAATGGGTATCGCCTATGCCGGTGTGTCTTTGGCATTTGGATTGACCGTGGTGACAGGCGCCTATGCCTTTGCGCATATATCCGGGGCGCATTTCAATCCGGCTGTTACATTTGGTTTGTGGAGCGCGGGGCGTTTTCCGGTGCAGATGATTGCGCCTTACTGGATTGTACAAGTGGCAGGCGGGCTTTTGGCGGGCGGCGTGATTTATCTGATCGCCAGCGGTGCTGCGGGATTTGATCCGACGGCGGGATTTGCCTCAAATGGATTTGGTGAACATTCACCCCATGGCTATGCCCTGACGGCGGCGCTGATATGCGAGGTTGTGATGACCTTCATGTTTGTGCTGATCATCCTTCATGCCACGTCGGATCGGGCGCCAGCCGGATTTGCGCCGCTGGCCATTGGTCTGACACTCACCTTGATCCACCTGATCTCAATTCCGGTGACCAATACGTCGGTCAATCCGGCCCGGTCCACCGGGGTGGCGCTATTTCAGGGCAGCTGGGCGATTGAGCAGCTTTGGGCCTTTTGGCTGGCCCCGCTGGTGGGGGCGGCCTTGGCCGGGATCGTCTATCGTTGGCTGGGATCGACCAAAAATTAGAGCTTACCAAAGATCAGAACAGGCCCCTTTTCCGGCCGCGCCCATGCTATATTGGCCGGAAGAGGGGTATTGTTTTGAGGTATATGCGTGGGTTTTGAAGCGATAGACCATAGTTGCGTGATGGATGCCGATGGTCTGCGCCATGCGCTGACAGCGCGGGCCAAGGATTCTGGAGATCAGTCCAAATTGCGCCAGGAGGCGCTAGAGCTGATCAAGGCCGCTTTCAATACGACGCGCGCCAATATTCGTCATCAGGTCGAACGCGGCGCGATCAGCGGCATGGGCGGGGCGGCTGCTTTATCGGAACTGCAGGACGCCACGATTCAGGTGATTTATGATCTGGCCACCAAACATTTTTACTATGCGCAGAACCCCACAGCGGCTGAACGTTTATCGGTGATCGCCACGGGCGGTTATGGGCGCGGGCTGCTGGCCCCCGGATCGGATATTGACCTGTTGTTCCTGCGCCCGCTGAAACGCGCGCCTTGGACCGAAAGCGTGGTCGAGTTCATTCTCTATATGTTGTGGGATTTGGGGCTGAAAGTAGGCCATGCCACGCGTTCGCTGGCTGAATGTGTGAGACTTTCCAAAGAAGATATTACGATCCGCACCTCCTTGCTGGAGGCGCGCTATTTATGGGGCGATCAGGCGCTGTTTGCCGAATTACGCAAAAGCTTCTGGGGTGAAATTGCCGCCAAGACCGGCATTGAATTTGTAGACGGAAAACTGGCCGAACGTGATGAGCGCCATCGCAGGCAAGGTGAAAGCCGTTATCTGGTGGAACCCAATGTCAAAGAGGGCAAAGGTGGTTTGCGCGATCTGCAGACGCTCTATTGGATTGGCAAATATCTTTATCACACAGATGACCCGGCGGCTTTGGTGAACCATAATGTGTTCACGCAGGAGGAATATAAAACCTTTCAGAAGGCTGAGACATTTTTATGGAATGTGCGGGTGAGGCTGCATTATCTGTTTGGCCGAGCGGAAGAGCGCTTATCCTTTGAAGCGCAGCCGGAATTGGCGGCGCGTATGGGCTATACGGGGGATAATCCGCGCCAGACAGTGGAAGCTTTTATGCGGGATTACTTCTTGGTCGCCAAAGATGTGGGTGACCTGACCCGCATTTTCTGTGCCGCCCTGGAAGAGCAAAATAAAAAACCGCGGCCATCATTGGCACGACTTCTGCCCGGCTTCCTGAAACCGCGCACCGGCGAAGACATGTTCTTTGTGGAAAATGGCCGCTTGAACCGGCGCGAAGGAACGTTCCGGCGCGACCCCATTAATATGTTGCGCATTTTCAAACTGGCCGATGAGAAAAGCGTGGATGTGCATCCTGATGCGCTGCGCACCATTACGCGATCGCTGGATATGTTCACGCAGGAGGTGCGGGACAATCCCGAAGCCAATCGCATTTTCATGGATATTCTGACATCGCGCCGTAACCCGGAGCGGGCTTTGCGACGGCTCAATGAGTCGGGTGTGTTTGGTCGTTTTGTGCCGGAATTCGGGCGGGTTGTCGGACTGATGCAATTCAATATGTATCACCACTATACGGTGGATGAACATTTGATCCGCGCCGTGGGCAATGTGGCGGCGATTGAGCATGGCGATCTGAAAGACGAACATCCGCTTTCCAGCGATATCGTCAAACGTATCAAATCGCGCGATGTCTTATACTGCGCCATTCTTCTGCATGACATCGCCAAAGGATTGCCCGGAGATCATTCCGAGGTAGGCGGGGTTATCGCGGAGACCTTATGCAAACGCTGGGGCCTGGCGCGGGCGGATATAGATGCGGTGGTCTGGCTGGTTAAAAACCATCTGGTCATGAGCGACGTGGCGCAGAAGCGCGATATATCAGACCCCAAGACAGTGCGCGATTTTGTGCGCACGGTGCAATCGCCCGAGATGTTGCGGCTTTTGCTTATATTGACCGTGGCGGATATTCGCGCCGTGGGCCCAGGCGTGTGGAATGGCTGGAAAGGCCAATTGCTGCGTGAGCTTTATTATGAGGCGGAGTCGCAAATGTCGGGTGGCGATGCCGCGCCGGCGCGGGCCTCACGCGTGCAAGAGGCCAAACAGGGGCTGGCGCAGCATATCAGCGATATGAGCGAGGCTGAGCGCGACAAAGCGCTGGCACGGCATTACGATTCCTACTGGCTGGCATTTGATGACACGACCCATGCCCGCCATGCCCGCATGATGCGCGAGGCCGATGCTAAGTCTGAATTGCTGGCGCTTTCAGCACATAGCAATGCGTTTCGATCGATCACGGATATTGCGATCTACACACCGGATCATCCCGGCCTATTTTCACAATTGGCTGGCGCTATTTCGGCGGCAGGAGGTTCGATTGTCGACGCCAAAGGATTCACCACAGTGGATGGATTCACACTGGATATTTTTTCGGTGCAGGATGCGCAGGGCGGGCCATTTGGCGATGAGGCACGGATCAAGCGCTTACGCGAGACCATTCTGAAAACATTATCGGGGCAGTTTCACCCCCGCCCCGCTCTGGCTAAACGTGAGGAAAGCAAAACCCAGATTGCTGCCTTTCGCACACCGCCGCGCATCAATATTGATAATGATGCATCCTCTACCGCCACGGTGATCGAGGTGGAGGTGCTGGATAGGCCTGGGCTTCTCTATGACCTGACCCGCGCCATGTTTGAGAGCAGCTTGTCGATTTCGTCCTCGATCGTGGCGACCTATGGGGAAAAGGCGATTGATACATTTTATGTGCGGGACAGTTTTGGGCATAAAATTACCCATCCCGAGAAGATTGCCGCCGTTCAGAAGACACTTTTAACGGCATTGGGCGGGACCGAGGCCGTAAACTCGGCCTGACCATGCCCCCTTGATGCCAAAGCCGGTCAAGGCCATAAACCGGACACTTTCAGGACAGATTTACCCATGACAGAAACCAGCCATCACCCGCGCGTTCTTTCCGGCATGCAGCCCACCAATACGCTGCATCTGGGAAATTATCTGGGGGCGCTGAAGAATTGGGTGGGCATGCAGAACCAGCAGGATTGTTTGTTCTGTGTCGTGGATATGCATGCCATTACCCAGACCGTGGGATATGAGAACCCGGAAGCTTTGGCGCAGGCAACGCGGGAAGTTACCGCAGCGTATATTGCCGCCGGGATCGACCCGCTACGCTCGCCCATTTTCAATCAGTCGCAAGTGCCAGAACATGCCGAACTGGCCTGGGTGTTTAATTGCGTCGCGCGTTTGGGCTGGCTGGACCGCATGACCCAGTTCAAGGAAAAATCCGGCCAGCATAAGGAACGCGCCAGTGTGGGGCTTTATACTTATCCTGTGCTGATGGCGTCGGATATTCTGATTTACAAAGCGACCCATGTGCCGGTGGGCGATGATCAGAAGCAGCATCTGGAACTGGCGCGCGACATTGCCCAGAAGTTCAACAATGATTTTGCGGCAGCCGAGTTTTTTCCGCAGCCTGAACCCGTGATTATGGGACCAGGGACACGGGTGATGAGCTTGCGTGACGGCGGTAAGAAAATGTCGAAATCGGATGAAAGCGATAATGCGCGGATCAACCTGACCGACACACCTGATGTGATTGCGCAGAAAATCCGCAAAGCCAAAACTGATCCGGACGCTTTGCCCGATAATGCGAAGGGGCTGGAGGGGCGGCCTGAGGCGGCCAATCTGATGAATATCTATGCCGCGCTTTCAGACATCCAGACCGAAGCGGTGATTGCACAATTCGCAGGCCAGCAATTCTCGGCCTTTAAAAATGCATTGGTGGATTTGGCTGTGGCGAAGCTGGACCCGATTCAAAGCGAGATGCGCCGGCTTTTGGGCGACCCGGCTGAGATTGATCGTATTTTGCGAACTGGCGCGCAAAAGGCGCGTGCCATTGCGACCCCGATTATGGACGAGGTGAAGCAGAAGGTTGGCTTTGTGCGTTAAATCTTGAAGGATGACAGGATAAAGCTGTGAAGACCGTACTTGTAACAGGTGCCGCAAAACGATTAGGCCGGGCTATTGCTTTGGATTTGGCGAGCCGGGGCTGGAATCTGGCGGTACATTACAACACATCTGAAGATGATGCCGTATCAGCCGCTGAAGCAGCCCGTCAATCGGGCGTGCGGGCGATCACGCTGAAAGCCGATCTGTCCTGCGAGGCGGATATGGTGGCGTTGGTGGGCCGCGCTGCAGCGGAACTGGGGCCGATGAGCGCGCTGATCAATAGTGCATCCACATTCGAGAATGATGATTGGGAAAGCTGTGATCGGGCAGCCTGGGATCATCATATGGAAGCCAATTTGCGCGCGCCCTTTGTGCTGGCGCAGAATTTTGCACGCCAATTACCGCAGGGCCAAAGCGGCGCGATCATTAATCTGATTGATCAGCGCGTTTTAAAGCCAACGCCGCAATTCATGTCTTATAGTTTGAGCAAGGCCGGGCTTTACTGGTTGACCAAAACATTGGCACAGGCTTTGGCGCCGCATATCCGGGTCAATGGTATCGGGCCGGGGCCGACCATGCGCAATGCGCGTCAATCGGAAGAAGATTTTCAAATTCAGCGAGACGCCACGCTTTTAGGCATTGGGGCTGATCCCGCAGATATATGCGCGGCGGTTCGATATTTATTGGATGCGCCTTCGGTGACGGGACAGATGATTGCGGTTGATGGCGGCCAGCATCTGGTTTGGCAAACGCCTGATGTGGCGATGAAGGAATAAAAATGAACTCACCCGTACAGCCCTTTCGCATTGCCGATGCATCACGGGCTATTCGCCATGTTTTTATCCGCAATCTGGAATTGCTGGCGCATATTGGCGTTTATGGCCACGAACAGGGCAAGGCACAGCCGGTGCGGATCAATGTTGATCTGGCGGTGGAAGATGTGATCGATGTGCAGGATCGGCTGGAGAAAGTGGTGGACTATGCCACGATCGAGCAGAAAATCCGGGCATTGATGGCCGACGGCCATATCAATCTGGCGGAAACTATGGCCGAGCGCATTGCCGCGGCTTGTTTTGACGACAACCGGGTAAGAACGGCGCGGGTGCGGGTGGAGAAGCTGCATGCGCTGCCCGGCGCGGAAAGTGCCGGCGTGGAAATTGAGCGCCATGCGCCATAGCCCATGCGTTCTGCTATACTAGACGCATGACAGAACAGCCTGACACGGAAAATGCTTTACTCGTTGGCGCTGCGCGCATTCGTGCCTATCTGAAAACCCTGCCGAATATGGCGGGGGTCTATCGCATGATGGATGACAAGGGCAATGTGCTCTATGTCGGCAAGGCCAAGAATTTAAAGAACCGGGTTGCCACATACGCACAAGGGCGGGGCCATTCCGAACGCATCACCCGGATGATTTCGGAAACGGCGGAGATGCTGTTTGTCTCGACCGCGTCGGAAAGCGAAGCCCTGCTTCTTGAATCCAACCTGATCAAAAGGCTTAGGCCGCGTTATAATGTTATCTACCGCGACGACAAAACCTATCCGAGCATTTTGCTGCGCCAGGATCATGACTATCCGCAAGTGCTGAAACACCGGGGGGCGCGCAGCACGAAAGGGGTTTATTTTGGCCCCTTTGCCAGCGCAGGTGCAGTCAACAGTACGCTTAACACATTGCAGCGTGCGTTTTTGCTGCGCACCTGTTCGGATTCAGTCTTTGTGTCCCGCACGCGGCCATGCCTGCTTTTTCAGATCAAAAGATGTAGCGGACCCTGCGCCGGGCGGATCGGTAAGGAGGGGTATGCTGAGCTGGTGCGGGAAGCGGAATTATTCTTAGGCGGGAAATCCCGGCAATTACAAACAATGCTTTCCGGGGAGATGAGCAAGGCTTCCGAGGCTTTGGAATTTGAACGGGCCGCACAATTGCGCGATCGCATTCGCGCCATGCATCAAATTCAGTCTTATTCCTCGATCAATCCCAGCAGTTTTGAAGATGCGGATGTTTTTGCTGCCTTCAGCGAAGGTGGGGAAACCTGTATTCAGATCTTCTTTTTCCGGGGCGGTCAGAATTGGGGCAATCGGCCGTTCTTTCCTAAACATGACAAGGAAATGTCGGCGGCGGATGTGCTGGAAAGTTTTGTCGGGCAATTTTATGATGACCACCCTACGCCGCCATTGATCCTGTTGTCTCATGCGCCCGCGGATATGAATTTGCTGGCGCAGGCTTTTTCCGAACGGGCTGAACACAGGATCGAACTGGCTGTACCGCAGCGCGGTGAGAAACGCGAAATCATGGAAATGGCGTGCCAGAATGCGCGCGAGCAATTATTACGGCGGCTGGCGGAAAATTCGGCGCAGCGGGCTTTGCTGGATGGGGTGCAGGAATTATTTGAACTGGAAACACGCCCCAACCGGATCGAGGTCTATGACAATTCCCACATTCAAGGCGCACATGCCGTAGGTGGAATGATTGTGGCGGGGCCGGAGGGTTTTCGGAAAAACGAATATCGCCGCTTCAATATCAAATCGACCGAGCTCACCCCGGGTGATGATTATGCGATGATGCGAGAAGTGCTGACCCGCCGCTTTGCCAGGCTCGTGAAGGAGCAGCTTGGAGGAGAGCGGGCGCAGACGGGGGGAGAGGCCCACTCCAAATGGCCGGATCTGGTGCTGATCGATGGCGGGCCGGGACAATTGGCCGTGGCGCAGTCTGTGCTGGAGGATCAGGGGCTGGAGGATGTGGTGCTGGTCGGCATATCTAAAGGCCCAGACCGCGATGCCGGACGAGAGCATTTCTACATGAAAGGACGGGCGCCGTTTCGGCTCGAGAGCAAAAGCCCGACCCTGTATTATTTGCAACGTTTGCGGGACGAAGCCCATCGCTATGCCATCGGAACCCATCGTGCCAAGCGATCGAAGGCTATTTCCGCCAATCCATTACAGGAAATTGCCGGGGTGGGCGGGGCGCGCAAGCGGGCTTTGCTCCAACAATTTGGCTCGGCGCGGGCGATATCCGGGGCCAGTCTTAAAGAATTGGAAAGTGTCCAGGGGATTAGTCGGGCTTTGGCGAAAAAGATTTTCGATTTCTTTCATCCGGGCGGGTGACGCGCGCCACAGCTTTGATACAGTCCCGACATGTTTACGATCCCAAACCTTTTGACCCTGTTCCGCATCTTTCTGGTGCCGGTTTTCGTGGCGGCCATGCTGATGCCCGGTCAGACCGCCCGGTTGATAGCTTTTTCTATTTTTTGTCTGGCCGGGATTTCGGACGCGCTGGATGGCTTTATCGCCCGCAAAATGAAATCAGGTTCTGATTTCGGAAAAATGCTGGACCCTATCGCCGATAAAATATTGGTGGCGGTGGCGCTGATGATGCTGGTCGCGGATGGAATTTTTGATGGTAACAAACTGTTTCCCGCCCTGATCATTCTAGCGCGGGAAATTCTGGTGTCGGGCTTGCGTGAATTTCTGGCCGGGGTGGCGATCAGCATGCCGGTATCCAGCATTGCCAAGATCAAGACCGCGATACAGATGGTGGCGATTGGTGCGATGATTTTGCGCCCGCTGGCCGATGGTTTTGTACCCGGCACACCCGCCACGGCCTACAGCACATTTGCCTATTCCGCGTTATGGCTGGCGGCAGGGCTGACTGTTTATACAGGTTATGAATATTTCCGGGCTGGTCTGAAACATATGCGCCCTGCCCGCTAGGCAGACAAGGCGCATTGGAGTTAAAGCTTCACCACCGGATCGGCGCGGAAAGTATCTTCGCTGTAATCGCGCATCAGTGCTTCACTGATCTGGCCCGGCACATATTTATGCGGCCCGATTTCAGACACGGGCGTCACCTCGGCGGCGCTGCCAGTGATGAAACATTCCGAGAAAGTGCTGAGTTCTTCGGGCTGAATATGACGTTCGATCACGGGAATCTGGCGTATTCTGGCCAGCGCGATAACCGATTGGCGGGTCAGGCCATTGAGGAAACAATCGGGAATGGGTGTATGCAGCGCTCCATCCTTGACGAAGAAGATATTGGCGCCCGTGGCTTCGGCCACATAGCCGCGGTAATCCAGCATCATCGCATCAGCATAGCCATTGGCTTCGGCCGCATGTTTGGACATGGTGCAGATCATATAGAGACCTGCGGCCTTGGCCTGACTGGGAGCCGTATCCGGGGCGGGGCGACGCCATTGCGCGATGTCCAGACGGATGCCTTTGAGCTTTTCCTTCGGGTCGAAATAGCTGGGCCATTGCCACACGGCGATGGCGACATGAATTTTGGTGGCTTGTGCGGAGACGGCCATCATTTCGCTGCCGCGATAGACCACGGGACGGACATAACCATCTTGAATGTTCTGCACAGCGGCGGCCTCGATACAGGCCTTGTTGATTTCGTCTTCCGTGTACGGAATTTTCATTCCGAGAATTTCGGCAGATTTAAACAGGCGGCGTGTATGGGCCTCGAGATGATAAATCCGCCCGCCATAGATGCGTTCGCCCTCAAACACGCAGGAGGCGTAATGCAGCCCATGGGTGAGGACATGGGTTTTGGCATCACGCCATGGCACAATTTCGCCGTCCAGCCAGAGTGAGCCATCGCGGTCGTCAAAGGGTATCACTGAGGGGGCTGCCATTCGTACCTAATCCTTTGCCTGCGCTGGAGCTTGTTTAGAAGCCCATGAGCGCCTAATAAGTCAACATGCCTGACATGAACCAGACCGGGCACCCGCCCGATATTCAGTCATTTTAGCTGGGGCTATTATACTTGAAGGATGCGGCGTCAACGCAAGCTATAGAGCGCCGGTTCGGTGCCTTGCGGCGCGTTTCAACGCCTTCACCCCCGCAACGCAGTGACGCAGGGACGGGGTTGGCCAGAATTTGGGGCCCACTTTGACCGCCTGCCATGCCTTGCCCGGCGATAAATGCATGCGTCAATTGCGCCAAATGCATATAACTGGCCCTCGAAACATGGCTGGGCAGGTTTTTGCGGCCGGGATGGCGCAGCTATGCGGCCTGCCGGGCAATGAGCCGTTAGGGCTGACTATATGAACGCTGTTTTGGAAGATGCCCATATTCTGGTGGTGGACGATGATGAGCGGTTGCGCGGTCTGTTGCAGCGCTATCTCACTCAGAACCGTTTGCGGGTGAGCGTGGCGGCAGATGCTTTGCAGGCCCGCATTCTGATGAAAAGCATCGCTTTTGATTTGCTGATTTTAGATGTGATGATGCCTGGAGAGACCGGGCTGGAATTGGCGCAGGATGTGCGCGGGCGCTCGCAGGTCCCCATTCTGATGCTGACGGCGCAGGGCGACCCCGAACAACGGATTGCGGGGCTGGAACATGGTGCCGATGACTATCTGGCCAAGCCGTTTGAGCCGCGTGAATTGCTGCTTCGGGTGACAGGGCTGCTGCGCCGCAGCGCCCCGCCTGTGGCGCAGATTCAGAGCGAGATTAAAATGGGCCATGCGCATTTCGATCTGGAGCGCGGCTTGCTGCTGAAACATGGCAAGCCGGTGCATCTGACCAGTTCGGAATCGGCGCTGCTGAAATTGTTTGCGGTCAATGCAGGACGCCCCTTTTCGCGCAATGATCTTTGTGTGCGGCTGGGCGTGGCACTGGAGCGATCGATTGATGTTCAGGTGACGCGGCTGCGCCGCAAGATTGAAGACGATCCCAAAATGCCGCTCTATCTGCAAACCGTGCGTAATGTAGGATATGTCCTTGTCCCAGACCGCAACCTCTAAGTCCGATACTGCGCGCGGCGTGCATCCATTTCGTGCGTTGAAGCGGTTCCTGCCGCGCGGACTGTTCGGGCGGTCGCTCATTATTATCGTGGCCCCGGTCGTGCTGTTGCAGGGCTTGATGTCATATTACTTTTTTGAGCGTCACCTGGATATTACCACCCAGCGCATGGCGACACAGATTGCGGCGGATATCGCCTTTCTAATTAATCTGGAGGACACATCGGCCGCAGCAGATCGGCCGATTTTGCGCCAGAAAGCCGTGAATATGCTGGGCTTTGATATTGCGATCTTTCGGGGTGAGAAAATTGCCCCGCATCCGCCGCCGGAAAGCACGATTGAACATGCTTTGGAGCATGTCATCGCCAAGCAAATAGGCGAGCGACGGCACTATGATGTGAGCAAACGTGGCCCCGATGCGATTGAGATCAGGGTGGAGGTGCATGATGGCGTATTACGCCTGATTGTACCGCGCGAACGGGTGACCGTTTCGGGACCGGATATATTTATTCTTTGGATGGTGGGATCGTCACTTATTCTGATGGGGATTGCGATTGTATTTTTGCGCAATCAGGTTCGCCCTATTGAGCGTTTGGCGCAGGCCGCAGAACATTTTGGCAAGGGCCAGAGTGTCGAAGACTTCAAACCCTATGGGGCTGCGGAGGTGCGCAGGGCCGCACAGGCATTTCTGACCATGCGCGAGCGGATTGACCGCCATGTGCATCAGCGCACCGAGATGCTGGCGGGTATCAGCCATGATCTTAAAACACCGCTGACCCGGCTGAAGCTGCAACTGGCCATGATGGAGGATAATCCTGACAGCGAGGCCATGCGCGGCGATATTATCGAGATGGAACATATGCTCGATGAATATCTGCAATTCGCCCGCGGCGAGATGGGCGAAGAACCTGTTCCCACATCGTTGAATGTGCTGCTGCAAGAGACCGTGAGTAGTATCAAGCGCATAGAGCAATTACGCCTGACTGGAAATGAGGCGATTGAACTGACATTGAAGCCGCATGCGCTTAAACGCTGCCTCACAAATTTAATACAGAATGCGCTGAAATATGGCCGGCAGGCAGAAGTGAGCCTGGTGAAAGGCCCCCATATGGTTGAAGTTCATATTGATGATGATGGACCGGGAATTCCGGAGCATCGCCGGGCCGAGGCTTTTCGTCCCTTTCATCGGCTGGATCAGGGCCGCAATCTGCAAACCGGCGGCGTGGGGCTGGGGCTGGCGATTGCGCGCGACATTGCCCGCGCCCATGGCGGCGAGATTGTGCTGTGTGATTCACCGCTGGGCGGATTGCGCGCTACACTGCGCCTGCCGGTATAATATTTCAGCTGCCTAATTGGCGGGCGCGTTTACGGGCCGCCTGCACGGCTTTGGCCATGAGGGGAGAAAGTCCGCTTTTCCCCATTAAGATGTCCAGCGCGGCGGCCGTTGTTCCGCCCGGGCTGGTGACATTCTGGCGAAGAATGGCGGGATCGGTTTTTTCCGAATCCAGCAGGGCGCCTGCGCCAATGATGGTCTGGCGGGCCAGTTGGGCGGCGACAGAGGGGGGCAGGCCTTGCTTGATCCCTGCCTGCGTGAGGGCCTCGACCAGATAGAAAACATAGGCCGGACCAGAGCCAGAGACGGCGGTTGCCGCGTCGATCAATGTTTCGGTTTCAAGCCAGACCGTTTGGCCCAAGGCAGAGAGCAGGCTATCGGCCAATTGGCGATCCTTCCTGCTGGCCTGGGGCATGGCATAGATGGCGGTGATGCCCCGCCCGATGGCGCCTGGCGTATTGGGCATGGAGCGGATGATCCGGGCTTTGCCCCCCCAGGCGCGGGACAGGCTTTTACAGGTCGTGCCCGCAGCAATGGAGATCATCACCGCGCCGCTTTCAGCGATGGCGCGCAAAGTCGGCGCGGCGTCTTTCAGGATTTGCGGCTTGAGCGCCACGATACAGGCTGCGACCTGTGTGGAGGGTAGCTGCGACAGGTCCTTCAACAGGGTAAGCAGACTGGCCTTTGCCCAATTGCGTAGCTCAGGGCCGGGCTTCGGCTCCACCACGATCAAAGGGCCGGTGCCATTGGCCATCCAGCCCTTGAGCAGGGCCCCGCCCATGCGGCCGGCCCCGATCAGCAGGATGGGTGTGCGTTTGGCTTCAGAGGCGTTCAAGCTTGCCCTTGGCATTCGAGAATGGCGGCGGCGACCGCTTCTTCCGCCGTTTTGCCGCCCCAGATGACGAATTGGAAGGCGGGGTAGTAATGTTCACAGGCCTCGACGGCCAGATTCAACAGGGCTTCGCATTGGGATGCGCTGACCTTGGAATCCGGGAAAATCATGGAATGGCGGAACAGCAATTGGCCATCTTCGGGCCAAAGGTCGAAATGACCGATCCATAGCCGGGCGTTAACATACATCAGCAAGGCCGCGATATCGGTCCGGCGCTCATCGGCGACGCGCATTTCAAAGGCGCTGGAGAGATGCAGCGATTGCAGATCGTCGCGCCATGTGAAGCTGAAATGATGATCGCACCACTTGCCTGCGACGGAGAGATTCAGCTCGTCCCGGCCGCTGCGTTCAAAGGGCCAGCCATTGTCTTCGACTGTGCGTTCAAGCAAGTCGATAGGATGCGGGGCGAAACTCGCCTGATCCTGATGCACCATAGACATGCCTGAACTCCCCAAAGCAAAACGAAGCAGTTGTCAGTCAAACTGGCATAAGATTTTGTGGGGTTACAAGAGTCCCCAAAAAATGGGCTTGGGACGGATTCAACGACCCACAGAATTTCACCAAGAATGTCTCAGCGGATGAATCACTTAGCGACTTTTTCCTCGAGAGCGGCCAAACGCGCCGCGAGTGCTTCATTCTCGCTGCGGGCTTTGACAGCCATTGCCTTCACGGCGTCGAACTCCTCACGCGGGACGAAATCCATCTCGGCCACCAGCTTTTCCAACCTTTGCCGCATAAAGGTTTCGACCTCTGTCCGCATGCTCTGGGCGGCGCCCGCCGCGTCGGTCACGACTTTCGCCAGGGAATCCAGAAAGGGGTTTTCGCTTTGCATACTGGCCTCCTGAGCCATCTGAGACGGTCTAATAGGAGTACAGTACGGTTAAGAGCAACAGGGGTTCATTCGTAACCTTTACAAGCCGGGGGCCTCGATCGGGAGAGGCTGGATGGGGGGCAGAGGCATCCCCTGCCCCACCCCCGCGCTTGACAGCGGGGGCCGAAGCGGCGCGTAAGACCTTATGGTTCTCGCCAGCTTGCCTTTTCCGAACATCGACCCGGTACTGATCCAGATCTATGGGCCAGTCGCCATCCGCTGGTATGCGCTGGCTTATATCGCCGGATTGCTGGGGGCATGGTGGTATCTGGCCCGCACATCTCGCGAAATTGCGCTGTGGAAAAACCCACCCTTCCACAACAAGCCGCCAGCCACGGCTGACCAGATTGGGGATTTTTTCGTCTGGGCGACCATCGGGGTCATTCTGGGGGGGCGGCTGGGTTATGTGCTGATTTATGGAACCCTCTATTGCGGCTTATGGGGGGATTCCCCGGCCTGTTACGGCCTGCCAGCGGCCTATCTCAACGACCCGGTCCAGATTTTCGCTGCATGGAATGGCGGCATGTCCTTCCATGGCGGATTGGCGGGGGTGATGATTGCGGCCCTGCTCTATGCACGGAAAAACCGGCTGGATGTGATCGCGCTGGGTGATTTCATCGCCACGATCGCGCCGCTCGGCCTGTTCTTCGGGCGGGTCGCCAATTTCATCAATGCGGAATTATGGGGCAAGGCGAGTGATGTGCCCTGGGCCATGGTGTTCTGCAATGAGCAAATCATTGCCAGCCATGGCGACTGCCCCGCGGGAATGGTGCCGCGGCATCCCAGCCAGCTTTATGAAGCCGCGCTGGAAGGGCTGTTGCTGCTTGTCATCATGCAGATTTGCCTGCGGCTGTTCCGGCTGCATGAGCGGCCCGGACTATTACTTGCTATCTTCTTCACAGGTTATGGTGTGTTCAGGGGCTTTGCTGAATTATATCGGGAATCTGACACGGTGTTTTACGGCTGGTTCAGCATGGGCATTGCCTTGAGCCTGCCTATGTTTGCGGCGGCCTTGTTCTTCTTCATCTATGCGGCGAGACATAAGCCGCGACAGGCTTGATCGCGTGACGATGACACTGGCCAGCCGCATTGCCGGATTGATTGCGGCGCAGGGCCCGATTTCGGTGGCGCAATTTATGTCGATTGTGCTGCATGACCCGGACCATGGAGTTTATGCCGCGCGCGATCCCATAGGCCGGTCAGGTGATTTTATCACCGCGCCGGAAATTTCGCAGATATTCGGCGAATTGATCGGGTTGTGGTGCCTGGATCAATGGCAGCAGCAAGGGCAGCCCGCAGCGATATGCCTGGCCGAATTGGGGCCAGGGCGCGGCACATTGATGAAAGATGTTTTGCGGGCCGCGCAGCTGGATGCCGGTTTTGTGCAAGCCTTGGATGTCGTTCTCTTGGAGGCGAGCCCTGTATTGCGGCAGGCACAGGCGCAGACGCTTGCTCAATCTGGAACAGGGTTGCGCTGGGTGGCGCGGCTGGATGATTTGCCAAATGACAAACCGCTTTTCATTCTGGCCAATGAATTTTTTGATGCTTTGCCCGTCCGCCAATATGTGAAAGGCGCAGAAGGCTGGCATGAGCGCATGGTGAATCTGGATGCGGATGGCGCATTGCAATTTTCCTTGTCACCTTTGGCAGTCCCCGGCCTTGCTGTGGAAAATGAGCGGGGCAGCGCAGGCCCTGGGGCGGTATATGAGACATCGCCTGCTGCCACGGCTTTGACGGAAGAAATGGCTGCGCGGATCAGTGTTCAGGGCGGCGCCGCACTGATCATTGATTATGGATATTATGCCGGGGGCTTTGGCGAGACATTGCAAGCCATTCGTCAGCATCAGCCTTGTGATCTGTTGGATAATCCGGGCAGCGCGGATTTGTCCGCCCATGTGGATTTTAGAATTTTATCCGCGGCAGCGAAACGGCAAAGCGCCGTGACCGCCGGGCCGGTTGATCAAGGGGCGTTTCTACAGGCTTTGGGTTATGCGCTGCGTGCCGAACAATTGGCGCAGCGTCATCCGGCACAGGCGGAAAAGATTCGGGCTGGCTATCAGCGCCTGTGCGGCCCCGCGCAAATGGGCAGCCTGTTTAAAGTAATGGCAATTCTGCCCGCCTTCGCGCCCAAACCTGCGGGGTTTTGAGATGCTGCGCCTCTATGCGGATAATCTTTCGGCGCCTTCCGTGCGGCATGGTTTTTTTGGGCGCACCGGCGGCGTGTCGGATGGGATATACGCGTCGCTGAATTGCGGGCTGGGGTCAGGCGATGCAAAGGACAAAGTGCTGGAAAATCGCCTGCGTATCGCGCGGGCCATAGGCGGCGTTGAAGTGCACACGCTTTATCAGATTCACAGCCCAACCGCCGTGATTGCCCGTGCGGATTGGGATGAGGCCCCACAAGCCGATGCCATGGCCAGCAAGGAGCCGGGTCTGGTGCTGGGCATCCTTACCGCTGATTGTGCGCCGGTACTTTTGGCGGATGCGGAAGCCGGGGTGATTGGCGCGGCCCATGCCGGATGGAAAGGCGCCTTATTCGGGGTCATTCCCGCCATCCTGGATCTTATGGAAAGCCTGGGGGCGCGGCGTGAGAGGATTGCCGCTGCGATCGGCCCCTGTATCAGCCAGTCCCAATATGAAGTGGGTGCGGAATTCAAGGAACGCTTCCTGCGCGATGACCCTGGTTCTGCACAGTTCTTCAGCACATCAAAACGTGCAGACCATTTTCACTTCGCGCTGGAACCCTTTGTTTTTAGCCGGCTGCGACAGGGTGGCCTTGAGAACATCCACATGCTCTCGGCCTGCACCTATAGCCGAAATCAGGATTTCTTCAGCTTTCGCCGCACCACCCATCTGGGCGAGCCGGATTATGGACGGCAGATTTCGGCCATTATGCTGGCCCGATAGGACTATATTATCCACGGCTTATAGGGACCGATGCCATTGATATGGCGCGCATCTATCTCAAAACCATCTTTTACTTTCGCAGCGCATGCTCTAGAAGGCGGTCATCTAACTGTCATTGCGAAGGGGCCTTGCGCGCATGAGCGAACGTAATGGAGCGCGGGGCATGCGGCTTCTGGCGGGGAATTCCAACCGTCCGCTAGCCGATGCGATTGCCACCTATCTTGACCTGCCTTTGACGCGCGCCGTCGTTCGGCGCTTCGCGGATATGGAAGTGTTCGTGGAGGTTCAGGAAAATGTCCGCGGTGAGGACATGTTCGTGATCCAATCCACCAGCTATCCCGCCAATGACCATTTGATGGAATTGCTGATTGTCACCGACGCGCTGCGCCGGGCCTCGGCGCGCCGCATCACGGCGGTGATCCCCTATTTTGGATATGCGCGCCAGGACCGCAAAATTGGTCCGCGCACGCCGATTTCGGCCAAGCTGGTTGCCAATCTGATTACCCATGCGGGTGCGGATCGTGTGCTGACGGTTGATTTACATGCCGGTCAGATTCAGGGCTTTTTCGATATTCCGACCGACAATCTGTATGGCATGCCGGTGATTGTGAAAGATATTACCGAGCATCTGGGCATGGGTGATCATCTGATGGTGATTTCGCCGGATGTCGGCGGTGTGGTGCGGGCCCGCGCGCTGGCCAAGCGGCTGGGGGCGGATCTGGCGATTGTCGACAAGCGCCGCGAACGGGCCGGCGAATCTGAAGTGATGAATATTATCGGCGATGTGCAGGGCCGGTCCTGCATCCTGATTGATGACATTGTCGATTCCGGCGGCACAATTTGTAATGCGGCCGAGGCTTTGCTGAATAATGGCGCCAAGGAAGTATATGCCTATGCCACCCATGGGGTGCTGTCGGGCGGGGCTGTGGCGCGGATTCAAAATTCCAAATTGAAATCCATGGTCATCACGGATTCGATTGATGCGACCGAAGCCGTCAAGAGCTGCACCAATATCCGCCGCATCTCGATCGCCCCATTGCTGGGTGAGGCCATGCGGCGCATCACGAATGAGGAATCGGTTTCGAGTCTGTTCGATTAAGCGGCTTGTAATCGGGATAAAATCCTATGGGATTGGCGCTTTAAGGCCAACGATCAGAGGATTTTAATTAAGGTACTGTTTTTGCTGGAAAACCGGCTTACATGCGACGGAGCGCCCTTTTTCATGCAAGCAATTGCGAAAGAGACGCCTATCCGCTAAAAGCCCGGCTTTCCTGCGCCATAAAATGTGTCGGCCAGATGAATGCCGGACTGAGGGACTTTTAAATCATGCGTGAAATGCAGCAACTGACCGCCGAACAGCGCAACCGTACCGGCAAAGGCCCCGCCTATCAGGCGCGTCTTAAAGGCATGATCCCGGCCATTATCTATGGTGGCGGCAGCGACCCGGAACCCGTTTCCGTGGAGCAACGCACGCTGGAACGTTTTGCCGAAAGCGGCCTGTTCCTCACCACGCTGTTCGAACTGAATATTGACGGCGCCAAGACCCGCGTGATCCCCCGTGATGTGCAGCTGGATCCGGTCACTGACCGCGTGGTCCATGTTGATTTCATGCGCCTGCCGAAGGGTGCCAAAGTGCGCCTGGCCATTCCGGTGCGCTTTAAGAATCAAGATATTTCTCCGGGCCTGAAGCGCGGTGGCGTGCTCAATATCGTGCGCCATGACGTGGAAATGCTCTGCCCGGCGGACAATATCCCTGACTCATTGGAAGCCGATCTGGGCAGCATGGAAATCCACGGCACGCTGCACATCAATGACTTCAAGTTGCCGGAAGGCGTGTCTCCTGTGATCCGCGATCGCAATTTCACCATTGCCTCGATCGTGGCGCCTTCAGGCATGAAGGAAGATAAGAGCGCGAGCACCGAAGCGTCTGCTGAAGCCGCGCCGGCTGCGGGTAAAGCAGCGGCTGCCGGCAAGGCCCCCGCAGGCAAGGCGCCTGCTAAAGCCGACAAGAAGTAAGACCGCGCAGCTCCAGCGCGGGAGCTGGTTATGTCTGATTCACCGCTTCTCATCGCCGGGCTGGGTAATCCCGGCGGTGGATATGCACGCAACCGCCATAATGCCGGCTTTATGGCCGTGGATATTATCCATGCCAGCTATGGTTTTGGACCATGGCGCGCGCGCTTTCAGGGTGTCGTCAGTGAAGGCAAGCTGGCTGGGCGCAAAACATTTTTACTGAAGCCCGCCACCTATATGAATTTGAGTGGCAGCTCAGTCGGCCCAGCCGCGCGCTTTTATAAAATTTCCAATAGTGATCTTGTGGTGTTGCATGATGAGATCGACCTGGCGGCGAGCAAGCTGAAGGCCAAGACGGGTGGAGGCGATGCGGGGCATAATGGCTTGCGCTCCATCACCGCGACATTGGGGGCGGATTATCGCCGGGTGCGGATCGGCGTCGGCAAGTCTGCGCAGAACACTGTGGGCCATGTGCTGGGGAATTTTTCCAAAGCGGATGAAGACTGGCTGGCGCCTATGCTATCGGCCATCGCCGAAGCGGCCCCTCTTTTGGCCAAAAATGATGATGTCGGGTTTATGAATAAGGTGGCCTTATTGCTGAGCCCGCCTAAACCGAAATCTGAAAAGCCGGGATCAGATCCTGACAAGAAACTCCCTTCTGACAAGAAAGACGTGTAATGGGCTTTAAATGCGGCATTGTCGGCCTTCCCAATGTTGGCAAATCAACTCTGTTTAATGCCTTGACGCAGACGGCGGCGGCGCAGGCGGCGAATTATCCGTTCTGCACGATTGAGCCCAATGTGGGCGATGTGGCTGTACCGGACCCGCGGCTTGAAACATTGGCGGATATTGCCAAATCGGGTGAGATCATTCCGACGCGCATTACCTTTGTGGACATAGCCGGGCTGGTGCGCGGGGCCTCGAAAGGCGAAGGGCTGGGCAATCAGTTCCTAGCCAATATCCGCGAAGTGGATGCGATTGCCCATGTGCTGCGCTGCTTTGAGGATGACGACATCACCCATGTCGAGGGGCGGATCGACCCGGTGGGTGATGCCGAGGTGGTTGAAACCGAATTGATGCTGGCCGATCTGGAATCGCTTGAGCGGCGGATTATTCCGCTCGAGAAGAAGGCCAAGAATGGCGACAAAGACGCCAAGGAGCAGGTCTCGCTGATGGAGCGGGCCATTGCCTTGCTGCGCGAAGGCAAGCCTGCGCGGATGGCGGAACTGGTCCCGGAAGAATACGAGCCTTATCGTCAATTGGGACTGATGACCCAGAAGCCTGTGCTTTATGTTTGCAATGTCGATGAAGGCGCGGCGGCTAAAGGTAATCAATTTACAAAACAGGTTGTGGCCAAAGCCGCCAGCGAAGGCGCGCAGGCCGTGGTGATTTCGGCGCGCATTGAAGAAGAAGTGGCGCAGCTTGAGGCGGCGGAGCGGCTGGAATTTTTATCCAGTCTTGATCTGGAAGAGCCGGGGCTGCACCGGATGATCCGCAAAGGCTATGACTTATTGGGCTTGATTACCTTTTTCACGATTGGCCCCAAGGAAGCGAGGGCCTGGACGGTGATTAAAGGCGCGCGGGCACCGCAGGCCGCGGGCGCGATCCATTCGGATTTTGAAAAGGGCTTTATTCGTTCCGAGACCATTGCCTATGATGATTATGTTGCGGGCAAGGGCGAGGCCGGGGCACGTGACAATGGCAAGTTCCGATTGGAAGGCAAAGACTATATTGTCCAAGATGGCGATGTTTTGCATTTCCGCTTCAATGCGTAACAAGGGATAGGGCGATGGGCAGCATGATCCGGATGACCATGGCGGATGGTGCTGAGATCGGCGTCTATCATGCGCCTGCGCAAGGGATGCGGCGCGGCGGGCTTGTACTGGTGCAGGAAATTTTTGGCGTTACCGCGCATATCCAAGACCTATGCGATTCTTACGCGGCAGACGGGTTTGAGGTTCTTTCGCCGTCGCTTTTCGATCGGGAAGAACCGGGCTTTCAGGCGAGTTATGCGCCCGACGATATTCAAAAAGCCGTTAAACTATCGCGCGCGGATCATCCGTTTGAGCTGTCGCTACAAGATGCGCAAGTTTGCATCCATACGTTGCGGGACAAGGGGCCGGTTTTTATGACGGGCTATTGTTATGGCGGATCGGTGACATGGGGCGCAGCTTGCACGGCTGAGGGGCTGACTGCGGCTTCGGCATATTATGGTGGTCAAATCATTCGTATGAAGGATTGGCAGCCGAAATGCCCGGTGATTTTACATTTTGGGCGCAAAGATCATGGGATACCGATGGAGGGTGTTACCCAGATTCAGGCGGCCCATCCATCTGTGCCGGTCTATATTTATGAGGCGGGACACGGTTTTAATTCCGACCGCCGGGCAGATTACGACGCGGATTGCGCCGCACTGGCCCGGCAGCGGACATATGACCTGTTCACGCTTTAGCGCAGGCTGGCTTCGATATTGCCGCCATCGACCGTGATAATACCTGCTGTGGTTTTGGTGGCTTTGGCGAGATAGACGAAAGCATCAGCCACATCATCGGCTGTCACTTCGCGGGCCAGTAAATTTCCGCCCATATAATCCTGTTCGGAGACACCGCGGGCTTTGGCGCGGGCGGCTACCATATCATCGGTGAGCAAGCCGGAGCGGATGCGATCTGCATTCACGGCATTGGCGCGAATGCCGTCGCGGCCGTGATCCAGCGCATATTGTTTCATCAGGAACAGGGTTGAGGCTTTGGGCAGGCCGTAAGGGCCAAAATCCTTGCCGGGATTGACCGCTTGTTTCGACGTGTTGAACAGCAAGGCTCCGCCCGTGCCCTGAGCCTGCATGATCTTGGTGGCGGCTTGCGCGATATTGTGATGGGCGAAGAAATTCAGCTCGAAACTTTGGCGCAATGTCTCATCGCTGACTGTACCGATTTTGCCTTGCCAGGCCGCGCCGGCATTGGAGACGACAATATCAACGCCGCCGAACTGTTGCACCACCTGCGCGAAGGCGCTTGCGATGTCATCTGCCTTGGTCACATCGCAGGCTATGGCGAAGGCTGCGCCACCGATTTTTTTGGCGGTTGTTTGTGCGGCTTCCAGATCGCGGTCAAGAACAGCGACTTCTGCACCCTCTTTGGCAAAGGCTTTGGCTGTGGCCGCACCGATACCGGAGCCGCCGCCTGTGACGACCACGATCTGGCGCGCCAAGGATTTTTCCGCGCCTTTGCCGAGCTTGGCCTGTTCCAGCGACCAATATTCGACTTCAAACATGTCGGCTTCGGAGATGCATTCATAGGTTCCGATGGCTTCGGAATCTGTGATGACTTCGACCGTATTTTCCGCGATGTCAGCGGCGATGGCGGCATCTTTGGCGCTGGCACCCAGACCGAATAAGCCAATGCCCGGTACAAGCACGACACGCGGCAGCGGATCGAGTTCGGTTTTCTTAGGGGTGCTATTGGCATTATTGCGCGCAAAATAATCGTGATAATGGCTGACATAGGTCGCCACGGCTTTTTCCACCGCGATTTTCCATGCATCCAATTTGCCGATCTCGGGCGCGGGCACAAGCAGCGGCCAGTTTTTGGTGCGGATCGTGTGATCGGGCGTGACGACACCGATCTGAGAATAGAAAGGCAGGCCGACGCCATTTACATAAGTTTGAATGGCGGGGGAGCTGCGATGGCATAATATCTGGCGCTTGACCGTGCCTGCCAGATTATCTTTGGCAATGGCCACTGCACCGCGCAGGATGGGGGCAATGTCTTCCACCCGTGCCAGATTTTGCGGCAGGGTGATTTGCGCCAAGGTTTTGCGATCCTGCGCCAGACGATCTTCAGCCATGGTGACGAAGTCGATCATCCGCTCATAGGCGGTTTTAGCATCGTCTGCGAAGGTGAAAATGCCATGGCGCAGCAGGACCAGACCTTCGACATCGGGATTTTTGTCAAAAATATCGGCGACGCTTTTGGCTAATGCGAAGCCCGGGATCGTATAGGGGACATAGGCGACGCGATTGCCATAGAGTTTGCGCACCACCTCTTCGCCCGATGGCATATCGGTGAGGGCGAGGACCGCCGTGGAATGGGTGTGATCGATGAATTTATGCGGCAGGAAAGCGTGCAGCAGCGTTTCGACCGAAGGATTGGGCGCGGTGGAATCCAGCAGATTGACCCGCTGATAATTCACCATGTCTTCATCGGAGAGCCTGTCCAGCACGCGCAGGCGGCGGAGTTGGTCCAGGCGCACGGCGGGAAGGCCAGCCGGTTCGATATTGCCCATATCCCAGCCTGAACCTTTGACACAGATCACATCGACATTTTCACCGAGCAGGTCTTTGGCGGTGGTTTTGACGCTGGTATTGCCGCCGCCATGCAGCACGAGTTTGGGATCGGAGCCGAGAAGCCGCGTTGTGTAAGTGCGCAGCGCCAGATCTTCAGAGATGCCTTTGGCGGCATATGTCGTGACGAAATTTTGCGCTTCACTATCAGACCAACGCGATTTCATTGAACGGCTCTCCAATTCCTAGATGCGTATTATTTTTGTTCGGGGAACAGGCTGCGAAGCCCCTGTTCCGTGGCGGTGCACAGACCGCGTTCGGTGATGAAGCCAGTGACAAGGCGTGCGGGCGTGACATCGAAACCAGGATTGGCGGCGGGGCTGCCGGGGGCCGCGATCTCGACCGTCGCTACCTCGCCACCGGGAAGGCGGCCGGTCATTTTCAGGACTTCATCACTGCTGCGTTCCTCGATCGGGATGTCGCGGCCGCTTTGCAAAGTCCAGTCGATGGTGGAGCTGGGCAGCGCCACATAGAAGGGGATGTGATTGTCCTTCGCGGCCAGCGCTTTGAGATAGGTGCCGATTTTATTTGCGACATCACCATTGGCGGTGACCCGGTCCGTGCCGACGATGCAGAGATCAACCTGACCTGACTGCATATAATGGCCGCCTGCATTATCGGCGAGGATCGTATGGCGCACGCCATGGCCGCCCAGTTCATAGGCGGTGAGTGATGCGCCTTGATTACGCGGGCGGGTTTCATCGACCCAGACATGCAGATCTATACCGGCATCATGGGCCATATAGATGGGCGCAAGCGCGGTGCCCCAATCGACACAGGCGAGCCAGCCGGCATTGCAATGGGTCAGGATATTCACCCTGCCCTGTTTGCGGTCGGCAATTTCACGGATCAGTTTCAGGCCGTTTTCACCAATGGCGTGACAGGTGGCGACGTCTTCATCGCAGATTTTTGCAGATTCAGCCCAAGCGGCGGCGGCGCGCGCGGCAGGTGACAGGGGACGCAGCAAGGCGAACATGCGGCTGAGGGACCAGCGCAGATTGATGGCGGTGGGGCGGGTCGCCAGCAGGCGGTCATGGGCCGCTTGTAGGCCCGCATCAGAGGCATCGACAGCTAAGGCCAGCGCCATGCCATAGGCGGCCGTGGCGCCGATCAGCGGCGCGCCGCGCACCAGCATGGCCTCGATCGCATGGGCGGCATCTTCCAGCGTGAGGAGGGATTTGGTCTCAAAGCGATGCGGCAGGCGGGTCTGGTCGATGATGCGGACGCCGTCGCCTTCGGGCCAGATGGTGCGCATGGACTGACCGCCGATTTTCATGCCTGTAACCTTATCAAGGGTTTAAATTGTACAGTGGGGATTTGTTTTTATTTTTTTTGGGAGGGGGTATCCCCCCCTTTCCCTTTTCTACCAGACATCAGAGCCGGTGAAGCCGGACTGATGTAATGGTCCTGCCCCCACATTCAAGAGCTGTCTTCAGTGACCCTCAAAAGCGGTGAGGCAGGTGACCTGATGGCCGAGGGCGCGGATTTTATCGGCCCCGCCCAGTTCCGGCAGGTCGATCACAAAGGCGCAAGCCGCGATTTCAGCGCCGACACGTTCCAGCAGACGGATAGCAGCGAGCGCTGTGCCGCCCGTGGCGATGAGATCGTCGATCACTAGAACATTTTCACCTTTGGTGATGGCGTCTTCGTGGATTTCGATCCGGTCGGTGCCATATTCGAGCGCATAATCTTCGCCGATGACAGCGTAAGGCAGTTTGCCCTTTTTACGCACGGGCACGAAGCCGACCGAAAGCTGATGCGCGATGGCGCCGCCCAGAATGAAGCCACGCGCTTCGATGCCCGCCACTTTGTCGATGCGCTGACCGACAAAGGGTTGCACCAATTCATCCACGGTGCGGCGGAAGGCGCGCGGATTGCCGAGCAGGGTTGTGATGTCCCGGAACATGATCCCCTCTTTGGGATAGTTCGGGATGGTGCGGATGATTTTTGTCAGGTCCATTTTATATTTCCTTGCGCGTCAAACTTTAAGCACGCGGCCAGCCACGGCATCGAGTTTGGCGAAGAGTTCGGGATCGCGTTTATCGGGGGCGGTGATCAGGGCGGTGTCCAACACCGTCTCGATGCCCAAGGGTGATTGCTGACGGACGGGTCCGAGTTTGGGGGCGACGGCCATCACCAATTTGCGCGCATTTTCTGCATTGGCGGTGAGGACGCGGATCACCTGTTCCACCGTGACGTGGTCGTGATCGGGGTGCCAGCAATCATAATCGGTCACCATGGCGACGATGGCATAGGGCAGTTCGGCTTCGCGGGCGAGTTTGGCTTCGGGCATGGCGGTCATGCCGATGACGGCGCAGCCCCATTGGCGATAGAGATTGGATTCGGCCAGTGTGGAGAATTGCGGGCCTTCCATCGCCAGATAAGTGCCGCCAGAGGCATGGGCGACGCCGACCTCGGCCGCAGCTTCCGTGAGCGCGGAGGACAGGCGCGGGCAAACCGGATGGGCCATGGAGACATGGGCGACAAAGCCGGGGCCGAAAAAGCTTTTTTCGCGGGCGAAAGTGCGATCAATGAATTGATCGGCGATGACGAATGTGCCGGGCGGCAGATCTTCGCGCAGCGAGCCGCAGGCCGAGACCGAGATCAGATCGGTGGCGCCTGCGCGTTTCAGCACATCGATATTGGCGCGGTAATTGATCGAGCTGGGGGAATGGATATGGCCGCGGCCATGACGGGGCAGGAAGACCAGATCGACGCCTTTGAACGTGCCGAAGAGGAGTGCGTCGGAGGGTGCGCCCCATGGGCTGTCCAGCTGTTTCCATTGCGGATTTTCGAGGCCGGGGATGTCGTAGACGCCGCTGCCGCCGATAATCCCTAAGACTGTTTTGCTCATTGAATATGGTTCCCCATCCGCCTGCTGCATGGCCGTAAACTGGCGCGGTTTTAACATGGGAGAGCGTGCTGGCAATAAATCCTTACGCCGCCAAAGACCCATACCAAAAACACTTGACCTGATGGGGCGGCAATGGTCGGGTGCCGCGCATGTCTTCTAAACTTGCCGGATTGATAGGGATGGCCATCGGCATCGCCGTTTTGGCGCTGATGGCCTTTGTCGTGAACATGTTTCTGCAGAGCATGCCTTATCGCGGGGGGCCCGTGAATGAGCGACTGGCGACGCCCGCAGCGACCCAACCGGCTGCGCCCGCGACGCCAGAGGTCAAATATCAGGAAGTTACGGTGGGGGTGATTTCCGAGACTGAGGCGCGCAAACGCAAAGAACAGCAGATGAAAAAGACCGATACGAAATAAAAGAAAGGCGGGAAATTGCTTCCCGCCTTTTTCTTATTTAGGTGCCGGGGCGGCTTAGTGCACGTCTGCCCAGACTTTGCGATAGGACAGGAAGAGCAGGCCCGAGAAAGCGACCAGGAAGGCGATGACGCCAAGACCCATACGCTTGCGCTCTTCCATCTTGGGTTCTGCGGCCCAGGTCAGGAAGGTGGTCACGTCATGCGCCATCTGATCGATCGTGGCTTTGGTGCCATCGGCATAGGTCACGCTATTATCGACCAGCGGCGGGGCCATGGAGATGTTCCGGCCTTCGAAATAGGGGTTGTAATATTTCCCTTCAATGACATGGAAGTCTGGCGAGGGCTTTTCGCTATAGCCGGTCAACAGCGAATAGACATAGGCCGAGCCGCCATGACGGGCCTTGGTGATCAAGGAGAGGTCTGGAGGGGTTGAGCCATTATTCGCGGCCTGAGCTGCTTGCACATTGGCGAAGGGCGGCGGGAATTTGTCCGCCGTGATGCCCGGACGTTTCAGCGGCTCGCCGTTCTCGTCATGGGTTTCGCCCTTATCATTCGGGCCGGCCACGATTTGATAGGAGGCGGCAATGGCTTTGGCTTCCGCGTCCGAGAAGCCCGGGCCACCATCGGAAGCCAGAGCATGGAAGGAGACGCGGGTCAGGCCATGGCAGGCGGCGCAGACTTCCTTATAGACCTGAAAGCCGCGTTGCAGGGCGCCACGGTCATAGGTGCCTAAGGGACCATCGAAGGAAAAGCCAACCTGTTTGACATGCTGGGCCGCGCCCGGGCCGCCAGCGGCGAGAGCTGGGCCTGCAAGCAGGAGTGAAAGACCCAGAGGAAGGGCAAGATGAGCAAAACGCATGTCTGTCCTCACTGTCCTGCTGCCAGCACCGGCTTGGCGATGCTGTCTGGCAGGGGCTTGGGTTTTTCGATCAGGCCGACGACCGGCAGGATGATCCAGAAATAGGCCAGGTAATAGATGGTGCCGAGACGGGCCACCCAGACCAGCGAAATGTCGATCCCGGCGAGGTGCCAGGCGGCATCAGGACGTTGACCACCCAGATAGCCCAGCAGAAGGCAGGTCGCGACGAAGATCCAGAAGAACACTTTCAGCATCGGCCGGAAGCGGATCGAGCGGACTTTCGATGTGTCGAGCCAGGGCGCGAACAGCAAGGTGGCGATGGCACCGAACATCACAAGGACGCCCAGCAGCTTGTCCGGCACCGAACGCAGCATCGCGTAGAAGGGTAGCAGATACCATTCCGGCACGATTTCAGCCGGGGTCACCAGCGGATCGGCGGGATTGTAGTTTTCATATTCACCCAGCGAATTGGGGGCATAGAACACCACGGCCGCGAAGGCGATGAAGAAGATGGCGAGATAGAGCGCATCCTTCACCGTGTAATAGGGATGGAAGGGAACCGAATCCTGCGGGCCTTTGACATCGATCCCGAGGGGATTGTTGTTGCCCGGCACATGCAGCGCCCAGATATGCAAGCCCACCAGCCCCAGGATCACGAAGGGCAGCAGATAATG
>CAZOJG010000017.1:41050-57452 GCA_964580115.1 uncultured Rhizobium sp.
AGAAGCGATTCAGGGTCGGATCACCCACCGCGAAACCGCCCCACAGCCAAGTGGCGATGGCCGTGCCGACGCCGGGGATGACGGAATCGAGCGAGGTGAACAGATTGGTGATCACGGTGACGCCCCAGAAGGACATCTGGCCCCAAGGCAGCGCATAGCCGAAGAAGGCGGTGGCGACCATGGCGAGATAGATGATGACGCCGATGATCCAGATCAGTTCGCGCGGGGCTTTATAGGAGCCGTAATAGAGGCCGCGGAACATATGGATATAGACGGCGATGAAGAAGAAGGACGCGCCATTGGCATGCATATAGCGCAGCAACCAGCCGTAATTCACATCACGCATGATGTTTTCGACGGAGTCGAAAGCGAGCTGGGTACTGGCGGCATAATGCATGGCCAGCACAATGCCGGTCACGATCTGCAGGACCAGCATGATGGAAAGGATGCCGCCGAATGTGTACCAGATATTGAGGTTTTTCGGCGTCGGATAGGTCAGCATCGTGTCATGTGCGAAACGCAACACGGGCAGACGATTGTCGAGCCAGCGCGTAAGGCCGGACTTCGGCGTATAGGTGGATTCCCCTGCGGACATTCGGTGCTCCGTTAGCCGATCTTGATGCGGCTGTCGTTGACGAAGGTATAGGGCGGAATCAGCAGATTCTCAGGTGCGGGGCCCTTACGGACACGGCCTGATGTATCATATTCCGAGCCGTGGCACGGGCAGAGCCAGCCACCGAACTCACCCTGATTGAAGAGCGGAATGCAGCCCAGATGGGTGCAGATGCCGATCAGCACCATCCATTCCGGTTTGACGCTGCGATTGGCGTCGGTCGCGGGGGCGGCTTCTTCGAGATTGGCGTTACGCGCCAGCGGATCCATCAGCGCGGAAAGCTGGACGGCTTTTTCCGTTTCGATTTCCTTGGCGGTGCGCTTACGCACAAAGACCGGCTTGGAGCGCCACATGATCGTGACTTGTTGGCCCTCTTGCACGGGGGCCAGATCGACCTCTGTCGATGACAAGGCGAGCACGGAAGCTGACGGGTTCATCTGGTCGATGAACGGCCAAGCTACCAAGCCCACGCCCACTGCGCCCACTGCGCCGGTCGCAACATATAGAAAGTCGCGGCGCGTGGTTCCGTCCGAAGTCGCTGCTGCCACGGATTAAACCTCTGAAAGACTATTTCCGGGGCTTTGGAAAATGATGCAGCGCCCTCCCCCGGGACACAAAGCGCGCGGCGGTTAAAATAGAGAGTCCCTTGCTGGCGGGTCTCGCGGCACGATGCCGCATAAATGCCGGGAATTTCCTAGGCTTGGCGGAAAAGGGGGGTTCTTGTACCTATGCGCCCTTATGTCCTGCCATGAGGCGGGTGACAGCATAGGGGGCTTCTGGCCGAAATCTCCCTATCTGCCCCCTTTAAACTGGGTCTAAGCCATGCGACTCGGCCTCTATCAGCCGGACATCCCCCAAAATACCGGTACGTTGATCCGACTCGGGGCGGCGTTGGGCGTGCCTATCGATATTATCGAGCCTTGTGGCTTTATTCTGTCGGATGCGGGCTTGCGCCGGGCGGGGATGGATTATCTGGAAATGGCCAATATCACCCGCCATACCGGCTGGGAGGCTTTTTTCACCCATAAAAGCGGGCGGCTGGTTCTCTTGACCTCGAAAGCCGCCGATCCCTACACCCGGTTCAGCTTTGCCCGCGGTGATACATTGCTGCTCGGCCGGGAAAGCGCCGGGGTGCCCGATGCGGTTCATGCGGTGGTGGATGCAAGGATTGGCATCCCTATGGTGCCGCCGGCCCGGTCGCTCAATGTGGCGGTGGCGGCGGCGATGGTTTTGGGTGAGGCCTTGCGGCAACTGGCCGAGGGCAAGGAAGTGGGACGCGAATGACGGATCAGAGCGAAAAAGCACGGGCGCGGGCCTGGTTCGAGGAGTTACGCGACCGGATCTGTGCGGCCTTTGAGCAGATCGAAAGTGACTATACCGGCAGTGGTGAAGCCGGGCGCTTTGAGCGTACGGGTTGGACCCGCCCGCCGGAAGACGGTGCTGAGAGCGGCGGCGGCACGATGGCCATGATGAAGGGGCGGGTTTTTGAGAAGGTCGGGGTCAATGTCTCGACCGTGTATGGCCGGTTTTCACCTGACTTCGCGAAGACCATTCCCGGGGCGGAGAGCGATCCGCGTTTCTGGGCCAGCGGGATTTCGCTGGTGGCGCATATGCGCAATCCCCATGTGCCTGCGGTGCATATGAATACCCGGCATATTGTGACGACGCAGGGATGGTTTGGCGGCGGGGCCGACTTAACCCCTGCCCTGCCCCGCCGCGAAGACACCGCTGATTTCCATGCCGCGCTGGCGCGGGCCTGTGACAAACATGACCCGGCATATCATCCGCGCTTCAAAGCCTGGTGCGATGACTATTTCTTTTTGCCCCATCGGAATGAAGCCCGCGGCGTTGGCGGGATTTTCTATGATCGACTTTCGACCGGGGATTGGGAGGCCGACTTTGCATTTACCCGTGATGTCGGACTGGCATTTCTGGACATATATCCCCATATCGTCAGACGGCGCATGCAGGAAAGCTGGAGCGAGGCTGACAAAAAGGCCCAGCTTGTAAAGCGTGGACGCTATGTTGAATTCAATCTTCTCTATGATCGAGGCACCCAATTTGGCTTGAAGACGGGAGGGAATGTGGACGCGATTCTGATGTCCCTGCCGCCGGAAGCCCATTGGCCATGATCCTGTGCGTGAATGCGCCGTCATGCCGGTCAGATGAGAACAGCAAGGGCTTAGTTTATGAGTTTTGACTCCCTTTTGAGTTTCATACCGATGGACCCGTCGGCGCTTTCGGCGCTGATGCAGGTGATCATCATCGATATCGTTCTGGCTGGTGATAATGCGATCATCATCGGCATGGCAGCGGCGCAGGTGCCGCTGGCCTATCGCTCGAAAGTGATTTTCTGGGGCCTGGCCGCGGCGGTGGTGCTGCGTATCGGGCTGGCCATGATCACGGCGACTTTGCTGGGCATACCCGGCATCATGCTGTTTGGCGGGCTACTGCTCGTCTGGGTGGCGTGGCGCATGTATAAGGATCTGCGCAGCAATCATCAGAACATAGATGAGGCGCTGCAATCGGCGCAGGACGCCTCGACCGCGCTTGAGGGTGATCGCAAAACTGTGCGCAAGGCGATCATTCAGATCGTCATCGCCGATATATCCATGTCGCTGGACAATGTTTTGGCCGTGGCCGGCGCAGCGATGCACCATATCGAGGTGCTGGTGATCGGTCTTTTGCTGTCGATCATTCTGATGGGCGCCGCGGCGACCCTGGTCGCGCGACTGCTGCATCGCTATAGCTGGATTGGCTATGTCGGATTGATCGTCATTATCTACGTCGCCGCTACGATGATCTGGGACGGCGCCAAGCCTGTGCTGGCTTTGCTACAGGCGCAAAGTTAGGCGGGCTTTAGATAGGTTTTAAGTGTGGCTGGATCGAGGGTGAAATCACTCTCGATCCAAGCCTGTTCCGCCTGTTTCAGACACTGCCCCATGGCTGGACCCGGCGTCAGACCAAGGGCGAGCCCATCATGGCCGCTTAAGGGGAAGGCGGGCTTTTCCCAACTCTCTGCCATGGCGAGCACTGTGCGCCAGGCAATCGTATTGGCCTCGCCTTCGGCGGCCCAATTGAGGCGGATGCGATCGCGCAGCGCATCCCGGCCATGCTGATAAAGCGCCTGTCGCAGGTCTTTGAGCGGTATATCTGAACGCAAGGCCCTGTGCTGTTGCACAGCAAGGCGGAGGCGGAGGCGGTCTTTATTGGCAAGCCTGAAGCGCGCGGCGATCATTTGCGCATCAGCTTCACTTTGGAGCATCGCGGCGAGGCGCAGGATTTCGTCAGGGGGGAAGAAATTATGCCGATCGATGCGGATGAGCTGATCGAGGCGCGCAAGATCGGCCGGTGCCAGTATGACCTCATACAATATTCCCGTTTGAGCCATGATCTGTAGCACGGGATGGGGATCTTCTGCGGCGAGCAGACGGAGCATTTCCTTGCTCACACGTTCGCCCGACAGAGACTGGATATGGGATTTGGCGTCTATCGCGGCCTGTAATGCAGCGGGGTCCATTTCTCCTTTGCCATAAGCCGCATGGAGCCGGAACAGCCGCAGGATGCGCAAATAATCTTCCTTGATACGGGCCGCGGGATCGCCGATGAAGCGCAGCTTTGCGTCTGCAATGTCTTGCAGGCCGGCGTGATAATCAAATAGCGCGCCATCCGCGCTGGCATAGAGCGCATTGATCGTGAAATCGCGGCGGGCTGCATCTTCCCGCCAGTCTGTGGTGAAGCTGACAGTGGCGCGGCGACCATCCGTGGTGACATCTTTGCGCAGGCTTGTGATTTCATAGATTTTACCGGCGCTGAGGGCGGTGATCGTGCCATGTTCAATGCCGGTGGGAATGGCTTTGAGCCCGGCCTGTTGCAGTTTTTGCAGCACCATATCCGGGGTGAGGATCGTGGCGATGTCGATGTCCTGCACCGGCTGATCCAGCAAACTATTGCGCACCGCGCCGCCGACAAAGCGCGCTATGTCCCCAGACCCAAACTCACCAAGAGCGGCCAGCATAGACCGGGTGGCGGGGCTTTGCATCCATGTCTGTTGCGGGAGAGTGAGCCGGGCCATTTATTTATCGGGCTGGAAGTGACCGGGTACGACTTTGCCGCCTACATTTTGCGGCGGGACATATTGGCCTGTTTCATGGGGCCGATCACTCAGCCCAAGCACGACGAAGCTCAGTGCAACCAGAGTAAGCCCGGCTATGAACAGTGTTGTCCATGGGGCGGGCCTTTGCGCATCTTCATCTTTGCGCAGCAACTGGATGTAGAGGGCGTAAATGCCGAAGGGCAGTAAGAAGAGGAGCACACGGCCCAGAACCATCCAGATCATGATTGCACCTTCATATGCTGAATCTGGCGGCGAGATTTGCCAACATGCCGGCTGTTGCCCCCCATATGCGATGCTCCTGATAGGCATAGCTGTAATAGAAACGCTTATGCCCCTGAAAATGACCTTCACCATCGAGACGATTGGCGGGATCGAGCAGGAAAGATAGAGGCACGTCGAAGATTTCTTCGACTTCGTCCTGATAGGGGGTAATCGTGAAGCCCTCGCGCAGCACACCCACCACGGGCAGGATCGCAAAGCCGGTGCCGGTTTCATAGGGATCCAGAAAACCCGCAATAGAGACGAATTCCGGGGAGATGCCGGTTTCTTCCTGCGTTTCGCGCAAGGCGGTATGGACCAGTGAATCATCCGTCGGATCAGCGCGGCCACCGGGAAAGCTGACCTGACCGGCATGGCGTGAGAGATGGGCACTGCGCCGGGTAAACAGGATGCGCGGATTTGGCCCCGCGATGATCGGCACCAGAACGGCCGCGGGTGCGAGCTGACGATTGGGGGCGATGTCACGCAGGCTGGGATTGAGATCGAAATCGCCTTTTACCGGTTTGAGCGGCAGCGTGGGCGGCGCCGGCAGCAGGCCCTGACGCAAGGATTGGGTTTCATGGCGCGCCAGTTCGGCAAGCACATGATGACTGGGGACAAGATGGATATTCATGGCTGATTATCCATTGGGATTACCCAGAATGAAAAACTGGCCTGCGCTCCAGATGCCCAGCTTTTGTCCGGCAGGATCGGGCATGGCGAGGTCCACTATTTGATAAAAGACAGAACGTGAAATGCGTGCCTCCAATCCCCGGCGCACATGGATATAGGGAGACGGCTCAGCCGTTTCGGGATTGAGCACGACGCGGATGGGATTTTCCGCATTGGCTGTGACCTCATCGCCCATATTGGTGGTGAAGCGTAACGTTTGTGACGGGCCTGCGCCTTCGGCATCGAGCAGCACGGCGATAAATGGCACGTCTTCCACCGTGATGCGGACTTTTTCCACCGGGGTGACGAGAAAATAGTCGCCCCCTTCCTTGCGCAGAATGGTGGAGAACAGACGCGCCAATTCGCGCCGACCGATGGGGGAGCCTTCGTGAAACCAGGTGCCGTCGCGGGCGATACGCATATCCATATCGCCGCAAAAGGGCGGGTTCCATTTTTCCACCGGCGGCAGCGCCTGATGTGCGGCCGTATCGCGCTGGAGGCTGGCAAGCCCCAGGGGGAGGCCTCGATTACTCATGGCGTGTCGTTTCATCCTGCATAAGGGCTTAAATTGCTTTCATTTAGCGCCGTACAGACAGTTTGGCCGAAGCCAGGTGATCTGCCTTGCGCAAGTTGCACCTTTCAGGGCCAGATGCGACATAGATCGCAGGGAAACCCCGGTTCTGCCACCCATGGTAGGCGTGTGGGGGCAATGCGGCAAGAAATTGTGGCCAGGATCGTGATGTGGACATGAGTGAAGCGCAGAGTGCCAAGCCTTTGAAAGGACCCGCGGTCGCTCAGGCAGAAAAATCCGCCGCCACATTCGCCCATCTGCGAGAAGGTTTGGGGCGTAGTATTTTCGGCCAGGAAAAGGTGATCGAGCAGGTGCTGATCACGCTTTTGTCAGGCGGTCATACGCTGCTGGTGGGCGTGCCGGGGCTTGCCAAGACAAGGCTGGTGGAAGCTTTGGGCGTGGCGATGGGGTTGGACTGGAAACGTATCCAGTTCACGCCCGATCTGATGCCCGGCGATATTATTGGTTCTGAAGTGCTGGACGATGCCAGCGGCAGCCGTGCCTTCCGCTTTATCAAGGGGCCGATCTTTGCGCAGCTATTGATGGCGGATGAAATCAATCGCGCCAGCCCGCGCACGCAATCGGCCCTGTTGCAGGCGATGCAGGAACATCATCTGACGGTGGCCGGGGCGCGCTATGATCTGCCTGCGCCGTTTCATGTGATCGCCACGCAGAATCCGCTGGAACAGGAGGGGACTTATCCTCTGCCAGAAGCGCAGCTGGATCGTTTTTTGATGCAGGTCGATGTGGATTATCCCGATCTGGATGCAGAACGGCAGATGCTGCTGGCCACCACCTTTGGCGAAGAGCCGACATTGGCGACGCTATGCGGGCCGCGTGATCTGGTGGAGGCACAGCGTATTGTGCGCCATCTGCCGGTGGGGACGCAGGTGGTGGATGCTATTTTGAATCTGGTGCGCAGCGCGCGGCCTGATAGCAGCGTGGCAGACGCCAAATTTATTTCCTGGGGCCCGGGACCGCGCGCCAGTCAGGCTTTCATGCTGGCAGTGCGGGCGCGGGCTTTATTGGATGGGCGTTTCGCGCCGGATGTCGAGGATGTGATTGCTCTTGCGCAGCCGATCCTGTGCCATCGCATGGCGCTGAATTTCTCGGCGCGGGCGGAGGGGCTTTCCACGACGGGCCTGATCGACCGCTTATGCAAAACACTCTGAATAAGACGATAGACCAGAACAAGCTTCTGCATTTGCGCCGGAGCGCGGACGAAGCAGCACAGGGTTTGCCCGCGCTGCTGCTACAGGCAGAACATCTGGCCAATACGATCAGCCTTGGCGTGCATGGGCGGCGCAAGGCGGGCATGGGCGAAAGCTTCTGGCAATTTCGCCGCTATCGCGCGGAAGACCCGGCAGCCAGCATCGACTGGCGGCAATCGGCCAAATCGCAGCATCTGTTTGTGCGGGAGCGCGAATGGGAAAGCGCCGAGACCATGTGGTTCTGGTGCGATCACGGGCCGGGCATGGTCTATGGTTCGGGCGGCATGACCAAGCTGGAGCGGGCGCGCTTATTATCTTTGGCGCTGGCTTCATTATTGTTGCGCGGCGGTGAGCGGATTGGTCTTTTGGGCGAAGGGCGCGCCCCCATGACGGGCCGGGCTGCGCTTAGCCTGTTTGGTCAGCATCTGGCGCACACGCCGCCCGCCATGCCAGATGTGACACCTTTGGGGCGCAAGGGTGCGCTGATCCTGTTCAGTGATTTTCTGATGCCTGTTGCGGCGTTGGAGGCCGCTTTGCAACTGGCCGCCGGCCAGACGCGGCAAGTGCATCTGGTGCATATTATTGATCCGGCGGAAGCGGATTTTCCCTTTAGCGGGCGTATCCGGTTTGAAACGCCGGATGGCGCTTTATCGGCGATCATTGGGCGGGCCGATGCGATGGCGGCGGAGTATCGGCAAGCCTTTGCCGATCATTGTGCCGCCCTGAAGGACATGGCGCGGCGCAGCGGCTGGCTTTATTTAGCGCATCGCAGTGATCAGCGGCCAGAGGCGGGTTTGCTGGTGCTCTATGCGGCTTTGAGCAGCGATCGCACTTTAAGAGAGCGGCGCTGAGATGGGCATATTGGCCAATCTGGGATTCAGCGCGCCATGGATATTGCTGGGGCTGGCTGTGCTGCCCCTGCTTTATTTCCTGTTGCGCCTGACACCGCCCAGCCCCAAGCGTGAGATTTTTCCGCCGCTGCGTTTATTGCTGGGTCTGGCGAGCCGGGAAGAAATGCCGGCGCGTTCGCCCTTATGGATTTTACTGTTACGGCTTTTTGCTGCGGCCTTGGTGATTGCGGCGCTGGCCGGGCCGATCTGGGGGGCACGGCCACAAGACATGCGCAATGGACCATTGGTCTTGGTGGTGGATAATGGCTGGACCGCGGCGCAGAACTGGAAAAGCCGTCATGCGGCTTTGACTGATTTGGTGCGCGAGGCACGGCAGGCCGGGCGGGCCGTTGCGTTGATCGCCACGGCGGAGGCCGCGCAGGAATTTTCACTTTTGCCCGCTGGTCAATTGATGCGATTGGCCAATGGGCTTCAACCGCAGGCCTGGTTGCCACAGAGAGAGGCTGCGCTGGCGCCCTTATTGGCGCATCGTTTTGATCAGCGGCCTGAGATTGTCTGGCTCAGCGATGGGTTGGACCATGGTGATAAAAATGATCAGAGCGATGTGATACGGGCTTTGGCACAGAAAGGGGATATGCGCATTCTGGCGGATGCGCCGCTGGCTGGCCCCTTTGTCTTATTGCCACCGGTGCAGGATGCGCGCGGATTCAAAGTGCAGGTGCAACGCGGCTTTGCCGCGCCGGCGCGTGAGAGTGTGGTGGATGCGCTGGGAGAACGGGGCGAGATTTTAGGATCGCTCACATTGCAGCTGGAGGCGGGCCGCAAAGAGGCCAAGGGGCTTTTGCCGCTGCCATTGGAATTGCGCAATCGCACGACAAAGCTGAGCTTGCGCGGTGTGGAATCCGCAGGTGCGGTGCAGCTTCTGGATGGCAGCCATAAACGCAAATCTGTCGGGCTGGTGTCGGCCGGCAGCACGGATCATCAACAGCCATTATTATCGGATATATTTTACCTGGAGCGCGCGCTGACGCCTTTTGCCGATCTGCGCAAAGGCACGTTGGATAGGGTGCTGTCGCAAGGAATAAGTGTGCTTATTCTGGCCGATATTGGCCGATTGGTCGGTGCGGATCGCGACCGGGTGCAGCACTTTGTGGAAGGGGGCGGTGTTTTGCTGCGCTTTGCCGGGGCGCGCATGGCGGATGGCACGGATGATTTGATTCCGGTGCGGTTACGCGGCGGGGGGCGGTTTCTGGACGGGGCTTTGGCATTTGCCGCGCCGCAAGCTTTGGGTGATTTTCCCGAGAGCGGGGTCTTTGCGGGACTACAGCGCAATAGTGATGTGAGTATTTCGCGCCAGATACTGGCCGAGCCTTCGGTGGAATTGGCGGGGCGCATATGGGCACGGCTGGCGGATGGCACGCCCTTGGTCACGGCGGCGCAGCGCGGCAAGGGGTGGATCGTTTTATTTCATGTGACGGCGAGCCCGGCCTGGTCGAGCCTGCCTCTATCGGGCCTCTATGTCGATATGTTGCGGCGGGTTCTGGATTTGGGCGGTGGCACGCGGACAGAGGCGATTGCGCCCATGACGAGTCTTGCGCCGCTGCAGGTGCTGAACGGATTTGGTCACTGGCGTAAAGCGCCTGCGGAGCTGACGCCATTGCGCGGTCATATGCTGGCAGACGTGACGCCGTCACAAGCGCATCCGCCGGGGCTTTATGGGGATAGGCAGACGAGCTGGGCCTTGAATGCGGCAGGTCAGACCTTTCGGTTTGAACCATTGGGCGCATCGGGGCAGCGGCTGGATTATTACAGCGACATGCCTGCGCGCGATCTGGCCCCACCCTTATTGGCTTTGGCCTTTGTTCTGATGCTGGTGGACTTTCTTTTGTCGTTGCAGATGCGGGGGATTTTATCCTTTGGACGGCGCGCAGCGGGCGGCATGGCTCTGTTGCTTGCGGCCCTGCATATGGGGGAGGCGCGGGCGGATGATGCATTTGCCATGCGCGCGGCGCTGGATACGCGGCTCGCCTTTGTGCGAACGGGCCTGTCTGATGTGGATGCGATGAGCCGCGCCGGGTTGATGGGGCTGAATGTAGCGCTGACGCAGCGCACATCTTATGAGCCGCTGGAGCCCATGGCGGTTGATCTGGAACGGGATGATTTGAGTTTTTTCCCGCTGCTCTATTGGCCGATGGATGGGCGGCTTGGTCTGCCCTCGCCCAAGGTGATCAGTAAGCTCAGCGCTTATATGAAAAATGGCGGGACGATTTTATTTGATACGCGCGATCTGACATTGGGCGCGGTGCGGGGCGAGCAATCGCCCGGTGTGCAGGCCTTGCGGCGTATTTCCGAAAAACTGGACCTGCCGCAATTGGAGCCGATACCCGCCGATCATGTTTTGACCAAGGCGTTTTATCTGTTGCAGCAATTTCCCGGACGCTGGGATGGCGGCAAAGTATGGGTCGAGAAAATTCCGCCGCCTGATCCCGATGCCGGGCCATCGCCCGCGCGCGGCGGGGATGGTGTGTCGCCGGTGATTATTGGCGGTAATGACTGGGCCGCGGCCTGGGCGATGGATCAGCAGGGGCGGCCCATAGTGGCGGTGATGCCCGGCGGTGAGGCGCAGCGGGAGATGGCTTATCGTTTTGGCGTCAATGTGGTGATGTATGCCTTCACCGGCAATTACAAAACCGATCAGGTGCATGTGCCCGCCCTTCTGGAAAGGCTGGGTCAATGAAGGATTCGCCGATCCTGCATTATGCGGTGGATTTTGCGCCGCTTCTGCCGCTTTGGCTTTTATCTGTTTTGGGCATGGCGGCGCTTGCGCTTCTGCTGTTCAGCCTGTGGCGGCGTTTAAGGACGGGGAAGATTCGCGGGCTTTGGGCGCGTGGCTTGTTCTTTGCTTTTTTGATGCTGGTTCTGGCCAATCCGCTGATGGTGGAGGAACAGCGTGTGGCCTTGCCCGATGTGGTGGCGCTGGTTCTGGATCGCTCGCAAAGCATGGATGTGGGCCAGCGCAAGGCTCAAAGTGCAGATGCGCTGGCGCAGGTAAAGGCGCAGCTTCAGCGCATTGAAGGGCTGGATATTCGCGAAGCCGATATTGTGACCAATAGTTCTGGCGAGGATCGCGGCAGTGAGGCCTTTGCGGCGATAGGTCGGGCGGTGGCGGATGTGCCACCGGAGCGGCTGGCGGGGGCGATTTTGATCAGTGACGGGCAAATTCATGATGTGCCCGCGCCAGAACGGCCGGCCTTGAAAATGCCGCTGCATGTTCTGCTGGCAGGGACCAAGCAGGAGCGCGATCGCAAGCTCAGTGTGGTGACCGCCACGCGCTATGCGATTGTGGGCGAGCGCGCATCCATCACGGTGCGGGTGGATGATTTTGGCGGTGCGGCGCAAGGCATGCAGGGCATGGCCGAGCTGACCATTTGGTTGGATGGTGCCCGGCAATCGGTGCAGAGCGTGGCTTTGGGGCGCGAGACTGTGTTGCAGGTGGCGCTGGCGCATGGCGGGGAGAATGTGGTCGAGCTGGAGGTTGCGCCGGGGCCGGATGAGCTGACGCTGGATAATAATCGCGCTGTCGTGACGATTTCGGGTGTGCGCGACCGCTTGCGGGTTTTGCTGGTGTCTGGTGAGCCACATGCAGGCGAGCGGGTCTGGCGCAATTTGTTGAAGGCTGATCCTTCGGTCGATCTGGTGCATTTCACGATTTTGCGGCCGCCGGATAAGCAGGATGGCACGCCGATTGACGAGCTGTCTTTGATTGCGTTTCCAACGCGCCAATTATTCGATGAAAAGTTATCGTCTTTCGATCTGGTGATTTTCGATCGCTATAGCGAGCGTAGTATTCTGCCTTTGGCCTATTACGAAAATCTGGCGCGCTATGTTGAAGATGGCGGGGCTTTGCTGGTGTCGGCGGGGCCGGAATATGCCGAGATGATGAGTATTTATCGCACGCCACTCGCCGCGGTTTTACCGGCGCGGCCAACGGGCGAGGTGCTTCAGCAAAGTTTTCGCCCGCGCTTGACCGAAGCTGGCATGGCGCATCCGGTGACGCGATCGCTGCCGGGGGCCAATGGTCCCAATCAGGAGGCGCAATGGGGGCGTTGGTTCCGTTTGATCGGCGCGGAAAAAATTTCGGGGGAAACCGTGATGCAGGGGCCGGGCGGGCAGCCTTTGCTGGTTTTGGATCATCGCCAGAAAGGCCGTGTGGCGGAATTATTGTCGGATCAGGCCTGGCTGTGGGCGCGCGGCTTTGAAGGCGGCGGACCGCAGGCGGAATTGCTGCGCCGACTGGCGCATTGGTTGATGAAAGAACCCGAACTGGAGGAAGAACGTCTTTCGGCTGTGGTGCAGGACGGCAAGATCACCATTGAGCGGCGCAGTATGCAGCCCGCCATTGCGCCTGTGATGATGCGTTTGCCGATGGGGGCGGAACGCAGCGTAGAGATGCGCAAAGTGGAGCCGGGCATCTGGCGCGGCAGCGCGCCCGCGCGGCAATTGGGGCTGTATCGTTTGCGCGATGATAAATTGACCGCGGTTGCAGCGGCGGGACCATTGAACCCCAGAGAAGTTGCGGATATGCGCGCGACCGCAAATGTGTTGGAGCGGAGTGCCCAGGCCAGTGGTGGCTCGGTTCATTGGCTGGAAGAGGGTGTGCCGGTGATCCGCCATGGCGCATCTTCGACCCAGGGGGGAGCGGGCTGGATTGGCTTGCGGGCCAATCAGGCGAGCCGTGTGAGCGATGTGGCGCAGCGGGAATTGATCCCGGCCTGGTTTGCGGCACTGGGATTGATCGGGGCGCTGTTTTTGGTGTGGTGGCGCGAGAGCCGCTAAATCAGGCCAGGCCCGCGCCATCGGCACAGACCGGAAAATGAATGGCGGCGCGGCGGACCGGGCCTGCAAGATTTTCCAAGGCGCCCTCAACCAAGGCCAGGCCGAGCAGACGTGATTGATCGACCGGGCCGGGAAAGCTGAGTTTGCCGGGCGTAATCGCGCTGAAACCAACACGGGCATAATAGGGCGCATCGCCCACCAGAATGATCAGCTTGTGGCCGGATTGTTTTGCGGCCTCTAATCCATGTTTCATCAGGGAAATGCCGATGCCGCGGCCGCGTTCGGTGGATTGCACGGCGAGCGGGCCAAGAAGCAATGCGGGCGCGCCGTTTATATCTATCGGCCAAAAACGGATGGAGCCCCGCAAAATGCCATCTTCCACGGCGACAAAGCTGAGATTGGCTTCGCAGGCCACGCCGTCGCGCAGGCGATAGGCGGATTTGGCGAAGCGGCCGGGGCCAAAGCCATCGTGATTCAGGGCTTCGACGGCGCTTTCATCCGCTGGGGTTTCTCCCCGGATTTCCCACATGACCGCGCCTCATACTGCCTATCATCCATGGAGGTAGCGGCGGGGCCGCGTGAAGGCAAGACCGATCTTTCGGCCCTGAGCCACCCCAGCCTGGTGGCGGGTGGAATTAACCCTGAGTTAAGGCCTGTGCTGCGTTTGGCTGGTAATTCAGGGGTGTTTAGGACGCCTTAAGGTCTTTCATTAATGATGCAGCGTGACAAAAGGGGACGCGTGCGCCCCTGATATAGTTTTAGGATAGTGATGTTACAGATCGGCGGGCTGGTCGTTCTTTTTGGCGCGGTATTCGGCGGATATTTGATGTCTGGCGGATCGCTGGATGTGGTGGTCCATGCCCTGCCCCATGAAATGCTGACCATTTTTGGCGCGGCGGTGGCGGCGTTGTTGATCGGCGGCTCGCTCTATTCGGTGAAAAAGGTCGGCGGGGAACTGGGCAAGGTTGTGTCTGGTCCGCGCTGGAAACATAGCGATTACACAGATCTTCTCTGCCTGTTATTCCTGCTGACCAAGACCATGAAATCCAAAGGGCTGATTGCGCTGGAAGCGCATATTGAAAAGCCTGATGAGTCTTCGATTTTTAAACGCTATCCGCGCATCACCAAGGACCATTTCGCGCTGACCTTCATTTGCGACACGTTGCGGATGATGACGATGAGTCTGGAAGACCCGCATCAGGTCGAGACGGCCATGGAAAAGCAGCTTGAGAAGCATCATCACGAGGCCTTGGGGCCATCGACCGCGCTGCAAGGCATGGCGGATGCCTTGCCGGCTTTGGGGATTGTGGCCGCCGTGCTGGGTGTGATCAAAACCATGGGTGCGATTTCAGAACCGCCCGAAGTTCTGGGCCATATGATCGGTTCGGCGCTGGTGGGTACGTTTCTGGGCGTGTTTCTGGCCTATGGGATTGTCGGGCCGATTGCGACACGGCTGAAAAGCATCGTCGATGAGGACGCGCTGTTTTATCACGTGATCCGCGATATTCTGGTGGCGCATCTGCATGGCAATGCGGCGCAGGTTTCGGTGGAGATCGGCCGCGGTTCAGTGCCGACCGAAGCACAACCCAGCTTTCAAGAATTGGAAACGGCTTTAGGAGCGATCCCGCTGGATACGGCGTAAGCCGGGATTGGTGGAGAGTGGAATCTGTTTTGGCTTTTTAGCTTCGGACAGATTGACCAGGAAAACCGCCAAGGCCCCGGCGGCCATGCCATAAGGCATTGCGACCAACACATCTGTATCGCTGCCCAGCACGACAATGCCGGTGACGATCATGCCGATCCATTGCGCATAGGTTTTTGGCATATTGTTCCCCCCTGTTATGGAGGCATGTTAAGGCTTTCTTAAGATATCGCGCTCGGGTTTGGTAAGGAAAGCCTTAATCAGGGCTGAGGCTTATTCAGCCCTCCGCTCTGCATTGCAGGTTTTCCAGTGAAATGAAGGGATTATTGGCCGCGCGGTGAGATCTGGGGGAAGCCCGCCTCGTGCAGGGCCAGCTTTATGGTTTGGGCATGGGCGGCGTCGCGGGCTTCGATCACCATGCCAAGCGTGGCCGATTTGGCGGGCATGTCCGTCATCATCCGGTTATGTGAGACTTCGAGAATATTGCCGCCTGCATCGCCCACAAGCGTGGCGATTTTGGCGAGCAGGCCCGGACGATCTTCGATTTCCACCACGAGGGAGAGGATGCGGCCCTCGCGGCTTAATTCGCGCAGGATGACATTGGAGAGCAGGCGCATATCGATATTGCCGCCGCTGAGAACAATGCCGACTTTACGGCCCTTGAACAGCGATTGATGCTGCAACACCGCCGCGAAAGCGGCAGCCCCTGCGCCTTCGACCACGGTTTTTTCAATTTCCAAGAGGCTGGCCACGGCTTGTTCGATCTGGCTTTCATCGACCAGCAAAATATCTTTGACATGGTGGGCGATGATCTGCGCGGTCAGCTCGCCCGGTTCTTTGACGGCGATGCCTTCGGCAAGTGTCTGGCCGCCGCAAGGCAGGGTTTGCCCATTCATCCGCGCATGCATGGAAGGATAGAGCGCCGCCTGCACGCCATAGATTTCGATGGCGGGATTAAGCGCCTTGGCCGCGATCGCCATGCCGGAAATAAGACCGCCGCCGCCCACGGGGATAACCAGTATTTCAAGATCGGGGACGGCCTGTAGCAATTCCAATGCAATCGTGCCTTGGCCGGCGATGACATGGCGATCGTCATAGGGATGGACGAAGGTGAGCTGTTTTGCGGCGGCGATCTCTTGGGCGCGCAGCAGGGATTGCGACAGGGAATCGCCATACAGCACGACCTCGGCCCCCAGATCGCGCGTATGTTTGATTTTCGTGAAGGGCGTGCCTTCGGGCATGACGATGGTGGCGTCTATGCCCAGACGGCCAGCATGATAGGCGACGCCTTGCGCATGATTGCCCGCGCTCATCGCCACGACGCCTGCCTTGCGTTCGGCCATGCTGAGAGAGAGCAATTTGTTCAGCGCACCGCGTTCTTTGAAGGAGGCGGTGAATTGCAGATTTTCAAATTTGAGATGCAGCGCGCAGCCCGTGAGATCGGAAAGGGTGCGGGAATGATGGGTAGGTGTATGGGTGATGGCACCAGCAAAACCGCGCGCCGCGGATTCAATATCAGCGAGGTTGGGGATTTTTTGCGGGGGGGATTTCGGCTGGTTGGTTTTCGTCATCTTGAACATGCCTTTCGGCTGGTAGCAGCGGAGGGATTTGAACCCCCGACCAAGGGATTA
>CAZOJG010000018.1:0-3300 GCA_964580115.1 uncultured Rhizobium sp.
CAAGAACATCACCGATTATGGTGCCTTCGTGGATCTGGGCGGCGTCGACGGCCTGCTGCATGTCACCGATATCGCCTGGCGCCGCGTCAGCCACCCGACCGAAGTCCTCAATGTCGGCCAAAGCGTCACCGTGCAGATCATCAAGATCAACCACGACACACAGCGCATCAGCCTTGGCATGAAGCAGCTCCAGACCGATCCGTGGGAAGGTGTTGCCGCCAAATATCCGGTCGGCGCGCGGATGAGCGGTAAAGTCACCAATGTCACCGATTACGGTGCCTTTGTTGAACTGGAACCGGGCGTCGAAGGTCTGGTCCACGTCTCCGAAATGAGCTGGGTGAAAAAGAACGTCGCCCCGTCCAAAATCGTGAACCCGAACCAGGATGTCGATGTGCAGGTGCTGGAAGTCGATTCCAACAAGCGCCGCATCAGCCTTGGCCTCAAGCAATGCATGGACAATCCGTGGCAGGCCTTTGCGGTCAACTTCCCGCCGGGCAGCGAAATCGAAGGCGAAGTCAAATCGATCACCGAATTCGGCCTGTTCATCGGGCTGGATGGCGATATCGACGGTATGGTCCATCTCTCCGACCTGTCCTGGGACAAGCCGGGCGAACAAGCCATGCAGGACTATGAAAAAGGCCAGATGGTCAAAGCCAAAGTGCTCGAAATCGACAGCGAAAAAGAACGCATCGGTCTTGGCATCAAACAGCTTGGCGACGATCCGCTGGACAAAGCCGGCCCGATCAAGAAAGGCAGTGTCGTCACCGTCACCGTGACCGAAGTGAATGATGGCGGCGTCGAAGTCCAACTGGCCGACGGCGTGAAAAGCTTCATCCGCCGCTCCGACCTCGCCCGCGATCGCGGCGATCAACGTCCCGAACGTTTCGGCGTTGGCGACAAGATCGACGCGCTGGTCACGAGCTTCGACAAAACCAGCCGCAAGCTGGCCCTGTCGATCAAGGCGCGTGAAATCACGGAAGAAAAACAAGCCGTCGCCCAATATGGCTCGTCCGACTCCGGCGCCAGCCTCGGCGACATCCTGGGCGCCGCCCTGAAGAAAAAAGGCGACGACGAATAAACATCGTCCCCTTGAAAGCAAAACGCCCGGTCGCAAGACCGGGCGTTTTTTTATCTAAAATATCTCATCGCATAACAGCGCGAATGTTCTGTGCCGCATCACTCCTGCGGCACACCCACGCCACGCAGCAATTTCTCTTTCACGCTTTCCAGCCCGCCGATAATCCCGCAGCCATGCACGCTGCCCGCATGCGAATAAGACACGAAATTATCCCGGTGCAGATAAGACCCGGCCAAGCCGACAATATCTCCCGACCGCGCCGAATCCAGCAGCCGTTCCAGCTCCTCGATCACGCGTTCATTCGGCCTGCGCCGTTCCGGCTCATAAGGCCCATGCAGGCCCACCACATCTGCTGACATCCGCTTCCCCCGGAATGATCCGCTACGCCCTGAAAAGGCAGCCCTGTTGCGAGGCGGGCCGCTCTATTTTGTTAAAGCGTAAATCAATTCCGGCCCTTTGACAAAATATTCGCGGCCCTTTGCGCGGTTCCCGGCCAGGTGTGATACGCAAAACACCACGCCCGCGCCGATTGCACCGCAACATAAGAAAGGGCATGCAACCATCGCGAGTTAATCAGCATCAACGCTGGCAAAACCGCGCCCAATTCCTATCCTGTTTCGGCGAATACACCACGGAAGCCCCAATGAACGCGCTCTACCGCCTGACCGCCCCCAACCGCGTCGAGACCAGCCCCAATGCGGCAGGCCCCTGGGATGCGCGGATGCAGCACGGCTCGGCTCCATCCTCCCTGATCGCGTCAGTGGCCGAACACATGCCCACCCTCACCCCCATGCGGGTGGCCCGGCTGACCATCGACCTGCTGCGCCCCGTCCCCATCGGCCCTCTCACCATCGAGCAGGAAATCACCCGCGAAGGCCGTAAAATCCAGCTCAGCACCATCCGCCTGATCAGCGACGAGACCGAGGTCGTCCGCGCCAGCATCCTCAAACTCCGGCGTCAGCCAACCAGCCTCCCACCAGAGGTCGCACTCGCCCCGCCAGACGTCCCTTTCCCGGAAATGCTGCAAGACGACCAGCAGCACGAAAACCCCACCGCCTTCATTTCGGGCCTCACTTTGCGCTCCGCCGTGGGAAATTTCCTCACCCCCGGCCCGGCGAAAGTCTGGTTCCGGGTCAACCGCCCCGTGCTGGATGGCCAGCCCATCTCCCCCCTGATGCGTGCCGTCATCACTTCCGACTTCTGCAATGGCAGCTCCACCGATCTCGACTGGTCGAAATGGACCTTCATCAATGCCGATCTCACCATCACACTGGCCCGCGAGCCGGTGGGCGACTGGATATTGCTCGATTCTAAAACCTGGCTGGGCGGCGAGGGCAGCGGCATAGCCTTCGCAGGGCTGGCCGACCGCCAGGGCTATTTCGGCCGCGCCGTCCAGAACCTGCTGATCGAGCAGCGCCGCTAGCAATCTCCCCCCGGATTAACCAAAAACCCCGTTAAAACCGAAAAAACTTTGCCCTTACAGGGGGTTCCTTACCCGGTTCCATTGACTGCAAGGCAACAGTCTGACAACAATTCCATCGACTTCGTGCATACTGCGCGAATCCGATCGCAATGTGAGAATGGGGCCGGGGGGATGATTAAATCAGAACTGGTAGCGCGGCTGACGCAACGCTATCCGCATCTGTATCACCGGGATGTCGAACGCATCGTCTCCACGGTGCTGGACGAAATCACCAAAGCATTGGCACAGGGCCACCGCGTGGAATTACGCGGTTTCGGCGCCTTTTCGGTCAAAAGCCGTCCCGCACGTCAGGGCCGCAATCCCCGCACCGGCGAACCCGTAACGGTCGAGGAAAAACGCGCCCCCTTCTTCCGCACCGGCAAAGAACTGCGCGAACGCCTAAACACGCCAAAAACCTGAACACGCCAAAAATTTTTCGTCAGGCTTGGCCCATATCCGGCGATCCAGCTTTTGGCTGCGCACCGCACAGATCACATCCCAAGCTTGCCCCTGCCAGCGCATCCCGCTAACACGATGGCATGCACCCGGCTCATCACCCCAATCCAATCTATGTGGCGCTCGATACGCCCGACCTCTCGCGCGCCCTTGAAATCGCCCGCGCCGTCAAACCCCATGTCGGCGGTTTGAAAGTCGGTCTGGAATTCATCACCGCGCTTGGCCCCGATGCCGTGATGCAGATTGTCGAAATCGGCCTGCCGGTTTTCGCCGACACAAAATTTCACGACATCCCGAACACGGT